>NZ_JBNHGO010000003.1:0-553890 GCF_059091365.1 Arthrobacter sp. MDT2-34-1
CGCGGAAAAGAGGCATCGACACCATGGCCGAGAACAACAGCAGCCGCGACGACGTCGTCGCTGCGTTCGGGGCGGGTGGGGTCAGCCCCGGTTAAGGAACTCGCCCGTTTCCTGGTAGGCCCGGTACATGTCCGGGATCCAGAAGAAGTTCTGGACGAAGCCGTGGTTGGCGCCCGCGTAGCGGCTGACGGTGGTGTCCACGCCGGCGTCCTTCAGGCGCCGGCCGTAGAGTTCGCCCTCGTCGCGCAGGGGATCGTACTCGGCGGTGATGATCAGGGCCTTCGGCAGGCCGGTGAGGTCCTCGCGCTTGATCGGGGAGACCAGCGGGTCGGCCGGGTCCGCGCCGCTCTCGAGGTAGAAGGAGTTCCACGGCTTCAGCGCCGGGGTCTCCAGGCCGTAGCCGGTGGCGTTCTCCCACAGCGAGGCGTAGCGGTCCTCGTCGAAGTCCAGGTCCAGCGACGGGTAGTACAGGACCTGGTGCGTGATCCGGTCGAAGCCCTCGTCGTGTGCCATCGCCGTCACCGCCGCCACAAAATTGGCGCCCGAGCTGTCGCCGGCCAAAGCCAGGTTCTGGCCGTCCCAGGCCAGGCTCCCGCCCTGCTCGGCGGCCCAGCGCACCACGCCGTAGCACTCCTGCAGGCTGGTCGGGAAGGGCGCCTCCGGTGCCAGCTGGAAGCCGACGGAGATGACCTTGTAGTCGCTCTCCTTGGCCAGTGCCCGCGCGACATGGTCATGCGTTTCCAGGCTGCCGGAGAAGAATGCGCCGCCGTGGAAGTACACCAGCAGCCCGTAAGACTCCGCCTCCGCCGGGGTGTAGATCCGCACCGGGACCTCGCCCGCCTCGGTGGCCGCAACGGTGTCCTCGACGGCGTGCAGGGGCAGCCGTTCCTCCAGGGGCGCGACGAACTGCAGGTCGCCCGCGCGCTTTGCCTCCGGGTCGGGCCGCGTGCCGTGGTCGAACGGCGGCAGCGTGGCGAGGAGTTTGCCGATCTCGGGGTGGATTGTCACTCGACACCAGCCCCCTTCTCGAAGGACGTGGTCTCCGGGAAGGAGTCACCGATGTCGAACGGCTTGCGGGAGATGTCCTGCAGCACGTCGGTGATGGGCTTGCGCTTGGCCTGGTAGGTGCGCAGGGCGTCCTGCAGGTCGGAGCCGTCCTTGATGGCCTCGGCCAGCCAGGCGGCATCCTGCATGGCGGAGTTCGCGCCCTGGCCCTGGTGGTGCAGCATGGCGTGCGCGGCATCGCCCACCAGCGCAACGCTGTCGGTGTGCCAGGTCGGCTGCTTGTCGATGTCGTAGACACCGCGGTTCGTCATCGAGGCGATGTCCAGTTCCTGGCCGATCTTCTGCAGGCGCTCGTCGAAGCCCTCCAGCAGCGCCCCGATGTACTGATGCGTGACCTCCGGGGCCCAGGCGGTGTCGTCGCTCGGGGCGGTGATGTCGAAGGACACCTGGTTGCGGTGGCGCAGCGGCAGGAAGTACACGGTAGTGCCGTTCTGGCCCACGTAGACGCGGAAGTTGTCATTCTCCACCAGGCCGTAGGCATCGTCGGCGGAGATGACGGCGCGCATGGCAATCGTGTGGGAGAACACCGGCTGGACCTCCCCGAAGATCTGGTTGCGGACGCTGGACCGGATGCCGTCGGCGCCCACTACCAGGTCGGCGGTGACCTCCACGCCGTTCTCGAACTTCACCGTGGCGGAGTTGCCGTTGTCGGCGATGCTGATCATCTTGTGCCCGATGTGAACCCGCTCGGCCGGCAGCAGGCGCAGGAGGGTCTCGATGACGTCCCCGCGGTGGACCATGCGGCAGTGGTTGGTCTGGGCGTACTCGTTGATGCCCGGCCACGGGTCGCGGGCGATGAGCTCGCCGTTGGCCTGGTAGACCTCGATGGCCTCGGAGGGAGCGGAGACCTTCTCGAACTCTTCGAACACGCCCCACTTGCGCAGCACCTCCACGGTCGGCGGGCGCAGGCCGATGCCGGCCCCTACTTCGCCAAGCTCGGGGGCCTGCTCGTAGACGTGCACGTCGGCGCCGAGCTGCAGCAGTGCCAGGGCAGCGGAAGCGCCGGCGTAGCCGCCGCCCACGACGGCCACCTTCAGGTTCTGGATGTCGGAAGTCTGCATTGTTCTGTTGTTCCTTCACTGGGCGCCGGTGCAGGCGTCCTCGGGGTGAGTGTTGGGTTGGAGTCGCCGCCGTCGTCGTAGGCGGCAGCGGAGCCGGCGCGTGACGCCGGATGGAGTGATGCGGGTCAGGCCTTGATGGAGAGGAAATCGGCCGGGTTGTCCTCGAGGAGGAGCTTGATGGTGGCGTCGTCGATGCCGGCGGCGCGCATGTCCGGGAGCATGTCGTCGAAAATGTAGTTGATGGTGTGGCCCTTCACGCCCGGCCAGCCCAGCGGGCTGCAGTTGGCGTCTGCCGAGACGAGCAGCTTGTCCGCGTAGCCCTTGTTCACCAGCTTGACGAAGTGCTCCATGCGCTCGGCGCGTTTGCGGCCCCAGAACGGCGGGTCGGGCAGTTCGAGGTCGTACCCGAAGGTGTCGAAGCCGATGCGGCCGCCCTGCTCGTAAATCCAGTCGTGCGGCGTGATCGGTGCGTTCAGGCCGTCGTCGGCGTGGCCGAAGAGGACGCGATCCAACGGGAGGCCCTCCTCGTTGAAGATGTTCACGGCGGGCTCGGGGTCGATCGCCAGATGCGTGAGGATCGGGACCCCGGTGAGGACGGCGGCGCGGGCGGCGGCGCGGTAGATCCGCTTGTCGAGTTCGGTCATCTTGCCGCCGCGGCTCACGCCGACCTTGATGACGCCGGCCTTGGCGCCCGTGTCGCCGATCCCCACTGTGATTTCGTGGATGAACACCTTCGCCAGGTAGTCCACCGACGCCCGTGCAAAGTGCGGCAGGGCGGTGTCGCCGCCCACGAAGCCGGTGCAGGCCACGATGTGGACGCCGGTCTTGGCCGAGAGGGACTTGTAATAGTCGACGTCGCGGCCGTTGCAGATGCCGGTGGCGTCCACGAAGGTGCCGCCGCCGTTTTCACGGAACCTGCGCAGCTTCGGCACGGTTTCTTCGTAGGCCTGCTCCGGCGACTTCCACCATCGCGTGTCGAGCTCGGAGCCGGGCATGCCGTAGCCGATGTGTTCGTGGACTGCCACGATTTCCAGTTCTTCAGCCGGGATTGTTCCCAGCACGGTGTTGACCTTGGTCATTCCTTCACCTCAGGGTTTCGAAAGCTTGTTGATGGCGGGCCGCGGTGCTCAGCGCACAGCCAGCAGGTTGCGCGGATTGTCCACCAGGATGCGGCGGGCGTCGTCGTCGCCCAGGCCCAGTGATTTCAGGAAGGGGACAAAGGTGGTCAACACGTGGCTGAACGGCAGGTCGTAGTCCGGCTGCCCCTTGGCCACGCCGATCGCGTTGGACGAGAGGATGACCTGGTCCGTGTGGCCGGCCCCGACCAGCTCGAGCACCAGTGAGGCCCGCTCGCGGTCGCTGAGGTAGCCGCCGTCGTCGTCCAGTCCCACGTGGTCCAGGCCCACGAAGGCACCGCGGCGGGCCACCTCAAGCGCCGCACCGGCGGCCGCGGCGTCCTGGCGGTCCAGGCCGCCGACGAGCACCCGCCCGGCGGGCAGTCCCTCGTCCAGGACGACGTCGAGGTCGTGCAGGGCGTCGGCGCCGTAGCGGATGGAGACCGGGATGCCGGTGGCCAGGGCGGTCCGGGCCGCCCCGCGGAACAAGCTCTCGTCGGTGGGGGTCATGCCCTCGCGGGTTGCGGTGCTGGTGACCAGCCCGGCGGCTCCGCGGCGCTCGACCCGCGGGACCACCATGCCCTCGCTGACTTCCTTCGAGAAGAGGTCGGCGAACTTTTCGGCCGGCCACGGGGTCGGCGGGTTGGTCTGCGGGGTGAGGAAGTAGCCGCCGAGCATTTCCTCCGGCCCCATGCCGGTGGAAGCGATGATGTGCACGCCGGTCGAGCGCGAGAGCGCCTCGTACAGCTTCACGTCGCGGCCGTGGAACATGCCGGTGCTGTCCACGATCGTCTGGCCGCCGGCCGCGCGGAAGTCGGTCAGCTTTCCGGCCAGGACCTCGAAGATCTCCGCCCGGTCCATGCTGATGTCCGGGGCGTACTGGGCTCCCGGGACCACCGAGAGCAGGGCCTCGTGGACCGCGACCACACCCAGTTCGTGGGCGGGAACGGGGCCAAGAACGGTATTGGCCGTCGGGTGGGGGGTTGTTGTTGTATCCGTCATTGGCACAACCTTTCGTCTGACGCCACGCCATGCAGACGTCACGCGGGGAAGGATCATGCACCGCGACCTCTGGATTCATTCCTCGCCGAAACCGGTGCAGGCGGCAGTAAACGAAGGAGGAGCCCATCGGGAGGCCCGGCGTCCGCTAACGGCCGCGGGCTCCCGCTGATGTGACCTTGATTACCTGTCAACTAGGTTTACATGATGTAGTGCCAAAGTCAAGGCAATTGACCGGAAAACATCTCGGTTCGTTTTGGCTGACGGGGTGGATTTCCCGCGCGGTCGCGGCCTACTGCCCGGTGCTGAACCGGTACTTAAATTTGTCTGCCTGGTGCACTGCGGAGCGCCATCCGGCGGGCAGGTCGCCCGTGGTGAAGAAGACCGTCTCGATGACGAGCAACGGGCTCCCCGCGGCGACCCCGAAGGTCGCGGCCTGTTCGGCGGTGGCCGCGGTTGCCCAGGCTTCGTGCTCGGCGCGGACGTGTGCGATGCCGAACTCTTTCTTGAGGAGTTCGAAGGCGGAGCCAACGCGTTCCAGTTCCGCGGCGGTGGGGCTGAAGTCCCCGGGCGCCCGAATGTAGACGTCGGCTTCGACGAGGGGCTCATCCTCGACCGAGATCAGGCGGGTGAAATGCAGGAGCCGCTCGTGCGCTTCGAGTCCCAGGAGGTCCCGAATCCGGCCGGGCGGTTCCACCCGTTCGATGCCGGCGACCTTCCCCGTCGGATGCAGTCCGCTCTCGGCGAGGTATTGGTACAGGGCCCCCGAGCGCACGTCGGCCGGCCGCTGGACCCTGGTGCCGATGACCGGGAACGTCCCCTTGCCTTGTTTCCGGTAGATGTACCCCTCGCTGGCAAGCTCCTGGAGTGCCTGCCGGATGGGCGCCCGGCTGACCTCGAACCGGCTGAGCAACTGCGCCTCGGTCATTGGCTTCCGTGGATCAGCGATCCCCTCGGCTATTTCCCTGCGCAGAATTTCCCTGATCTGGCGATACAGGGGTACCCCGGACGAGGTGTCGAGCTCGCCATATGCCATGAGTCTTCTGTTCCTCCACGTCGCCCGCCACCGGGATTGCCCTGCAGGAAGTCAACCACAGAACTCAGTCCATTGAGGAGGCGGCGGCCCTAGCCTGCCGATGGCGTGCGACGTAGCCTGAGGTGACTACCGCCGGAGGGGCGTGCCATGGACCAGGACATCCAAAAGTACATCAGCGCGTTGGTCGAGAAGGAACAACAACTGCGCGACTCCGCGCCGGAGGAGCCGGACAAGGCCGCCGCCCGCGCCGCCGAGCTGCGCCGCCTGGAAGAGCAGCTGGACCAGTGCTGGGACTTGCTGCGCCAGCGCCGTGCCAAGCGCAAGGCCGGCGAGGACCCGGGCGAAGCTGAGACCCGGCCGGCCGGGGAAGTGGAAAACTACCGGCAGTAGCGGAGCGGCAGGCGGTCCCGGCGGGCTGGGCCCCGCCCCGCCGGGACCGCCTGCCCCGTCGTCGTCCGTTTACCGCGCGTCAGGCGCCCTTTGACGCCTCGGACTTGGAGCCTGACTTCTTCTTCTTCGAGGAGCCGGCGGAAGACTTGGCCTCCCGGTTCTGCTCGACGCTGCGGCGCAGCGCCTCCATCAGGTCCAGGACCTTGCCGCCTTCTTCCTCTTCGTCCGTGCCGAAGGTCTTTGCCGTATCCAGCGCCTCGCCCTGCTCCAGCTTCGCCTCGATCAGGGTCCGCAGCTGTTCCTGGTACTCGTCGGTGTAGTCCCCGGGCGTGAAGTCGGAGGAGAACGACTCCACCAGCGCGGCGGACATCTCCTTCTCTTTCGCCGAGATCCGCACGGTTTCCTCGAGCGACGGGAAGCTGGCCTCCCGTACCTCGTCCTCCCACAGCAGGGTCTGCAGCATCAGGACCTTGCCGCGGACCCGCAGCGCCGCCAGCCGGGTCTTCTGCCGCAGCGCGAACTGCACGATGGCCGTGCGGTCCGTCTCTTCCAGGGTCCGCCGGAGCAGGACGTAGGCCTTGGACGACTTCGAATCCGGCTCCAGATAGTAGCTGCGGTCGAACATGATCGGATCGATCTGGTCGCTCGGGACAAACTCGACGACTTCGATCTCGCGGCTTTTTTCGACCGGCAGGGACTTGAAATCCTCGTCCGTGATCACCACGGTGTGCTCACCGTCGTCGTACGCCTTGTCGATGTTCTGGTAGTCAACGGTCTTGCCGCAAACTTCGCACCGGCGCTGGTAGCGGATGCGCCCGCCGTCCTTGTCATGGACCTGGTGCAGGCTCACGTCGTGGTCTTCGGTGGCGCTGTAGAGCTTGACCGGCACGTTGACCAGACCGAACGCCACCGCGCCTTTCCAGATGGCTCTCATGCCACTAGTGAACACCCGCGGGCGGTACAAAGCCAGAGGCGAGGGCCTAGCCAACCGGCCGCGCGGCGGACAGACTGGCGGTATGGCCAGCCAGAATTCCAGCCGGATATCCAGCCAGAAGGAGACCGTAGACGTCGACGGGCGCCGGCTCAGGCTGACTAATTTGGACAAGGTGCTGTACCCGGAAACCGGGACCACCAAGGCGGAGGTGATCGCCTACTATTCGGAGATCGCCGAGTTCCTGGTTCCGCATGCCGCCGACCGGCCGGTGACGCGCAAACGCTGGGTTCACGGCGTCGGCACGGCGGAGGAACCGGGCGAGGTGTTCTTCCAAAAAAACCTGGACAAGTCCGCGCCCGACTGGGTCTTGCGGCACACCATCGAGCACAAGAGCAACATCAACGTCTACCCGTTGGCCAATGACCGGGCCACCCTGACGTGGCTGGCGCAGATTGCGGCCTTGGAAATCCATGTTCCGCAGTGGAAGTTCGGACCGCGCGGCAAGATCAACAATCCCGACCGGATGGTGCTGGACCTGGACCCGGGGGAAGGGGCCGGGCTGGCCGAGTGCGTCGAAGTCGCCTTCCTGATCAAGGACATCCTCGAGGGGATGGGGCTCGACCCGAGGCCGGTGACCTCCGGTTCCAAGGGCATTCACCTTTACGCCGGGCTGGACGGCAAGCAGACCTCGGAGGACGTCAGCCAGGTGGCCCACGAACTCGCCCGCCTGCTGGAGGCCGACCATCCGGACCTCGTGGTCAGCGACATGAAGAAGTCCCTGCGCACGGGCAAGGTGCTGGTCGACTGGAGCCAGAACAACTGGGCCAAGACCACGATCGCCCCGTACTCCCTGCGCGGCCGGCCGCACCCCACCGTGGCGGTGCCGCGAACCTGGGCCGAGCTGGAAGACCCGGACCTGGCTCACCTCGACTTCAGGCAGGTGCTCGAGCGCGTCAAGGAGATCGGCGACCCGCTGGCCGGCATGGCGGGCGGCACCGCCGACGAGCAGTCCCTGCCGGAGCCGGGACCGGACCGGCTCAGCACGTACCGTTCGATGCGCGACCCGGACCGCACGCCCGAGCCGGTGCCTGCGGTGATCGAGCGGCGCGAGTCGGACGATGAACCGGTTTTCGTCATCCAGGAGCACCACGCACGCCGGCTGCACTACGACGTCCGCCTGGAGCATGACGGGGTGATGGTGTCCTGGGCCGTGCCCAAGGGACCGCCGGTCACGACCGGTAAGAACCACCTGGCCGTCCACACCGAGGACCACCCCATGGAATACGCCACTTTCGAGGGCACCATCCCCAAGGGCGAATACGGCGCCGGGGTGATGACCATCTGGGACAGCGGCACCTACGAAGTGGAGAAGTGGCGCGAGGGCAAGGAAGTCATCATCGTGCTGCACGGGCGACCCGACGGCGGCCTGGCGAACGACGGCGGGCCCCCCGGTCCGCGTCGCTACGCCCTGATCCGCACCGGCGGCGAGGACGGCAAGGACAATTGGCTGATGCACCTGATGAAGGACCAGCCGCGTCCTGCTGCGGGGACGGCGGACGGCCGCGGGTCCGGGCGCGCCGGGCGGGCGGTCGTCACCGCCGCGCCTGCGGATGATACCGGCTCCGCACTGCACGACGCCGGGCCGCCGCAAGCGGTGAAACCGATGCTGGCCGTGCAGGGCACCGAGGCCTCCATCGACGAGGAGGAGGGCTGGGCCTACGAAATGAAGTGGGACGGAATCCGGGCCGTCGCCGTCGTTGCCGACGGGTCCGTGCGCTTGGTCAGCCGCAACGGCATCGACATGACCAAGACCTACCCCGAACTGGCCGACCTGCCAGACCACGTCCTGGCCCAAACCGCGGTGCTGGACGGCGAGATCGTCGCGCTCGATGCCGAAGGACGGCCGGATTTCGGCCGCCTGCAGAACCGCATGAACCTCACCAAAAAAGCGGATATCGAGCGCGCGGCCGCGAAATACCCGGTGGAGTACTTCCTCTTCGATTTGCTGGAACTGGACGGAACACCAACACTTGGGCTGGAATACTCCCAGCGGCGGGAAATCCTCAAGGAAGCGGTGGAGACGCCGGACGACGGACATATCCAGGTGCCGCCGGAGCTGGATGCCAGCGCGGCCGAAGCGGTCGCAGCCAGCCGGGAGGTCGGCCTGGAAGGCATTATCGCCAAGCGCACGGACAGCAACTACGCGCCGGGCCTACGGACGAGGAGTTGGATCAAGATCAAGAACCAGCTGACGCAGGAAGTGGTCATCGTGGGCTGGCGGCCGGGCAAGGGCTCGCGCGCCCGCAAGGTCGGCTCGCTGCTGGTGGCCGTGCCCGACGGCGTGGAGCTGAGCTACCTCGGCCGCGTCGGGTCCGGCCTGACGGAGCGCGAACTGGCCGAAATCGGTGCACGGCTGAAGAAGATGTCACGCAAGACCCCGCCGCTGGAGGGCGTGCCGGCGGCAGACGCCTCCGACGCGAACTGGGTGCGGCCCGCGCTGGTCGGCGAGGTCCAGTTCAGCGAACGCACCGGGTCCGGAAAGCTCCGCCACCCGGTCTGGCGCGGCTTTCGGCCGGACAAGAAGCCGTCGGATGTCGTCGTCGAAATCCCGCAGATTCAGGCCTGACCCGCGGAGCTGCCGCTCAAAAATTTTGACCCTACCCCTATCATTCTGCCGATGAATCGTTAGTCTTTACCAAGGGGAACTTCTGGGGGGAAGTTTCGGGGGATGATTCTTGGGGAAGAAGGCAGAACTGCATCATGGGGAGTTCATTTAAGCCGACTATTCGCGACGTCGCCGAGCGGGCCGGCGTTTCGCTGGCAACGGTCTCATACGTCTTGTCCGGCCGGCACGGGGGTTCAACGAGGATCAGCGAACCGACCAAAGCCCGGGTAATCGAGGCGGCCAAGTCGCTGGGATATGTGCCCAACCACGCCGCCCGGGGCATGCGCCGCGGGCGGACGGACACCGTGGCCGTCGTGGTGGAAAACCTGGATTCGGCCTGGGACCGGCAATTGGCGGAGGTTGCCAACCGTGTGCTGCCGGAGCACGGGTACCGCGTGGTGGTCCTGCTGGGCCAGGAGGCATGGCGGAACTTCATGCTCTCCGGCGGCGCGGACGGGGCCATCCTGGGTTTCAGCACCGAAACGCCCGAGGAAGACCACACCCTGCGCGACCTCGCCGACCGGGGCGTGGCGCAGGTGGTCGTGTCACAGTTCCTGCAGCCTGACGGCTTCGACGTGCTGAAAGTGGACGCGGAGGTCGGCATCGCCGAGGCGGCTGCGTATCTTGCAGCCAGGCACCGCCGCATCGCCGTGCTGCACCGGGGCGGGCCCGCCCCGGGTCCCCGGGGTTCCCGGCTGGGGTTGTTCCGGCAGGCGATGGCCGACCTCGGCGCAGAACTGGACGAAAACCTGGTGCGTGCGACGCACGGGTCCTGGCGTGAATCCTACGAGGAGACCGGCACGCTGCTGAAGTTGTCCGATCCGCCCACGGCGTTCTTCACCACTGCGGATCTGGAGGCCCTGTGCGTCTCCGGCTCCGCCACCGCGGCGGGACTCCGGATCCCGGAGGAGATGGAGATCATCGGCGTGGACACCTCGGATCTGGGACACCACTCCGAACCGCCGCTGAGCTCGGTGGGACCGGAGCCGCTGGTGGGTACCGTGGTGGACCTGCTGATCGACCGGCTGGAGGGGCGCGCCTCCGCCGGCGGGCGCCTGGTGCCGGCGCCGTGGAAGCTGAACCACCGGGGGACCACCGTGGCGGGGATGTCCGGTGATGGCAGCGCCGAAGGCTCGGGCGAGGTGGAGGACAGCGTCTCCAACGGGGCTCCCTAGCGGCGGGCGGCTACAGTGCAGGGATGGAGTACACCCGGCACAGCTACGGCCCGGATCCCAGCCAGTACGCGGAACTGTATGTGCCCGCCCGGCGGCGGCACACCGCCGTCGTCGTCATCATCCACGGCGGGTACTGGCGCGCTGCCTACGGTGCCGAGCTCGGACGCCCGCTGGCCCGGGACCTCGCCAGCCGCGGGTGGATCTGCTGGAACATCGAATACCGGCGCGCGGGCAATGGCGGCGGCTGGCCGGAGACGTTCGACGACGTTTCCTCCGGCATCGACCGGCTCGCCGACGTTGCGCCTGAGTCTGGATTTGCGCTCGAGCGGGTGGTGGGGCTGGGCCATTCGGCCGGCGGCCAACTGGCGGTGTGGGCGGCCGGACGGGGCCGGTTGCGGTCGGAGGAGTCCGGGGTGCGGGTGCCCGGCGCGGCCCCGCGGGTGGAGCTCGCTGCGGTGCTCAGCCAATCCGGGGTGCTGGATGTGGCGCGCGCCCACGAGCTGGGCCTGAGCGACGGCGCCGTCGAAAACCTGCTCGGGCGGCCGGAGGACGCTGATCCAGGTGCCGCGCATCCCTACCGGCTCGCCGATCCCATGCGGAACGTGCCGCTGCCGGTCCCCGTCTACGCGTTCCATGCCGACCGGGACGCCGACGTGCCGAGGGAACTGTCCGAGCGCTACGTCGACGCCGCCCGGACCGCCGGCGGGACGGCCGAACTGGTGCTCGTTCCCGGGGACCACTATGCGCTGATAGATCCTGCCTCTGTTGCGTTTGCGCGCATCCGCGGGGTGCTGGCCGGCCTGGGCTGATGCCGGTGCCGCAACCGGGGGCGCTCTGCTACGTTGGCACTGTGCTCACGGTCATAGGCGAAGCCCTGGTGGACGTCGTCCGCTCCGACACGATGCCGCCGCGGGTGCACGTCGGCGGCAGCCCGATGAACGTGGCGGTGGGTCTGGCCCGGCTGGGCCATCCGGTCCAGTTCGTCGGCCGGTACGGCAAGGACCGGTTCGGGGACCTGGTCCACGGCCATCTGCGCCGCAACTCGGTGCTGGTGCCGCTGGATCCGGATGCGTCGCCGACCAGCGCTGCCACCGCTACCCTGGATCCCGCCGGTGCCGCCCATTACTCTTTCGACCTGCTCTGGGAACTGCCGGACCTCGAAAAGGTCCGGCCCCGGCTGCTCGACGAGACGGTCTGGCTGCACACCGGCTCCGTCGCGGCCATGCTGGAGCCGGGCGCGCACACGGTGTACCGGACCGTCCAGCGGGCCCATCCGCGGGCCCTGGTCAGCTACGACCCGAACTGCCGGCCCACGCTTATTACGGATCGGGACTTCGCCCGGCGGCAGGCCGAGAAGTTTGTGGTCCTGGCCGATGTGGTCAAGGCGTCCGACGAAGACCTTCGGTGGCTGTACCCGGACCGTACCGTCGAGGAGACGGCCCGTGCGTGGTTGAAGCAGGGGCCGGCCGCGGTGGTGGTCACGCGGGGGGCGAAGGGCAGCTGGGGAGTGGTCCGTGCCGGGACGGCAGAGGTCGCGGCACCGGCGTCGGCCGTCGTTGACACCGTAGGCGCCGGCGACGCGTACATGTCCGGGCTGCTCGATGCGCTGCTGAACGCGGGATTCTCCGGTTCGGCCCGGCGCGGCAAGCTGCGCGACATGGGCTCCGCCACGCTCGAAGATGTGATGGCGCACGCTGCCCGTGCCGCGGCCATCACGGTATCCCGGGCAGGGGCGAATCCGCCGCGCCGCGACGAGCTGGGCTAGCCGCCTGCGCCGCCGGAGGCATCCCTAGACTGGTGCAATGCGCCTTATCGCCAGCGACCTCGACGGAACCATCATCGGCCGGGACGGCAAAATCAGCCCCCGCACCGTCCGGGCGTTTCGCAGCGCGGCGGCCGCGGGTGTGGAAATTGTCTTCGTGACCGGCCGGCCGCCGCGCTGGCTGACTCCGCTGGCCGAACAGATCGGACACCGTGGCCGGGTGATCTGCTCCAACGGCGCCGTGGTCTACGATCTGGTGGCCGAGCGGGTGCTCTCGGCGCAGACGCTGCCCCACGCGAACATTCTCGAGGTGCGCCGGATCATCCTCGGCCTGCATCCGGCGGTGACGTTCGCGGCGGAAACGACCGAGGGATTCCTGCTGGAACCGAACTTTCTGCAGCCCGGCTCGGTGGAGCTTCTGGACGGCACCGTGCCCAAACTGTTGCCGGAAAGCCTGCGCCGCTCCGACTCCGTCGTAAAACTGCTGGCCCGGGGGACGGACATCGACCCCGACGCCTTCCTAGCCGAGGTTGGCCCGGCGGTGGGGCATCTGGCCGCCGTGACGCATTCTGCCCCCGGCAACCCGCTGCTGGAGATGGCGCGGCCGGGGCTCAACAAAGCGGTGACCCTGGCCGAGTACGCCGGTTCGTTGGGCATCGGCCCCCAGGACGTGGTGGCCTTCGGCGACATGCCGAACGACATCGAAATGCTGCGGTGGGCCGGGGCCGGCTACGCGATGGCCTCCGGCCACCGCGCCGCGCTGGAAGCAACCCCGTTCCGCGCCCCGGCGTTCGCCGAGGACGGCGTCGCCCAGGTGATCGAGGAACGGCTGGCCGGCCGAAGTCAGGCCTCGCGCGGGGCCTGACCCCTGCGTGGGTCCCGGGGTCAGGAGCCTCGCGCCGCTCCGGCGGGCGCCGCCTCGCGCCGCGTTTCGGGGCGCTCGGCCAAATACCGGCGGGCGAACCAGCTGGGGCCGGTGCTCCGGCTGCGCCGGGGCGGTTCTATATCCGCAACGATCAGCTCTTCATACAGGCCGGCCTCGGCCACCACTCCCGTCTCCGGTGCAGCGATGAAGCTGTGGCTCGGCCCGCTCCAGGCCACCGCCGGTGCAGATGCTCCCCGGCGGGCCAGTGCACGGAACCAGCCGTCCCGGCCGCTGCTGCCGCCGGGCACCACGAGCAGTTGCGCGCCGTCGTCGGATACCGACCGGCGGGACGTGCCGGCCGCCGGCAGGGCGACCGCGCCGGCGTCGTCCTCCGCAGCCAGCCCGATGAGCAGCCCCTCCAGCGGCACGACCGCGGCGGCGTCGGTGCAGGCCTGAAGCCCGCCGTATGCATCGAACAGCCACAGTTCGGGGCCGTTGCCGTGGCTGCTGCAGCCGGCCGCCACGGCGACCCTGTGTTCCGCCGCGAACCCGCCCAGTTCGCGGCGGAAATGCGGGGCGAACCCGGCGGGCAGCACCAGCAGCCGTGCCCCCAGCCCGGCCGCCTGTTCCAGCCACATCCGGCACCGTGGCCGGGACCCGTCGCCGAGCAGCCCGGCAGCCTGCACCACGGCGAGACGCATGGATTCCTCCTCATCGGCAGTCGTGGTGGGGCCGGTAGAGTACCGAAGGTGAGCAGCGCCAGCCCGTACCTCAATCCTACGTTTCCCGGTTCCGGGCAGGGCCGGCCCCTGGCCATGTCGCACCGGGGTTTCTCGTTGGACGGTCGGGAGAATTCGATGGCGGCCTTCCGCGCGGCAGTCGATCTCGGCTACGCCTACCTGGAGACCGATGTCAGGTCCACCCGCGACGGCGTGCTGGTGGCCTTCCACGACCGGACGCTGGAGCGGACTACCGACGGCCGCGGAGAGCTGGCTGAGCACACGGCCGGCCAGCTGGCGCAGGTCCGGATATCCGGCGAGCCGATCCCCACGTTCGAGGAGTTGCTGACCGCGTGGCCGGACGTGCGGCTGAACGTGGACGTGAAGGACATTGCTGCCGCCGACGAATTGGCCCGGCTGATCGAAACCTACGACGCGCACGACCGGGTGCTGGTGGCTTCCTTTTCCGACCGCCGCCGTTTCCGTGTGCTGCGCGGCCTGAGCCGCCCCGTCGCGGGATCCGCCGGCGTATATGCGACCTTGGCAATATACCTGCTGGGTTATATAGGTCTGGCGGGCCTGATGGCCCGGCTGGTCCGCATCCACGCGGTGCAGGTGCCCGTGAAGTACGGTCCGTTTACGGTGGTCACGCCCGGGTTTGTGCGGCGCTGCCGCCGGGCCGGACTGCACGTGCACGTGTGGACCATCAACGACCGCGCAGAGATGGAACGGCTGCTGGCGCTGGGAGTGGATGGAATAGTCTCCGACCGCGCCGATATTCTGGCCGAAGTGATGGCTGAACGCGGCAGTTGGCCGCAGAGGGAGTCCGCATGAAGGTCTTGATTGCACCGGACAAGTTCAAGGGAACCTTATCGGCCGCCGAGGCGGCCGCCGCAATGGCCGAGGGCGTGCTGCGGGTCTACCCGGACGCCCACGTGCAGCTGCTCCCGGTTGCCGACGGCGGAGAGGGCACCTTGGAGGCTGCCCTCTCCGCCGGTGCGGCCGAGCACACGGAGCGCGTGGTGGGGCCGCTGGAGCGTGAGGTCACCGCATCCTGGGCCATGTTGGAACGGCCGGAGGGCAAGACCGCCGTCATCGAAACCGCGCGGGCGTCCGGCTTGCTGCTCACCGAGCCCAGCGTGCAGTCGGCGCTCACGGCCCACTCCTACGGGTCCGGCCAGCTGATTGAGGCGGCGCTGGACGCGGGCGCCACCGAGATTGTGCTCGGGGTGGGCGGCTCGGCCATGACCGACGGCGGGTCCGGGGCCCTCCGCGCGCTCGGCCTGAAGGTCCTTACCGGCGGCGGCGCCGAAGTCCTGCTCGGCGGCGCGGCCCTGGCTACCGCGGACCACCTGGACACCTCCGGCCTGGACCCGCGCCTGGCGGAGACCGTGATCCGGATAGCGGCAGACGTCTCGAATCCGCTGTACGGGCCAGACGGGGCGGCGCACGCTTTCGGTGAACAGAAGGGCGCCGACGCGGTCTCGCGGCGGTTGCTCGACGAGGCGCTGCAGCGCTGGGCCCAGTTGCTGCTGAAGGCAACAGGCCGCGACGTCAACGTGGCGGGCGCCGGCGCGGCCGGCGGCTTCCCCTCCGGCTTCATGGCGCTGGCCGGGGTCCGGGTGGAGCCGGGGTTCGACGTCGTCGCGGACCTGGTGGGCCTCGAGGCCGCCCTGGCGGATGCAGACCTGGTCCTGACCGGCGAGGGGTCGCTGGATCGGCAGTCCGAATTCGGGAAAGCGCCGCTGGGCGTCGCCGGGCGTGCCCAGGCCCGGGGCATCCCCGCCGTCGTCGTCGCCGGACAGATCGACCTGGCGCCGGACCGCCTGGCCCAACACGGGGTGCACGCGGCCGCCAGCGTGGTCGAGGCGGCAGGCAGCCGGGAACAGGCCATGGCCCAGGCCGCACGCTATGTCACGTTGGCCACGCAACAGGCGCTCGAAGGGGCTTGAGCCCGGGAAGCACGCCTATCATGAGGGCATGAGCAGCACCGTCGTCCCGCCGCCCTCGGCCGTCCGCCAGGGTTTTCTCCGCACCTTGGTCCTTTGGCTGGCGATTCCGATGGCGGTGCTGGTGCCGCTCTGGGTGGTGGCCGGACGGGTGCTGTTTGGCATCGGCGGGCAGATGGTGCTCTGGCTGGGCATCAGCCTGGGCCCGGTGCTGCTGGTCTTGCTGTTGCTGACCGGCGTGAAGCTCCTCGAGACCGCCCGCCGCGGCCTGCTGCTTCCGGTGCGGGCCGTCGTGGCGCCGGCGCTGGCCTGGCTGCTGGCGTTCGCCTTCGGCTTCACCGTCCCGGACTTCGGCGGCGGCGCCGGAGAGGGCGCGTCCATCATGTCGCTGCTGGCCGGTCCGTCCGCCTTGGGAATGTCCACCGCGCTGTGCAACCCGTTCGGGATCATCGCCGTCGGGCTGGCCATCGCGGCCACGGTTTTCGCCTACCGGGCCGCGGGCCATGCGCGTCGCGGCGTCACCGCCGACGGCCCCTGACGCAGGCGGGCCTGATGGTGCGCCTTAGGCCTGCTGTGTGTACCGGGCCTCACCGTTGCGCCGGACGTGACTGCGGGCATGCTCGACCGCCGCTTCCAGGTCGCCGAACAGGTGCCTGTCGTGGCGCAATGACTCCAAGACCCCGACCCGGCGGGCCAACTCCACATGGCGTTCCTGGATCCCCTTGATGAGCACGGTGACGCCGCGGCGCTCCAGCGCCGTGACCAGGTCGGCCACGACTTTGGCCCCGGTCGCGTCGAGAATCTGCAGCTGGGACATCCGGATGATCACCACCTGCACATTGCGGATGGAAGAGACTCGCTCCAGCACCCGGTCGGCCACGCCGAAGAACAGGGCGCCGTCGAGTCGGAAGACTGCGATCTGCTCGTCGCCGTCTGCGGCCGGTCCGGGGATCTCCTCCCGGTGGACACCGCTGGAATTCCCCAACGCCCTCAGCGCGAAGAACCCGGCGAAGACGATGCCGATCACCACGGCCTGGATCAGGTCGAAGGACACCGTGACGACCGCGGTGACGATGAAGACCGTGGTGTCCGCCCGGGTGGAGCCGAAGACGCTGCGCAAGGTGTTCAGCGAGACCATGCGGACGGCGGTCACCATCAGCACGCCGGCCAGCGCCGCCAGCGGGATCTGCGAGACGGGCCCGGTCGCCAGGTACACGACGCCCAGCAGCACCAGGGAATGCACGACGACGGAGGCCCGGGTCCGCCCGCCGGCGCGGATGTTTACTGCCGTCCGGGCGATGGCCCCGGTGGCAGGCATCCCACCGAAGAAGCCGGAGGCAACCGAGGCCAGGCCCTGGCCCACCAGCTCCCGGTCCGCGTCGTAAGGGCCCGTGTCGGAGATGGATGCGGCCACCCGGGCCGGGAGCAGGGATTCGATGGCAGCAAGTGCCGCGACGGTGAGGGCAGGCCCGGCCAATGCGCCCATCAGGGCCAGGTCGACGGCGGGCAGGGACGGGGCCGGCAAGGAGCCGGGTAGCTCACCGATCCGTGCAACGTCCAAATTCATCAGTTGGGCCACAAGCGTGGCGACGATGATCCCGATGATGGAGCCGGGCAGCTGTGGATTGATCTTCGGCGCAGCCACCATGATGCCGGCTACGATCAACGCCAGGATGACGGGCCAGAGCAAGCCCGCCATGGATGCGGTGCCCAAGGCCTCGACCGCCGACACGGCCGCGTTGGAGCTGGGCCCCGGTGCGGTCCCGAAGGCGGCCGGCACCTGCTGCAGGAAGATGATGACGGCGATGCCCAGCGTGAAGCCCTCGATGACCGGCCACGGTATGAAGCTGACGGCACGGCCCAGTTTCAGCACACCGGCGGCGGCCACCATGACGCCGGCCATGAGCGTCAGCAGCGCGAGCGACGATAACCCGTGGCTCGCGATGACCGGCGCAAGCACCACCACCATGGCGCCGGTGGGTCCCGACACCTGGATGTTGGAACCACCGAAAACGGCAGCGACGATGCCGGCGACGATCGCGGTGATCAATCCCGACGCGGCGCCGGCACCCGAACTGACACCGAATGCCAAGGCCAGCGGCAGGGCGACGATACCCACGGTCACGCCCGCCACCAGGTCGTTCCGCCAGGTGCGCGGCAGCTGCGCGTAATCGGCCTTGCCGGGCAGCAGCGCGGCGGCAGCCCTCCCCGACTTCATGGCGCCGGTTCCGGCTCGGTGCCCGCGTCCCGGGCTGATGCCGTCGGGCCGTTGTCGGCCGCACCGAAACCGGCCAGTTGCTGCGTTGCCGTGTGCAGGAGCTGCTGCAGGAGGCTGCGCGCAACGGTCAGCAGGTCGGCCACCTGAGGGTACGCGAGACGGTAGAAGACCTGAACGCCCCGGCGTTCGGCCAGAACGAGGTTGTGCCGGCGCAAGACGGACAGGTGCTGGGACAGGTTGGAGGCCTCTTGGCCCGTCTCGTTCATCAGCTCGGTCACGGTTACCTCGGGAGCGTCCGCGAGCAGTTCCAGCACCCGGATCCTGACCGGATGGGACAGTCCCTTGAACAGGTTGGCCTTGACTTCGTACAGCGGGGCGTCGGCAGCGGCGAACGGGTTCACGAGGGCTCCCTAGAGTTCATTACTTTAGGAAACCATCATATAGCGGGAATGAGGGGCTGCGCGAAGAATCCGCGCACGGCCCAAGCCGCGCCTTGCAGCGCCACGCCGCTCGCGCCCGCCGCTCGCGCCCGCCGCTCGCGTTCCCGCGGCCCCGCGCATGGCCCACGCGTCGCCTCACCAGCCAAGCGTCGCTCGGGCAAGGCCGCGCGGGCCCCGCCGCACGAACCCGCGTCTTGCGGTGCCTCGTGCCCGCCCTGCTATCCGCCGGTTGGGGCGGACGGGGGAACGAATCCGTCCTGTCCGGGTTCGTTCTCGTGCTCCGGGTCCTCGCTCTGTCGGTATTCGCCGTCCGGGCTCAGGCCCGGTACCCGCTGCCCCGCATTGAGCAGGCTGGACGTGAAGTGCTCGCCGTCGAACGTGGCGGCAGAGTCGTTCTCCGGCTCCGGGGCGCCGATGTCGTGGCGCAGATGCTCGTCGTCGGGCAGTTTGTCCTCATCGCGTGGCTGGCTCATGGATCGGTCAGCTTTCGTGGCGGAAACCGAGCTTGATCGTCACCTGCCAGTCGGCGACCCTGCCTTCGTTAAGGTGGCCGCGAACGGACTTCACTTCGAACCAGTCGAGGTTGCGCAGTGTCTTGGAGGCCTCGTTGATGGCGTTGGAGACCGCGGCATCGATCCCGTCGGGCGACGTACCCACAATCTCCGTGACGTTGTAGACGTGGTTGGCCATGCTTTCCTCCTCGAGAACGTCCCGGGCCGGACGCCGCGGGAGATGGCTGCAACGCTAGCCTCCGATGTCCCCGCGGTCTAGGGCACGGCGGCCCGGAGCACGCCCTCGCTTCCAGGCGGACGCCATGCCCGGCGGTCAGCCGAGCTTGGACGGCCTGACGCCCTCGTCTTCCACGGAATCCACGGGCTCGGTGTGGCGCCAGCGGGCCACCGCGCTCATGCCGTGGAAAATCAGCAGTGCCGCTGCCGAGCCCAGCGCGATGCCTTCAAACTGCAGCTCGCCTATCGCCCACTTGAAATTGGCGATGCCGATGACCAGGGCCACCCCCGCCACGGAGAGGTTGATGGGGTTGGCGAAGTTCACCCGGTTCTGGACCCAGATCCGCACCCCCAAAATGCCAATCATGCCGTAGAGCACGACGCCGGCGCCGCCCAGGACGCCGACCGGAACGGTGGCGATGGCGGCCCCGAACTTCGGGAGCAAGCTCAACAGGACGGCGACAATGCCGGCCACCCAGTATGCGGCGGTGGAGTAGACCTTGGAGGCCGCCATCACGCCGATGTTCTCGGCGTAGGTGGTGGTGCCGGAGCCGCCGCCGCTGCCGGCCAGCACGGTGGCCAGGCCGTCTGCCATCAACGCGCGGCCGGTGACGGGGTCAAGATCCTGCCCGGTCATCGCGGACACAGACTTCACATGCCCGATGTTCTCTGCCACCAGGACCAACACCACGGGGAGGAACAGCCCGATCAGGGAGATGTGGAATTCCGGCGCGTGAAATTCGGGCAAACCGATCCAGGCCGCGTCGTTGATCTTGGAAAAATCCACCTCGCCCCGCAGGATGGCCACCACGTAGCCGACCAGCACGCCCAACAGGATGGACAACCGGCCCAGCAGCCCGCGGAACAACACCGTGACGAGCAGGATCGCGACGACGGTGACCAGCGCCGTCACGGGCCCCTTCTCGAAGTTCTGCTTGGCGGCCGGCGCCAGGTTGAGCCCGATCAGCGCAACAATGGCGCCGGTGACCACCGGCGGCATCACCACGTTGATCCAGCGCGTGCCGGCCTTGTGCACCACCGCACCGACCAGGAAGAGCAAGGCACCGGCCATGACGAGGCCGCCGAGCGCTCCGCCCATTCCGTGCTGGTTCATGGCGGCGCCGATCGGGGCGAGGAACGCGAAGCTGGAGCCCAGGTAACTGGGGACCCTGCCTGCCGTAATGATCAGGAACAGGATGGTGCCCACGCCGGAAAACAGCAGCGTGGTCGACGGTGGGAATCCGGTCAGCAGCGGGACCAGGAACGTGGCGCCGAACATGGCGACCACGTGCTGTGCCCCGATGCCGATGGTGCGCGGCCAGGTGAGGCGCTCCTGGGGACCCACTACCGTGCCCGGTGAAATGTTCTTGCCGTCGCCATGCACGGCCCAACGGAACGGGGAAGATTTTGCAGGCGTGCTCATGGGGGCCTCTTCGGGGGGAGTCAGCGGGAAAATGTCCGGGGGACATCCTACCGCCGGAACGGCGCGCCGGCTCGCCCGACCGGTTGCGGAGACCGGGCGGGACCGCCCGGCCTCCGCCGTCGGGCGATCATCAAGCGATCACGGCGTCCACGATCGCCTTCGCCTCGGCCTGCACTTGCAGCAGATGGTCCTGGCCGCGGAAGGATTCGGCGTAGATCTTGTAGACGTCTTCCGTGCCCGAGGGCCGGGCCGCGAACCACGCGTTGTCGGTGGTGACCTTGAGCCCGCCGATCGGGGCGCCGTTGCCGGGCGCTTCGGTCAGCTTGGCGGTAATCGCCTCGCCGGCCAGTTCGGTGGCGGCCACGTCGGCGGCGGAGAGTTTCGCCAGCGCGGCTTTCTGCTCCCGGGTGGCCGCCGCGTCAATCCGTGCGTAGGACGGCGCCCCGAACTTCTCGGTCAGCCCCGCATAGAGTTCCGACGGCGAGTTTCCGGTCACCGCCACGATTTCGGAGGCCAGCAGCGCCAGCAGGATGCCGTCCTTGTCCGTGGACCACGGCTTGCCGTCGAACCGCACGAAGGAGGCGCCGGCCGACTCCTCGCCGCCGAAGACGCCTTCGCCGGAGAGCAGCCCGGGCACGAACCACTTGAAGCCCACGGGAACTTCCACCAGCTGCCGGCCCAAGTTGGCCGCTACCCGGTCGATCATCGAGGAGGACACCAGCGTCTTGCCCACGGACGCGCCGGCCGGCCAGTCCGGCCGGTGCCTGTAGAGATAGTCGATGGCCACGGCAAGGTAGTGGTTCGGGTTCATCAGCCCGGCATCAGGGGTCACGATTCCATGCCGGTCCGCGTCGGCGTCGTTGCCGGTGGCGATGTCGAAGGCGGCGCCGCCGCCGCGCACTGCGTTGATCAGCGAGGCCATCGCCGACGGCGACGAGCAGTCCATCCGGATCTTCTCGTCCCAGTCCAGGGTCATGAACGCCCATTGCGGGTCCACCGCCGGATTGACCACGGTCAGGTCCAGCCGGTGCCGCTCGGCGATGGCGGCCCAGTAGTCCACCGAGGCCCCGCCCATCGGGTCGGCACCGATCCGCACGCCGGCGGAACGGATGGCGTCCAGGTCCAGCACCTTCGGCAGGTCGTCCACGTACGCGGCCAGGAAATCGTACGTACCGATGGACCCGGAGAACCGGGCCTGTCCCAGCGTGATCCGCTTGACGCCGCGCAGGCCCGCCTCCAGCAGTTCGTTGGCGCGGGCGGCAATCCACCCGGTGGCATCCGAGTCGGCCGGGCCGCCGTGCGGCGGGTTGTACTTGAAGCCACCGTCGCCGGGCGGGTTGTGCGAGGGGGTGATCACGATGCCGTCGGCCCGGGCATCCGGATGGGCCGCGTTATGGGTGAGGATTGCGTGGCTGACCGCCGGCGTCGGGGTCCACCCGGTCCGTGAATCGACCAGCACTGCGACACCGTTTCCGGCCAGCACCTCGAGTGCGGTGTCCTGGGCCGGATCCGAGAGGGAATGCGTGTCTTTGCCGACGAACAGCGGTCCGGCGATGCCCTGCCCGGCGCGGTACTCCACGATCGCCTGCGTGATGGCGGCGATGTGGTCCTCATTGAAGGATGCCTTCAGGCTGGAGCCGCGGTGCCCGGAGGTGCCGAAAACCACGCGCTGGGACGGGTCGGCCGGATCCGGCTTGACGTTGAAGTACGCGTCGCGGAGCGCGGTCAGGTCAACAAGGTCGCTGGGAAGGGCCACTGTGCCCGCACGGTTTGCCATCCCTCCAGCATGCCAAAAAACTACCGATCCGTGGCGATCGGGTGGCGGATCCGACCCGATGGCTCCCGATCTTCCCGCGCGCCTAGACTGGTAGGTAGCACCGAAGCTGCGCAGCAGCGAATCAATCTCAGGGGGAATCAACAGTATGTCCGGCACGGAGAACAGGCCGCCCTTCAACGACCCGAAGCATCCGGGGTGGTACACCGATCCCAATGCGGGCCAGGCCTTGCCGCAGCCGCCGGCGCTGCCCGAGGCGGGAAACCCGTACTCCTACCAGCCCGGCCCCGGCGCGCAGCCGTATACCGGGCAGCAGCCGTACGGCGGACCGGACTACAACCAGCCGATGTACTACACGCCGCAGGTCGAGCCGAAGGGGCTGAGCATCGCGGCGCTGGTGCTGGGCATCGTCTCCGTGGTCACGTTCGGCTTCATGCTGGTCCCGCAGGTCCTGGCCATCGTGTTCGGCCACATCGCGCTGGGGAAGGAACCGGCCGGCCGCAGCATGGCGCTGGCCGGCCTGATCATGGGCTACGCGGTCACCGGCATCTGGTGCCTGCTGATCTTCATCGGCGTCCTCGCCGGAGCGTAGGTCCGTCCGGCGCCTCGCTACATCGCTGGTCGGCTTCCCAGCTTCCCCCGTCGACTATTCAGCACCCGCCCTGCTGAACGCTCAGAAGGGCCGAAGCTGAAAGGCGGATGAGGAAAAGGCCCCTCACGACGGCGATGCCCGGGCCGGAGTGAATCTCCGCCCGGGCATCGCCGTCGTTGTGAGGGTCCGTCCTAGCGGATGCCGCCCATCAGTTTCTTCAGCGACGGCACGGCCGCGGCCAGGCCGACGCCGAGGATGATCGCCGTCACCCCGATGAAGCCGAAGTACGGGGCTTCATTGGCCGGGTCGTAGTAGCCGGCCAGGATGCCCGCCAGCGTGGTGCCCAGCGAGATGGAGAGCAGGAACAGCGCCACCATCTGGGTCTGGAAGGCCTTCGGCGCCAGCTTGGTGGACACCGAGGAGCCGGTTGGGGAGAGGAACAGTTCCGCCATGGTGAACAGGAACAGGATGCCGACCATGGCCAGCAGCGGGGTGGAGTTGGCGCCGCCGCCGGTGAGCGGGATGAACGCCAGGAACGCCAGGCCCATCACGACCAGGCCCAGGGCGAACTTCAGCGGCGAGCTGGGCTGCTTGGGGCCGAGCTTGGTCCACAGGGCGGCGAAGATGCCGGCGAAGATGATGATGAACACCGGGTTGATGGACTGCACCCAGCTGGCCGGCATTTCCCAGCCGCCCAGCGTGCGGTCCAGCTGCTTGTCCGCGTACAGGGCCACCACGGTGAACTGCTGCTGGAACAGCGCCCAGAACGCGGCGGAGGCGATGAACAGCGGGATGAAGGCGTAGACGCGCTTGCGCTCCACGGCGTCGACCTGCTTGCTGGAGAGGATCACCACGAAGTAGGCCACGGCGGCGATGATCGCCAGCCAGGCCATGATCGGGGCCAGGTTCGAGGCGGTCACCAAGCCGAAGGCCACCAGCAGCACCATGACGACGACGGCGGCCACGGCCGCGGCGGCGACCTTGCCGTAGTTGCCCCGCGGCAGCGGGTTGGCCACATGGTGCGCGGCCTCGGGCAGGTTCTTGCGGGTCAGGGCGTACTGGGTCAGGCCGATGGCCATGCCCAGCGCCGCCAGGCCGAAGCCGTAGTGGAAACCGAGCTGCACCTGGGCCAGGCCGGTGAGCAGCGGGCCGAAGAGGCCGCCGATGTTCACGCCCATGTAGAAGATGGAGAAGCCGGCGTCGCGGCGGTCGTCCTTCAGGCTGTAGAGCGAGCCGACCAGCGAGCTGGCGGTGGCCTTCAGGCCGCCGGAGCCGATGGCCACCAGGATCAGGCCGATGGCCAGCCCCACGCCGCCGGGGATCAGGGCCAGCGCGATGTGGCCCAGCATGACCATGATGCCGGTGTAGAACAGAACCTTCTCGGACCCCAGGAGGCGGTCGGCCACCCACGCGCCAAGGATCGAAGAGAGGTACACGCCGCCGCCGTAGGCGCCCACCAGGCCGGTGGCAATTCCCTCGTCGATCCCCAGGCCGCCCTCGGCGACCGAGTAGTACATGTAGTAGAGCAGGATGCCCTGCATGCCGTAGAAGGAGAAACGCTCCCAGAGTTCTACGGAGAAAAGGTTCGCCAGCATCCGTGGATGCCCGAAGAAGGTTTTGCCGGTTTGGGTGGACTGTTTTGTTGTTTCCGGCTGCGGATTCCCGGACTGCACGGTATTGCTCACGGTGTTCTATTCTGACAGTCCCCTACATGAAATGTCATATTCTGCGCCCGTGACCGGGCGGCGTGTTAATGCAAATCCGCAGGTCAGGCCGGGGTTGCAGGATTCATCGCACGCCCTCCAGTTGCGCGGCGGCGGCCAGCAGCATGGCCTCCGAGCCGGGCTTGCCGATCAGCTGGACGCCCATGGACAGGCCCTCCTCGGTGGTGCTGACGGGAACGGCGACCGCGGGCAGCCCGCACACATTGACCAGCGAGGTGTACGGCGAATACTGGCACTGGCGCATGTAGTCCACGTCTGCACTGTTGGAGGTGTACCAGCCCACCGGCCGGGGGGTCTGGGCCAGCGCGGGCGTCAGAACCAGGTCGTACCGGCCGAACTGTGCCCGGGTGTCGTCCTGGAAACGCGCCAGCGTGGCCAGAGCGTCCGGCAGCGCCTCCGGCCCGCGCTTCAGGGCGCGGCGGCGGAAGGAGCGGGTGAGCGGCATGAGCTGCGGTTCGTGGCCGGCCGGCAGCTCCAGCCGGACCAGGCCGGAGGTCCACACCGTGGCAAACGCCTCCGGGTAGCGGTTGTCGTAGCGGATCTCCGCTTCGTCGAGCGCGTGGCCCATCCCCAGCAGCAGCTCCACCGCGGTATCCAACGCCTCGCGCGCCTCCGGCTCCAGCGACAGCGGGTAGGCGGACTCGAACGGAGAGTCGGTGCTGACGCCGATCCGAAAGCGCCCTTCGGCGCGAAGCGCGGCGGCCAGGAAGCCGGGTTCCCCCGGGAAGGCCGCGCGGGCCAGCTGCTCGTCCGCCATGGCGTCCATCAGCAGCCCGGCATCGGCCGCCGTGCGGGCGAGGGGCCCGGCGACCACCAGCCGGCCCGGGTCGTCTCCGATGCTGCCGGCCGGGAGTCGGCCGCGCCCCGGTTTCAACCCCACCAGCCCGGTGGCGGCCGCCGGAATCCGGACCGAGCCGCCGCCGTCCGAACCCGGGGCGAAGGGCAGCAGGCCGGCGGCCACGGCGGCCGCGCTACCGCCGGAGGAACCGCCAGGGCTCAGCGCCGGGTCCAGCGGGTTGCGGGCCGGCGGCGCCACACGGTTCTCGCTGTAGGAGGTCAGGCCGAATTCGGGGACCTGGGTCTTGCCGAGGCTGATGCTGCCGGCGGATTCGAGGACGTCCACCAAGGGGTGGTTGGCCAAGGCGGGCCGGTGCTCCACGGCCGCGCTGCCGTGGGTGGTCGGGACGCCGGCCACATCCGTGAGGTCCTTGTAGGCCACCGGCAGCCCGTGCAGCCGGCCCAGGGTCCCGCCGCGTGCCTGGTGGTCGTCCGCGGCACGTGCCTGCTTGAGCGCCTGGTCGGCGGTGACGGTGATGAAGGCGCCGAGCCTGGGATTCAGGGCATCGATACGCTGGAGGTAATGCTCCGTCAGTTCGAGGGCGGACAGTTCGCCGCGGGCCACGGCGTCGCGCTGGGCGACGGCCGTCAAGTCATGCAAAGCAGTCATCGCCCGTAAGCGTAGCCCCGCCCGGCGGTGCGGGCTAATCCGCGCGCCGGGTCAGCCGAGGAACCTGGTGTCGATCGGTTCCTCCACCGCGATGGCGTCGGGCCCGTCCCCGGCCTGGGCTGTCACGCGGTAGGCGAGTTTCCCGTCGGTCTCGCTGACCGCCTCGGCCAGATGGGTGCCGCGGTAGACCAGTCCGACGCCGTCATCGGTGCAGTGCGTTTCGCCCAGGATGCCGTCCGCCACGAGCCGGTGCACCAACGGCCGGCGCTGCGGTTCCGAGTCGTAGTGGACGCCGTTGTCGTAGGGCAGCAACGCCAGCCCGTTCGTGACCGGCCGCAGCTCGGGGCCGAAGGAGTCGGTGGTGCCGCCACGGAACCAGCAGATGGAACCGGCGGAGACCCCTGCCAGCACCACGCCGGCCTGCCAGACCCGCCTGAAAATGGCGTCCAGGCCGTGGACCCGCCACACCGCCAGCAGGTTCGCCACCGAACCGCCGCCCACCCACACCACATCCTGGCCCAGCAGGTGTTCCTCGATGTCCGCCACATTGGGCATGGTGAACAAGTTCAGATGGCTCAGGCCGTAACCGGCAACCCTGGCCGCCTCGTCCAGCTCGGCCTGGAGCCAGCGCTGGTCGCCGCCGGCGGTGCCCACGTGAACCAGCCTCGGTGCCCGCCCCGTGGGCCCCGCCAGTTCGACGGCGTGGTGCACCAGGTGGTGGAACGCGATCCGGCTGCGAACGCCGGCCGTGATTCCGCCGGACGTAGCAAGGATGGTCGGCTGGTCTGCGGCCATGGGTGCCCCTGTCTCATTACGGTGCGGCGGACGATCCCACTATAGGCTTGGAAAGGGGGCAAATCACGGGTGCGCCCGGAGCAGGAATTCACCAGCGGCGGCACGGCCCGCCGCGGATCACGGAGGTTGCCATGAGCGATATCGAGAATGTGGATGTCAACAGCATCGGCGGCGACGCCACCATTCTGGACGTGCGCGAAGACTATGAATGGGAAGCCGGACACATTGCGGGCGCCGTGCACATCCCGCTCAACGAGCTGCCGCTGCGCCTGGAGGAACTGGACCCCGACGTGGACCTGCATGTGGTGTGCCGCAGCGGCGGTCGGTCCTTCCGGGCAACCGAATGGCTGAACGGGAACGGGTACTCGGCGGTGAACGTCGACGGCGGGATGGGTGCCTGGCTGGACGCCGGCAAACCGATCGTCTCGGAGAACGGGCAGGAGCCCCGGGTCCAGTAATGGCAGGCGTCTACACCTTCCTGGGGCCGGAGGGAACCTTCACCGAGGCCGCCCTCCTCCAGGTTCCCGGGGCGGCTGCCGCGCGCCGGATTCCGGCCGCGAGTGTCGACGCCGCCGTGGACGCCGTTCGCGCGGGCGAAGCCGGCGCGGCCATGGTCCCGATCGAAAACTCGGTCGAGGGCGGCGTCAGCGCCACGCTGGATGCCATCGCGGGAGGCGAGCCGCTGCGCATCATCGGCGAGGAACTCGTGCCCATCCGCTTTGTGCTGGCGGTCCGGCCCGGAACCGAGCCGGGAGACGTCGCGGTGGTGTCCACCCATCCGCATGCCTGGGCGCAATGCCGTGCCTGGGCCGCCGCGAACATTCCCCAAGCGGAATATCTGCCGGCGTCCTCGACGGCGGCGTCCGCGGTGGGACTGCTGGAGCCCGGGGCCGGCTACGAGGCGGCGATCTGCTCGCCGCTGGTGGCCCGGCAGCGCGGGCTGCGCGTGCTCGCCGAGGATATCGGCGATATTCCGGACGCCGTCACCCGGTTCATTCTGGTGAGCCGCCCCGGTGTCCTGCCCGCTCCGACCGGCGCCGACAAGACCACCCTGGTGGTCCCGCTGCCGCAGGACCGTCCGGGGGCGCTGGGGGCAATCCTGGAACAATTCTCCAGCCGGGGCGTGAACCTGAGCCGGATCGAGTCCCGCCCCACCGGCCAGTTCTTGGGAGATTATTTCTTCAGCCTCGATGCCGAAGGCCACCTCGCCGAGGAGCGGGTGGCCGACGCCGTCCGCGGGCTGCACCGGATCAGCCCCGGCATCCGGTTCTTGGGCTCCTACCCGCGCGCCGACCGCCGCGGACTGACTGTTCCGCGCCGCAACCAGGACGAGGCATTCCGGGAGGCCGACCGCTGGGTGCAGGACCTGCTGTCGGCCCGCTGACCGGCCCTGCCGGACTGTCGACCCGCGGTTATGGTCAGTATGCTGAGGAAAACCGCACCTGCGAACCAAGGATCGGAGCACCATGACGCAGCAGAACGACAGGGACCAGTACCAGGACGGGGAGCCGACGCCGGTGGAGGCGCTCAACCAGACCCCGAGTGAAAACCGCGCGGGCGACCTGGGGGACCAGGGCAACGACCTGCGCTTCGCCGAGGAGCAACAGCTGATCGACCAGCAGGCGGCCGGCGAATTCCCGGTTCCCCGGGACGAAGACCTGCAGCAGCCGGATGCGGATGTCCCGGCGCTCGAAGCAGACGAACAACCCATCGACATTCCGGGCGAGGAACTGCACAACACCGACCGGGCCGATGCCAGCGACGATCCGCTCAACACCGGGGGCGACGACACGTAAACACCTCCGTTCCGGGCGGCCGCCGGCCCAGGTGGCCGCCCGGCCGCTGCAGGCCCAAGCCCGCCCGCCCTGACTGGCCGCCCGGCCGCGGCAGGCCCTAGCCGGCCGCCCGGTGACTGCCGGCGGAGGGGGCCGACTCGGTGCGCACCGCCAGCGACCGCGGCCTGACCTGCACGGTCACCGACGTGACCGGCCCGGAGGGATCGCCGTCGAGCTGGCTTCCCATCGGCTCGTGCGCCGTGATGCGGACCTTCCGCCCGCGGTGGTACTCGATCACCGGAATCGGCGCGCTGTGCCGCACCAGCGTCTTGGCGGCGATCCACAGCCAGCCGATCGCGCTGCGCGGACTGAGCACCACGATGTCCAGTTCGCCGTCGTCGATTTCCGCGGTGGGGATGAAATCGATCCCCGCCGGCAACTTCCCGCAGTTGGCCAGCAGGATGCTGCGGACGCGGCGGGGCCGGGCGGGCCCGTCGTCGATGCTGACCATGACACGCTCCCGCTGGCCGGCAAGATGGCGGACTCCGGCTTCCGAATAGGCCATCCAGCCGAACCGGCGCTTCAGGTCGTCGCGGGTGTCCGCCAAGACATCCGCATCCACGCCGATGCCGGCGATCACCAGGAAGCTGTCCTGCGACCGTTCGCCGGTCGCCTCGTTCTCCAAGATGATGTCGGCGGTGTCGATCTTGCGGATGATCCCGTGCAGCGCCACATGGATGTTGGCCCGCAGGGCCGCCGGATCCAGACCCAAATTGCGGGCCAGCAGGTTGCCGGTGCCCAGCGGCAGCACCCCCATCGGCACTTGGGTGCCCGCCAGCTCAGAGGCCACCACCCGGATCGTGCCGTCCCCGCCGCCGGCGATCACCACGTCCGCACGCTCGGCGATGGCCCGCCTCGCTTGGCCGTGACCCGGGTCCTCGGGCGTGGTTTCCAACACCAGGGGCGGGCTCCAACCGGCCGCCGCGCAGGCTGCCTCCACCTCGCGGCGGGCCTCGGCAGCCGCGTTCTTGACCGGGTTCAGGATGAAGACCACGCGCTGGTCGGGCAGGCCCGGGGACGGCGCAAGCGCCGCCGGCACCGCTGTCCGGCGGCGCCCCAGCATGCCGCGGAGGCCCGGCCATCCCACCGCCAAGGCGGCCACCGCTAGCAGGATGATGAGGGCGGGCATCCATTCGGCAGTCATGTTGGTCATAGACTATCCAGCCCCGCCGCTTTGGCCCATTGAGGCCCGCTACCGGCTGCGGCGGGCGCGGAGCGAGGCCGGAAAGCCTTTTTCGGTACCCTTAGCAGGTGATCGATGTAAACGAACTCCGCGCCAATCCAGAGATTTTCCGTGCCTCCCAGCGCGCCCGCGGCGCCGACGAGTCGGTGGTCGATGCCGTGATCGCCGCCGATACGGCCCGCCGGGAAGCGATCAACCGTTACGAGGGACTGCGCGCCGAACAGAATCTCTTCGGCAAAAAGGTGGCCCAGGCCACGGGCGGGGAGAAGGCAGAGCTCCTGGCCCAGGTCAAGGAGTTGGCAGCATCGGTCAAGGAAGCCCAGGCCGCGTCGGATGCCGCCCGCAACCAGCAGGAATCGCTGCTGCGCAGCATCCCCAACCGGATCGAAGACGGCGTTCCCGCCGGCGGCGAGGACGACTTCACCGTGCTCAAGACGGTCGGCGAGCCCCGGGACTTCGCCCGGGACGGGTTCGAGCCGAAGGACCACCTGGCCATCGGCGAGCTGATCGGCGCCATCGACATGGAACGCGGGGCCAAGGTTTCGGGCTCCCGCTTCTACTTCCTCAAGGGCGTGGGCGCCCGGCTGGAGATTGCCCTGATGAACATGGCGCTGGACCAGGCCGTGTCCAACGGCTTCATCCCCATGATCACCCCCACCCTGGTCCGCCCCGAAACCATGCAGGGGACCGGCTTCGACGTGGAGCACGACGACGAGATCTACCGGCTGGAACGGGACAACCTGTACCTGACGGGCACCTCGGAGGTGGCCCTCGCGGGCTACCACGCGGACGAGATCCTGGACCTGTCCGCCGGGCCGACGCGCTACGCCGGCTGGAGCTCCTGCTACCGCCGTGAGGCCGGGGCCGCCGGCAAGGACACCCGGGGCATCATCCGCGTGCACCAGTTCAACAAACTGGAAATGTTCATCTACTGCCAGGTCGAGGAGGCCGCCGACGAGCACGCCCGCCTGCTCGCCTGGGAAGAAGAAATGCTGGCCAAGGTGGAGCTCCCCTACCGGGTGATCGACACCGCTGCGGGAGACCTGGGCATGAGCGCGGCCCGCAAGTTCGACTGCGAAGCCTGGGTGCCCACCCAGGAGGCCTACCGGGAGCTGACGTCCACCTCCAACTGCACGACCTTCCAGGCCCGCCGGTTGAACATCCGCGAACGCCAGGCTTCGGCGGACGGCGAAAAGAAGGGCACGAGGGCGGTGGCCACCCTGAACGGGACCCTTGCCACCACGCGCTGGATCGTCGCCATCCTCGAGCACCACCAGAACGCCGACGGCTCCGTGAACGTGCCGGCCGCGCTGCGGCCCTACCTGGGCGGCATGGACGTCCTTCCGGTGCTCTCCTAGCGCGCGGTTCCGCCCCGCCGCCGGCACCTCAGGTGCCGTCGCGGCGGGGCCGCGTTCACCGGCACTTCATTCGCCCGTAGAAAATTTCCTACCCGGGTGTCTGCCCCCCATGCTTGACTAGGGACATGACAACTACAGCTGACAAGGCTAACGCTGGCATCGACGACCAGCGGATTGCTACGAAAGATATGACAAACAATAAAAACGCAGCCCGGCGCCACAACTTCGTGGAGAACGGGTCCCGCAAACTGGTCGCGCTGGATGTGGACGGCACCCTGGTCAACCACGACGGCCACATGAGCGATCCCGTGCGCGAAGCAGCGCGCGCCGTCGTCGACGCCGGCCACGAGGTGGTCGTCTCCACCGGACGGTCCCTGAACGCAACGCTGCCGATCATCCAACTGATCGGCGTCACCAAGGGGTACGCCGTCTGCTCCAACGGCGGTGTCACCCTTCGGATCGACACGTCGCTGGAGGACGGCTACGAGGTGATCGACCGGGTGACGTTCAACCCCGGACCGGCCCTGCGGGTGATGCGGTCCAAGCTGCCCACCGCCAAGTTTGCGCTCGAGGACGAAGAGGGCAATTTCCTGGCCACGGAGCGCTTCCAGGACGCCAGCTTCGGCATCGAGGCCAGGGGCGTCGACTTCGAGGCGCTGCTGGAGTCCACGGCCGTGCGCGTGGTGGTCTCCAGCGCCGAAAACACTCCCGAGGAGTTCAAGGAAGCCATCGACACGGCGGGGCTCAAGGGCGTGACGTACTCGGTGGGCTGGACCGCGTGGCTGGACATCGCGGCCAACGGCGTGACCAAAGCCAGCGCGCTGGAATCCCTGCGCCGGAAGCTGGACGTCGAGCCGTCGCATACCGTCGCCATGGGCGATGGCCGCAACGACATCGAAATGCTGGACTGGGCCGCCCGCGGCGTCGCGATGGGACAGGCGCCCGAGGAGGTCCTGGCCGTCGCCCACGAGGTCACGGGAACCGTCGAGGAAGACGGGGCAGCAGTCGTGCTGCGCAGCCTGCTGGACTGAGGCGTGCCCGGCTGATCCACCCGGAGGAGGTGCCCGGGTGAATCCCGGGCACACCTGTTGCCGCCGGCTGCCTCGATAGTGGGGGCTGCGGTTCTCAGGCTCCGCTGATCCCGAAGAGGCCGATGACCAGTGCCATGACCAGGAACGTCACGAGTTCGTGCACGATGTTCAGGACGGTCAGTCCGACCGGCCGGCCCTCGAAGGCATCGTGCGTGGCGAAGCGGGCGGCGGTGAAGCCGGCCCAGAGGATGATGGCGGTCAGCACCGTGTTCCACAGGAAGTTGCCGCCGTAGAAATCCTGCGCGATGGCCGCCGAACCCGCCAGCACCCACGCGCTGATCAGGCTGACGATCACCGTGATGATGATCGGGCGTACGGCGCTTTTGCCGTCGCCGGGGCTGACGTTGGCGACCCTCATCCAGTAGTTGCCGAAGACCTTCGGCGTGTACCAGACAGATCCGACGATCAGGGTCGAAAGGGTGGCCACGATGACCGCCCAAATGTTGATCTCCGGAACCATATTGAACACTCCTTGTGTCGTTGACCCGCGGGCGGAGGCGGGCGCCGTCTCCCTCGGAGTCTAGACGCCGCCCGCCGGTATTGCCGTAGCTTCCGGGGCCGTCAGCGCGGCGGGGCGACGGCGGCCGGGGAGGCGGGCCCGTGGACAAGGTCCAGCAGCCGGGCGGCGGCCGGACGGCAGGCCCACTCCTCCACCCAGTGCGAGCGGACCACCGCCTTGCTCACGGCCTGGCTGGTGATGCCCAGTTCTTCGGCAACGTACTTTTGCTGGCCGCGCGCTCCCGGCGTCATCAGGTCCAGCACCTTCCACTCCGCGTCGGTGCGGGTGGCGACGATTTGGCCGATGAGCCGCAGCACGGCTTCTGCTTCGGCGGCGACCTCAGCATCGGGCCCGGACACGGCCAGCGGAACGCGGTCACCGGTTTTCCGGGCCCGGTTCACCGCGCGCCGTGCGTAGACCAGGCCGTACCCTTCGGCGTCCTTGATGTCCTCCGGAAGCGGCGGCCGCAGTTCGCCCACGCCGATTCCCACATGCCAGCGCCTGGCGCGCAGCGCGATCAGGGCGGCGTCGATGGCCGTGGACGGCTTCTCGACCGCGCCGATCGCTTCGTCGCCGACAGACCGCTGAAAGGGGATCGCCGCGGTCAGGTGGCGCAGCGCCTTGATCAGGGCGGGCACCTGGTCGCCCGCCTCGCGGGAATCGCGCTGGTTGATCGTGAGCACGTACATGGCACCAGTATTGCGCCCGTCCGGGCAGGAACAACCGATTCCGGTTGGCTGGTGTGTCCTGCCGCCGGTCGCCCCCGGGGAAGGCAAAAGCGGCCCGGACCTGAAGGGTCCGGACCGCCGTCGCTGTTCCTGCCGGTTTCGAGCGGCAAGGCTCGGTTCAGGCCGGGCGTGGCTGCTCGGCCGTTCGTCGCCGGTTGGCCTTAGCCCTGGGCGGCGAAGCGCCGGATGGAGGCTTCCAGTTCGGCCTCGGCGGCGGCGCGGTCGGCCCAGCCCTCGGCCTTGACCCACTTGCCCGGCTCCAGGTCCTTGTAGCGGGTGAAGAAGTGCTCGATTTCCTTGACGAGGAACTCCGGCACGTCGGACAGCTCCTGGATGTGGTCGAAGCGCTTGTCGGCCGGAACGCACAGCACCTTGGCGTCGCCGCCGCCGTCGTCGGTCATGTTGAAGACGGCGATGGGGCGGGATTCGACCACGACACCGGGCAGCAGGTCGTAGTCCTGCAGCATGACCATCGCGTCCAGCGGATCGCCGTCCTCGCCCAGCGTGTCCTCGAAGAAGCCGTAGTGGGTGGGGTACTGCATGGACGTGAACAGCACCCGGTCCAGGCGGAGGCGGTGGGTCTCATGGTCGATTTCGTACTTGACGCGCGAACCCTTGGGGATCTCGATGGTGACGTCATGCTGCATGGCTTCGCTCCTTGGAGACGTTCGGAAAATTGGCTTCGGCGCCGCCGATGCACGGCCGTGGCCCGGCGCCGGACTACGCTTAACGATATAGGTCTTGCCCTTCCGTACCGGCATCGGGGTTGGCGCGGGGCGTTCCCAACACTTCAAGATCCTCAGGAGGGGCAGCATGGGGCGTGGCTTCCGCGTGCTCACCTCCGGGCTGCTGGCAGTCGTCTTCGCCGTGCTGGCCGTGCCCGCCGCCCTAAACCTCGGCCAGGCCATCGATTGGCCGGAGCCGGAGCCGGTTATCAGCACCCCTGCGGCGCAATTGCCGCCCACCGAGCTGGCGGAGCCGCAGCCGCTCAAGCCGGCCGGCGAGGCGCCGGTGCCGGATCCGGCCGTGCTGGATGCGGCCCTGGACCGGGCCTTGGCGTTCGACGGCGCCGGCGGCTTCACGGGGATCGTCACCGACGCGGCCAGCGGCGACGTGCTGTACGACGAGGCAGCCGGCGAGCCGCTGGTGCCGGCATCCAACCTGAAGCTGCTGACCGCCGTCGCCGCCCTGGACACCATCGGTGCCGGCCACCGGTTCACTACCTCGGTCAAGCGCGGCGGCAAGCCGGGCGTGGTCTATCTGGTCGGCGGCGGGGATGCCTTGCTGGGTGCCGGGGAATCCAAGCCCGGCGCGGTCTGGGGCGAAGCCGGGCTGGCAACGCTGGCAGCAGAAGCGGCCGGGCAGCTGGCCGCCGACGGGTACACCGGTGAACTCTCGGTGGCGGTGGACGATTCCCTCTACTCCGGGGCCGTCATCAGCGCCGCTTGGGACCCGGGCGACGTGAAGAACGGCGAAATTTCCGCCGTGTACCCGCTCGCCCTGTACGCCGGGCGGGAACAGGCCGACGGCGGCGGCGACCTGGTGGCCGACGCCGCCGCGCTGGCCGGGGCGGCGTTCCGCGACGCGCTGGCCGAAGCCGTGGCCGGGCAGGGACTCACGGTGAAGGCCGCGGTGGCACGGGAAGCGGCACCGGCTGACGCGGACGTGTTGGCCGAGGCGGATTCCGCGCGGGTGGCCGATCAGGTGGCCTACATGATGCAGCATTCGGACAACTATGTGGCGGAGGTCCTCGCGCGCAACACGGCCGTGGCGGCGGGCAAGCCCGGCTCCTTCGCGGGCGGCACCGAAGCCATCCGCGAGGCGGCGGGCCTGGCGGGCATTCCCGTGGAGGGCATGGTGCTGGCCGATGCCAGCGGCCTGTCGATGGAGAACCGGGTCAGTCCTGCCCAGCTGGCCGCGGCGGTCAGGCTGATGGCCTCCTCCGAGGACGCGGACCTGCGGGCCGGGATCGGCTCCCTGCCGGTCGCCGGCCTGACCGGCACCCTGTCCGGGCGCTACCTGGAAAACAACCCCGCCGGCGCCGGGCTGGTCCGGGCCAAGACCGGCACCTTGAACACCGTGACGTCGCTCAGCGGCTATGTGGCCAGCGCCGACGGACGCCTGCTGGTGTTCGCCTTCGTGGCCAACGGCCTGAAAGGCTCGACCGACGCCGCGCGCGTGGCCGCCGACCGGGCGGCGACCGTGCTGGCCGGCTGCGGCTGCCGCTGAGCCAGGCCCGGAAGCCGCGGCCGCCGGCTACTCTTCCGCCGACCTTGGCTGCTGAGCCCCGGCCGCCGGCTACTCTTCCGCCGACCTTGGCTGCTGAGCCCCGGCCGCCGAGCCGCTTCAATCGATGCCCGCCGGTAGTGACCGGCTCGCCGCTGATGTGATCTGATGGGACGCATGGACAGTAGCGCACCGACCCCCAGTGAATCCGGCGCCACCCCAGGCCCCGCCCCGCGGTTGGTCAACTGGGAACTGGCCGCGTCCACGGCAGCCACGCTGACCCCCGCCGGCCCCCGGATGAAGGCCGCGGAAATGCGCGCCGCCGTGGCCGAGATGCGCCGGCTGGCGGAAGAGTCGGTGGACCACGTGCACCGCATCACCGGGTTGGAGGCCGCCCGCGACCTGCGCGACTCCGATGTGCTGATCGTGGACCGCGCCGCTTGGTCCAGGGCAAACGCCCGCAGTTTCGAGGTCATGCTGGCCCCGGCTATCGCCGCGCTCGCCGAAAAGCGCCCGGATCAGCTCAAGAACGCCACCACGGCCGTGGGCAGCGTGCTCACCGGCACCCAGATGGGCGCCATCCTCTCCTTCCTCTCCAGCAAGGTGCTGGGCCAGTACGACCCCTTCTGCTCCCTGTTGCCCGGGGGCCCGGCCGCCGGGCGGCTGATGCTGGTGGCGCCGAACATCGTGACCGTGGAGCGGGAACTGAATGTGGTGCCCGCCGACTTCCGCCTCTGGGTGTGCCTGCACGAGCAGACCCACCGGGTGCAGTTTGCCGCGGCCCCCTGGCTGCGCGACCACATGATGGAGCAGATCGGCGGGCTGTCGTCCTCGCTGGTGGAAAAGGCGGACACCCTCGGCGAGCGGCTGCAGCAGACGGTCAAGGCGGCCGTCGCCGCGGCCAGGGACAGCGGAAAGGACGACGGCGGAGGGCCGGGTTCCGCGCTGAAGGGTTCCCTCCTCGATCTGATCCAGGGGCCGGAAGAGAAGGCCGTCTTCTCACACCTGACCGCCGTGATGAGCCTGCTGGAGGGCCACGCCAACGTGGTGATGGACGCGGTCGATTCCTCGCTGGTCCCGACGGTCAAGACCATCCGCCAACGTTTCAACGCGCGCGGCAAGAGCCGCGGCGCGCTGGAAAACTGGATCCGCAAACTCATGGGCCTCGATGCCAAGGCCCGGCAGTACTCCGACGGCGCCAAGTTCGTCCGTGCGGTGACCCGGCAGATCGGCATGGAGGGTTTTAACCAGGTGTGGGAGCGTCCCGAAAACCTGCCCACGGAAGAGGAGATCCACCACCCCGACCTGTGGGTCAGCCGGATGGACCTCAGCCGCGCATGAGCGGTGTTGCAGCGGACCGGCGCAAGCCCCGGTTGCATCCGCGGGTGGCAGACGCCCGGCACCAGCTGCGCCAGGCGCTGGAACAGTTCGGTCCGCCGGCAGCGACCGCCGGGGGCGCCGAACCGCAGCTGTTGCTGGTGGCCTGCAGCGGGGGACCGGATTCGCTGGCCCTGGCCGTCGCGGCGGAATTCTTCAACCGGCCGGCCCGCAACGGTGTCCGTCCCTATCGGGTGGGGGCCGTCGTCGTCGACCATGGCCTGCAACAGGGCAGCGCGGCGGTGGCCGAGGGTGCCCGGCTGCAGCTCGAAACGCTGGGGCTGGCCCCGGTCCAGGTCCGCCGGGTGGCCGTGGAATTGGCCGGCATGGGGCCGGAGGCGGCCGCCAGGACGGCACGCTACGCGGCGCTGGATGCCGCCGCGGCGGAACTCGGGGCCGCGGCGGTGCTGCTGGGGCACACCCTGGACGACCAGGCCGAGCAGGTACTGCTGGGCCTGGGCCGCGGCTCGGGCACGCGGTCGTTGGCCGGCATGCCGGTGAAGCGGGGCCGGTATCTGCGCCCGTTCCTGTCGCTGCGCCGGCAAGACACCGAGGAGGTGTGCGCGGTTGCCGGGCTGCAGCCCTGGCACGACCCCGCCAACAGTGATCCGCAGTACATGCGCTCCCGCATCCGGATGCGGGTGATGCCGTTCCTGGAGGACGAGATGGGTCCCGGCGTCGCCCAGGCGCTGTGGCGGTCGGCACAGATTCTGGCCGCCGACGCCGACTACCTGCAGGCACAGGCGGCCGAGGAATACCGCCGGCTGCGGGTGGTCACACCGGACGGGCTGGAGCTGCCACGGGGAGGCATGGAACAACTCCCGGCCGCCATGAAGCACCGCGTGCTCGCCCTGGCCGCCGCCGAACTGGGCGGCGAAAACCCCAGCTACGAACGGCTGCAGGCGGCCGAATCGCTGCTGCGCCGCCAAGGCTCGGCCGGCCCGGTGCAGCTGGCCGGATTCGTCAGTGTCTACCGCCGGACTGCTGCCAACGCGGTTCACCAAGATGGCACCGGCTATGGCAATCTTGTGTTGAGAACAACTGGCCGCAGCCCCGGCCAGACAGACCGCTAGACCCGGGAGCATGTGGTGGATTCCAACGACGTCCAGGCAGACCTCAAGCACGTCCTCTACACCAAGGAGCAGATCCAGCAGCGCGTCGCCGAGCTGGCTGCCGAAATCGACAGGGACTATGAAGGGCGCGACCTGTTGATCGTCGGCGTCCTCAAGGGCGCGGTGATGGTCATGGCGGACCTGGCCCGGGCACTGCACAGCCACGTCAAGATGGACTGGATGGCCGTATCCTCCTACGGCTCCGGCACCCAGTCCTCCGGCGTCGTGCGGATCCTGAAGGACCTCGAGACGGACTTGATGGGCAAGCACGTGCTCATCGTGGAGGACATCATCGACTCCGGCCTCACCCTGTCCTGGCTGAAGACCAACCTGATTTCGCGCGGCCCGGCCAGCGTGGAAATCTGCACCCTGCTGCGCAAGCCCGACGCCGCCAAGGTGGAAATCGACGTCAAGTACGTCGGCTACGAGATCCCGAACGAATTCGTGGTGGGCTACGGGCTGGACTACGCCGAGCGCTATCGCAACCTGGACTTCATCGGCACCCTGGCACCGCACATCTACGAATAACCGCCGCACCGTCCGCCGCAGGCTAGGCTACGCCCAGAGGGAACTAATGCCCTCCCTTGAGCGTGAAGGAAGACGGACAGTGTATAGCTGTAGTAGCCGAAGGGCTGCCATCACGCGCGGACAAGCAGGAGGGACGGGCGCAAGCCCCCAAGTCGCATGAAATTGAAGAACCTTTTCAAGGGACCGATCATCTGGATTGTCCTGGTCCTGGTCATCCTCCTGATCGCCGTGCCCAATTTGGCCGGTCCGCAGTCTTCACGGGTCGACACCAGTGTGGGACTTGAACTGCTGCAGGACAACAAGGCGGAACAGGCCCGGATGAACGACGGCGCCCAGAGCGTCGACCTGACGTTGCGCGAAGACCTGGTCATCGACGACGCCAACAAGGGCAAGTCGATCACCTTCTTCTACAGCCGCGACCGCGGTCCGGACATCGTGGACGCGATCAACGCCTCGGACGTGGACACCTTCACCGACCAGCCGGTGGAAAACAACTGGTTCATGAGCTTCATCAGCCTGATCCTGCCCATCCTGATCATCGGCCTGATCTTCTGGTTCCTGCTCTCGCGCATGCAGGGCGGCGGTTCCAAGGTCATGCAGTTCGGCAAGTCCAAGGCGAAGATGATCACCAAGGACATGCCGCAGGTGACCTTCGCCGACGTCGCGGGCGTGGACGAGGCCGTGGAGGAACTGCACGAAATCAAGGAGTTCCTCTCCGAACCGGCCAAATTCCAGGCCGTCGGGGCGAAGATCCCCAAGGGCGTGCTGCTCTACGGCCCGCCCGGTACCGGCAAGACCCTGTTGGCCCGCGCCGTGGCCGGCGAAGCCGGCGTCCCCTTCTTCTCGATCTCCGGCTCCGACTTCGTCGAAATGTTCGTCGGCGTTGGCGCCTCCCGCGTCCGGGACCTGTTCGAACAGGCCAAGACCAATTCGCCGGCCATCATCTTCGTGGACGAAATCGACGCGGTCGGCCGGCACCGCGGTGCCGGCGTGGGCGGCGGCAACGACGAGCGCGAACAGACGCTGAACCAGCTGCTGGTCGAGATGGACGGCTTCGACGTCAAGACCAACGTCATCCTGATCGCCGCCACCAACCGTCCCGACGTGCTGGACCCGGCGTTGCTGCGCCCGGGCCGGTTCGACCGGCAGATCGCCGTCGAGGCCCCCGACCTGGAAGGCCGCCACCAGATTCTGCAGGTGCACGCCGCCGGCAAGCCCATGGCCCCGGGCGTGGACCTGCGTTCCCTGGCCAAGCGTGCGCCCGGATTCACCGGTGCCGACCTGGCCAACGTGCTCAACGAAGCCGCCCTGCTGACCGCCCGGTCCAACGCCCAGCTGATCGACGACCGGGCGCTGGACGAAGCCATCGACCGCGTGATGGCCGGGCCGCAAAAGCGCTCCCGCGTCATGAAGGAACACGAGCGCAAGATCACCGCCTACCACGAAGGCGGACACGCCCTGGTCGCGGCCGCGCTGCGTTACTCCGCGCCGGTCACCAAGGTCACAATCCTGCCCCGCGGCCGCGCCCTGGGCTACACCATGGTGGTGCCGGAGGACGACAAGTACTCCGTGACCCGCAACGAACTGCTGGACCAGCTCGCCTACGCCATGGGCGGCCGGGTGGCCGAAGAGATCGTCTTCCACGATCCGTCCACCGGCGCGTCCAACGACATCGAGAAGGCCACCAGCACCGCCCGCCAGATGGTCACCCAGTACGGCATGAGCGAACGCGTGGGTGCCGTGAAGCTGGGCCAGGGCGGCGGCGAGCCGTTCCTGGGCCGCGACATGTCGCACGAACGCAACTACTCCGACCACGTCGCCTTCGTGGTGGACGAGGAAGTGCGCCGGCTCATCGACGACGCCCACGACGAGGCCTACGCGATCCTGACCGAGAACCGCGACGTGCTGGACCGGCTGGCCCTGGCGCTGTTGGAACGCGAGACGCTGAACCAGCGTGAGATCGCCGAGATCTTCCACGACCTGCGCCGCCGCGAGCTGCGGGACGTGTGGCTGTCCAAGGAAACCCGGCCGGTACACAACATCCCGCCGGTGGTCTCCCGCCGGGAGCGGGAAGCGGCCGCCAACGGCCAGCAGCAGGAAGGAAGCCACGGGGCCGTGATCGTGGACCCGAATCCGGCCGGCGGAGACCTTCCCGGGGATGACGGCCGAAGCGGCGTACCCGGCGCCAGCAGCTAGGATCACAGACGTGACCGAATACGATGACGTTGTCGCCGAGCTGGAGTTCGACCCGCTGATCGACCTGCCCAGGATCGAGAAGGCGGTGCGCGAAATCCTCATCGCCGTCGGCGAAGATCCTGACCGCGAAGGCCTGCGGGAAACCCCGCAGCGGGTCGCCCGTTCGTACGCGGAGGTGTTTGCCGGCCTGCATCAGGACCCGGCGGACATTCTCGGCACCACGTTCGACATCAACCATGAGGAAATGGTGCTGGTCAAGGACATCCCGTTCTATTCGACCTGCGAGCACCATCTGGTCCCGTTCCACGGCACCGCCCACATTGGCTACATTCCGTCCCATGACGGTAAAGTGACCGGGTTGAGCAAGCTCGCCCGCCTGGTGGAAATCTACGCCCGGCGCCCGCAGGTGCAGGAACGCCTCACCACGCAGATCGTCGAGGCCATGGTCAAGTACCTGGAGCCCAAGGGCGCGATCGTCGTCGTCGAATGCGAACACATGTGCATGTCCATGCGCGGGGTCCGCAAGCCGGGGGCGAAGACAGTCACCTCGGCCGTGCGCGGCCAATTGCGCGAGCAGGCCACCCGAGCCGAGGCCATGAGCCTGATTATCGGACGATAGCGAAGAGAAGAGACGGTACAGATAGATGGATTCACTCGCCGCAGTCCCCGGAACCGGGCCCGCCACGTCGCCGCTGCCCGTGCTGCGCAAGGCGCGTGCGCCGAAGAAGTTCGCGGACCTGCCCACCGACCGTGCCGTCGTCATGGCCATCCTGAACGTCACCCCGGACTCGTTCAGCGACGGCGGCGACCACGCCAACAAGGAAGCGGCGATCGCCTACGGGCTGAAGCTGCTGTACGGCGGCGCCGACATCATCGACGTCGGGGGTGAATCCACCCGCCCCAACGCCGACTCGATCACCCCCGAGGAAGAGCAGAAGCGCATCCTCCCCGTCATCGAGGCACTGGTCAAGGCCGGCGCCCTGATCAGCGTGGACACCATGCACGTGGACACGGCGGCCAAGGCGCTGGACGCCGGGGCAGCCATCGTCAACGACGTCTCTGGCATGACCCACGACCCGCACATGCCCGCCCTGGTGGCCGAGCGCCAGGTCCCCTACATCCTGATGCACCGGCGCGGGGACGCCCGCGAGGTCGACCCCAAGGCGGACTACCAGGACGTGGTGGCCGAGGTCCTCGCGGAGCTGACCGAATTGCGGGACAAGTTCGTCGCCGCCGGCGTGGCGCCGGAGCAGATCATCCTGGATCCGGGACTGGGCTTCTCCAAGAACGCCGAACACAACTGGGAGCTGCTGCGCGCCACGGACCGGATCGCGCAACTGGGCCACAAGGTGCTGGTCGGCGCATCCCGCAAGCGGTTCCTCGGTTCCCTGCTGACCACCGCCGGCAAGGCCGCCGCACCCAAGGAACGCGACGAGGCCACGCTGGCGGTCTCCGCGCTGGCCGCCGCCAACGGCGCCTGGGGCGTGCGCGTGCACGACGCCGGCGCCTCGCTGGACGCGGTCAAAGTCGCCGCCGCCTGGACCAAGTAGGCCGGGACGTGACGCCAGCATCTCCGGCACGGCCGGACCTCATCAGGGTTTCCGGCATCAAGGCCACGGGCTATCACGGCGTGCTGGAGCATGAGCGCCGCGACGGCCAGCCGTTCGTCGTCGACGTCACCCTCCACACCGACATTCGGGCCGCCGCGGTCGACGACGACCTGGCGAAGACCGCAAACTACGCCGAGCTCGCCGACCAGGTGGACGCGATCATCGCCGGCGAGCCCCTGCAGCTGATCGAAACACTGGCCGAACGGATAGCCGACCATGTGCTGCGCACGTTCGCCGTGGAGGCGGTCGAGGTCACGGTGCACAAGCCGCAGGCACCCATCCAGGTGGAGTTTTCCGATGTCACGGTCAGCATCTACCGGGAGCAGCCATGAGCGTCCGCGCGGTCCTGGCGCTGGGCAGCAACCTCGGCGCACGCAGCGACACCCTCTCGCACGCGGTGGCGGACCTGGTGGACACCCCCCACGTGCGGCTGCGCGAAGTCTCGGCCGTGGTGCAGACGAAGCCGGTGGGCGGTCCCGAGGACCAGCCGGACTACCTGAACATGGTGCTTGAGGTGGAGACCGACCTGGACCCGCACCAGTTGCTGGCCCATTGCCAGGCCGTGGAAAACAAGCACCACCGCACCCGCGAAGTGCGGTGGGGGCCGCGGACGCTGGATGTGGACATCATCACCTACGGCGACCTGGTGCTCAACGACGAGGACCTGGTCATCCCGCACCCGCGCGCGCACGAACGCGCCTTCGTGCTGGCGCCCTGGGCCTGGATGGACTCGAACGCCACGCTCAACGGCGTCCCGGTCGGCGAACTGGCCAAGGCGGCCGGCGACCTGGACGGCGTGGAACCCTACGAATCCGAGCCGTTCGAAGCCGGTCAATAGTGTCCGGCGGGGTGGGGGCTTCGTGAGGACCATCAGATACCGCTGGCTGGCGACCATCGCCGTCGTCACGGCCGTGCTGGGCTGGCTGGGCAACCTGCTCGCCGGGCGCGGCGGGCTGCCGGTGCCCGTCCTGCACCTCTCCTCGCTGGCGACCATGGCCGCCATCGCCGTCTTCACCCTGGTGCTCGGCCTCAAAGTGCGCCGCTGGCGCAACGGCAACCGGGACAAGGAGCTGAATCCGGTACTCGCGGCCCGCACCCTCGTGCTGGCGCAGGCCTGCGCCTATGCCGGGTCGCTGATCTTCGGCTGGCACAGCGGCATCATGGTGGACCAGCTCATGCTGCTGCTGTACCGGCCCGGCCTCGGGGCGCTGCCGGCCGTGCTGGCTATGATGGGCGGTGGCCTGGTCATGGTGGTGATCGGGCTGGTGGTGGAGCGTTTCTGCAAACTTCCGCCCGAGGACACCGAAGCGGCCCAGGACAACGGTACCGAGGCCCAAGGCGAGGGGGAGTATGCCTAGCGAAGCGATCGATCCGGCCGGCATCAGCTGGATCCGGGTCTCGCCCAAGTACGTCACCGTACGACTGGTCAGCTGGGCCATTTTCACGGTCGTCGCCGTCGCCCTGCTGTCCACCCCGCTCGTCCTGGCGCTGACCGGCCTCTGGCCCGGCTTCCCGGCGTGGCTCGGCTGGCTGCTGAGCCTGGGCACGCTCGCGCTCTGCGTCTGGGCCGGGCTCTTGATCCCGCGCCAAGTCAGGGCCATCGGGTATGCCGAACGCGACGAGGACCTTTTGATCCGGCGCGGACTGTTTTTCCAGCGCGTCATGGTGGTCCCCTACGGCCGGATGCAGTACGTGGATGTTGGCGTGGGGCCGCTGGAGCGGGCCTTCGGCCTGTGCTCGGTGAAGCTGCACACCGCCAGCCCGCAGACCAACGCCGGCATTCCGGGGGTGCCGGCGGCAGAAGGAGCCCGGCTGCGCGAACAACTCTCCGACCGCGGGCAGGCAAGGCTGGCCGGGCTATGACCGTACCCGGCAGCAACGGGCAGGCCCCGCTGCCCGGGCAGGGGCCGGATGCGCCCGGCGAAGTAGTGCCGGCCTCCCAAGGGGTGCCCCTGGCACCGGACGCCACCGGCACCTGGCACCGGGTTCACCCCGTTTCGCCGCTGGTCCGCGGCTGGATTGCGCTGGCGGCGATCGCCTACTTCTTCGGCCGGGACTGGTTCGAGGCCATGTTCCGGGGCGACGAGTTCTGGGGACTGAGCGGCGGCCGCGCCGTCTGGACCGTGCTGGTCATGGTCGTGGTCGCGGTGCTGCTGGTGGGCGGATTCTTCCTCTCCTGGTGGTTCACCCGGTACCAGGTCACCGACGACCATGTCCGGGTGAACTCCGGCGTCCTGTTCCGCCAGCACCGCCAGGCGCGGCTGGACCGGGTGCAGGCGATCGACGTCATCCAGCCGCTGCTGGCACGGATCTTCGGCCTGGCCGAACTTAAATTCGAAGTGGCCGACGCCGGAGAATCGGCCGTGCGGCTCGCCTACCTGCCGCTGGCGTCGGCGCAGCAGCTGCGCGCCACCATCCTGGCCCGGGCGGCCGGCCTGCGCGGCGATCCCGCGCACCCCCAGGAAGCGGTGGCCGAAGCCCCCGAACAGCAGATCCTGGCCATCCCGGGCGGACGTATACTCGGCGCGGCGCTGCTGTCCGGAACCACGCTGTTCCTGCTCATCATGCTGATCGCGGCCGGGCTCTCGACCTTTGTGTTCGGTGCCGCGTTCGGCCCGGCCTTTCTGGTCCCCGCGGCGTTCGGCGTGGTGGCCGGCTACTGGTCCACGTTCAGCACCGGCTACAACTTCCGCGCCGCCATCTCCCCGGACGGCATCCGGCTCCGCTACGGCCTGCTGGAGACCCGGGCGCAGACCGTCCCGCCCGGCCGGGTGCAGGCCGTGGAGATCATGCAGTCGCCGCTGTGGCGCCTCAAGGGCTGGTACCGGATGCGCGTGAACGTGGCCGGCTACGGCCTCAGCGCGGAAAACGCGGGCGCCCGCACCACGTTGCTGCCGGTGGGCACGCAGCAGGAAGTGATGCAGATGCTTGCGCTGGTGCTCCCGGACCCGGGCACCGAGGACCCGTTCACCGTCTTCGGGGCGGGCCTTGACGGAATCGCGGGCAAGGACAGGGACGACGCCGGCGCCTCCGACGGCGGATTCGTCACCTCGCCGCGGCGGGTGCGGTGGCTGTCCTGGCTGACCTGGCGGCGCAACGGCTTCGCCGTCACCGGGACCGCCCTGCTGGCCCGCAGCGGCAGGCTCTGGCGCAGCCTCTCGGTGGTGCCGCACGAGCGGACCCAGTCCATCGCGCTGCACCAGGGCCCGCTGGCCCGCCGCCTGCGCGTGGCGGACCTGCGCCTGCATACGACCGCCGGACCGGTCACGCCGGTGATCTACCAGGTCGACGCCGACACCGCCCGCCAGCTCTTCGACGAGCAGTCGGTCCGGGCCGCCGCGGCCCGGCGCCGCAGCGTCCCGGAACGCTGGCTGGAAGCCCGGGAGTCCGGGGCCGGTCCCGTCCCCGGGGCAGCCGAGGGGCCCGCGGGCGGCGTCCGCGGGCCGGCGCAGCAGGACGAACCACAAGGAAGCAAGGAGGGCCGCGATGGCCGGCAGGAGTAGGCCCGGACGGTTGGGCATCGGCGTGATCGGTGCCGGCAAGGTCGGCGCCGTCCTCGGTGCCGCGCTGCGCGGCGTGGGGCACGCCGTCGTCGGGGTGTCAGCGGTTTCCGAGGACAGCCGGGAGCGGGCGGAGAACCTGCTGCCCGGCGTCCCGGTGCTGCAGATCCCCGAGATCGTGGAACGGGCCGAACTGGTGCTGCTGGCGGTGCCGGACGATGCCCTGCCGGAGCTGGTGGACGGTCTGGCCGCGGCCGGGGTCTGGCAGCCGGGCCAGCTCGTGGTGCATACCTCCGGACGCTACGGCACCGCCGTGCTGGGGCCGGCCCGGGCCAAGGGTGCCATCCCGCTGGCCATCCACCCGGCCATGACGTTCACGGGCATGAGCTTGGACCTGGCCCGGCTCAATGACTGCAGCTTCGGGGTGACGGCCGAGGCCACGGTGCTGCCGATCGCCCAGGCGCTGGTCGTGGAGATGGGCGGCGAACCGGTGGTCATCGCCGAGAAGGACCGCACGCTCTATCACGCCGCCCTGGCGCACGCGTCGAACCATCTGGTGACCATCGCGGCCCAGTCGGCGCAACTGCTGGCCGAGGCCGGCGTGGAGCAGCCGGACCGGGTGCTCAGCGGGCTGATGCGGGCCTCCCTGGAGAACGCGCTGGCCTCCGGGGAAGCGGCCCTGACCGGGCCGGTGGCCCGCGGCGACGCCGGCACCGTCCGCAGCCACCACGAGGCGCTGCTGCGCCGCGAGGTGGATTCGGGCGGCACCGACATCCGGCTGGCCTACGAGGAGCTGGCACGGGCAACGGCCCAGCGTGCCCTGCAACGCGGCCTGCTCAAAGAGGCCCGCGCAACCGAAATCCTGGACATCCTTGCCCAGTCCCGTCCGGAGGAGAACGCGTGACGACCCGCCCCCGCCTGGTGAAAACCCATGCCGAATTGAAGGACGCCACGGCCGGCCTGCTGGCGGCAGTCGGGACCGCCGGGCGGCCTTCGCTGGGGCTGGTCCCGACCATGGGAGCGCTGCACGCAGGCCACGCTGCGCTGGTGCGGGCCGCGCGGCAGGCGTGCGACGTCGTCGTGGTTTCCGTGTTCGTGAATCCGCTCCAATTCGGCGAGCAGCAGGACCTGGACCGCTACCCCCGCACCCTGGAAGCCGACCTGGACCTGCTGGCGACGTGCGGGGCGGACGTGGTGTTTGCCCCCGCAGTCGAAGAGGTCTACCCGGACGGCGAGCCGCTGGTCAGGATCGACGCCGGTGCGCTGGGCGCGAAGTTCGAGGGCGCCTCCCGGCCGGGCCACTTCGACGGCGCCCTCACTGTGGTGGCCAAGCTGCTCCATTACGGGCTGCCCGCGGCGGCCGGCGCGGCCGGCTACCGCGCCTACTTCGGCCAGAAGGATGCGCAGCAGCTTGTGCTGGTCAAGCGGATGGTGGCCGACCTGAACTTCCCGGTGGACATTGTGGGTGTGCCCACGGTGCGCGACGACGACGGGCTGGCACTCTCCAGCCGCAACCGTTTCCTCAACGACGCCGAGCGGGAAGCGGCGCTGGTGCTTTCCCGCAGCCTGGCGTACCTCCGCGGACAGGCCGACCGGCACGAACCCTTGGACGTGGACGGCGCGCTGGCCATGATCGAGTCGGTGCCGCCCGTCCGGCTGGACTACCTGGAAGTGGTGGATCCCCGCACGCTCGAGCCGCTGGCCTTCAACTGCAGGGAGACCCCGTTCACCGGCGAGGCCCTGGTGCTGGTCGCCGCGCAGGTCGGCCCGGTTCGGCTGATCGACAACGCGCAGCTCGGCTACTGACGTCCGCGGATGGAAGCTCCGGGACGTTTGGCTGGCCCGGCCCCGGTACCGGTACCCTTAACTACCGTGACCCGCGATAATTCCCCCACCCCACTTCCCGCAGCCGAGGCTGCCGACGCCTCCGAGCAGATGCACGTGCGCATGGCCAAGCGCGCCAAACTCTTGGAGCGCGGCGTCGAGGCGTACCCGGTGGGCGTGGACCGGACCCATACGCTGGCCGAGGTGCGCGAAAAGTACGGCCACCTCGAGGCAGACGAGACCACCGGCGACGTCGTGGGAGTGTCCGGGCGCGTGGTCTTCATCCGCAACACCGGCAAACTCTGCTTCGCGACCCTGCAGGAAGGCAGCGGCGTCCGTCTGCAGGCAATGTTGAGCCTGGCGAACATCGGCGAGGAAGCGCTCGCGGACTGGAAGGCCCTCGTGGACCTGGGCGACCATGTGTTCATCCGCGGCGAAGTCATCAGCTCCAAGCGCGGCGAGCTGTCCGTGATGGCCGACAGCTGGCAGATGGCCTCCAAGGCGTTGCGTCCGCTGCCCGTGCTGCACGCCGGCCTGAGTGAAGAGACCCGCGTGCGGCAGCGGTACGTGGACCTCATGGTGCGCGACGAAGCACGCCAGATGGTTTACACCCGCGCCGCCGTCATTCGCTCCATCCGCGAAACCCTGCACTCCCACGGCTACGTGGAAGTGGAAACCCCCATGCTGCAACTGGTGCACGGAGGCGCGACGGCCCGTCCCTTCGAGACACACCTAAACGCCTTTGACCAGGACATGACCTTGCGCATTGCCACGGAGCTGTACCTCAAGCGCGCGGTGGTCGGCGGCATAGACCGGGTCTTTGAGATCGGCCGGATCTTCCGCAATGAAGGCGTTGACTCCACCCACAGCCCCGAATTCACCACGCTGGAAAGCTACGAGGCGTATGCCGACCAGTTCGTCATGGGGGAGCGCATGAAGGAAATGATCCTGAATGTGGCCGACACCATCGGCACGCGCGTCATTGAAACCCCGCAGGGCACTATTGACCTCAATGGGGAATGGCGCTGGCTCGGTGTCTATCCCGGTTTGTCCGAAGCGGTGGGCCGGGAAATCACCCCGCAGACGGGCGGTGAAGAGCTGCGCGACATTGCCGAACAGCACGGCGTGAAGATCGACCCGAAGTGGGATACCCAGAAGGTGGTCGTCGAGCTGTTCGGTGAAATCGTCGAACCGACGCTGCTGCAGCCGACCTTCGTTTACGACTACCCGCCGGCAGCGCAGCCGCTCGCGCGCAACCACCGCGACAATCCGGAGTTGATTGAGGCCTGGGACCTGATTATCGGGGGCATGGAACGCGGCACCGCTTTCTCCGAGCTGATTGATCCGGTGATTCAGCGCGAACGCCTGACCGAGCAGTCGCGAATGGCGGCGGCCGGAGACGAGGAAGCGATGCAACTGGACGAAGACTTCCTGCGTGCCCTCGAATACGGCGCGCCGCCGATGGGCGGTATCGGACTGGGCATCGACCGATTGGTGATGCTTTTCACCCAGGCGGGAATCCGCGAAACGATTCTGTTCCCGCTGCTGAAGCCGGAGCTGGGCTGAGCATGGAATATCTGTGGGTACTTGCGCCGTCGCTGGGTGTCGGGCTTTTGTTCTATTTCGTGATGAAAGCCATATTCAACGCCGACCGGAAAGAACGCGAAGCGCTGGCCGAGGCCGAACGCGAGGCCGAAAGGCGCGCGGCCGAAGGCCGCGAGGAATAGGGGAAGGCCCCGGACAAGCATCAATTTGTCCGGGGTTTTTCCTTTAATCAGATTCGCCCGCGCTATACCGGTATTTCCCACCTGGTCAAATCGGATCTGATCCATGGCGGGATTGCAGGACGATCGAATCCGGCTGTATTGCCATGAAATGGAGTGTAGGACATAATAAGTATGGTTCGGATTATACCGGACATATAGATCCACCCACCCAAAAGGAGCCTTCTGTGGCGCAAGAAGTAAAAATCATTCTGGTTGATGATCTGGATGGTGGCTCGGCCGATGAAACGGTCCGGTTCAGCCTGGATTCCAGCAGCTACGAAATTGATCTTTCTTCATCGCATGCCGAGGCGCTTCGCGACGCGCTCAAGCCGTACATTTCTTCCGGCCGGAAGATTCCTGCCCGGGGCTCCAAGGCCGCCAAGCCGGCCGGCGGCACACGCAACCAGGACGCCTCGGCGATCCGCGCGTGGGCACGGGAGAACGGTTACAACGTTAGCGACCGCGGACGTGTGCAATCCGAAATCATCGAGGCCTACAAGGCCGCCCACGGGGGATAACGGGCGGCCCGTTCCATCACGGGCAGATCGATCGGCGGGGCGGACAGGCAACTGTCCGCCCCGTTTGCCGTCCTGCAGGGGGGCATTACCCCTAGGGCGAACAGAACGCACAACAGCCATCCGGGCACGTAGCATCAAAGTACGCAGTAGCTAGGAGTGTGCGAGATGTTTGAGAGATTTACCGACCGTGCCCGTCGCGTTGTCGTGCTGGCTCAAGAAGAAGCCCGCATGCTCAACCACAACTACATCGGCACCGAACACATCCTCCTCGGATTGATCCACGAGGGTGAGGGCGTTGCCGCCAAAGCACTGGAGTTCCTCGGCGTCTCCCTGAACGGCGTTCGTGAGCAGGTCCAGGAGATCATCGGCCAGGGCCAGCAGGCTCCGAGCGGCCACATTCCGTTCACGCCGCGTGCCAAGAAGGTTTTGGAGCTGTCGCTGCGCGAGGCCCTGCAGCTCGGCCACAACTACATCGGCACCGAGCACATCCTGCTGGGCCTGATCCGCGAAGGCGAAGGCGTGGCCACGCAGGTGCTGGTCAAGCTGGGCGCCGACCTCAACCGCGTGCGCCAGCAGGTCATCCAGCTGCTCTCCGGCTACCAGGGCAAGGAGCCGGTCACCGCCGGCCAGCAGCAGGAAGGCACTCCTGCAGGATCGGTGGTGCTGGACCAGTTCGGCCGGAACCTCACACAGGCTGCGCGTGAATCCAAGCTCGACCCGGTCATCGGGCGCGAGCACGAGATGGAACGCGTCATGCAGGTGCTCTCCCGCCGCACCAAGAACAACCCGGTGTTGATCGGTGAGCCCGGCGTCGGCAAGACCGCCGTCGTCGAGGGCCTTGCCCAGGCGATCGTCCGCGGCGACGTGCCGGAGACCATCAAGGACAAGCAGCTCTACACGCTGGACCTGGGGTCCCTGGTGGCCGGGTCACGCTACCGCGGTGACTTCGAGGAGCGGCTGAAGAAGGTCCTGAAGGAAATCCGGACCCGTGGCGACATCATCCTGTTCATCGACGAGATCCACACCCTGGTGGGTGCGGGTGCCGCCGAGGGCGCGATCGACGCGGCCTCCATCCTGAAGCCGATGCTGGCGCGTGGCGAACTGCAGACCATCGGTGCCACCACCCTGGACGAGTACCGCAAGCACATCGAGAAGGACGCCGCGCTGGAGCGCCGGTTCCAGCCGATCCAGGTGGAAGAGCCGTCCGTGGAGCACGCCGTGCTGATCCTCAAGGGACTGCGGGACCGCTACGAGGCGCACCACCGCGTGTCCATCACCGACGGCGCCCTGGATGCCGCCGCGCACCTGGCCCACCGGTACATCTCCGACCGCTTCCTGCCGGACAAGGCAATCGACCTGATCGACGAGGCCGGGGCGCGGCTGCGCATCCGCCGGATGACCGCACCGCCGGAGCTCAAGGACATCGACGAGCGCATCGCCGAGCTGAAGAAGCAGAAGGAATCGGCCATCGACGCCCAGGACTTCGAGGGCGCCGCGACGCTGCGGGACCAGGAAGGCAGGCTGCAGGACGAGCGGGCCGAAAAGGAACGCGCCTGGAAGTCCGGGGACCTGGATGAGATCGCCGAGGTGGACGAGGATCTGGTGGCAGAAGTGCTGGCCAACTCCACCGGCATCCCCGTGTTCAAGCTGACCGAGGAAGAATCCAGCCGCCTCATGCACATGGAGGCCGAGCTGCACAAGCGCGTGATCGGCCAGGACGAGGCGATCAAGGCCATCTCCCAGGCGATCCGCCGTACCCGTGCCGGCTTGAAGGACCCCAACCGTCCCTCCGGCTCGTTCATCTTCGCCGGCCCCACCGGCGTCGGCAAGACCGAGCTCGCCAAGGCCCTGGCGGAATTCCTCTTCGGCGAGGAAGACGCGCTGATCACCCTGGACATGTCCGAGTACTCGGAGAAGCACACGGTCTCGCGGCTGTTCGGTGCCCCTCCGGGCTACGTGGGCTACGAGGAAGGCGGTCAGCTGACCGAAAAGGTCCGCCGCCGCCCGTTCTCCGTGGTGCTATTCGACGAGGTGGAGAAGGCGCACGCCGACCTGTTCAACTCGTTGCTGCAGATCCTCGAGGACGGCCGCCTGACGGACAGCCAGGGACGCGTGGTGGACTTCAAGAACACGGTGATCATCATGACCACCAACCTTGGCACCCGCGACATCTCGAAGGGCGTCATGACCGGTTTCCAGTCCGGCACGGACACCAAGACCGGGTACGAGCGGATGCGCGCCCGGGTCCAGGATGAGCTCAAGCAGCACTTCCGGCCCGAGTTCCTGAACCGCGTCGACGACACCGTGGTCTTCCCGCAGCTGAGCGAGGAAGAAATCGTCCAGATCGTGGATCTGTTCGTCGAGCGCCTGCGGAAGCGGCTCGCCGAGAAGAACCTCAAGATCGACCTGACCGACGCGGCCAAGGTGCTGCTGGCCACCCGCGGCTACGATCCCACCATGGGTGCCCGGCCCCTGCGCCGGACCATCCAGCGGGAGATCGAGGACCAGCTCTCCGAGAAGATCCTCTTCGGCGAGTTCCACCCGGGCGAGACCATCCACGTGGACGTCGAGGGCGAAGACGACGCCGCGACGTTCGTCTTCAGCAGCACCGGGGCGCCCAAGGCAATCGAGGGAGTCCCGGACACCCCGGCACTGTCCCAGTAGCCTGCACCGTACTGCGCAGGGAGAGCCCCGGCTTCGGCCGGGGTTCTCCCGCTTAACCGGAGGGCGTTGACCCCGGGGCCGGAGGCGGCGTAGCAAAACCGCGTATTGCCGCCATCTCCTGTGATCCGGCACACAAGTAGTGTTTACTTACTCCATGCGTTCTGAAGCAATCACTTCCGAAATGCGGCCCGAGCTGCCCCTCCAGCAGGGTGCCGCCACCCCGTTCCACGACCTGGACCGCTTCATCGCGTTGCCGCGGCTCGGCTCCCTGGCCCTCAGCCCGGACGGCAGCCGCCTGGTAACCTGCGTCAGCGTGCTGAACCCCGCCTGCACCGACTACGTCTCGTCCCTCTGGGAGGTCGACCCGGCCGGTCAACGCCCGGCACGCCGGATGACGCGCAGCTCCAAGGGCGAGTCCGGCGCGGCTTTTGCCCGCAACGGCGACCTGTACTTCACGTCCGCCCGCCCGGACCCCGAGGACCCGGAGAAGGAACCGATTCCGGCCCTGTGGCGCTTGCCGGCCGCCGGGGGCGAAGGCCGCATGGTGCTCTCCCGCCCGGGCGGAATCGCGGCGGTCCGCTGCGCGCGGGCGGCCGACACCGTGGTGGTCGACGCCCAGGTGTTGGGCGGGGCCGTCGACGAAGAGGACGACGCCGACCGCCGTGCCGCACGGAAGGACAAAAAGGTCTCGGCGGTCCTGCATTCCGGGTACCCGGTGCGCTTCTGGGACCACGATCTGGGGCCGGGACAGAAGCGGCACTTCGTACTGGAGGACAATGCGGAGGAGGCTGCCCGAACCATAACCGTGGACGACGAGCCGCAAGGCCGGCTGCGCAACATCACCGGCTGGGCGGGCAACGCCTTGCTGGAAACCGCCGCGGAGCTGAGCCCGGACGGCGCCACCCTGGTGGTCAACGTCCGCCGGCCGCTGGCGCGGGGCGACGCCCGCAGCGTGCTGGCCGCCGTGGACACGGCCACCGGCGTGCAGCGGATCCTGCTGGAGAGCCCGGACACCGACTATGCGCCGGGCCCGGTCAGCCCCGACAACCGCACCGTTGTGGTGGTCTGCGAGACCGTCTCCGGGCCGCAGACCATTCCTTCCGTGACCCTGGGCCTGCTCCCGCTGGCCGGCGGCGAGTTGCGGCCGCTGGCAGCCGACTGGGACCGCTGGCCCAGCCCCGCAGCCTGGCTGCCCGACGGTTCGGGCCTGCTGGTCACCGCAGACGACGGCGGCCGCACCCCGGTGTTCTGCATCGACGTCGTCACCGGTGCCGTGCGCCAGGTGACGCGCGACGATGCGGCCTACACCGACGTCGTGGTCAGCCCGGACGGGCAGTTCGCCTACGCGCTGCGCAGCTCCTACCTGTTTCCGCCCGAGCCGGTGCGCATCGACCTGTCCTCCGGCGAGGCCACGGTCCTGCCCTCGCCCGCGCCCCGCCCGGAGTTGGGCGGGAGGCTGGAAGAGATCACGACGACGGTGGCCGCCGGGGGCGCGAACATCCCGGTGCGTGCCTGGCTGGCCCTGCCCGCTGAAGCGTCCGCGCAAAAGCCGGCGCCGCTGGTGCTGTGGGTGCATGGCGGCCCGCTCGGCTCGTGGAACGCGTGGAGCTGGCGCTGGTGCCCTTGGCTGCTGGTGGCGCAGGGGTACGCGGTCCTGCTGCCGGACCCGGCCCTGTCCACCGGCTACGGCGACGACTTCATCCGGCGGGGCTGGGGGCAGTGGGGGCAGGCGCCCTATGAGGACCTGATGGCCATCACCGACGCCGCCGTGCAGCGTGATGACGTCAACGGGACGCGGACGGCCGCGATGGGCGGTTCCTTCGGCGGTTACATGGCCAACTGGATCGCCGGGCATACCGACAGGTTCCGGGCCATCGTGACCCACGCCAGCCTCTGGGCGCTGGACCAGTTCGGGCCGACGACGGACGTCTCCCCGTACTGGGAGCGGGAGATGACGCCGGAGATGGCGCTGGAGAACTCCCCGCACCTGCACGTGCAGAACATCAACACACCCATGCTGGTGGTGCACGGGGACAAGGACTACAGGGTGCCGATCGGGGAAGGGCTGCGGCTCTGGTACGAACTGTTGTCGCGCTCGCAGTTGGCCGCCGGAGCGGACGGGAAGACACCGCACCGGTTCCTGTACTTCCCGGACGAGAACCACTGGGTGCTCTCACCGCAACATGCCCGGATCTGGTATTCGGTGGTGTGCAACTTCCTCGCCCGCCACGTGCTGGAGCAGGAGACGGAGTTGCCGGCCGAACTGGGGCTTTAGACTGGCTGGGTGACCGACGCCTTCAGTATCCGCCCCGCCCGCACCTCCGACGTCGTCCAGATCCGCCGGCTGGTCAAGCCGCTGGCCGACAAGCGGGTGCTGCTGGAGAAGGAGGCGGTGGCATACTTCGAAGGCATCCAGGAGTTCCGGGTCGCGGAGACCCCGGCGGGCGAGATCGTGGGCTGCGGGGCCGTGCACGTCATGTGGGAGGACATCGCCGAGGTGCGCACGCTGGCCACCGCCGCGCACTGGCGGGGCAAGGGAGTGGGCCGGGCCCTGCTCGACGAGCTGATCGCCGCCGCCAAGGACCTGGGCGTCAGCCGCGTGTTCTGCCTGACCTTCGAGGTGGACTTTTTCACCCGGCACGGGTTCGAGGTGATGGCCGACCAGTCGGTGGTGGACCCCGAGGTATATTCCGAGCTGCTGCGTTCCACGGACGAAGGCGTGGCGGAGTTCCTCGACCTGGCCCGGGTCAAACCCAATACCTTGGGCAACACGCGGATGATCCGCAGGCTTTGATCGCCCGTCCGTCGACACGTTCCGCCCGGGCCCCTAAGGTGGAGGCGTTGGGGAGGGAACAGCCGGCCCCTCGCGCCGGCGCGACGGTAAGGATGACCATGGGTGTGGAAGATGTCCCCGGCGGCGGCAAGGCAGAGCAGCAGGACGGCTCAGCCAAACTGCAGGGAGACAAGCTGGACGGCCTCAAGGACAAGGCCGGTGATGCCGACGGCGACCAGCAGGAGCAGAGCGGCGGCCCAGACGGACCGGGCGGCCAGGCCGACGGGATTGTCGGGGGCCGGCAGGAGCCTTTCGGCGGCGGGGACAACTAGCGGACCCGCCGGGCCGCAGCGCGGGCTGCGCTCCCACCCGCCGGCTGCAGGAACCGGTTTCCTACCCCGGCAGGCCGACGCCCCCGCCTGATGCGACGGCCAAACCGTCCGCGATCAGCCCGTCCAGGGCGCGGCCCAGTTGTTCGTCCCCGGCAGGCAGTGCGCGCAGTGCCGCGAGCGGCGTCCGGTAAGCCGCGGGCAGATCGGCCAGGTCAACGCTGCCGAGCAGGACCTCGCGCGGAACCGAGGACTCGGCCTCGCGCAACACGGCCATCATGGCCCCGCGCACCTGCCGGTCGGTGCCCGCCCAGGCCTGGCCTTTGGGCACGTAATGGGCCTCGGGCCGGCCGGCCCTGACCCAGGCACAGCGGTCCAGCACCGGGCAGGCATCGCACTGCGGCGACCTCGCCGTGCAGATCAGCGCGCCGAGTTCCATGACGCCGGCATTCCAGTCTTTGGTGCCCTGGGCCGGCATCAGCTGGTGCGCCGTGCGCATTTCGGCGGCAGTCAGCGACGGCGCGGGCAGCGCGGCTCCGGTGACCAGCCGGGCGTGCACGCGGCGGATGTTCGTATCCACCACGGTTTCCGGCAGCCCGAACGCGAAGGAAGCGACGGCGGCCGCGGTGTAGGTTCCGACGCCGGGGAGCTGCAGCAAGCTGGCATGGTCATCCGGCACGCGGCCACCGTGCCGGTCCACGATGGCGGCAGCTGCGGCATGCAGGCGCAGTGCACGGCGCGGATACCCCAGCCTGCCCCAGGCCCGGACCGCTTCCCCGGCCGGATCGGCGGCGAGGTCGGCCGGGCGCGGCCAGCGCCGCATCCACTGCTCCCAGACAGGCAGCACCCGGACCACGGGGGTCTGCTGCAGCATGAATTCGCTGACGAGGATGCCCCAGGGGCTACAGTCCGCGCGGCGCCAGGGCAGGTCCCGCGCGCTGGCCGCGAACCAGGTCCGGATACGCGAATGCAGCAGTTCGGCTTCTGCCGGTTCTATGGACGGTGCCGGTGCGGCGGCGGGGCGGGGCATGGAACTCCTACGGTGTGACCAACCAATACTGTACTGCCCGGCGTGGTGGTGACGGCACGGGCCGCCGCTGTCCTTAGCCTTAAGGCATGGCAGGCAACGGCACATCCGGCACCCGCGGGCAGGCTCCCGTCCGGCGGCCCAGCCCTGCCGTTTACCGCCGCCGTCGTCTGGTGGTGCTGGCCCTGGCCGTGCTGCTGCTGGCCGCCCTCGTGGCCGCCGGATGGTGGGTCGCCGGTTTGCTGGGCCGGGGAGATCCCGAAGCAGCGGCGGAGGCGCCGGAACCGGCGGCCTCCAGTCCCGCGTCCGCCAGCCCGGCATCGCCGGGCCCGGCAGGCTGCGAGGACCAGGACGTCGTCGTCCGGGCGGAAACGGACGCCCCGGCCTACGGCAGCGGGGAGAACCCCACCCTCATCCTGGAGGTGGCCAACGAGGGCAAGGGGCCGTGCGAAGTCAACGTCGGCACCGACGCCATGGAATTCCTGGTCACCAGCGGAGAAGACCGGATCTTTTCCTCCAAGGACTGCCAGGTGGACCCCGAGCCGTTGATGATGACCCTTGAACCGGGCAAGGCCGAGCAGGCCCGTTTCGTTTGGGAACGGAACCGCACCGCACCGGGCTGCACCCCGGTGGAAGCCAACCCGCAGCCGGGCACCTACGTCCTGGTCACCAAGCTGGACAAGAAGACCAGCGACAAGACGGTGTTCGAACTGCGATAGCGCACGCCCGAAGGGATCAGAGGAACCGGTCCAGCAGGCTGGTTTCGGCGATGCGGGACAGGCCCTCGCGTATCACGCGGGCCCGCTGTTCGCCGATGCCGTCCACCGCCATCAGGTCGTCGATATTGGCCGCCATCAGCGACTGCAGTCCGCCGAAGTGGTCGACCAGCCGGTCCGCCACCGCCCGCGGCACCGACTTGACTGCGGCCAGCAGCCGGTAGCCGCGCGGCTGGACCACGGCGTCGAGGGAATCCTGCCCCACCTGGATGCCGATCACGCTGGCGACGCGGCCCAGGTCGATCAGGTCGTTCGAGGTGAAACCGCGCAGCGTGTGCAGGGCGGCGTCGACGTCGATGCCGCCCTTGATGTCCGCGTAGTCGCGCAGGATCATCTCGCTGTCCGGGCCCAGCCCCGAGGTCAGTTCATCCAGCTGCAGGGAGAGCAGGCGCCCGTCCACGCCGAGCTCCAGCACGTACTGGGAGATCTCGTCCGAGATGCGGCGGACCATTTCCTGCCGCTGCAGGGTGACCGCCACGTCCCGCACGGTGACCATGGCCTCGATCTCCAGCGCGGACAAGGAGCTCGTGACCTGGTCCAACCGGGCGCGGTACCGCTCCAACGTGGCCAGCGCCTGGTTGGCGCGGGCGAGCACCGGCTCCGAGCCCTCCAGCACGTGCCGGATGCCTTCCACATACAACGCGATGATCTGCATGGACTGGCTGACCGAGATGACCGGAAGCCCGGTCTGAATGGCGACCCGTTCGGCGGTGCGGTGGCGCGTGCCCGACTCCTGCGTGGGAATCGACGGGTCGGGGACCAGCTGCACGGCGGCCTTGAGGATGTTCGCCGCGTCCTTGTCGCAGACGATCGCCCCGTCCATCTTGGCGAGTTCGCGCAGCCGGGTGGGGGAGAAATCGATCCCGATGTCGAAGCCGCCGCTGCTGATCTTTTCCACCTGCTGGTCGTAGCCGAGCACGATGAGCGCGCCGGTGCGCCCGCGGAGAATCCGTTCCAACCCGTCGCGCAGCTGGGTTCCCGGAGCTACACGGGCCAGGGTCGCCTTAAGGGCGTCCTCGGGGCTCTTGACCATGGGGGAGTTTCCTTAGGGCCGGCGGGCATGGGGACGAGGCCGCCGTCCTGACAGCCCCAGGGTCCATGATAAGGCCGGACCTCGGCTAATCCGCTCCCGGCGCTCAGCGGAACAGCGTGGACAGCGCTTCGGAGACCGTGTGTACTTCCTTGACCGTGAAGCCGGCCGGCACCTGGCCTGCCCCGTCGGGGGACGCCGGCACGATCGCGTGCGTGAACCCGAGCCGTTCGGCCTCCTGGATCCGCCGCAAGATTCCCGGTACCGGCCGCACTTCACCGGCCAGGCCGACCTCGCCGAAGGCGATCAGCTGGGCCGGGAGCGGCTGGTTGGTCTTGGCCGAGGCGATGGCCAGCACGGTGGCCAGGTCCGTGGCGGGTTCGCTGAGCCGGACGCCGCCCACCGTCGCCACGTAGCTGTCGTCCTTGTGCAGCGACATGGAGGCGCGGCGCTGCAGCACGGCCATCATCATGGCCACACGGGAAGAATCCAGCCCGCTGGTGGCGCGCCGCGGCTGCGCATTGGAGGTCTCGGCCAGCAACGCCTGCACCTCGGCCACCAGCGGCCGCCGACCCTCCAGCGTCACGGTGATGCAGGTGCCGGAAACCGGATCCTTGGTCCGGGACACGAACAGGCCGCTCGGGTCCGTCAGGCCTTCGATGCCGGCCTCGGTCAGGTCGAAGCAACCCACCTCGTCGGTCGGGCCGTAGCGGTTCTTGACCGCACGCACCAGCCGCAGGCGCGAGTGCCGGTCGCCGTCGAACTGGCAGACCACGTCCACGAGATGCTCCAGCAGCCGGGGCCCGGCGATCGAGCCGTCCTTGGTTACGTGCCCCACCAGGATGGTGGTCATGCCCTTGCGCTTGGCGGCGTTGATCAGCGAGGCGGCGACCTCGCGCACCTGCGTCACCCCGCCGGCGGCTCCCTCCACCGCGCTGCTGCTGAGCGTCTGGACCGAGTCCACGATCAGCAGCGCCGGCTCCAGCTGCTCCACATGCCCCAGCGCTATGCCGAGGTCTGTCTCGGCGGTCAGGTACAGGTTGTCCGCCACCGCCGAAATCCGTTCGGCCCGCAGCTTCACCTGGGCCGCCGACTCTTCGCCGGTGACGTAGAGCACGTCGCGGTCCAGCCGGGCCACCCGGGCGGCAACGTCCAGCAGCAAGGTGGACTTGCCGATGCCCGGCTCGCCGGCCAGCAGGATGACTGCACCGGGGACCAGGCCGCCGCCGAGCACCCGGTCGAGTTCGCCCACGCCGGTGGCCCGAAAGGCCGCGGTGGTGGCATCGACGTCGGCGATTCGTTCCGCGGGCCGCGAGACGGCGGCCGCGGCCGTGGTGCGCGCCACCACTTGGGTGGCCTCTTCAACCGTTCCCCAGGCCTGGCACTCGCCGCACCGGCCCACCCATTTAGCCGTGCTCCAGCCGCACTCGGCGCAGCGGTAGGCGGGGGCCTTAGAACGGGTCTTGGTGCTCATGGACCCACAGTAACCGGGGCGCCGGACAATCAGAGCCTGGGCAGGTAGGACGTGGCGTCGTCCTGGCTCAGCCCGGCGGCCTTGAGCAGGTCCACCATGAGCGGCCGGAAGACCAGGATCAGGCCCTCGCCCTCCAGGGTGATGACGCCGAGGGTCTTGGGGTGCAGGCGCGTGGCAATCTCTGCCAAATCGTTGCGGGCGCCGGAGAGCCGGCGTTCGCGGGCGCCCGGGTCCCGGTCGGAAAGCCCGGCAGCGAGGATTTCGACGGCGTCGGCGGTCTCCTGGAGCACCTCGGAGAAGCTTGCGATCGCCTCGTCGGACATGGCCGCGTGGTTGATCACGGACGTCAGGCGCCGGGAGAAGACCCGGCTGTTGCGCATGGCCAAATCCGCCATCTCCGCAGCATCCTGCAGGTCCCCCACCTCGTCCCGGTGGCGGCGGTGCGCCGGCGAAATCCGGGCCACTTCCCGCGCCGAGCTGAAGCTGCCGCGGATGTCGTCGATCAGGTTCTGGCTGCCCCGCGCCCTAACCAGGGCGTGCCAGGCCTTGGTGGAGTCGCTGTGGGCGAGGGCGACGGAACACTCGCGCAGCACCGAGGCAAGTTCGTCGAGGAGCGTCTGCAGCTTGGATCGCGGTTCGGAGCGCGGGTCGCCGGGGATCAACATGGTCACGAGCATCGCGAAGGCGCCGCCGATGACGGCATCGAGGCTGCGGGTGAACGGCCCCCCGTCCGGGGCGGGCAGCAGCACCACCAGCACCGACTGCAGCGCCATCTGCGTGGTGAAGATGGTGCCGCTGTCCAGGAACCGGGCCAGGAGGATGGAAACCAGCAGCACCAGGGCTGCCTGCCAGATGCCCGGCCCGAGGAAGTGCAGCAGCAGATCGCCCACCGCGATGCCCAGCGTGCAGCCGATGGCCACTTCGAGCACTTTGCGCGCCCGGGGCCCCGTGGAGAAACCGAGCGCAATGATGGACGAGGTGGCGGCGAACAGCGGGCCTTCGTGGCCCAGGACCTGCTCGGCCACGACGTAAGCGGCAACGGCGCAGAAGGTGATCCGCACCGCGGGCATGACCGAGGACTTGCTGCGGCTGAAGCCGGCGCGTCCGCGTTTGCGCAGGAACGACCGGGCCTGTGCCAACGGGGTGCCTGCGCTCATGTTCCCAGTCTAGGCGGGGCTCGCCCGGCCCCGTCCGGCCCCGTCCGGGCCCACGGCGTCGGCACAGGCCGCCCCCGGGCCCCCGTCCGGCCTGCAAGACCCCGGCCCGGCCCCCGCCCCTAGTATGAGTGCGCTCACAAAGGCAAGGCCTGCACGCCGTCGGTTAGTAAACCGTCCGGTCTTGTTCACCTTGCGTTCACTTTGGCCGTGCACATTCTTTACGTGGCGCCCATAGCCTCGAGGGAGCACGACGCCAGGGCGAAAACACGTCCGGTCGTCCTGATCCGTTCTCACCCTGAAAGGGACCATACACGTGAAGGCACTTCGCATCGGCCGCGCGGCCGCCGTCCTCTCCGTTGCAGCGCTGGCGCTGACGGCCTGTGGCTCCGACAACGCCACCGGCAGCCAGGCCGCCGCAGGCAGCACCGAGACCGCAGCAACGGTTTCGGGCACGCTCTCCGGCGCGGGCGCTTCCTCGCAGGATTCCGCCATGCAGGCCTGGATTGCCGGCTTCGGCGCGCAGAACCCCGAGGCCAGCGTGCAGTACTCGCCGGACGGCTCCGGCGCCGGCCGCGACGCCTTCCTGGCCGGCGGCGTGCAGTTCGCCGGCTCGGACGCCTACATGGACGAGGAAGAATGGGAGCAGGCCAAGGAGGTCTGCGGCCCCGACGGCGCCATGCACATCCCCGGCTACGTCTCCCCGATCGCCGTCGCCTTCAACCTCGAAGGCGTGGACTCCATCAACATGGACGCCGAGACCATCGCCAAGGTCTTCCGCGGCGAAATCGCCACGTGGAACGACGAAGCCATCGCTTCGCAGAACGAGGGTGTGGAACTGCCCGACACCCCCATCACCGTGGTCCACCGCTCCGACGAGTCCGGCACCACCGAGAACTTCGTGGAGTACCTGGCTGCCGCCGCCGGCGACGTCTGGACCGACGAAGTCTCCGGGGAATGGCCCGCCAAGCTCCAGGCCGAGAACGCCCAGGGCACCTCCGGTGTGGTTTCCGCCACCACCGCGACCAACGGGGCCATCACCTACGCCGACGCTTCGGCCGTCGGCGACCTGGGTACCGTGAAGGTCAAGGTCGGCGAGGAATACGTCGAACTGAGCCCCGAGGCCGCGTCCAAGGCCGTTGAGGCTGCCACCCCGGTCGAGGGCCGCGGCGAGCTTGACATGTCCCTGGACCTCGACCGCGACACCACCGAATCCGGCGCCTACCCGATCGTGCTGGTTTCCTACCACATCTACTGCTCGACATATGCTGATCAGAACACCGTTGACCTGGTGAAGGCCTTCGGCAACTACGTGATCAGCGAAGAAGGACAGCAGGCCGCGCAGGACTCGGCCGGCAACGCGCCGATCTCCGAGACCCTGCGCGAGCAGGCCAAGGCGGCTATCGACTCCATCTCGGTGAAGTCGTAGCCCACACGAAGTCCGGTTGGCCCCGCGCCGTCGCAGTTTGACGCGCGGGGCGCAGCCGTGTTCCGGCCGGGGCGAAATTGCCCGGACGGAACGAAGCCGCAAGACTGGCAGAACAGCTAGACGAAGTACAGAACCCGAAGGGTTATGAAGTGTCCCAAACATTGACCGAGACCGGCCAGGGCCGCGCCGGCGACAAGGTCTTTTCCGGCCTTGCGCTTGCCGCGGGGTGCCTGATCCTCTTCGTGCTGTTCTGCGTGGCGGCGTTCCTGCTGTGGCAGGCCCTGCCGACGTTCGGGGCAGACCCGGCCGCCATTTCCGGCGGGAACGGCTTTTGGGGCTACATCTGGCCCATCGTCATCGGCACGCTGATCGCCGCGGCGATCGCCCTGCTGCTGGCGACCCCGGTCGGCGTGGGAGTCGCACTCTTCATCTCCCACTACGCACCGCGGAGGCTCTCCCAGGGCCTCGGCTACGTGGTGGACCTGCTGGCCGCCATCCCCTCGGTGGTCTACGGAGCTTGGGGCATGACCGTGCTGGCTCCCGCGCTCGTCGCTCCCTACACCTGGCTGGCGGAGAACGCCGGCTGGATCCCGATCTTCGAAGGCCCCGCCAGCCAGACCGGCAAGACCATGCTGACGGCCGGAATCGTGCTGTCCGTGATGATCCTGCCGATCATCACCTCGCTCAGCCGCGAAATCTTCCTGCAGGCGCCCAAGCTCCACGAGGAAGCGGCCCTGGCTATGGGCGCCACCCGGTGGGAAATGATCAAGATGGCCGTCTTCCCGTTCGCCCGCCCGGGCATCGTCAGCGCGGTGATGCTGGGCCTCGGACGCGCGCTCGGCGAGACGATGGCCGTGGCCATGGTGCTCTCCGGCGGCGGGCTCATCGCCAGCCTGATCAAGTCGGGGAACCAGACGATTGCCGCCGAGATCGCCCTGAACTTCCCTGAAGCGTACGGGCTGCGCTTGTCCGAACTGATCGCCGCCGGCCTGGTGCTGTTCGTTATTACCCTGGCCGTGAACATGGTCGCCCGCTGGATCATCAGCCGGCACAAGGAATTCTCGGGAGCCAACTGATGTCCAAACTGCTCACTGAAACGCCCGCCCCGACCAAGCGCAACACGCTCACCAAGAACCAGATGCCCGGCTGGGCCATCTGGGCCGTCGCTGCCGGCTCGCTCATCCTGGGCGCCGCGGCCTCGTCGTTGATCGGTTTCGGCCTCGTCTCCTGGGCCTTGTTCTCGGCCGTAATCTTCGTGATTGCCGGCTACATCGTGACGCTCTCCGTCGAGGGGGCGCGCAAAGCCAAGGACCGCTTCGCCACCAACCTGGTCTTCGCGGCGTTCATCATCGCGGTCGTGCCGCTGATCTCCGTGATCTGGACCGTGCTGCAGAACGGCGTCGCCGGGCTCAGCTACAACCTGGTCTTCACGTCGATGAACGGCATGACCGGCATGATCGACAACGAAACGACCGCCAACGGAACCGACGTGCTCGGCGGCGCCTACCACGGCATCGTCGGTACCGTGCTGATCACCCTCTGGGCCACCATCATTTCGGTGCCGATCGGGCTGCTCACCGCGGTCTACCTGGTCGAATACAGCAAGGGCGGACCGCTCTCGCGCGGCATCACCTTCTTCGTGGACGTGATGACCGGCATCCCCTCGATCGTCGCAGGCCTGTTCGCTGCCGCACTGTTCGGGCTGATTTTCGGGCCCAGCACCCGCACCGGCTTCGTGGCCGCCGTCGCCCTCTCCGTGCTGATGATCCCGGTGGTGGTCCGCTCCACCGAGGAAATGCTCAAGATCGTCCCGAACGAGCTCCGCGAAGCGTCCTACGCGCTGGGCGTGCGCAAGTGGCGCACCATCCTGAAGGTGGTGGTGCCGACGGCGATCTCCGGCATCGCCTCCGGCGTCACCCTGGCCATCGCCCGCATCATCGGCGAGACGGCGCCGCTGCTGGTCACCGCGGGCTTCGTGAACAGCATCAACTGGAACGTGTTCGGCGGCTGGATGACCACCTTGCCCACGTTCATCTACCGGCAGCTGATGAACCCGACCTCGCCCACCAACGTGGACCCCAGCATGCAGCGTGCCTGGGCCGCTGCGCTGATCCTGATCATCTTCGTCATGCTGCTGAACCTGATCGCCCGGCTGATCGCCCGCATCTTCGCCCCCAAGACCGGCCGCTGAGCCAGAACCAAAGAGAAGGAACCCCATGTCCAAACGCATCGACGTCAAGGACCTGAACGTCTACTACGGCAACTTCCGGGCCGTGGAGGACGTCAACATCAACATCGACGCCCGGTCCGTCACGGCTTTCATCGGCCCCTCCGGCTGCGGCAAGTCCACCTTCCTGCGCACGCTCAACCGCATGCACGAAGTGCTGCCCGGCGCCCGGGTGGAGGGCGAAGTCCTGCTCGACGGGGACAACCTCTACGGCCAGGGCGTGGACCCGGTGACCGTGCGCAGCCAGATCGGCATGGTCTTCCAGCGCCCCAACCCGTTCCCCACCATGTCCATCCGCGACAACGTGCTGGCCGGGGTCAAGCTGAACGACAAGCGCATTTCCAAGTCGGACGCGGACGCGCTGGTAGAGAAGTCGCTGACCGGCGCCAACCTGTGGAACGAGGTCAAGGACCGGCTGAACAAGCCCGGCTCCGGCCTTTCCGGCGGCCAGCAGCAGCGCCTGTGCATCGCCCGGGCGATCGCGGTGTCGCCGCAGGTGATCCTGATGGACGAGCCCTGCTCGGCGCTGGACCCCATCTCCACGCTGGCCATCGAGGACCTGATCGAGGAACTCAAGACGGAGTACACCGTGGTGATCGTGACCCACAACATGCAGCAGGCGGCGCGCGTGTCCGACAAGACGGCGTTCTTCAACATCGCCGGCACCGGCAAGCCGGGCAAGCTGATCGAATACGGCGATACCCCGTCGATCTTCAGCAACCCCACCCAGAAGGCCACGGAAGACTACGTCTCCGGCCGCTTCGGGTAAGACGGCGGCAGCACGACGGCGGTGCCTCCCCTCGCGGGAGGCGCCGCCGTCGCTGTTTAAAGGCGCCAGGGAAGGGCCAGGGACGCCCATGGCCCGGCTAGAGCATCGGATCCAGGGCCAGCAGCAGGATGGCTCCGACGAGCGAGGTTGCCAGCAGGGTCAGCACCCACGTGGCCAGCACGCGGATGGCCACCCGCCAGCGCACCGCATGCATCCGCTGGGTGGACCCCGCGCCCAGGATGGCCGCCGTCATGGTGTGCGTGCTGGAGAGCGGCATGTGCAGCCCGATGGCCCCGACGAACAGCATGGCGGAGCTGACGCCCTGTGCGGTGGCGCCGTGCAGGGGATCGATCCGCACCAGCCGCGACCCGAGCGTGTGCGAGATCCGCCAGCCGCCGAAGAGCGCGCCCACGGCCAGCAGCACCGCCGCGAACAGCTGCACCCACAGCGGCATCCGGTCGCCGGAGGCATAGCCGGCCGCTGCCAGTCCCAGCAGCACCACGGCCATGGTGCGCTGCCCGTCCTGCAGGCCGTGGCCCAGCGAAAAGGTACCCGCAAAGACCGCCTGGGCCAGCCTGGTGGTCCGGCCGACCTCGCGCGGGGTGCGGTAGCGGGCCAGCCACGTCAGGGGGACGATCGCCAGGTAGGAGAGCACGAACGCCACCAGCGGCGACAAGAGCAGCGGCAGGATCAGCTGGCCCCAGATCGGGTTCTCCGTGGCACTGATGTTCTCGCCGCCCAGCAGGGTGGACGCCGCCCCCGCCCCGATCAGGCCGCCCAGCAGCGCATGCGTAGACGACGACGGCATCCGCTGCCACCACGTGAAAACTCCCCACGCGCAGGCGCTCAGCAGCCCGGCCAACAGGATGCCCAGGCCCGACCGGCCCTCGGGCAGGCCGATCCAACCGGTACTGATTACCAGGGCCAGGGTGCTGGAGATCAGCGCACCGGCCAGGTTGCAGACGGACGCGAGCACGACGGCGACATTCGGGGTGAGCGCGCGCGTGCGCACCGAGGTGGCGACGGCGTTGGAGACATCATGGAAGCCGTTGATGAAGGCAAAGCAGCCGGCGAAAGCGACCACCAGCACCAGGAGGAACAGCTCCACCTACGATTCCTTGACCAGGATCTGGCCTACGTGGTGGGAAGCCTGGCGCAGCGTCTTGGTGGCGGCGATCAACTGGTCGGCCACGTCGCGGTGCCGGGCCAGCGTGGCGCCCTTGTGTTCCGACAAAAGCTCCGAGACCCACACGCGGTGGGTGCGTTCGGCCCGCTTGGCCAGCCGGACCATCTCGATGCAGTACTCCTCGAGGTCCTCCAGGGAGTTCAGCCGCGGCATGGCGTCCCGGGTCATCTCCGACATCCGGCCGATGACCTCCAGCTGCTCCGAGGCCCGGCTAGACAGACGCTTCACCCGGTTGAGTGCGATAAGTTCCGCGGCGCCGTCGAGGTGTTCAAAGGTGTGCACCAGGTGCAGCGAGAGCTGGAACATGTCCTCGCGGGGGAGGGGATTGACGAAGCTGGTCCGCAGCGTGGTCAGCAGGGCGTTGCGCAGCCGGGAGACGTTCGCGTCGCGGTCGTGCAGTTCTTCGGAGAGCTTGTCGTAGTCGTCCGCAGGCGCCCCGAGGATCTCCGAGAGGGTCTTGACTCCCGCCATCAGCTCGGCTGCTGTGAGGGCGAGCAATTCGAGGCTCTTGGTGTCCTGGGGGAAGAGGCTTAGCTTCATGTCACCGGCGGTTTCTCACTGGTCCGTACGGCGGAAGGGAAGCATCCGCCGTGCCTAGATTAGCGCCTCTTCGCGAACAAAAATTAATGGTGCCGAACTGGGAGCGCCTCTCGGCGGAAGGCCGCTCGAGGCGGCTAAGAGTTGGAGCCCGGGGCTGCCACAGTTCGACACCACCTTCAGTTTTCTACGCCTCACTGCGGATGTCAACAGCCGCGAAAATACGGGGAAAAACGTGTCAGCAGAGGCTATCTGTGGTACACGCGCGCGTCGTTCCGGGAGGGCCTTCTCCGGACCGTCCTGCTGCTGCGGGCACCACCGCGGGGCCGTTGGCCCGGGTTCGGGGCGGGGTGCAGTCGGGCGGCTGGTCGGTGGTGGGTCGCCGGCGGGCGGCTGGTCGAGCTCGCCACGCCGCCATGCGACGGCGTTTCGGGCCGTTGGCCCGTCCGGCCGCTAGTCGAGCTCGCCGCGCCGCCAGGCGACGGCGGCCGCTTCCAGATCCTCGGCGGTCTTCACGAGCCGGTGTGAATTGAGCGTCAGCTTGGTGGCATGGTTCTCGTTGGCGGACTCGGCAGAGTCGGCGTGGTGGGTCTGGCCGAGCGCTACGATCCGGCAAAAGGCCGCCGACCGGTCAAGGGCCACATCGAAATCACCGTCGAAGGCGCCGGAGAGAATCGTGTCGGCCATGGCCCGGACTTCGTCGGCGCCGGGCGGTTCAGCTACTCCGGCGATGACCTTGGACACTTCTGCCGATGCCGTCCCCGCCTTGAAGTAGGCTGCCAGCTTGTCCGGATGGGACTGGGCCGCGGCGCGCAGGGCGTAAAGGCGCCAGAGCGCCCCCGGCAGGGAACGGGCAGGGCTTTCAGCCCACATTTCAGCAATGGCCTCGAGCCCCTGTTGGTCTGCCAGTTTGACCAGCCTCGCGGTCACCTCGGGATCGTCGGAGCCGCGCCCGCGGTGCACCAGGGCCTGTGCCGCGAGGTGGGCGGCCTCGGAGACGCGTGCCGGGTCGGCACCCCCGGCGAAGTCCTCAAAATCCACCGGGGCGAAAGGCTTCGGCTTATGCGGCCGGGGGACATCGTTTCCGTTGTTCGGGCTCATGCCTCGACCTTACTCCCGCCCCTGACGCCGGTACAGAGAGGCGTGGCCCCCGGCGACGGGACGTTCCGGGGCAGCCCGGCAAGGCGCGCGCCCGGCGGATTCGGGCGCGCGGTGGTGGGTGGGATAAACTGGGAACTGGCCAAATCCGACCTCGCATGGGTTTCTACCTAGGGCAGGGTGGACAGGCTGGCGGGCCTTTAGCTCAGTTGGTAGAGCATCGGACTTTTAATCCGCGGGTCGCGGGTTCGATCCCCGCAGGGCCCACCGCGAAAGCGGCTTCGACCGGTTTGCCGGTCGGAGCCGCTTTTTTCATGGGACGCCCCGGCTTGCAGGCCGAGTCAACCGCCCACGTCATGCAAACTTGTCCACGTTCAGGCCGAACTGTCCACGTCTTGGCTATCCACAGGCGCGTGACCTGCGCTTATATCTACGGGCGCTCCAAAACATGGACAATGGCACGACGGCGCTTTACCCCGGCGCCCTCAATGCCTGCACCCTGCTCGACTCACCCGATAGGGCGGGCTCCAGTGCGCCAGGTAACGGCGTCCGGGGCTTCCCGGCGTGGAGAAGCGCGGCCACGGGCGGTGCCGAGCGCGTAACGGCCTCCGTGGCTTTTCGGCGTGGAGAAGCCCGGCCGCGGGTCGTGCCGAGGCGCCGCGTAACGGCCGGGACTTCCCGGCCGTAGAAGCCCGGCCGCGGGTCGTACCGAGGCGCGGGTAACGGCCATACCGGCGCTCCTCGCACGGCTGAGGCCACACTTCCGACCGGTCGTCACACAACAAAGGTCACGAAATGGTAACGATAAAAACGCGCCCGGGCACCGCCGTGGTCATTCCGCCGGAGGGCAACTGGCACAAGGGATCCGGCGGAATTCGGCCGGGGCGGCAGGGGCGGCGAAAGCGTCCGAACCGCTGTCAAGTCGGCAGGTTTCGAGTTGATAACGGCTCTGATCTCGTTACGTTTGAAGGGATGGTTGAAGAACTAGCAGAAACCCAGACCAGACCGAGGATTGAAGCAAGCTTCCGTAAACCAACCCTGAACGACGGGCAGTCCCTGTGGCGCATGGCCAGGGATTCCCAGGTCTTGGACCTGAACTCGTCCTACTCCTACCTGCTGTGGACCCGCGACTTCGCCGAGACGTCGATCATCGCCACGGTGGACGGCGAGCCGGCCGGTTTCATCACCGGCTACATGCGCCCCGACGAACCGGGCACCTTGATGGTGTGGCAGGTGGCCGTGGACCGGCGGTTCCGCGGCCGCAGGCTGGCTGCGGACATGCTGGACCGCCTGGCCGGACAAGTCCTCGCCGAGCGGGTGGAAACCACCATCACGGCGGCCAATGTGGCATCCGTCCGGCTGTTTGCCGGCTTCGCGTCGCGCCGCGAGGCGCCAATGGAACGCGAACCGCTCTTCACGGAAGAGCTCTATCCGGACGGGCACGACACCGAATACCTGTTCCGGATCGGGCCGCTCAATTAATCCCGCCGGCCCGCCGCGGCCGGCCAAGCACCACCTCCACCAACGCACATCCGCATGAATTGACCTGCGGCTGCTGTGGTGCTGCCCCCTACCCGGGGCCGCCCGCTGCCGCACTGAGGAAGGAAGCGTATTCCATGACTGACATTTTCGAGACCCTCGAGTCCGAGGTTCGCGGCTACTGCCGCAGCTGGCCCGCCGTGTTCACCCGCGCCGAGGGCAGCACCATGACCGCCGAGGACGGGACCACCTACCTGGATTTCTTCTCCGGCGCCGGGGCGCTCAACTACGGCCACAACAACCCGAAGCTGCTGCAGCCGCTGCTGGAGTACCTGGCCAGCGGCGCCGTCGTGCACTCGCTGGACATGAAGACCCCGGCCAAGCGCACGTTCCTGGAGACCTTCCAAGAGGTCATCCTCGAGCCGCGGAACCTCGACTACAAGGTCATGTTCCCCGGCCCCACCGGCACCAACACCGTTGAGGCCGCCCTGAAGCTGGCCCGCAAGGTGACGGGACGCCAGCACATCCTCTCCTTCACCAACGCGTTCCACGGCATGACGCTCGGTTCGCTGTCGGTGACCGGAAACTCGATGAAGCGCCGGGGCGCGGGCATCCCGCTGACCAACAGCTCCAAAATCCCCTACGACGACTACTTCTCCGGCGAAACCGCCGACTTCCTGTGGCTGGAGCGCGTGCTGGAAGACAGCGGCTCGGGCGTGGACAAGCCGGCGGGCATCATCGTGGAGACCGTCCAGGGCGAAGGCGGCCTCAACGCCGCCCGCGCCGGCTGGCTGCGCGGCCTGGCCGACCTGTGCAAGAAGCACGAGATCCTGCTGATCGTCGACGATGTGCAGGCCGGCTGCGGCCGCACCGGAACGTTCTTCAGCTTCGAGGAAGCCGGGATCACCCCGGACATCGTCTGCCTGTCCAAGTCCATCTCCGGCTACGGCCTGCCGATGGCGCTGACCCTGTTCCGCCCGGAGCTGGACGTCTGGGGAGCCGGCGAGCACAACGGCACCTTCCGCGGGCACAATCCGGCGTTCGTGACGGCCACGGCGGCGCTGGAGACCTACTGGCGGACCGGCGAGTTCCAGAAACAGATCCAGGCCCGGGCGGTGCAGCTGCACGAGGGGCTGGAGCGGATCGCCGGGCTGGTGGAGGGCGCCAGCGTGCGCGGCCGCGGCCTGCTCGCCGGGGTGAAGTTCCCGGAGAACGAGACCGCCGGCAAGATCGCCGCCGAGGCCTACGACAACGGGCTGCTGGTGGAAACATCCGGCCCCGAGGGTGAAGTGGTGAAGCTGATGCCGGCCCTGACCATCAGCGCCGCCGAACTGGACCGCGGCCTGGACATCCTGATCGACGCGACCCGCGCCGTTACCGCGGTGCCGGAACTGGTCGGAGCCCTCTAGCGCGGGGCGCCCCCCAACGAAACTTCCCGACTTTCTATCCAAGGAGTACCGATGCTTGTTACCAACCTGAACGACCTGAACGACACCGATCGCGACGTTAAGTCCGAGACGTGGCGGAGCCGGCGCATGGTGCTGGCGGGAGAGGGCGTGGGCTTTTCCTTCCACGACACGGTGATCTACGCGGGCACCACCTCCACGTTCCACTACGCCAACCACATCGAGGCCGTCTACTGCGTCCAGGGCGAGGGCACGCTGACCAACGAGGTCACGGGCGAAGTACACGACCTGCGCGACGGAACCATGTACCTGCTGGACGGGCACGAGAAGCACACGGTCCGCGCCACCACCGAACTGCGCATGGCCTGCGTGTTTAACCCGCCCGTCACCGGCCGGGAAGTCCACGACGAGAACGGCGTGTACCCGCTTATCGAGGCCGAGCCGGCAAGCTGACTCCGACAGCCGAGGCCCGGCCGGCAACCTCGCCAACCGGGTCTCGGAGCGTTTGCGGCCAACTCCCCGCGCCCGGAGTTCATCCGCGCCCGGGAATTCGCCCCGGCCGGCGGTAGCACCGGAATGCCGTCACGGAATCGACGGCAGACAACGACGACGGCGGTGGCCCGCCTTCGGCAGGAATCCTGCGGAAGGGGGGCCATCGTCACGTCCGGTCGCTGCCGGAATCGAGTGTGCTCTCGCGCAGGATCAGCCTGGCGGAAAGCTTCGCCGGGATACCGGACTCCCCGAGCATTTTCCGGGACAGATGGCTGACCGCGGCCGCCGCGATGAGCTCCGGTTCCAGATCGATGGCGCTGATCGCGGGGCTGCTGTTGCGCGACTGTTCTGAATCCGAACCGGCGATCAGCTGGACCTGCCCGGGCACGGCGATGCCCCGGGCCGTCAGTTCCTCCAGGGCGCCGCGCGCGTGCCGCCCGGTCAGGCAGTAGACAGCGTCCGGCATTTCCCCGCCGGCGTCCAGCAGTTCCTGCATGGCTGCCCTGCCGCCGTCGACGCCGTCGGACTCCGGCCGGATGGCGATGCGTGGCTTCATCCCGTGACGCGCTGCCCAGCTGCGGTAGGCCGCCGTGGAGTCGAGGTTCCAGGCGTTGCGGTCCATGCCGGTGATGAGGCAGATGGAGCGTGCCCCGGATCGGTGGAACCTGGATAGCACTGCCTCCGTCTCTTCCGAGTCGTGGGAACCGACCCAATCGAGAAAGTCGGGCCGTGCAGGATCGCGTCCAATGGTGACGAAAGGAGCGGCCAGCCCCATTAACAGGTCGATGACCGGATCCTCCTCGAGCGGATCGTCAATGATGTAGCCATCCAGCGACAAGGCGAGCGGGGAGCGCGGCAACCGCGTCAGGTCCCGGACGAGCATGACGCTCAGCCCGCGCTCCAGGCACTCCACGGCAACGGCCCCGGAGAGCCTGGTGAAGTAGTCCACGCCGTGCGGGCGATACGTTCCGAGCGAATCCAGCGGCCGGAGCATGAGTCCAATGACCCCGATCGGGCTGTTGCGCAGTCCCCGCGCCATAGGATCGGGCTGGTACCCCAGCCTTTCGGCCGTCTGCCGCACGCGCTCGCGGGTTTCGGCCGACAGCGTGCCCTTGTTGTTCAGGCTGTGTGAGACGGCGGTGATGGACACGCCGGCTTCCCGGGCCACATCGTGGATGGTGACTCGCTGGCGCATGTCCGCCCTCCGTGATTGAAGTCATAACGGTTGCATAACAGAACAGCTAAAACGTTATATAAAAGGTTTTATCCCCGTAGCTTACTGGAATACGCAGAGCAAGCGTCCCATCGGAACCACACACTGTGAAGCAAAGGGGATTGCAGGATGAAGAAAGTCACGCTGGCCACGTCGGTGGCCCTCGCGATGCTGCTGACCGCGTGCAGCAACGGCGGCGGCAAAGCGGCCGCGCCGGATGCGGAGGCAGGCAGCGGCCTGGGGGAACTGCAGACCACCACCGAACCGGCGGCGGGCGAACTGGATACCGTCACCTGGAACCTGCCGTTCGGCGAACCGGCGTCACTGGATCCGATCAAGGCCTTCAACTACCCGGAAAACACCGTCGTGGCCAACCTGTGCGAAGGCCTGATGGTGATGGAACCGGACTACACGATCGCACCCAACCTTGCCGAATCATTCGAGAACGTCGGCGGCAAGACGTACATCTACAAGCTGCGGGATGACGTGACCTTCTGGGACGGCACGCCGATGACCGCCCAGGACGTGGTCTTCAGCCTGAACCGGCACCTGGACCCTGACGAGGGCAGCTACTGGGCCAGCGACGCGGTCAGCGGCAACGTCGAATCGATCAAGGCCACGGGCGAGTACGAAGTGACCGTAAGCCTGAGCTCTCCGGACGTCACGTTCAACTCCTACATGGCCACTCCGCTGGGCGTCATCGTTCAGGAGGCACAGCGCAAAGAGGCAGGCGAAGCGTACGGCACCCCGCAGGAGGGCGTGATGTGTACGGGGCCCTTCTCGGTTGACCAGTGGGACAGCGGCCAGAGCATCTCCCTGGCCAAGAACGATGCTTACTGGAACAGCGACCGCATGCCCAACGTACAGAACCTCGACATCCAGTTCATCGTGGACCCCGCGGCCATCACCAACGCGCTCGCGTCCGGAGCAGTGGACGGGTCCTACGACGTCCCGCTCAGCGCGGTACCGCAACTTCAGTCGGCGACCAACGGCGAGCTGATTCTCGGCAAGTCCCTGCAGCTCTCGGCCATCATCGCCACAGGCGACGGCCCGCTGGGCGATCCTGCTGTGCGGAAGGCACTGTGGACCGCCGCGAACACTTCGGCGTTGGCGGAGACGGTGTACGAGGGCACGGCCATGCCGTCCCGGTCCCTGATTCCCGACGGCGGCTGGTCTTACGGCGACGACGTCTTCAGCGCAGCGCGCGAAAAACTGCCGCCGGTTGAAGCGAACGTCGAGGAGGCCAAGAAAATCCTCGCGGAGGCAGAAGCTGACCTGAGCGAGCCGATCACCATCGTGTACCCGAGCGAACGGTCCTTCTACGCGGACATCATTTCCGAATTGGCGCGTGCCGGCCAGGAAATCGGGCTGACGGTCAAGCCCCAGGGCGTGCCGAGCGCACAATTCGGCGCCTTCTTCTCGGATCCCGAGGCCCGTGCCGGGCACGGCGCCTTCGTCACCACCAATTACATGGACGTTCCGGATCCCCTGGTGTTCCTGCGCACCATTGTGAAGGAAGGCGGGTCGCAGAACTTCTCCGACTACAGCAACCCGGAGATTGAGAAACTCATCGCCGAGGCGGAGGTTCTGACCGACGACACGGAGCGTGCCGCGAAGGTCGCCGAAATCGAGGCGTTGGCCATGGCCGACCTGCCCTGGCTGCCCATCGTCGATCCGGCAGGACGGCTCTTCCTGAATGAGCGGGTGACGGGCGTACCGGCGTCCTTCGTCTATCTCTACTACCCCTGGGGTGCGGACCTGGGCGCCGCGGAGTAACGAAAAAGCCGTCATGATCTATATCGTCAAAAGGCTCTTGGCACTGGGAACGATCCTGTTGGCCTCCAGCTTTGCGGTCTTTGGCGGACTGTACCTTGCACCAGGAAGCCCCGAGCAGTTCCTGGTGCAAGGCCGGACCGTGACGCCGGAGGTACTGGCATCCATCAGGGCGCAGTACTCCCTGGACGACCCGTTTCTGGTCCGCTACTTCAACTGGCTGTGGGGTGTTGTCCAGGGGGACTTCGGCCAGTCGCTGGCCAACCGCCAGGAAGTCGCCGATCTCATCGCGGGCCGCTTGCCCACCACACTGTCCCTCACCCTCTACGCCGCGCTGATCATCGTGATTGGCGGCATCGGACTCGGTTGCCTGGCCGGACTTCGGCCGGGCTGGCTGGAGAACGTGGTGCTTTTCGGATCGAATCTCGGCTTTGCCGTACCGACATTCTTCGCGGCCCTGCTGCTGATGAGTGTCTTCGGGGTCATGCTCGGCTGGTTTCCGGTCTTCGGCTCCGGCGAGGGCCTGGCCGGCAGGCTCCATCACCTGACCCTGCCGGCGTTGGCGTTGGCGCTGCCCTCGCTGGCGGTGGTCGCGCGCATTACCCGCACCGCGGTTAAGGAAGAGCGCGAGTCCGAGCACGCCCAGACGGCGCGGTCCCGGGGAGTGCTGGAACGGATCGTCATACGGCGCCACGTCCTGCGCAATTCGATGCTTCCCGTATCAACGGTTTCCGGCGTCCACGTCGCCGCCTTGCTGGCCGGCGCCTTCGTGGTCGAGTACGCGTTCACACTCGACGGCATCGGCGCACTGCTGGTGGCGGCCGTGCAGCAGAAGGACTTCGCGGTGGTGCAGGCAGTGTCGTTGATCATGGTCGTGGCCTTCGGCCTCATCAACCTGGCCGTCGACTTGCTCTATGTCGTGATCGATCCGAGGGTGCGTTTGGGGGCGGCGTCATGAGCACGCTGGAAGAAACCGGACGCTCCGGGGCACTGAAGCGGAGCCCGTCCCGGAAGACCCGGTCGAAGCCGGATGTCCTGACGGCCATCTGCCTGGGCTGGGTGGTGCTCATTGGACTGTTCGCCCTGATCGGGCCGGCCCTCACACCGTTCGATCCGACGGCCGGCAACGTCGTGGAGCGCTATCTTCCGCCCGGGGTCGAGCATTGGCTCGGAACGGACCAGGCCGGACGGGATCTGTTCTCCCGGCTCGCCACAGGCGCCCGCTCCAGCATTCTCGCCGCCCTCGCCGTCGCCGTGCTCACCGCCGTGATGGGCGGCACCCTCGCCCTGGTCGCCGTCTGGTTCGGCGGCTGGGTGGACAACCTCATCAGCAGGGTCCTGGATTTCCTGTTCGCGTTTCCAAACCTGCTGCTGGCCGTGCTGGCGGTGGCGGTGTTCGGCGCGAGAGTGGAGACCGCCGTGATTGCCCTGGCGATCGGCTTCACCCCGTATACCGCCCGGGTGATCCGCAGCGTGGCCCTGCGCGAGCGGAATCTGCCGTATGTGAAATCGGCGGAGCTGCAGGGAATTTCCGGGTTTTCCATCACCGTGCGGCACCTGCTGCCGAACGTGAAACAGCAGGTCATGACGGGAATGAGCATCAACTTCGGCTACGGCATGATCGACCTCGCCGCCCTGTCCTACCTCGGCTTTGGTGTGCAACCGCCCGACGCAGACTGGGGCCTCATGGTTTCCTCCGGCCAGTCCTCACTTCTGGCCGGCTACCCGCAAGAGAGCCTCTACGCAGGCCTGCTCATTGTGCTGACCGTTGCCGCGCTGGGATTCCTGGGCGAAAAGCTCGGCGGGCGCCGGGCAGCAGGGAGGATCTGATGCTCGAACTGTCGAACGTCACCGTCAAGATCGGGCCGGAGCACCGCCAGACGACGCTGCTGTCCGATATCAACATCGTGGTGGAGAAGGGCGAGTCCGTCGGCCTGGTGGGGGAGTCCGGCTCCGGAAAATCCATGACCATGCGGACGATCCTCCAGACCCTGCCGCCGCGGACGGACATTGCCGGCAGGGTCCTCTACAAGGGGGAGGACACGCTGGCGTACTCCGGCGAGCGGCTCCGCGCCTTCCGGGCCGGTGCCGTCTCGATGATCTCCCAGAATCCGCAGGCCGCCCTGAATCCGGTGCTGCCGGTCAGCAAATTCCTGGTGGAAGGCATCCAAGCCGCCAGGCCTGCAGCGACCGCCCAGGAAGCCCTGCGGCTTTCCGGGGAAGTGCTCGAGCAGGTGGGCATCCACAACGTCGCCCGCTGCCTGCGTTCCTACCCGCACCAGCTCTCCGGCGGCATGCTCCAGCGGGTCGTCATTGCCGGCGCGGTTGCCCGGGGCACCGAGCTGCTGCTGGCGGACGAACCGACCACGGCGCTCGATGTCACGACGCAGTCCGACGTCATGGCCATCCTGGACGAGGCTCGGACCGAGGCAGGCATGGCGATGATCTTCGTGACCCACGACCTGGACCTGGCCGCGGCGGCGTGCGACCGTATCGCCGTCATGTCGGGCGGCCGGATCGTCGAATCCGGCCCCGCAGACCGGGTGCTGAACCGGCCGGAACACGAATACACCCGGAAGCTGGTCGCGGCCAAGCCCAGCCTGGATCACCGCATCGACGCCGGGCCAGGCGCCGACCCCCAAACCCAGGCCGGACCTCGTGCCGGGACAAGCGTCCCCGGTCCACCAAGCCGCGAGGCATCCCGAGAGGTGAAGCAATGACCGGCGTGCAGACGCAGCCCACGGCCCCCGCCGTCGTCATAAGCAAACTCAACAAGAAGTTCACCGTTGGTTCCGGCCGTAACCGCACGCACGTCCACGCCGTCAAAGACGCGTCCCTGGCCATCGAGCGCGGACACTGCCTGGCGGTGGTGGGGGAATCGGGTTCGGGAAAGAGCACGTTGGCCAGGATGCTCGTTGGGCTGGAAACCCCGGACAGCGGGTCCGTCTTCCTCAACGGCAAACCGGTCAACCCTCGGACCAGCCGCCGAATCCGGCGGGAACGGTCAAAGGACGTCCAAATGGTCTTCCAAGACCCGCAGGGGTCGTTGAACCGCCGGCTACCGGTCTCCGAGGCGGTTGCCGAGGTGTTGAAGGCCCACACCTCCCTGGACCCGGCAGCACGACGCAGACGCTGCCTCGAGTTGTTCCGGGAAGTCGGACTGACCGAAACCCACATGTCCGCGCTCCCGGACGAACTCTCCGGCGGGCAGAAGCAGCGCGTGGCCATAGCGCGGGCGCTGGCGGCATCGCCTGGGGTCATCGTGCTCGACGAGGCCGTCTCCGCGCTGGACGTCACCGTCCAGGCGCAAATCCTGCGGATGCTCGAACAGCTGCGGCGGGAAAAACAGCTGACCTATCTCTTCATCACGCATGATCTGGCGGTGGCGCGCCAGATAGCCCACTCCATCGTGGTGATGCGCCGCGGGGTCATCGTCGAAGCCGGCACTGCCGACCAGATCCTCGACAGCCCGGCACACCCGTACACCCGACGGTTGATCGACAGCGCGCCGCGGCCCGGCTGGAAGCCGCGGCGCCGCGACAGCGAGACATTGAATGAGGAGCACGACATTGACTGACCCCGCAGGCACGATCCCGCAGGTGCTGACGCTTCGAGGCGGGGACCCCCGCCAGCTGGGCGTGCAGCGCGGCACCGAAGGACGCAGCGGTATCGCCGACTGCTGGGACGTTTACCGCCAACTGTTCGAGGCCCACGGCATCAGCGAAACCATCGTGGAGCGGGAAGCCACCCGCAGCCTGGCCGCCACTGAAGCCTGGGCGACGCACCTGGCGGCCGAGATCCGCGGCACCGCGGAGGGAGCGGGCCTGCCCGTCTGGAAGGTCAGCGCCCTTAATGCCCGGACCGAAATCCTGTCCCTCTCGGAACGGGCCCGGCCGGGGGAGTGTTCTACCGTCGTCAGCGCCGGAGCCCGGCCTTTCTCCTTGCAGACCTGGGACTGGCATGAAGAACTCGCCGCCGCCTGGCACCTGCAGTCGGTTGAAACCAGTCAGGGCCGGTTCGTGGGACTGACGGAGTACGGAATCCTCGCCAAGATCGGGCTAAACGACGCCGGCGTCGGCGTGCACCTGAACGTGCTGGGTCACAGGCAGGACAGTCCGGGGGCGGTGCCCGTCCACATCGCAGCCGCGCAGGTACTGCACGCGGCAGCTACGCTGGACGAGGCCGTGGACATACTCCTCGACGCACCGGTCAAGACTTCCAGCGCCATCACCGTGGTCACCAGAGCCGGCGCAGCAATCGTGGAGCTCAGCCCCGAGGGGGCCGAGGTGATCAAGCCGACCGGCGGTCACCTGCTGCACACCAACCATTTCCTGGCCCCAAGGCTGGCGAAGGGGGAGAAGACCGAGCTGTACCAGCCGGACTCCCAGCAGCGGATCGACTTGCTGGACAGGCGGGTCAGCGCTGCGTTCCAGCCCCGTCAGCCGCAGGATCTCGTGCCCTACCTGTGCTCGGTTCCCGGTGACGGGGCCGAACTGTGCTGCGTGCCGATCCCGGGTGCCGGCCTGGGCTCCCGCTGGGCGACCCTGGCAACCGTGGGCATTGACCCGGCGGCCGGCACCCTGCTCGCGTCACCGGGCGCGCCCACCGACGTGACGGCGAACAGCTGGTTCCGCCTGAGTCCCGAGCCTGCCGGCAGCAACAGCCAAGACACCCCCAAGGGAGCATGATGCGGATTCTGTGTATTGGAGCAGGCGGAGTGGGCGGCGCCGCCGCAGGCATTGCCGCCCGGCGGGAATTCTTTGAGGCCTTCGTCCTGGCGGACTACGACCCGTCACGGGCCCGAGCCGTAGTCGAGGCACTGCCGCAGGGCCGGCGCGGACGGTTCAGCGCGATTGCCCTGGACGCGTCAAGCAGGGAGGCCGTTGCCGGTGCCATCAGGGACCACGGCATCACCCACGTGCTCAACGCCGTTGACCCCCGTTTCGTCATGCCGGTCTTCGAGGGTGCCGCGGACGCCGGAGCCACCTATCTGGACATGGCAATGTCACTGTCCACGCCGCACCCGGAACGACCCTATGAGCTCACCGGCGTCAAGCTGGGAGACCAGCAGTTCGAGCGGGCCGCTGAGTGGGAGGAAGCCGGGCGGCTGGCTCTGGTCGGGATAGGCGTGGAACCGGGACTCTCCGACGTCCTGGCCCGGTACGCCCAGGACTACCTGTTCTCCGTCATCGACGAGATCGGCGTCCGCGACGGCGCCAACCTGAAGGTCGAGGGATACGATTTCGCGCCGTCCTTCTCCATTTGGACCACCATCGAGGAATGCCTCAACCCGCCGGTTATCTATTCCGCCGAGACCGGTTGGAGCACCACAGAGCCCTTCAGCGACCCCGAAGTCTTCGACTTTCCCGAAGGCATCGGCCCCGTGGAGTGCGTCAACGTGGAACACGAGGAAGTCTTGCTGATGCCCCGGTGGCTGGATGCCGGCAAGGTCAATTTCAAGTACGGGCTGGGCGATGAATTCATCGAGGTGCTCAAGGTCCTGCACAAGCTGGGCCTCGATTCCACCACGCCGGTCAACGTCAAGGGAACATCCGTGAGCCCGCGGGACGTCGTGGCCGCCTGCCTGCCGGATCCGGCCACGCTCGGGCCCAGGATCACCGGCAAGACATGCGCAGGCGTCCTGGTGACAGGCGAGGACAAGGACGGCGCCCCGCGGCGGACCTACCTCTACCATGTCGCCGACAACGCCGACACCATGGCCGAATACGGCAGCCAGTGCGTGGTGTGGCAGACGGCGCTGAACCCGATCATCGCCCTGGAACTCCTGGCCTCGGGCCTCTGGAGCGGAGCCGGCGTCCTGGGCCCGGAGGCGTTCGACGCCAAACCCTTCCTGGACCTGATGTCGGCGCCCGCACCCGAGGGCTACGGTTCCCCGTGGGGGATGCGGGAGGAAGCGGTATAGGAGTTCTACATGCCGGCCGCAGGTGAACCCGTTAGAGACGGGAATTACCCGCCCGGTTTGGGACAAGTCCATGGGCAACGCCCGCGATCCGCGGCGGCGTGCATGCATCGGCGAGAGGGATGGCAGAATGCAGTAACGGCAGCAGTCAAAGGGGACGGGGCATACCGGATGGCAACAAACTCACGGACCGAGCCAAAGCGGAGCGTGCTCAAGGAAAAGTCGGCCATGTGGACAGCAATCCTGATCTGGGTCTCCGCTGCGGCGGCGCTCGTGTTGCTGTTCGCCCAGGCGCAGGAAGAATCCCTCCTGCGATGGATAGTGTGGCCTTTGCTGGCGGCTTCGTTCGCCTACATTTTCCTGTGGATTCCACGCCTTGCCTATGATGACGACTCCGTTCTCATCACCAATAGCTTTCGGTCCCACGCCATTCCCTTTGCCGTCGTTGATGACGTCAGCGTACGCAGTGCCGTGAGGATCAGGACCGGGGCCAAGACCTACACAAGCTGGGGTGCACCCTTTCCTCAAAATGCGCGGGCCGCCGGCAACCAGCACAGTGCGTCAGTGGGACCGGCCACGGTAACCCCATGGGACCGCACTACCTCTTTGGGCCAACGGCAGGGGCTGGAGCAGCATCCGCTCGTCCGCGTGTGGACAAGATCCAGGTCCAGCCTCCTGCTTTCCGAACCGCCACTGGGACCCGCAGTCGTCACCAGTTGGAACAAATCGGCCGTTGCGATGGCTGTCCTGTGCGTCCTCTTGATCTGCGGACAGCAGGCCGCGCTCTTGGCGCTCTACAGCTGAGAGCAGTACTTACCACCCTGTCCCCCCGTCACGATTCGCCTCTCACCGTCATTCAGCTCGATCACAGTGGCAGAATGCATTAACTGCTGCCGATCGAAGGGGACCGCGTGGCCATCAAGGACAAACTGGCAGGCGCACGGCGCAAGCTGAAACGGATCGCCGCGCGCGCGGGGCAGTTTCGCGTGCGCGAGAGTGACTCCGGGCCGACGGCCAGTGCGCAGACCGCGCGGGTGGCCGTGGTGATCCCGGTCTTCAACGCGTTGCCCTACCTGAGGGAACTGCTGGAATCGCTGGTTGCACAGGACCTGGACCAGGCGCTCTTCGAGGTGATCGCAGTGGACGACGGCTCCACCGACGGCGGAGGCAAACTGCTGGACGAGTACGCCGCGCGGCATCCGAACTGGCGGGTCATCCACCAACAGAACAGCGGCTGGCCGGGAAAGCCCCGCAACGTAGGGATCGCCGCCAGCAGCTCCGATTACGTCTTCTTCTGCGATGCGGACGACAAGCTGGGGCCAGAAGCGCTGCGCCGGATGGTCGACTTTGCCGACAAGCACCAGGTCGATGTGCTGGCCCCGCGGATGGTCGGAATCGGCGGCCGGCGCGTGCAGTCTTCGCTGTTCACCGAGACCGTGCCGGACGTGCCCGTGCGCAAGATCCTGGGCACGCTCTCACCGCAAAAGCTGATCCGGCGTGAGCTGCTGGACACACACGGCATCCGCTTCCCGGAGGGCAAAGTCCGGCTGGAAGACGGCATGATGCTCACCCGCTGCTATCTGGCCTCCCGGAGGAACGCGATCGCGGCCGACTACGACTATTACTTCATCCGCACCCGCGACGACGGAACCAACATCAGCTCCGAGCGCGCCATCCCTGAGGGGTACACCGGATCCGTCGCCGAAATCGCGCGGATCATCAGGGAGAACCATCCGGACCCAGAACAGGCCGAACTTCTGGTGCTGGACCTGTACCGGCGCAAACTCTTGCGTTTCTACGTGCCCGACCGCTACCGGTCCATGTCCCCGGGCACGCGGCAGCGGTGGGTGGCGGCCCATGCCGCCTTCGTGGACCAACACATTCCGGAACGGCTGGAGGAGCAGCTGTCATTTCCCTACCGGCAGCGCTCGCAGCTGGTCCGGGCACGGGATGCGGAAGGCCTGCTCAAGCTGTCCGCCACCGAGGAAGCGCTGAAACCGACGCCGCGGGCCCTGCGGCCTCGGCTCGACGGGGAGTCCGTGTCGTTCGGGTTGGTGTTCGAACCGGCGGCGGAGTACGAATCGGTCAGGCTGGTGGCACGCGCCCGCGGGACAGACACCGAGCTCGGCTGTGACGTCAGGGACGACGACGGCGGCTACCGTGCCGTCCTGCCCCGGAGTGAACTGGCAGGCCTGGGCCCGGTGCTGGTGGACCTGTTCGTGCAGCTCCGGTTGGACGGCATAACAGGTCCGGCCCGCAGGATCCTGGCACCGGAGCAGGGCTTGCCGCTCATTGCCGCAGGCCTGCGCGCCTACGCCACGGTGCATGGAAACCTCAGCTTGGACCAGCGCAAACAGCCCGCGGCGTAGGGCGCGGGACTAGCGGAGATGCCGGAGCGGCCCGGACCTCAGGCCGCGATCTCCCGGGCCGTTGCCTCCAGGACTGCCCGGAACGCCAGGATGGCCGGTCGGTTGGCAGAGCCGCGGCGGACCGAGGTGAAGACCGTGCGCCGCGGCAGGCCCGGCAGGTCCAGCAGCAGGCAGGTGGTGTCCCGGCCGGTCCAGACCAGGTCCGGCATGAACGCCACCGCATTGCCGGATTCAATCAGCCGGATCTGCGCCTGCAGGTCGGCCGTCTCATACCGCACATCCGGCTCGAATCCGGCCTGGCGGCACGCCTGTTCCGCCCAATGCCGGGAAGCTGCGCCATGCGGCTCCATCACCCACGGCAGCCTCCGGGCGTCGTCGACCGAGGTGACGGCGGTTCCGGCCACGGCGGCGGGCGGTACCGCGAGCCGGATGGCGTCGCTGGTCAGTTTCTGGCGGTCCAGCTCCGGATGGTGCGGCGCCGCGTGGCCGGGGTACTGCTCGGCGATGACCAGGTCGAAGTCGCGCGCCCAGGTCTCGTAGAGCGCCGTCTCCGGTTCACGCTGGACCATCTCGATCCGCACGTCCGGGTGCCGCTGCCGCATGGCGGTGAGGGCCTCCGGCAGCAGGGCCAGCGCCGCCGATTGGAACGCCGCCAGCCGGACGGTTCCGGTCACCGCGGTCAGCGACGCCGCCAAGTCCGTTTCGGCCTGCTCGAGGGTGGACAGCAGCGACTCGGTGTGCACCACGAGGATCTCGGCCTGCGGCGTGAGCTGCACCCGGCGTCCGGCCTTTCGCAGCAGCGCCACCCCGGCCTCCTTTTCCAGCAAGGTCAGCTGCTGGGAGACGGATGACGGGCTCAGGCTCAGCGCGGCGGCCGCCTCCGCCAAGGTGCCGCGGACTTTGACCTCGCGCAGCAAGCGCAGTCTCCGGACATCCAGCACGGCAACTCCATTCATCAGGAAAACCGATGATTATCGGTTGGAAAAGATCGCTTTTGCTTCACGAAGTCTAGTTCCATACTGGTCTGAGGGAACATTGCAATTTCGTTGAAGGGACAGATGCTGCCGTGAACGATGCCCTGAAGGAGGCTCCGGTGCAGACCACTAACCTGCCCGATGAGCAGATGGCCGACCTCGCCGCCGACTCCATCAAACTGGTCCGCCACTGGCTGACCGAGGCCGAGAAAGTCCCCGCCGACGCCTCCGCCCGCCAGCTGGCCGGCGTCCTGAATGATCCGAACGGGCTGGGTTTCACCGTGGGATTCGTCGACGGCGTGATCCGCCCCGAGGACCTGCGCGTTGCCGCCCGCAACCTGGCCGCACTGGCACCGAAGGTTCCGGCCTTCCTGCCCTGGTACATGCGGGCCGCGGTGCGCGTGGGAGGCACCATGGCCCCGGTCCTCCCGCACGTGGTCATTCCGGCGGCCCGGCGGGTGCTGCGCGAAATGGTGGGCCACCTGATCGTGGACGCGACCGATGCCAAGCTGGGCCCGGCCATCGCCAGGATCCGCCGGGAAGACGTCCGGCTGAACATCAACCTGTTGGGCGAGGCCGTCCTGGGCAGCCGCGAGGCGGAACGCCGGCTCGAAGGCACCAAACGCCTGCTGGCCCGCGACGACGTCGACTACGTGTCCATCAAGGTCTCCTCCACCGTGGCCCCGCACTCGCACTGGGCCTTCGACGAGGCCGTGGAGCACGTCGTCGATAGCCTGGCCCCGCTGTACCGGCAGGCGGCCAACTCCCCGAAGCCCAAGTTCATCAACCTGGACATGGAGGAGTACAAGGACCTGGAGATGACCATGGCGGTCTTCACCAAGATCCTGGACAAGCCGGAGTTCGAGCAGCTGGAGGCCGGCATCGTGCTGCAGGCCTATCTGCCGGACGCACTGAAGGCCATGATCCGGTTGCAGGAGTGGGCCGCGGCCCGCCGTGCCCGCGGCGGCGCCGCGATCAAGGTGCGTGTGGTCAAGGGAGCCAACCTGCCCATGGAGCAGGTGGAGGCGTCGCTGCACGGCTGGCCGCTGGCCACCTGGGGAACCAAGCAGGACTCGGACACCAACTACAAGCGCGTGATCAACTACGCCTTGCACCCGGACCGGATCGGCAACGTGCGGATCGGCGTCGCCGGTCACAACCTGTTCGACGTCGCCTTCGCCTGGCTGCTGGCCAAGCAGCGCGGCATCGCACACCTGGCGGGGGCCATCGACTTCGAGATGCTGCTGGGCATGGCCCAGGGCCAGGCCGAGGCGGTGAAGAAGGACGTCGGGTCGCTGCTGCTCTACACCCCGGTGGTCCACCCCGGCGAGTTCGACGTGGCCATCGCCTACCTGATCCGCCGGCTCGAAGAAGGCGCCAGCAGCGAGAACTTCATGTCCGCAGTCTTCGAGCTGAGCAAGAACGAGCACCTCTTCGAGCGCGAGAAGCAGCGCTTCCTCGCCTCGCTCGAGAACCTCGACGACGACGTCCCGGAACCGAACCGGCAGCAAGACCGCACCAAGCCCGAGCCGGCCCGGCCCGTCGATTCCTTCGACAACATCCCGGACACCGATCCGTCCCTGCCCGCCAACCTGGCCTGGGGCCGGGAGATCCTGTCCCGCGTACCCGGTTCAAGGCTTGGCATCGACACCGTTGCCGGCGCCGAGGTCAAGGATGAGGCGCAGCTGGAGCAGGTGATCGCCACGGCCGTCGAGCAGTCCAAGAGCTGGGGCGCGATGAGCGGCGCCGAACGTGCCGAGGTGCTGCACAAGGCCGGCGACAAACTGAATGCCAGCCGCGCCCGGCTGTTGGAGGTCATGGCCGCCGAGGCCGGCAAGACCCTTGACCAGGGCGACCCGGAAGTTTCCGAGGCCGCCGACTTCGCGCACTTCTACGCCGAGCTGGCGCGCATGCTGGACACTGTGGACGGCGCCGAATTCGTTCCGTCCAGGCTGACCGTGGTCACCCCGCCGTGGAACTTCCCGACGGCGATCCCCGCCGGAGGCGCCCTCGCGGCGCTGGCCGCGGGCTCCGCCGTCGTGATCAAGCCTGCCAAGCAGGCGGCCCGCACCGGGGCCGTGATGGTGGAAGCGCTGTGGGAGGCGTTCGATGAAGCCGGGGTGCCGCGCGATGTGCTGCAGCTGGTGCAGCTGGGCGAGCGCGAACTGGGCCGGCAGCTGATCTCGCACCCGGAGGTGGACCGCGTGATCCTCACCGGCGCCTACGAGACCGCCGAGCTGTTCCGCTCTTTCCGCCCGGACCTGCCGCTGCTGGCCGAGACCTCGGGCAAGAACGCCATCATCGTCACCCCCAGCGCCGACTTCGACCTGGCCGCCAGGGACGTCGCCTACTCCGCGTTCGGCCATGCCGGGCAGAAGTGCTCCGCGGCCTCGCTGGTGATCCTGGTGGGATCCGCCGCCACGTCGCCGCGCTTCCGCAACCAATTGGTGGACGCGGTCACCTCGATGAAGGTGGGCTATCCGCAGGATCCGGCCACCCAGATGGGCCCGGTCATCGCCCCGGCCGACGGCAAGCTGCTGGACGGGCTGACCACGCTGGGCGCCGGCGAGAGCTGGCTCATCCGGCCCGAACAGCTGGACGAGACCGGCAAGCTCTGGAGCCCGGGCGTGCGCACCGGGGTGAAGCGCGGCTCGCGCTACCACCTGACCGAGTTCTTCGGCCCGATCCTCGGGGTAATGACCGCTGAAACGCTCGAAGAGGCTGTCGCCATCACCAACGACATCGAGTACGGCCTGACCTCGGGCCTGCATTCACTGGATCGGGACGAGCTGGACTACTGGCTGCAGAACATCCAGGCCGGCAACCTCTACGTGAACCGGGGCATCACGGGCGCCATCGTGCGGCGCCAGCCCTTCGGCGGCTGGAAGAAGTCCTCGGTGGGAGCCGGAACCAAGGCCGGCGGACCGAACTACCTGATCGGGCTCGGCGACTGGGAGACCGCCCCGTCGACGGCCACCGCCGAGATCACGGGCGCGGCCGCGAAGCTGTTGGAGGCGGCCCGGCGCGCGGGCCCGGCGCTGCCCGCGGACGAGCTCGCTGGGCTGGAACGCTCGCTGCACTCGGACGCGGCCGCCTGGGCCGCGGAGTTCGGCGCGGCCAAGGACGTGTCCGGCCTGACCGCCGAGCGCAACGTGTTCCGCTACCTGCCCGTGCCGGTCACGGTCCGGCTGTCCGACGGCGAGCCGCTGGCCAAGTTGGTCCGCGTGCTGGCCGCCGGCGTACGGGCCGGATCCCAGGTCACGGTGTCCACCGCCGTCGAGCTCCCCGCGGCACTGCGGGCCGTGGCCACGGAGTTGGACCTTGCCGTGGTGGTGGAGGACGACGCCGACTGGCTGGCCAGGGTGCCACGGCTCGGAGCCGGGCGGATCCGGCTGATTGGTGGCGACGCCAAGGCGCTTGCCGTCGCCACCGGCGGACGCCCGGATGTGGCGGTCTACGCCCACGACGTGACCGAAGCCGGCCGGGTGGAAATGCTGCCGTTCCTGCACGAGCAGGCCGTCAGCATCACCGCACACCGCTTCGGCACACCCAACCACCTGGCCGACGGCCTGGTCTAGCCGGCGGCAGCCGATGTGGGCGGCGGTGTATTTGCACCGCCGCCCGCGTGTGTCAGGCTCGGGCTATGGCTGACGACCTCTCTTTCCGGCTGAACGAGGACCTCAGGCGCTACGAGGTGCTGGCCGCCGGATCCTTGGCCGGGTACACCGAGATTCAGGCGCACGGCGGGACCGTGGCGTTCACCCATACGCGCGTGTTCGATGACTTTGCCGGCCAGGGCCTGGCCGGCAGGTTGGTCGGCCATGCGCTGGAGGACGTGGTCGCCGGCGGGAGGAAGATCGTGCCGTACTGCGAGTACGTCGCGGGCTGGCTGCACCGGCACCCGGAGTACGAGCCGCACGTCGAGTGGCCCGAAAGCCCAGAATAGGATCCGGCGCGCCAGCCCGGATTTCCGCTGCCGGGCTGGGGTCAGGGGTGCCGGCGCATCCAGCTCACGGCATGCAAGGCCAAGGTGCCGACGACGGTGAGCAGCCCGGCGACCAGGATCATGGGCGCGACGGAGCTAAAGACGAAAATCCAGGGCGGCCCGTAGATGCCGGTGGTCCCGAGCAGGGCGTCCATCTCAATGAAGTGGGGTGCGATCGAACCCCAGACCCCGAACCCGACCAGCCCCACGCCCAGCAGCCACATCGCGGCTAGGAACGGATTGACCGTCCCGCGGATCGGTGCCGCACCTGCCGGCCCCGCCGTCACGACGGCGTCGGGCGGAATGACTTCGGCGATGCCCGTCGACTGGGCTGTGGGGTTGTCGCCGCGCGGGTCCGTCGCTGGCGCCGCCAGCGTCGCGGTCCGTGGGGTGCCGGCCGATTCGCCGCCGCGCTGGTAGATCGAGTCGTACCGCTGGTCGAACTGTGATGCGGACATGGTCCCCCTTCTCGCCGGCCTTTGCTTGAATCTACCGGATGCCCGGCGGCGCTGTTAGGCTGTGCGCCATGGGAATTCTGATTTTCGAGTAACCAGGTCTTGGACCGGTCAAGCCGACAACCAAACAAGGCTTGCTGAGGCTGTACCTCGCGAGTGGTTCCCTGATCCCACCCCCGCTCACGCCCGGATGATGCTCCGGGTGTTGTGGCGTCCCGTCTTGACGACCGGTGCGGCGACCAGTTCCCGGCAGGCTCCTGAAAATACCAAAGGAGAGCCATGACTGACATCGATCCGCGGGCAACACAACCCGCCGAATCCCGTGAACCAACCATCCACCTCGCTCCGGCCGCCGCGGCCAAACTGACCGAGGACCAACAGGCGAGGCTGGCTTCCCGCCGTGCGGTCAACGTCGGCGACCTGGCCGGCTGGCACAGCATCGGCAACAGCCACAAGCCGAAGCACGCCAGCGGCCGGCAGGGTCCGCCCGAGAAAAAGGTCCGCTGGTAACACCTGCCCGCGAGGGCGCCGGCCGGTGCCCCGGTGGAAGTTTCCGCCGGGGCACTGCCCTGTCCAACCGGGCCACCGTGTATGCGGCAGGCCGGTCCTGAAGGCAACGCCCGCTGGGCGGCGCCCTGGGCCTGATATCGCCCTGTGCCTTATATAGGGTGGCAGGAGAGGGCGCCCTGAGCGGGCGGAGCGACGGGAGGAAAACGGCATGAGGCCCGACGTGCGGCGGATGTTGCTGATCCAGGCCGGCAACGTCCTGCAGTTCGCCACCGCCGTGGGCGTCATCGTCGTGGCCATCGACACCATGACGGCCTTCTCGCTGGGCTCGCGGCACGACCCGGAGGGCGGCGGCACGTTGGCGGGCTTCGCCCTGGCCGGAGCCATCGCCGTCGTTGTCCTCGCGGTTTTTGCCTACCGCTGGACGGCGCGCGGCGAGCGGTATGCCCCGTTGTTCGCAGTGCTCGGCTGGGCGGTGCTCTGGCTGCCGCTCAGCCTGACGCTGGGCATGGGCGGCGAGGACGGCGTGGGCCTGGCGTACCTGGCCACGCTGGTGTGCGGTGCGGGCATTGTCCTGTCGCTCGTGGCGCTGGGCAGCAAAAAACCGCGCTGACCGTCGAGGCAGGGCCGGCACGCGGGCCGTGGAGGCCCTCGTGCAGCGGCTGCCTCAGCCTGTGGGCCTAGAGGCCGCGGGTTTCGTCCCGCCGGATGGTTTCGCCCGTGTTCGGGTCCTCGATGCGGCGGCTTTCCGTCACGCGGTGCTCGCGGCGCGGCATGGCCATGATGATGGAGATGATCAGGCCGAGCACGCCTACACCCATCAGGATCCAGCCGATCAGCGTCAGGTCGATGAAATCCACGACGTCGGCAACGGCGAAGGCCAGGATTGCGCCGATGGCAATCAAGGCAATTGATGATCCGATTCTCATAGCCAGCAACTCCTTTAGGTTGGGCGGCCGGCGCAGCAGTCGCTGCGTCCGGCCGTCGTACAGGAAGTACGCGGTGCTTTGTCAGCATACTTGGTGTTTTGGGGAACGTCCCGCAACCCGTGACTTACGCTTAAGGCCGGAACACCATCACGGTGCTGATTGCTCCAGGAGGGTTTGTGGCCAGAGGACGAAAGATTAACCCAGCCATGCGCGTCGCCGCCGATGCGGCTTTCGACAAGCACGGCAACCCAAAGCCCGGCGTGACGACCGGCATCATGAAGGCGCTGGACGTCCAGCGGCCGCTGGTGCTGGCCAACTTGGACCGGCTGCGGCGCAAGAACCCGGACGCGACGCCGGCCGAGCTGGCCGCGAAGTTGGAAAAGAAATACCTGGCGGCGGTGACCACCGGCGGTGCGGCGGTGGGGGCATCCGCCGTCGTGCCGGGCGTGGGCACGGTGGCGGCACTCGGCCTCTCCGCGGCGGCTACCGTGGGCTTCCTGGAAGCCACCGCCCTGTTCGCCCAGTCCATCGCCGAACTGCATGGCATCGATACCGAGAACCCCGAACGCTCCCAGGCCATGGTGATGGCCATCCTGATGGGCGACGAGGGCAGCTCCCTGATCAAGGAGTTCGCCGGGCAGGCCGGCGGGCGCGGCGGAAACCCGTCGCGGGCCTGGGGAAACGCAGTCGGCAGCAGCATGCCCTCCGGCATGGTCAGCTCGCTGGTGGACAGCCTGAAGAAGCGCTTCCTGACCAAACTGCTGGCCAAGCAGGGGACGGCGATGCTCGGCCGCGCGGTCCCGTTCGGCATCGGCGCGGCCGTCGGTGGTGCCGGCAACCACGTGATGGGCCGGCGCGTCATCGACGCCACCAGGACAGCCTTCGGGGAACCGCCGCTGGTGCTGCCGATGTCCTTGGTGGAGGACCTGACCGACAACCGGTACCGGCTGGGCGAGCTGCCCGCGGTGCCCGGCCGGGTCGCCGCCCGGATGCTGGAGAGGCTGCCCGGCCGCAGGCGGACGGCGCCGCCGGCCCTCGAGGCGTCCGGGGACCAGGACGGCGATGCCCGCAGCCGCTCCACCGGTGGACCCGACGACGGGACCGGGCCGTGACGGTATCCGGCACCGGACCTGCCGGCCACGGCGATGTGGTCCGAGCTGAATCGGGGGGCCGGCCGGGGATCGACCTGAACAGCGATCTCGGAGAATCGGTCGACGGTCGGCTGATGGGCGATGACGCCGCGATGTTTCCGCTGATCACCAGCGCGAACATCGCCTGCGGCTACCACGCCGGCGACGACGGGACGATGCTGGCCGCCTGCCGCCGCGCCGTGGAGCACGGGGTGGCGGTGGGCGCGCACGTTTCCTACCGGGACCGGGCCGGGTTTGGCCGCCGAAGCCTGGAGGTCGCCGCGGCCGACCTGAACGCCGATGTCGCTGACCAACTGGCAGCCCTCGACCGGATCGCCAGGCGTGCGGGGGCGCGGGTGGCCTACGTGAAACCGCACGGCGCGCTCTATAACCGGATAGTCCACGACCGCAGCCAGGCCGCGGCGGTGGTCGAAGCCATCGGCGCCTTCGAGCCGCGGCTTCCCCTCCTCGGGCTGCCCGGATCCGCGGCGCTCGAACTGGCGGCCGCCGCCGGACTGCCGGTGTTCCGGGAGGCTTTCGTGGACCGCGGCTACCGGGCGGACGGAACGCTCATTCCGCGCGGCGAGCCCGGCGCCCTGCTGGAAGACCTGGAGGAGATCGCCGACCGGGCCGTAAACTTCGCCCGCGCCGCGGCAGCGGATTCGCTGTGCGTCCACGGCGATACCCCTGGCGCGGTGGCGATGGCACGGCTGGTCCGGGAACGGCTGGCCGCGGCCGGAATTCCGCTGCGTCCCTTCACGGGTGCGGCCGGCAACGCTGCCGGCCACCGCCCGCCCGCCGCCGGGGATCCCCGCGCCGCCGGCGCGGCAGCCGTTCCCTCTCCGTCCGGGCCCCGCACCACAGGACGGTAGGGTGCGGATCCTGCCCTTCGGCGCGGGCGCCCTGCTCGCCGAATTCGACACCCTCGACGACGTCCTGGCGCACTACAGCGCACTCTCGGTTGCGCCGCTGCCAGGCGTGACGGAGCTGGTTCCCGCGGCCCGCACCATCCTGGCGACCTTCGACGACCCGGCGGCCGCCGCCGTCGTCCGCCGCTGGCTGGAACAGACCCCGCCGCACGACGGCGGCGCACGCACCACCGGGGACGAGGTCACGGTCGAGGTGGGCTACTCGGGGGAGGACCTGCCGGCGGTGGCGCGGATCCTGGGCGTGAGCGAGGCGGACGTCGTGCGGCGCCACCAGCAGTGCGAATGGATTGCCGCTTTCACCGGCTTCGCGCCGGGCTTCGCCTACCTGGCGGCACCCGGGAACCCGCTGCAGGTACCGCGGCTGGCCGAACCGCGGACGCGGGTGCCGGCCGGGTCGGTGGGTTTGGCGGGCGAGTTCACCGGCATCTACCCCTCCGCGTCGCCCGGCGGCTGGCAGCTGATCGGCAGGACCGATGAGCGGCTGTGGGACTCCGCGCGGGAGCGGCCGGCGCTGATTGCGCCGGGAACGCGCGTGCGGTTCAGGGCGGTGTAGCCGGTGATCACCGTTGTCACGGCGGGGCCGCAACTCCTGGTGCAGGACCTCGGCCGGCCGGGTCATGCCGCGATCGGGCTGAGCCCGTCCGGCGCACTGGACGCCCGGGCACTGCGCATGGCCAACCGCCTGGTCGGTAACCCCGACACCGCGGCGGGGCTGGAGTTGCTGCTGGGCGGCGCTGTGCTGCGGTTCGACGCCGACACGGTGGTGGCGGTGGCCGGGGCCTCGGGCAAACTTTCGGTGACGGGCCCGGGAAGCGGGGCGGCGAAGTCCACGGGCCCCGGCCGGCCGCGGAAGGACCAACCGGATCTTTACCGGCCCATCCGCGTCCGTGCCGGCCAGCGGCTGGAGATCGCCCCCGCCGCGTCCGGGCTCAGGTATTACTTGGCGGTGGCCGGCGGCATCGTGGCCGAGACCCTGATGGGATCGGCGGCCACGGATCTGCTCTCCGGCATGGGACCGGCTCCGCTGCGGGACGGGGACGTGGTGCAGACCGGGGCTGTTCCACCGGCCGGACGGACCGGCTCGAACCCCGCCGCCGCGTTCGCCGGCGGGGGCCGAGGACCCGCCACCCAACGACGGCCCGCCGTCGATTCCCGGTGGACGCCGGTGCCGCTGCCGCCCGCCAGTGTTGTGACCGTGCGGCTCCGCCCCGGACCGCGGCTGGACTGGTTTACCGCCGACGCCCGCCAGCGCCTGGTGCTGGGCCATTGGGCGGTCAGCCCCGAGAGCAACCGGATCGGACTGCGCCTGCTGGGCCGGCCGCTGCAGCGTGCGGTCGACCGGGAACTGCCCAGCGAAGGCATGGTTACCGGCGCGGTGCAGGTGCCGCCGTCGGGCCTGCCCACCGTGTTCCTGGCCGACCATCCGGTGACCGGCGGCTATCCGGTGCCGGCCGTGGTGGAAGCGGCCGACCTCCCGGCGCTGGCCCAGGCCCGCCCCGGCCAACGAATCCGCTTCCTCTGGGCGGGCTAGGCCCGACGTCGTCCTTGCGCTCCGTTTCGGGCTGGTGCTCCGGTTCAAACCGGAGCACCAGTCACGAACTGGAGCGGATGCTCATAGGGCGGCGCCCAGCCGCGCGGCTAACCGAAGGCGGCGGTGGCCACCGTGAAGATCGCCAGCCCGGCCAAGGAGCCCACCACGGTGCCGTTGATTCGGATGAACTGCAGGTCCCGGCCCACTTGGAGTTCGATCTTCCGCGACGTCTCCTGCGCGTCCCAACGCTCCACCGTTTCGGTGATGACCGCGGCAATCTGGGACCGATAGGTGCGGACCAGATACCCGGCGGCCTCCTCGATCCAGCCGTCGATCTTGGCCGCCAGCTCCGCATCGGTGGCCAGCCGGTGGCCGAAGTCTCCGACCGCCCGCTTGAACGTCAGGCTCAACCCGCTCTGGGGGTCCTCCACCGCCTCCAGCAGGGCGGTTTTCAGCGTCTCCCATGTGCGGGCCGCCAGTGAACGCACTTCGGGGTCGCCCAGGGCGTTGTGTTTGATGGCCTCCACCCGGGCCATCATCTCGGGATCGTGCTGCAGGTCCTGCGCCAGGGAGTTCAGGTACCCGTCCAACTGCTGGCGCATCGGATGATCCGGGTCGGCCTGCACCGCGATGATGAACTTGTACAGCTCCAGATGCACCTTGTCGCCGACCAGCGAATCCAGGAACGGCGGGACCCAGGTCGGTGAGCGGTCGGACACCAGCCGCGCCACCGTGTCCTGGTTGTCCAGTACCCAGTCGGCGGCGCGGTCCAGCAGCAGATCCACCAGCTTCAGGTGGTGGCCGTCGCGCAGCACGTGCTCGGCCAGCCGGCCCAGCGGCGGTCCCCACTGCGGGTCGATCAGATGCCGGCGGGCCAGCGACTCAATCAGTTCCTGCACGTCCTCGTCATTGAGGACCGTCAAGGCTCCCCGGATGGCCGTGGCACCCTCGCGGGCAATCCGTTCGGTGTTTTCCGGCCGTTCCAGCCAGAGGCCGGCCTTGGCAGTGATCCCAAGGGACCCGATCTTGGCCTTGACCACGTCCTCGGCCAGGAAATTCTCTTCCACGAACTGGCCCAGGCTGGCGCCGATCTGATCCTTGCGGCGCGGGATGATCGCGGTGTGCGGAATCTTCAGCCCCATCGGGTGTTTGAAGAGTGCGGTCACGGCGAACCAGTCCGCAAGCGCACCCACCATTCCGCCCTCGGCCGCGGCCCGGACATAGCTCAGCCACGGGTAGCGGTCCTGCAGCGCGAACGACACCACGAAGACCACCGCCAGAACCAGCAGCAACCCCGTGGCCAGCAGTTTCATCCGCCGCAGTCCTGCGGCACGGACGCTGTCGGGCAGCACGGCAAGCCGGCTCGTTCCGCCACCGGGGAGGTTATTGGGGGCGTTGTGCGCCGCGTAGCCGACCGTCCGCCCTTCCGCCGTGTCAGGTGCGACGCCGCCGCCCGTCTGAGTGCCCATGTTGCCTCCGAAACCGAATTGCTGAACGATCATCGTTCGTTCACCCACCAGTCAACCCTACGGCGGGTCCGTATGTCCGGTCATCGCGTACGGTGAATTCATGCACCAGAGGATCTACGCCCACCGTGGTTCCAGTGAGCAGTATGCGGAGAATACGCGGGCCGCTTACCTGCAGGCGATCGCCGACGGCGCCGATGGGATCGAGTGCGATCTCCACCTGACCAAAGACCGCCGGCTGGTCTGTTTCCACGACTTCACGCTGGACCGCACCTCCACCGGCACCGGCAACGTGTCCGATCACACGCTGGACGAACTGCTGCAACTGGACGTCAGTTCGTGGAAGGGCACGCCGATTCCGGTCGAGTACGGCGGCACCGCCGACCAACTGGTGACACTGGACGACCTGGTGGATCTTATGCGCGACGCCGGCCGGCCGCTGGGCCTGGCCGTGGAGCTTAAGCACCCCAGCCCGTACGGGCAGGAGCTGGAGGACGAGGTGCTCAGGTACCTGATGGCGGAGGGCTGGGACCCGGAAACCTCCCGGCTGGACAACATCCAGCTGTCCTTCATGAGCTTCCACCCGGACGCCGTGAACTACTTGGCCGACCACATCCCGGGCCAGTATCTCTGCCAACTCCTGGATGACATCGACGCCGAAGAACTCAAAGCCAGCCTGCTGATGGGCGAGTTGACCGTCGGCGCCGTGGCGGTACTGCTGCGACGCGCACTGTCTGAAGGCGAAGGCCTGATCGAATCGCACCGCGTGGGCTGGGCCGGACCCGGCATCGATTACGTGCGCTCGCATCTGCCGCTCGTCCGGCGCTGGCTCGACGCCGGCACGCAGTTCCGCGTCTGGACGGTGGACGATCCACAGGACGTGGAACTGTGCCGCGAGTTGGGTTTCGGCGAAATCACTACCAACCGGCCGGCCGCGGTCCGCCGGCAGCTGCAGGCTGCACCGGCCTGAACAGCCGCTGCCGTAACCGGGTCCGTTGTGATTGAGTGGAGAGATGGCATCTCCAATTGAGGACTACGCACTCATATCGGATCTGCATACGGGGGCGCTGGTGTCCCGGTCCGGGAGCATGGACTGGCTCTGCCTTCCCCGCTTCGACTCGCCCAGCGTCTTCAGCGCGCTTCTCGGGCACCCCGGACACGGCCGCTGGCTGCTGGCGCCGGACGGTGCGCATCCGCAGAGCGGGGAAGCGATGGGGACGGGTGTGCACGGCGGCCTGAGCAACGACCCGTTGGAAGTCCAGCGCAGCCAGCCGCCGGTCTCGACGCGCGAACAAGATGATGCAGTCTCGGCGGCCCCGGAGAACCCCGGGCGGTCTGCGACGGACGAGGCGAAAAAGACTGCCGGAGTGCAGCCGGGGGCCGGGGAAGCCGGACAGTTTGGCGACGCGGCCGGCACCGCCGAAGCCGGCGCATCCCCGGCCGCCACCGGTGCCACCGAGGCGGGCGTATCCGTGGCTGCCACCGGCGTACGCGTGCCTTCCAGCGGCGGTCCGACGTCCGCCGAGTCGACGTCCGCGCGCTCCACCCTTACGGACACCCTGCCCCGCGGCGACCTTGAGCCGGCGCCGGCCGGAACCGAGACTGCAGGGGTCCGCACCGGCACCCCGCCGGCAGTAGAGGCAGCAGGGGCGGCAGAAGCAACGGAGGCGCCGTCCGCCGTCGTCGTTGAACGCTCTTATGTTCCGTCGACGTTTGTGCTGCAGACCCGCTGGAAGAGCGAAACAGGCGAGGCACTGGTGACGGAGTTCATGCCGGTGGGCGACCGCCGGGCGTCACTTGTCCGCCGCGTCGAGGGCCTTTCCGGCGAAATGACCATCCGGCAGGAACTGATCATGCGGTTCCACTACGGGGACGTGGTGCCGTGGGTGAACCGCGTGCACGACGAAGCCACCGGCCGGGAATCGATCGTCGCCATCGCCGGCCCGGACGCGCTGGTGCTGCACGGTGAGCGCCTGCCGCGCGCCGCGAACCGCCGGCACGAAGGCGAATTCACGGTTAAGGCCGGCGAGACGGTTGATTTCGAATTGTGCTGGTTCCCGTCCCACCGGACGGTGCCGCCGGCGATCGACGTCGACACCGCGCTGACGGAAACGGTGCACTACTGGCAGACCTGGTGCTCACGGTTCCCTCCCCAGGGGGATTACCACGGCATCGTCAAGCGTTCCCTGCTGGTGCTGCGCGCCATGACGCACGAGACCACCGGCGGGATCGTCGCCGCGCCGACTACCTCGCTGCCGGAGTCCTTCGGCGGGGAACGGAACTGGGACTACCGCTACGTCTGGCTCCGCGATGCCGCGCTGACGCTCGAATCGATGATGACCCACGGCTACGAAGACGAGGCGCTGCAGTGGCGCAACTGGCTGCTGCGCGCGGTGGCCGGAGACCCGGAAGACCTGCAGATCATGTACGGGGTGGCCGGCGAACGCGACCTGGAGGAACGGATCATCCCGCACCTTCCCGGGTATGAAGGGTCGGCGCCGGTGCGGGTGGGAAACGGCGCGGTGGGCCAGTACCAGGCGGACGTGATCGGCGAGGTCATGGTCGCGCTGGAGAAGCTGCGCAACATGGGCGGCACCGAGGACCACTTCTCCTGGCCGCTGCAGAAGGCCATGCTGCACTACATCGAGAAGCACTTCGACCAGAAGGACCAGGGCATCTGGGAGATGCGGGGCGAACGGAAGTACTTCACCCACTCGCGGGTGATGATGTGGGCGGCGTTCGACCGCGGCGTGCGGGCGGTGCAGGAGCACGGCCTGGACGGCGAAGCCGAGCACTGGGCGCAGCTGCGGGACAAGCTGCGCGAAGAGATCATGGAGCACGGCTTCAACCGGGAGATCAACTCCTTCACCCAGAGCTACGACACTACCGAGGTGGACGCGTCGCTGCTGGTGCTGCCGCAGGTGGGCTTCGTGAAGTACGACGACGACCTGATGCTGGGTACCGTCGCCCGCCTGGAGCGGGAACTCGTGGATGCGGACGGACTGATCCTGCGCTACCGGACCGAGTCGGGGGTGGACGGGCTGGCTCCGGGCGAGCACCCGTTCCTGGCCTGTTGCTTCTGGCTGGTGGAACAGTACGCCCGGTCCGGGCGCATCGGCGACGCCCGCGACCTGATGGACCGGCTGGTCGGTTACGCGAACGACCTGGGGCTGATGGCCGAGGAGTACGACACCGCGAACAAACGCATGGCCGGCAACTTCCCGCAGGCGTTCTCGCACCTGGCGCTGATCCGTGCGGCGGACGCGATCAACGGCCACGCGCAGGAAGCGGTGTAGCCGCAGCCGCTTAGCCGCAGCCGCTTCCAGGGACCGTTTCCACAGTTTCCACAGCGATATCCACGGTTGGTGCGGCGGCGGGGCGGCTGCCTTCCCGGCTACTGTAGACGGGTGAAGTTTCTCCAGTCCCCGGCCGTGAAAGTGGGGCTGTCCATCTCCATCGCCACCGGGCTGTACGGGGTGTCGTTCGGCGCCTTGTCGGTGGCATCGGGGCTCGACCTCTGGCAGACCATGGCGCTGAGCCTGCTGCTGTTCAGCGGCGGCTCCCAGTTCGCGTTCATCGGGGTGATCGGCGGAGGCGGGACCGGTCTGGCCGCGATGACCGCTTCTGCCCTGTTGGGCATCCGCAACGGCATCTATGGCATGCAGATGAACGCGCTCGTCTCCCCGTCCCGCTGGTGGCGGCCGCTGGCCGCCCACGTGACCATTGACGAATCCACCGCGACGGCGTCCGGCCAGGACAACCCCGGCGAGCAGCGGCGTGGATTTTGGACCGCCGGCGTGGGTATATTCCTGCTCTGGAATCTATTCACGCTGGTGGGGGCGTTGGCCGGCAACGCGTTGGGCGATCCGAGGCAGTGGGGGCTGGACGGAGCCGCCGTTGCCGCGTTCCTGGCGCTGCTGTGGCCGAGGCTGAAAGGCAAGGAACCGGCCGCCATTGCGGTTGCCTGTGCTCTGGCCACGCTGCTGGCCGTGCCGTTCGTGCCCAGCGGAGTGCCCATCCTGGTGGCGGCGGCGGTCGCGGCCGCCATCGGCTGGTTCACCCACAAACCCATTCCCGCCGGGATGGCGCCGGACATCGAGCCCTATGACGAGCCGTATTCCGAGCACGACGGGCCCCACACGCTCGCCGGGTCCGAGCGCCGTGCGGCGGGCCGCGACGATCCGGCCGGCAGCGGGGACGGAAGGGAGGCGTTATGAGCCTGTGGATCTGGATAGTGGCCGCCTGCGTCATCTCCTACCTCACCAAGCTGGCCGGCTATCTGGTGCCCGCCAGGTGGATGAAGAACCAGCGCATGTCCCGGGTCGCCGCCACCATGACCATCGGCCTTCTCGCGTCGCTGACCGTCGTCAACGCCTTCTCCACCGGCCAGCACCTGGCGTTCGACGCCCGGGTCGGGGCGCTGCTGGCCGCTGCGGTCGCCCTGCTGCTGCGCGCCCCGTTCCTGGTAGTGGTTATCGCCGGTGCCGCGGCGGCCGCACTGCTCCGCCTGGCCGGCTGGGGATAACAGTAATCTGCTGGGGGACGGCGGCCGGCTGGGTAACGGCGCCGACGATTGTGCCGCGGGCGGCGCACCACGGCGGTGCGGCTTAAGGCAGGTTGACGACGGCGGTTCGCACCGCCGTCGTCAACCATCCGGTAAGGGGTCAGTCAGCGATCTTGGCGACCAGCCGGCCGACGACTTCGCCCCTCTTCAGCTTCTCCAGGCCCTCGGGGATGTCCTCGAAGGTGATCTCGGTGATGGTCGGAGTGAGCTTGCCGGTGGCGAAGTAATCGTAGACGCCCTGCACGTCGTCGCGGGTGCCGCCCTGCGAGCCGACGAGGGTGACCTCGGAGAGAATCAGGGCCTTGGTGCTGATGGTCGACTCCAGCCGGCCCATGCCAACCTGGACCACGCGGCCGCCGCGGCGGACCGTCTCGATGGCCTCGGCGGTGGTTGTGCCGAAGCCGGCAAAATCGACGACGACGTCCAGGCCGATCTCCTTGAACTCGGCGATGGACTTCGCCACGTCCTTGGCGCCGGTCTCCTTGGCCTGGTCCCAGATCTTCTCGTTGACCTCGGCGACGTAGACCTCCGCGCCGGCCAGCACGGCCACGCGGGCGCCAATGGAGCCCAGGCCGCCGAAGCCGATGATGCCGACCTTGTCGCCGGCCTTGACCTGGCCGTTGGCGATGACGGCGTGGTGGCTGGTCATGCCGGCATCGGTGCCGGCCGCACCCTGGGCGAAGCTGACGTTGTCCGGAATGCGGACCAGAGCCTGCTGGTCGATGGCAGTCTTAAAGGAGAAGCCGCCGTCGAAGGCGTAGCCGGGAGCGCCGGCCGGAGTCGTGGGGCAGCAGCCCACGCGGTCGCCGACCTTCCAGTCGCTGACGCCTTCCCCGACCTCGGTGATGACCCCGGCCACCTCATGGCCGAGGGTGATGGGGCGCTTGGCCAGCGTCGAGAGCCAGCCCTCGTCCTCAAGCATGCCGACATCCGAGTGGCACAACCCGGCCGACTTGATGTCGATGACGACGCCGCCGGGTGCGGCGGTCGGCTCCTCGACCTCATTCAGTTCAAGCGGCTCGTGGGTGTTGGTAAATTGCCAGGCTTTCATGGGGTCTCCTGTGGCTCGGCGCGGATGGTGGCATTCCGCGGGCGACCGGTGGAACGGACCGGCGGAACGGTGCGGGTGCGAAACCCGCATGTCCAGCCTAGCTCCGAAACCCGGCGTTTTTTATGCAAATGCATGTAAAGTCCGTCACGTCCGGTGCTGCAGAAGGCCCCGTGGTTGCGGCAGGTGACACCGGACCTGTGCGCCGGCACGGGTGCTGTGGAAGACTGAAGCCATGCTTGTAGCCTTCTCTGTTGCACCCTCCGGGGTGCCCGTCGCCGGTCCCGCACCCCACGATGCCTCGGTCCATGACGCGGTTGCCGAGGCCGTCCGGATCGTCCGCGAATCCGGGCTGCCGAACCACACGGACGCGATGTTCACCACCATCGAGGGCGAGTGGGACGAGGTAATGGACGTGATCAAGCGTGCCACCGAGGCCGTAGGCCGTCACGGATCGCGCGTGTCCCTGGTGCTCAAGGCGGACATTCGTCCGGGATACTACGGCGAGCTCAACGGCAAGGTGGACCGCCTGGAGGCTGCCATCGCCGAGCAGGAGCAGCAGTGACCGTCCAGCCGGGCCTGCCGGACGTCGATCCGGAAGCGGCGTGGACCGCCGTCGAAGACTACCTGACCGTCACCTTGGTGGGGGAGGACCAGTCCCAGGTCGCAGCCAGGGAGGGTGCCGCGCAAGAAGGCCTGCCGGCGATCGAGGTGAGCGCAACCCAAGGCAAGCTGCTGATGCTGCTGGCCCGGCTGCGCGGTGCCCGCAAGGTGCTGGAGATCGGCACGCTGGGCGGGTACAGCACCATCTGGTTGGCCCGCGGACTGCCGGACGACGGCGAAGTGGTCAGCTGCGAGTACGAACCGCGGCACGCCGAGGTGGCGCAGCGGAACCTGGAGGCAGCCGGCGTCGCGGACAAGGTCAGCATCCGGGTGGGCGCGGCACTGGATACCCTGCCGCGGCTGGCCGAAGCGGGCGTCGGGCCGTTCGACCTCGTGTTTATCGACGCGGACAAGGAAAACAACCGGAACTACGTGGAGTGGGCCCTGCGGCTGACTCGTCCCGGCAGCCTTATCGTGGTGGACAACGTGGTCCGGTCGGGCAAGGTGCTGACCGACGGCGGCGACGCCGGCGCGGAGGACCGCGACATCCGCGGCACCCGGGATGCGCTGGCGCTGCTGGGCTCCGACCCGCGCCTGGACGCCACGGCGATCCAGACCGTGGGCGGCAAGGGCTGGGACGGCTTCGCGCTGGCGCTGGTCAAGTAGCCGATGGCGCGGCGAAGCACCCGTGCCGAGGCGGCACGGGAGCCGGAGGCGTCCGGCGGGCCGGCCGAGGGACGCTATGAGATTTCCTCCGGGACAGCCGAGCTGGTCCGCGAGCCCGACTCGGCGGACAGCTGGCTGCTCAAGATCAACGGCGTCCAGTCCTCCCACGTGGTGGTCGGAGATCCGCTGCGGCTGGACTTCGAATACATGCGCTGGATGGCGGCGCTGATCGCATCCCGCTGGGGACCCGGGGCCAAGCTTCGGGCCCTGCACCTGGGCGGCGGGGCGTGCTCGATGGCCCGCTACCTGGCGGCCGCGTACCCGGAGGCGCGCCAGGTAGTGGTCGAGATCGACGCGAAGCTGGCCGACCTCGTGCGCCAGTGGTTCGACATCCCGCGTGCGCCGTTGGTGCGCATCCGGGTGGGTGAAGCAAGGGAGGTCACCGAATCACTGAGCGAGGACAGCCGGGACCTGGTGGTCCGCGACGTCTTCTCCGGCAGCGAGACCCCGTACGGACTGACCACGCTGGAATTCACCCGGGCGGTGCGGCGAGTCCTCTCACCCGGCGGGGTCTACCTGGTGAACTGCGGCGACACGCCACGGCTGATCGGTGCCCGCGAGGAGGCGGCGACCATCGGCGAGGTTTTCGAGCACCGGGTGATCATCGCCGACCCGCCGATGCTCAAGGGCCGCCGGCACGAAAACGTGGTCATCGCTGCCAGCGACCAGCCGCTGGAAACCGGTCCCGGACTCGTCCGGGAGTTGCTGCACGGTGCCATGCCGGCACAGCTGTGGGACGGGCCGAGAGTGGAGAAGTTTTGCAGAGGATCGGCGATCCGGCAAGACCGGCCGGCCAATTAGGACCTTTCCCGGAACGTTATGACTTCGGCCGGAATTTGTTTGTAAGATGGACAAGAACGGCCGTGCAGCGGCCGTACCAGGCCCGGGAGCGAGCCGCTTGCGGCTGGCTCTCCGGAGGCAGGCATGGAAAGAACGGCTTCGACACTATGGATGGTGGCTGGAGCGCTATGTCTGCTCAGCCGGATTCGATCCGGCGCCGGATGCCGGGTGCTGAGAACCTAATCCCCCCAAGTTAGGTCCAGTGCCCGGCATCTCGGTCATTAATCCTTTCACCGGATGCCGGTTCCCTTCCCCATCAGCTCGGCTTCCCTGCTGCGGGTCTCGCGCCTGAGCGCATCGACGACCGCCGCCACCGCCGGTTGCCGCAGCGACTCCGGCCGCGCCACCAGCCAGTAGCCGAGCCGCTCCTCCAGTTCCCCCGGCAGGATCCGGACCAGGTCCGGATGGCGGTTGGCCATGAAGCACGGCAGCAGGCCGAGGCCGGCACCGGCACGGGTTGCCTCGACGTGGACGAACACGTTGGTGGAACCCAGGGCCGTGGACATCGCCGGCAGCAAACGGCGCGGGGCGTCGAGGTCGTCAACCTGCAGCATGGAGTCGACGAAATAGACCAACGGGTGGTTCATGGCCAAGCGCACGCTGTCCGGTACTCCGTGTTCGGCCAGATAATCACGGGAGCCGTAGAGACCCAGGACATAGTTGCCCAGCCGGATGGATCGCGCGCGGATCACCTGCGGCCGCCCGACGACGACTTCGAAGTCCAGGCCCGGCCGGTGTTGCGTGGCCCGGCGGGCGGCGGTAACGATCTCCACGCTGAGCCTGGGATGGCGCTGCTGCAGGCGGGCGATCGCCGGGGCGGCGACGAACGCGCTGAAACCGTCGGTGGCCGACATCCGCACCACCCCGGCCAGCCGGTCCGCCTGATCCGGTGTGCGGCCAAGCTCCGTGAGCGATTCTTCGATCCGCTCGGCGACCGCTGCCGCCTTGCGGCCCAGGTCGGTCAACTCCCAGCCGCCCGGCGCCCCGGAGAACACGCGGCCGCCCAGGGCCTTTTCGACGGCGGCGATGCGGCGCGAGACGGTGGTGTGGTTCAGGCCCAGGTTCTCGGCCGCCACGGTATACCGGCCGGTGCGGGCGACGGCGAGGAGGATGATCAGGTCGTCCGGCTTGGCGGACTGCGGCGCAGGAGGCATATCTGCATCTTTGCAGACCATGCCTGCAAAGTTTGTCATTGATGCACATGCGGGAGCGGGGAATACTCGGCTACGTCTGATTGTGACCACACTCACAGCGTGCGGGGGGAGTCCCGGCGGCGAACGCCGCATTAACCGCACGCCATGCAAGGAGAATGATGAGCGCCCACGCTACCCCCACCGGACCCGGATCCGGCGCGACGCACGAGTCGCCGCCGTCGGTCCTGCGCAAGGTCGTCACCGCTTCCATGGCCGGCACGGTCGTGGAATGGTACGAGTTCTTCCTCTATGCCACCGCGGCCACGCTGGTGTTCGGCGCCCTGTTCTTCCCGAATGCTGGCACCGAACTGGACGCGATCATCGCCGCCTTCGTCACGTTCGCCGTCGGCTTCATTGCCCGGCCGCTGGGCGGGATCGTGTTCGGCCACTTCGGTGACAAGCTGGGCCGGAAGAAGCTGCTGCAGGTGAGCATCATCCTGATCGGTGCCGCCACGTTCCTGATGGGCTGCCTGCCAGGGTTCGACCAGATCGGGTATTGGGCGCCGGGCCTGCTGGTGGTGCTGCGGTTCGTCCAGGGCTTTGCCATCGGCGGCGAATGGGGCGGCGCGGTCCTCCTGGTGGCCGAGCACAGCCCGGCAGCCAAGCGCGGCTTCTGGGCATCCTGGCCGCAGGCGGGTGTGCCGATGGGTAACATGCTGGCCACGGTAGTGTTGTGGGTGATGTCCGGCATCCTCTCCGAGGCCGAGTTCCAGGCCTGGGGCTGGCGCGTCGCCTTCTGGCTCTCTGCGGTCATCGTGCTCGTCGGCTACTACATCCGCACCAAGGTCACCGAGGCGCCGATCTTCCTGGAAGCCCAGGCCGAGTCCGCCAAGGTGAAGTCCACGTCTTACGGCGTCGTGGAAGTGATGAAGAAGTACCCGCGCGGCGTGTTCACCGCCATGGGTCTGCGCGTGGCGGAGAACATCATCTACTACATCGTGGTGGCCTTCTCCATCACGTACCTGAAGACCGTTCACGACTTCGACGTCACCACGGTGCTGGGCCTGCTGATCCTGGCGCACGCCTTCCACTTCGTCGTGATCCCGTTCTACGGGCGCCTGTCGGACAACATTGGCCGCCGCCCGGTCTACATGGCCGGCGCCGTGCTGTCGGGGGTCTGGGCCTTCGTCGCCTTCCCGATGTTCGACACGCAGAACCCGATCATCATCCTGGCCGCGATCTTCATGGGCCTTGCCGTGCACGGGCTGATGTATGCGGGGCAGCCGGCCATCATGGCCGAGATGTTCCCGACCCGGATGCGCTACTCCGGTGTCTCGCTGGGCTACCAGGTGACGTCGATCTTCGCCGGTTCGCTCGCCCCCATCATCGCTTCCACGCTGCTGAAGGACTTCGAGCACTGGCTGCCGGTTGCCCTGTACCTGGTGGTCGCGTCGGCCATCACCGTCGTGGCGGTGATCTTCACCCGCGAAACGAAGGGCGCCTCCCTGCGGGACCTGGACCGGGCCGACCTGGCACGCACGGAAGCAGAAGTGCGGGCCCAGGCCTAGGCGCGACGGCGCAAGCCAAGCGAGTAAAACCGAAAGGGACCGGTACCACCCGTTGCGGGCGGTACCGGTCCCTTTCGCCTCGGCGGACCTAAGGTCAGCGGAAGCCGATGAGCTGCTCGACCGGGCCCATGCCGAAGAAGAGCACGAAGGCCGCGGCCACCGCCCACATCAGCGGGTGGATGTCCTTGGCCCGGCCTTGGAACGTGCGCACCAGCACGTAGGCGATAAAGCCCGCGCCCAGGCCGTTGGCGATGGAATACGTGAAGGGCATGAGCGTAAAGGTCAGGAAGGCGGGGATGGCCACGCCCCAGTCGGACCAGTCGATCTTGCCCACCTGCGACACCATCATGAAACCGACGACGACGAGCGCCGGCGCCACCGCCTCGAACGGAACCAGCGAAATCAGCGGCGTGAAGAACATGGCGATCAGGAACAGCAGGCCGGTGACAACGTTGGCCAGGCCGGTGCGCGCGCCCTCGCCGATCCCGGCGCCGGACTCGACGTAGATCTGGTTGGACGAGACGGATCCCGCGCCGCCGGCGATGGCGCCCACGGCGTCGACCATCAGGACGCGGTCGACGTTCGGGATGTTGCCCTCTTTGTCCGTCAGCCCGGCCTCGTTGGCCAGGCCGACCATGGTGCCCATGGCGTCGAAGAAGATGCTCAGCAGGATCGCAAACGCCAGCAGGGAAGCGGCGGTGACGCCCAGCGTCCCGAAGGCGCCGAAGAGGCTGGCCTGGCCGATCAGGCTGAGGTCGGGCAGCCCCACCCAGCTGCCGCTCGGCAGCTCGGGCACCACCAGGGACCATCCCAGCGGATTGGGGCCGTCGGGACCCATCGACGGCCCGACGTCGGCCACCGCTTCGATGACCACCGCGAGCACGGTGGCGGCGATGACGCCGATCAGGATGCCGCCCTTGACCTTCTTGACCACCAGGGCGATTGTCAGGATGAGGCCGACGACGAAGACGAGGATCGGCCAGCCCAGCAGCACGCCGTCGAACCCGAGCCCCACCGGAACGGTGGTGCCCGCCGCGTCCGGAATGCGGCGGATGAAGCCGGCATTGACCAGGCCGATCAGGGCAATGAACATGCCGATTCCCACCACGATGGCGGTCTTGAGGCTTTGCGGCACGGCATTGAACACCGCGGTCCGGAAACCGGTCAGGACCAGGATCAGCATGGTGATGCCGGAGAGGATCACCAGGCCCATCACGTCTGGCCAGGTCAGGCCCGGGTTGGTCGCAACGGTGATGGCGATGAAGGCGTTGACGCCCAGGCCCGTGGCGAGGGCGAACGGGTACTTGGCCCACGCCCCCATCACAATCGTCAGCACTCCGGCCACGAGGGCCGTGACCGCCGCGACGCGTTCGGCGCCGAGCATGGCGCCGGTTGAATCGGCGCCGCCCAGGACCAGCGGGTTCAGCACCACGATGTAGCTCATCGCGAAGAACGTGGCCAGGCCGCCGCGGATTTCGCGCGAATAGTTGGAGCCGCGCTTGGTGATCTCGAAATAGCGGTCGAGCACCGAAGTCTTGGCGGCTACTGCTCCCTTTTGGGGCATGGGGGATGTCCTCCACAGGTAAGTGGTATGGTCAGGGATTTCCCCAAAATTCTAGCCCCTGCGGCACGCGGCGGCGTACGGTGCCGCTGTTTCCCGCCTGCCCGGCGTCAGGCGACTAGGGTACGGCGCCGCTGTTTTCCCGCCCGCCCCGCGTCTAGCGACGAGCGTACGGCGCCGCTGTTTTCCCGCCGCCCCGCGTCAGGCGACGAGCGTACGGCGCCGCTGTTTTCCCGCCCGCCCGGGGTCTAGCGACGAGCGTATGGTGCCGCTGTTACCGTCCGCCCGGCGTCAGGCGACGGCCGGCCGGGAGGTGGAAGCGATGGCGCTGCCGGCCACCTTCGCCTGCCGGATGATCTCCCGTGTGCTCGGCGCCAGCAGATCCGCCACGCCGACCAGGTAGAGGCCGATCGCTTTCAGGACGGAGGCGAGGTTTTCGCCGGCCGCGATGCCCAGGCTCCGGAGCAGCCGGCGCATCTGGTTCTGCGCGCAGCCCGTCAGCACGACGGAATCGGCGACCAGCAAGCCGTTTTCGGTGCGGATGACCCACTTCTGGTTCTTGTCCCTGCTCATCGCGGGTGCGTGGGCCACAGAGGCAGCCGTCGGCCTGGACGCCTCCGCCGGTGCCGCCGACGCTGTTTTCTCCGACGTCTTGGTGACACCGCAGACATGGGTGCTGTGGCGGATGTCCAGCGCATGGCTGGCGGCGTACGCCTGGAGCAGCCGCAGCAGGTCGTTGCGCTCGCTCCGGTGCGTCGAGTCCGCCAGCGGGGACCTGCGTCCTTGGTCGGCCGGCTGGGGGAGCAACCCCTCAACGACGATCGACGACACGCCCTGGCGGCTGAGCTCGCTCGCCACGGCTAGTCCGGGCAGCCCGGAACCGATGACCACCGTGGTGGTGTATTCGGTAGGCACTTCTGGTACGGAAACGCCACTCACTGCACGGACTCCTTGTACGGTAGCGAGAACCTCGGGCGGCGAACGGACCGCCCGCACACGCATTGTGAAACTGTTATTCAACACAATTTTCATCGAAGCCTACATAACTTTTCGGCCACTGAGAAGCGCTTTGTTGCAGAGTAAGCTGAGGGTAGCGGGCGAGGATGCCCGTGCGACGTTGAGGGAGGCGGAACGAATGACAGAAGCCACAGGTTCAGACGCCGGACAGGGCGCGGCACCCCGCGGCATTGTCGTCGGAGTTGACGGCTCCGATCAGAGCATCTGCGCGTTGGTTTGGGCTGCGGAGGAGGCGCAACGGCGCAGAACCCCGCTGCACGTCGTGACCGCCTACACCGTTCCGGTCTTCGCTGCCTCCAGCATGGACGCCGGCTATGCCACCCTGGACGATTCGGTGATCCGCGAAGGCGCCGAAGCCGTGCTCGAGCAGGCGGTGTCCAAAGTTACCGGTTACGGCCTGGACATCGATGCGCGGGTGGAAACCGGCGACGCCGCCGGGGTGCTGCTGGAGCTCTCGGAACAGGCCGAGCTGGTCGTGGTCGGTACGCGCGGCCGCGGTGGTTTCATGGGCCGGTTGCTGGGCTCCGTGAGCAGCGCCGTCCCGGCCCACGCTTCCTGTCCGACGGTGACGATTCCGCTGGCCTGCGCGCCGCGCCTCGGCGACCTGGACATCGAGCTTCCCCGGTCCAAGGACCAGGCGATCCGCCCCGAGGACGTCCAGAAGGTCGTCGTGGTCGGGGTCGATGGTTCCGAGCAGGCCCGCAACGCCACCCTGGTCGCCGCGGAGCAGGCCGAGCGGCTCGGCTATCCGCTGAAGGTCATCTGCGCCATGCCGCCGTTCACCGGCTCGCTGGCGTGGGTGCCGGCACCGCTCGACCGTGAGGCGCTCTATGCGGATATCCGTGAGCAGCTCGACGCCGGCGTGGCGTGGCTCAAGAGCCACTTCCCCGATCTGCGCGTCACCGGTGAAGTGCAGGACGGCTCCCCGGTAGAACTGTTGATCGAGGCGTCACGCACCGCCGAACTGCTGGTGGTTGGTACCCGCGGCCGCGGCGGCTTCGCCGGCATGCTGCTCGGCTCCACCAGCCAGGGCGTGCTGCACCATGCCAAGGGCCCCGTCATGGTGGTGCCGGACAAGCATGACCCTCGCCTGGACGACCGCCGCAACTTCGGCCCCCTGCCCGACGCCGAATAACCGCAGGTAGCAAAAGGGCGGGCCCGGAACCTCAAAGGTTCCGGGCCCGCCCCTTTTAAGCAGTGCAGGCTAGACGGCCCAGCGGGCGCCGACCGTGTGCAGCTTGCCGTACATGTGGCTGATATTCGTGACGGTCAAGCCGACGTCCGGGTTCAGTGCGTGGACTACCTGCCAGTTGCCGATGTAGATCGCCACGTGCCAGATGGCATTCGGCTCGCCCCAGAAGACCAGGTCGCCGGGCTGAAGCTGGGAAAGCGGCACCTTGTGCGGCGCGGAGTCGAGCTGGTCCTGCGCCACGCGGGGCAGGTAGCGACCGGCGCTGCCAAAGGCCGCCTGCGTCAGTCCCGAGCAGTCGTAGCCCCACGGGCCGCTGCCGCCCCAATCGTAGAAGCTCTTGTTGTTCGCCTGCTTGGCCATCGCGAAGTTGATGGCAGCGTTGGCGATGCCCGCGTTGCTGCCGGGGGCCGGTGCCGGTGCCGGCGGTGCCGGATCCGGCTTGGGCTTCGGGGCCGGTTGCGGGGCCGGCGGCGGGGGCGGGGCCGGGGCGGGCGTCGAGGGCCGGGACGGCGTGGGCGTCGAGGGCCGTGACGCCGGTGGCGGGGTTGAGGGTGCGGCCGGGCGGGAGGTTGCCGGCGGGGTCGACGGTGCGGCCGGGCGGGAGGTTGCCGGCGGCGCTGCAGGGCGGGCCGGCGTGATGTCTTCACTGGCCGCTGCAACCGTGGAGCCCTGCGGGTTTGAACTGCCACCGGCGGGCCGCTGGGCGGCGGCGGCCTCCTGTGCCGACTGCTCGACCAGGGCCTGGAGCTGTCGATCCTGCTCGGCGCGCTCCAGCGCGGTGATGCGTGCGTCCTCTTCACCGGTGCTGGTTCCGCGCAGTTCGGCCAGATGTTCCAGCAGCGCCTGCCGCTGTTCCTCGTAGCGGACCACGAGCTGCTCCTGCGCGGCGCTGGCAGCCTTCGCGTCCGACTCCGCCGCCTCCGCGGCTACTGCCGCATCCCGGGCGGCCTCTTCGGCCTGGGTGACATAGAGCTCCCAGGCTGCCCACAGCTGGGCGGCCTGCTGGGATTCGCTCAGGGTTTGCGAGCGGTTGGCCGTCAGCGCATCGAGCGTGGAGGCCTTGTACAGCACGTCGCCGGCGTCGTTGCTGTCCAGCAGCGAGCTGAGGCCGGGGTTGACGCCGCCGTTCCGGTAGAGTTCACCGGCCAGCTGTCCCACCTGGTTCTTGACCGCCTCGAAGTACTGCGCGGCCTGCGACGCCTTGGCCTTGGCGTCGGCGAGTTCAGCGGTTCGCTCCTGCTGCTTCAGCAGGGACTCGCTGTAGGCGTTCTGGGAACGCATGGAATCGAACTGCGCGTTGGCAAGGTTTCCCGAAGCCGCCTTGAGCTGCTCCTCGATCCGGTCCACCAGGGTCTGGGTGGCCGCTGCATCGCCCTTGGCGTCGTCGATCTCCTCGCCGGAAGGCAGCGTGGGCGCCGCCGGCAGGATGATCCGCTGCGATGTCACCTGCGGCAACTGTCCGGCCGGTGCGGCGACGGCCGGCGCCAGGGCCGAAACGCAGATTAAGAGGGCGGTAGCCGAGAAGAGCGCGACGGCGCGCCGCGGCGTCGTCGATCGATGCGGGGCGGGACGCCCCGAGGGAAGCAGCCTCATCCGAACGGGTCCTTACTAGGAGCGCGGTAAATGCACGCGCCCTTTCGGGACGGCCGGCCTTGGGGCCGGAACGGTCAAATGTGCGAACGGGTGGCACCCCAACTAGACCGAACTGCATTCACACAGCACGTTGAGGATATGCAACATCAGTCACAGTTGCAACATTTGTCCCACTAATAACATAAACAACACCAGTGTCATTTGAACAGCATTGGCGAGGAACCGGCGTGTCACGAGGTGGTTCAGGGCAGTTGAAGCGTGCGGCCGCGAGCCGTGCCTGCGTGGGCCCGCTGTGCCGGCTTCAGCCAACGAGCCTTTTGTCCCGCGGGCAATGGGTCCTGCTTTATGTGGCCGCCAAGTGTGTCCCGAACGGGCGAGGCGGGGGTCAGCCCCAGCCCAGTTCGTGCAGGCGGGCGTCGTCGATGCCGAAGTGGTGGGCGACCTCGTGGATCACGGTCACCAGGACCTCGTGGACCAATTCTTCGCGGGAGGAGCACATCCGCTGGAGGGGGCCGCGGAAGACGACGATGCGGTCCGGCATGGACCCGGCGGCCCACCAGTGGTCCCTCTCGGTGAGCGGCGTGCCTTCGTAGACGCCCAGCAGTTCCGTCTCGGGGTCTTCCCAGGGCTGCGGGGTGTATTCCTCTTCGACGAAGATGCCCACGTTGGTCATCTCGCGCATGATGTCTTCCGGGATTTGGTCGATCGCGTCGTTTACCGCGTCCTCGAATTCCGGCAGGGACATCTCCATCGGCATACAGCCGACTTTACCCGCGGGCTGCGGCCTCGAAAGCGCCCGGGTGGAGGCCGCGGCAGGCCTCGTCGGCCGGTTTTGGTTTTTCCCGGAGCAGGCCCTATAGTTTTATAGGTCCACAGCGGGGAAATGAATCCCAAGTGGTCCTGGCCCCCATCGTCTAGCGGCCTAGGACACCGCCCTTTCACGGCGGCGGCACGGGTTCGAATCCCGTTGGGGGTACGCGAGACGTCATGAATGGCAGCCCGCTGGAGTGGTCAGAACCGCTTCGAAAGGCTGGTAGGATTGAGTCTCGTAAAAAATGCAAGGCCCTGTAGCGCAGTTGGTTAGCGCGCCGCCCTGTCACGGCGGAGGTCGCGGGTTCAAGTCCCGTCAGGGTCGCTTTGGTTTCCGGAGCGATTTCGGAACGCCATCGGTGATCATCGCAAGATGTTGCCACGGCTCTGTAGCTCAGTTGGTAGAGCGTTCGACTGAAAATCGAAAGGTCACCGGATCGACGCCGGTCGGAGCCACCAGCAAAAACGAAGCCCCGCAGTCCTGGTTCAGGGTGCGGGGCTTCGTCGTGTCCGTCCGCTCTGTCCCCCTCCGGCTTCGTCGGGCACCATGGGTGCATGAGCGAAACCGCAATCACCCACATTGGCGGTCCGACAGCCTTGCTGGAGTTCGGTGGCTGGATGTTCCTGACCGACCCCACCTTTGATGAACCCGGCGAGTACCCGGCAACAGCCGGAACGCTGGTGAAAACCTCCGGGCCCGCCGTCCACGTCGCAGACCTGCCGGTGGTGGACGCCATCCTCCTCTCGCATGACCAGCACGCGGACAACCTGGATAGGTCCGGCCGGCGCCTGGTGGAATCCGGCGACACCAAGGTACTCGGCACCCTGGAGGCAGCGGACCGGCTCACGACGGTTACCGGGATGGCCCCGTGGGAGCGGACAGTCCTCGAGGCCGCCGATCGGCCCACTGTCACGGTCACCGCCGTCCCGGCCCGGCACGGACCCGAAGGATGCGAACCGGTGACCGGCACCGTGACCGGATTCGTCCTGACAGGGTTCGACCTCCCGACTGTTTACATCAGCGGCGACAACGCCTCGCTGGACGTGGTCGACGCCGTCGGGGCACGTTTCGCGCCGATCGCCACGGCGGTGCTCTTCGCCGGAGCCGCCCGGGTGGGAGCCTTCGACAACGCCCCGCTCACCCTCACCGCCGACGCCGCGGTCGAGGCGGCGCGCACACTGGACGCGGCCACCGTCGTGCCGGTCCACGCCGAGGGCTGGAAGCACTTCAGCGAAGGCCACGAAGAACTCCGCGCCCGGTTCTCCGCCGCCGGCCTCGAGGACCGGCTCCGCATCCCCACCCCGGGGCGGAAGCTGGCCCTGTAGCTGACACGGGCTGCCCGATCCGCCGGCCATTGGACGCTACCGCCGAACTGGTCGCCGAACTCATCGAGTCGACCACCGACAAGTCGGTCCACGTCCCGCGGCAGCCGCTCCCGGCTCCCAGTTTCCACTCAGGCTCACTGGCCTACCATGGAAGGGATTTCCCGTGCCGCCTGCACCTGATGAGGCACCGGACCAGGGGGACGATTGGAGCGAGGAGCATCGTGCAGGCCCTTTTGAAGGCGACGGCCGTCGGCATGGCAACCGCCGTCCTGCTAACGTCCTGCAGCGACGCGGGCCCAACGCCGGAATCGGCGACGACGGCGCCCGCCCCCGTCGCTTTGGACGACACCGAAGCGACGGCGCCCGCGGAAACACCCCCCGCATCTGTCCCCGCCACCGACCGACCGGCCACGTCGCCGCCCGGCCAGGCGCCGACGTCGGACTCGGCTGGTCCCGCTGACGTGAGCGGGGGAGCCGGAGGAGGCGCCGCTGACTGGGGCAGCTATAAGAGCCGGGACCACGCCTGCGCCGCCGTGGCCGCAAACGTCGCCTCCCTGCTGCTGGTCCCGCTCGGCTTCATGACCGGCGTGGAGGACTCCGACCTGGAGGCGCTGCAGGATGAGCTGGACGAATTCAGCCGCGACGTTCCGCCGCGGCTGGGGGACCACCTGGACAGGGTGGAGGACCAACTGGATCACGCGTCCGCAACCGGCCGCTTCGACGCCGCCGGGTTTGCCCGGGCCGTGCAACCGGTGAAGGACTGGCTGTCCGAACACTGCGGGGAATGAGGCGTTAGGCTTGCCCTGAGAGTCATCACAGCGTCAGGGGAGAACAGATGCACAACGAGGATCGGCCGGCTGCCCCGTCCGCGGGCGAATCGCCCGGGGCACACCCGGTGACCGCCCCTGTCGGCGCGCCGGCGCCGGCCCCGGCAGCGGTTGACCCGCATCAGCCTGCAGGCCTTGGCATCCCGGACGCCCCCGGACGCACCACCATCTCCGAAGCCGCCGTGGCAAAGGTCGCGGCCGTCGCCGCCCGCTCCGTCCCGGGGGTCTACGCGCTGGGCAGCGGCACGGCAAGGGCGCTGAGTGCGCTGCGGGATGTCGTGGGCGGCAGCGACGCCGGCCAGGGCGTACACGTGGAGGTCGGCCAGACGCAGGTTGCCGTGGACATCAGCCTCGTGGCCGTTTACGGCAAGCCGCTGCAGGAGTTGGCGGGCGCCGTGCGCGCGGCGGTGTACACCGCCGTCGGGCAATTGGTGGGGCTGGACGTGATCGAAGTGAACGTGGAGATCAACGACGTCCACGTGCCCGGCCTGGATGCCAAGGCTCCGGCGGAGAAGCCGGTGCGGCAGGCGGCCCAGTAACCGGATGTTCGGGACGGCGAGAGGAACAAGGATGAGCTACACGGTAGTCGGCATGGGCGTCGGCGCGGTGCTGGCGTGGGCCGCGCTGGTGTTTAACTTCTGGGGCTTCCTGCTGATGGCGGTCTTCCTGATGGTGGGGGCGTTGCTGGGCCGCGCCGCGGAGGGCAAGCTTGACTGGCGCAGCATCCGGGATGCGCTGACCGGACGCCGCTCGTCTTCATGACGGAACCCGTTGTGGACGCGGACGAATTGCCTCCCCGCCCGGAAGGACCGCCGGCCGGGCGACCGGACGGGCCGCCCCCGGCGTCGCTCCCCGCCGCGCCGCCCGGGCAACACTATGCCGGACATACCCGGGTCAGCACGCAGGCGTTGACCAGCACCGCGCAGGGGGTTGCGGCGGAGGTGCTGGGCATTTCACCTTCCCTGGTCCGTGCGACGTGGCGGGACGATGCCGGTTCCCTCGCGTTGTACCTGGCCCTTCCCGTCGGCATTCCCTCGCTGAACCGGGTAGTGCGGGACCCGCACCTGGTGGACGGCTTTGGCGGATCGGTCTGGGACCGGGCGCACGCCTCCAAGGGAGCCATCCTGGAGAGGATCTCCTGGATCAGCGGTTCGAGGTTGAGCCGGGTGGACATCAGGGTCACCGGCATCCGCGTGCAGGAAGGAGGCCGGGTCCGGTGAGCACCGACGTCAAAACCGGCGGGGGACCGGCTGACTTGCGCCCGGGCGACGAGCGCCTGGCGAGCCGGGAACTGCGCAGTTCCCGCGCCATCGCCGCGGTGATCGCGGCCGTCCTCGTCGGGCTGGCCTGCCTCTACCTGCTGCTCGAAGCGGCGCTGAAGGCGATCGGGCAGCGCCCGTGGCTGGCCACGCCGGAAGAGATGGCGGGCTGGATCCACCAACTGCCGGGAAACGTCGCGCCGACCGTCTTGGGCGCCTCCGGAGCGCTGATCCTGTTCCTCGGTCTGCTCTTCTTCCTGCAGGGCGTGCTCCCCGGACACCTGCACCGGCACCGCATTCCCGGCCGCCGCGGCGTCGTGGTGGTGGACGATGAGGTCATCGCCGCCTCGCTGGCGCGACGCGCGCGCATCGAGGCGCAGGTGACGCGCGAGCAGGTGCTGGTGGTCGTCTCGCGCGGGCTGGTGGATGTCCGGCTCCGGCCAACCTCCGGCCAACCGGTGGATGCCGAGGCCGTCCAGGCCGCGGTGGAAGACGAGGTCCGCAGGGCGCGCATCAGCCCGATTCCGCAGGTGCGCGTGTTCGTTTCCAGTTCGGGGGTGGTGGGACAGTGAACCAAACGCCCCGGACATTGAACCGCATCCTGATCACCCTTTTGGGGCTGCTGCTCATGCTGGCCGGCGGCACCGCGCTGGCGCTGGCGCTGGTTCCCGCGCTCGCCGGCCGGTGGCAGGCCGCCACGGAGCAGGCCGGCGCCAACCTGCGGACGGTTTTGGACGCCACCACCCTGCACGGCCAGCGGGACAGCTGGCTGTGGATTGTGGTGGCGCTGGTGCTGCTCCTGATGGTGCTGCTGATGATCGCGTGGGCCGCTCAGCAGGGCAAGGGCCGCACCGGTACCATCGCCGCGGATTATGACGGCGCGGGCGACCCCGGCGCCGTCTGGCTCAGTGCCGCCGTGGCCGAGCAGGCGCTGCGCGATGCGCTGCGCGAACGCGACAGCATCCTGCAGGCAACGGTCACCGCCTACGACTACGAGGGCGGCGGCGGCCTGCGCGTTCGGGTGGCTCCGCGCCTCGGGGTGTCCCCGCAGGCCGTGGCGGACGAAGTCTCCGACCTCGTGGAGGCGTTGGACCTGACCGTCGGGGTCAGCTTCCCGGTGGTCATCCACCTGGTGGCAGGCGCGCGCTCGCGGCTGGTCCGCGCCGACCGCGTCCGCTAGCCTGACTGCCCGTCGGCGGCAGGGGTAAGCCAGACGGCCCCGTTGGGCTGCAGCATCCCGTCGGAGACTGCTCCCTCCTGCGACTCCAGTACCAGGGAGGCGCCGTCGGGCAGCCGGATCGCGGAACTGCCCATGTTGGCCAGTACCTGCAGTGTCCCGTTGCGGTAGCTCAGGATTCCAGATCCCGGATTATGCTCCGCGGCCCATTCCAGGCTGCCGTGGCCTAGCTTTTGTTCCGCCCGCAGGCGCAGCGCCGCCCGATACAGCTCGTAGGTGGAAGCGGCTACTCCCACCTGCCGATCCACCGCATAGCGCGCAAAGCTCTCGGGCTGCGGCAGCCACGGCTCATGCTGGGTGGAGCCCCACCCGTAGCCGTGCGCCTCCGCGCGCCAGGGGATTGGCACCCGGCAGCCGTCGCGGCCACGCTCTTCGCCGCCGGTGCGGAAGAACGCGGGGTCTTGGCGCACTTCGGCCGGCAGGGCGGTGTGCTCCGGAAGGCCCAGCTCATCGCCTTGGTAGAGGTAGGCGGAGCCGGGCAGCGCCAGCATCACCAGCGCCGCGGCACGGCCGCGCGCGTGGCCGAGTTCCTCATCGGGCTGTTCGTCGCCGGGGCCAATGCCCTTGGGGTAGGTGGTGGGGTCCGCCAACCCGTACCGGGAGCTGTGGCGGACGGTGTCGTGATTGGACAGCACCCAGGTGCTTGGCGCACCCACCGATGATGCAGCGGCGAGCGAATCGTCGATGCTGCGGGCCATCCGTCGGGCATCCCAGCCGGCGAGCAGGAAGTCGAAGTTGAAGGCCTGCTGCATCTCGTCGGGCCGGACGTAGGCAAAAAGCCGCTCGGCGGGCTCGACCCAAGCCTCGGCGACCAGCATGCGGTCGCCGTCGTACTCGGCCAGGACCTTGTGCCATTCCCGGTAGATCTCGTGCACGCCGTCCTGGTCGAAGTAGGGCGGGGTCTCCGGATGCAGGCGCTCCTCCTCCCGGGCAACTGCCTGCTGTGCCGCCGCTTCGCGGGCATCCGCCGCGGCGGGTTCCAGCACCTGTTCCTCGGACGCACGGGCATCGGGGGTGGGCGAGGCGCCCGCGGGCCGGCCGACCGCCGTTTCGTCACCGTCGGGCAGTGCGTCGTCGCCCGGGAGCCGCTCGCTGCCGGCCACCATCGAGGTCTTGGCCGCCCAATCCGGCAGGCCCTCGGCCTTGACCAGGCCATGGGCCACGTCAATCCGGAAGCCGTCCACGCCGCGGTCCAGCCAGAACCGCAGGACGGAGACCATTTCGGCCCGGACTTCGGGGTTCTCCCAGTTCAGGTCCGGCTGCGAGGAGTCGAACAGGTGCAGGTACCACTGCCCGGGCGTGCCGTCGGGTTCGGTGATCCGGGTCCAGGCATCGCCGCCGAACACCGACTGCCAGTTGTTGGGCGGCTCGTCACCGTCCGGGCCCTTGCCGTCCCGGAAAATGTAGCGGGCACGTTCGGGCGATCCGGCCTCGGAGGCCAGCGCGTCCACGAACCATTCGTGCCGGTCGGACGTGTGGTTCGGCACCAGATCGACAATCACCCGCAGGCCCAGCTCGTGGGCGCGTGCCAGCAACGAGTCAAAGTCGTCCAGGCTGCCGAACAGCGGGTCGACGTCGCGGTAGTCTGCCACGTCGTAGCCGGCATCGTTTTGCGGGGAGACGTAGAAGGGCGACAGCCAGATGGCGTCCACCCCCAGGTTCTTTAGGTAAGGGATCTTGGCGCTGATTCCGGCCAGGTCGCCCATTCCGTCGCCGTTGTGGTCGGCGAAGGAGCGCGGATAGATCTGGTAGATGACGGCGTCGCGCCACCAGGGAGCGTTTGCTGCGGTCATTGGCTCTCCTCGATTCGGGGGGTCAGGACCACTTCCAGCCTAATGATCTTTGAAGCCGAACAGACAGCGCGGGCCGCGGATGCGGCACACATCACGATTCGGCATCGAACGCCACCGCCTCGAAAATGTGCCTTGCGACACACTGTGTAAGCGTTTACGTTACGAGTTATCAGATGGGTACTTGGTGGGTTCTTCCTGACCAGCTCAGCTCTGTCGGGGCCACCGGACAAAGGAGTCACAACATGCACTATGCACGCTCCAGAAAGGCCGCCCTGCCGGTGGCCGCGCTCGGCGCCATGGCACTGACACTGTCCGCCTGCGGGGGAGGAACAGAATCCGAAGAGTCGCCGGCGCCCGCCGCAGACTGCGCCGCCTATGAGGCCTACGGCACCTTCGACGGCGCCGAGGTCAGCGTCTACTCGACCATCACCGATGCCGAGCAGGATCTGCTGGAGAATTCCTGGGTGGACTTTGAGGAGTGCACCGGGATCGACGTGGTGTACGAGGGGTCCAACGAGTTCGAGACGCAGATCGGTGTCCGCGCCCAGGCGGGCAACCCGCCGGACGTGGCGATCTTCCCGCAGCCCGGACTGCTGGCCGCCCAGGCCCAGGCCGGCTACCTGAAGCCTGCGCCCCAGGAGGTGTCCGACCTGGTCGACGAGAACTGGTCCGAGGACTGGAAGACCTACGGCACCGTGGACGGCACCTTCTACGCCGCCCCCATGCTGGCCAGCGTGAAGGGCTACGTCTGGTACGTTCCGGCCACGTTCAAGGAGAAGGGCTGGGAAGTTCCGAAGACCTGGGACGAGATGATGGAACTCACCCAGACCATCGCCGACGAGGGCACCATGAAGCCGTGGTGCGCAGGGTTCGAGTCCGGCGAGGCCACGGGCTGGCCGGGCACCGACTGGATCGAGGACGCGCTGCTGCGCCAGGCCGGACCGGATGTTTACGACCAGTGGGTCAACCACGAGATCCCGTTCAACGATCCGCAGGTGGCCGAGGCCTTCGACGCCGTGGGCGACATCCTGAAGAACGAGGACTACGTCAACGGCGGCATCGGCGACGTCCGCTCGATCATCTCCACCTCGGTGGACGACGGCGGCATCCCGGTGATCGACGGCACCTGCGCCATGCACCACCAGGCCACGTTCCAGGCGGCCAACTGGCCGGAAGGCACCAACGTGGCCGAGGACGGCGACGTCTGGGCGTTCATCACTCCCGGCCAGGAGGCCGGCGCCAGCGCCATCACCGGTGGCGGCGAGTTCGTGGCAGCCTACACCGAAAGCGATGAGGTCTCGGCCTACCTGCAGTTCATGGCCTCGGCCGAGTTCGCCAACAACCGCGTGAAGCAGGGCGCCGCGATCAGCGCCAACAAGGGCCTCGACCCGGCGCTGGCCGCCAGCGACCTGGACCGCCAGTCCATCGAACTGCTGCAGTCGGAGGACACCACCTTCCGGTTCGACGGATCGGACCTGATGCCGGGCGCGGTCGGCGCCAACTCCTTCTGGAGCGGCATCGTGGAGTGGATCAACGGCAAGTCGACGCAAGAGGTCGTGGATTCCATCGAGGCCAGCTGGCCCAAGGACTAGGCAGCCGCCGGCAGCCCGGCCGCACCGCCTGCGACCCGATGCAGGCGGTGCGGCCGGGCACGGCCTGTCCCTTCCACGCACCAAGGAGGTAAGTGCCATGGAGGACGTTGGCGAGAAGCTCGTGCAGGTGGCGATCGCATTGGCGGTCTTCGCCGCGATCATCGCCCTGATCATGCTGTTGGTGGACCGGGCGCCGAAGTCGTTCCGCGATAAGGCGACGATCATCGGGTTCCTGGCCCCCGCCGTCGTGCTCCTCACCATTGGGTTGGTGTGGCCGGCCATCCAGACCACGTACCTGGCGTTCACGGACCGCACCGGAACGCCGAACGGCCTGGACAACTTTGTGTGGATGTTCACCCAGCCCGAAGCGCTGGTCACGCTGCGGAACACGCTGCTGTGGGTGATCCTGGTGCCGCTGCTGTCGACCGGCATCGGCCTGGCTTACGCGGTGTTCATCGACCGGGCGCGCGGCGAGAAGGCGCTCAAGGCGCTGGTGTTCATGCCGATGGCCATCTCCATGGTGGGCGCCGGCGTGATCTGGAAATTCATGTACACGTACCGCGGCGGCGAACGCGAACAGATTGGCCTGCTGAACCAGGTGTTGGTGTGGTTTGGCGGCGAACCCAAGCAGTTCCTGCTGGACGCGCCGGAGAACACGTTCTTCCTGATCGCGGTCATGGTCTGGATCCAGACCGGCTTCGCCATGGTGATCCTCTCCGCGGCGATCAAGGGCATCCCCACCGAAATCGTGGAGGCGGCCCGGCTGGACGGGGCCAGCGCCTGGCAGCAGTTCCGTTCCATCACCATCCCGTCCATCCGGGGGGCACTGATCGTGGTGGTCACCACCATCACGATCGGCACGCTGAAGGTCTTCGACATCGTGCGGACCATGACCGCCGGAAACTTCGAAACCTCGGTGGTGGCCAACGAGATGTACACCCAGGCGTTCCGCGCCAACGAACCCGGACGCGGCGCCGCGCTGGCCTTGATTCTGTTCCTGATGGTGCTGCCGATCGTCGTCTACAACGCCCGGCAGCTGAAGAAGCAGAGGGAAATCCGATGAGCGCAACGCCTGCCATCCCCACCGCTCCCGACGCCGTCCTGGCCAGCACCACCGAACAGCAGATCCCGATCACCCGGCGGGTCAAGCAGCGCCTGACCTCGCGCGGAGCCACCGTGGCAGCGATCATCATCGCCGTCATCTGGACCGTGCCGACCTTCGGCCTGTTCATTTCCTCGCTGCGCCCGGAAGACAACATCCAGGCCAACGGCTGGTGGAACATCCTGGGCGACCTGCAGTTCACCACCGAGAACTACACCGACGTGCTGGCCTCCAAGGGCGGGTCCGCGTCCAACCTGGGGCAGTACTTCATCAACTCGCTGGCGATCGTCATCCCGGGAACCCTGATCCCCCTGGTGATCGCCTCGATGGCGGCCTACGTTTTCGCCTGGGGCAGGTTCCGCGGCAAGGACACCTTGTTCATTGTGGTGTTCGCGCTGCAGATCGTGCCGCTGCAGATGGCGCTGATCCCGCTGCTCTCGCTGTTCATCAACCTCAAGATCGGCGAGTTCCAGCTGCTGCCGGCCGGAACCTACGCCCAGCTGTGGATCGCGCACACCATCTTCGCGCTGCCATTGGCCATCTTCCTGCTGCACAACTTCATCTCGGAGATCCCCGGGGAGGTCATCGAGGCGGCTCGGGTGGACGGCGCCGGGCACGCGACAATCTTCTGGCGGATCATCCTGCCGCTGTCCGTGCCGGCGATCGCCTCCTTCGGAATTTTCCAGTTCCTGTGGGTCTGGAACGACCTGCTGGTGGCCCTGGTGTTCTCCGGAGGCACCGCCGACGTCGCGCCGATTACCCAGCGGCTGGCCGAACTGACGGGCACCCGCGGCGACGAGTGGCACCGGTTGACCGCCGGCGCGTTCGTTTCCATGATCGTGCCGCTGGCGGTGTTTTTCGGCCTGCAGCGCTACTTTGTCCGCGGCCTGCTGGCTGGTGGCCTTAAGGGGTGAGCGCGCCGTGACCGGGATCGATGACGTCGCGCGGGCCGCCGGCGTCTCGACCGCAACGGTTTCCCGTGCCCTGCGCGGATTGTCCGGGGTCTCCACGGCCACCCGCGAACGCGTGCTGGCGACCGCCGACTCGCTGGGCTACGTGCCGTCGTCGTCGGCGGCCCACCTGGCCTCGGGCCGCACGAGGGCCATGGGCGTGCTGCTGCCGGTGATCGACCGGTGGTACTTCGCGTCCGCGCTGGAAGGCGTGGACCGGGTGTTGCGGGCGGCCGGCTACGACCTGGTCGTGTTCAGTCTGGGCGGCACCGGCACCAACCGCGAACGGGTGTTCCACCGGTCCATGCTGCGCAAGCGGATCGACGCGCTGTTGGTGATGTGCATGGAGCTGACCGCGGACGAACTGGCAGCACTGCAGGCGCTGGAGTATCCGAACGTGATCGTCGGCGGGCAGGTGGACGGTTTGCGCAGCGTGAGCGTGGATGACACCGCCGCGGCCGCCGAGGCGGTCGAGCATCTCATCGGGCTCGGGCACACGCGGATCGCGCACCTGCAGGGCGGCGGCGCCTACGGGATCGACTTCGACGTACCGCGCCGCCGCGAGCTGGCCTTCCGGGACACGATGGCCCGGCACGGGCTGCGGGTACGGCCGGAATGGCTGGCGATGGGCGACTTCCGGTTCGCCGGCGGCAGGGCTGCCGCCGGCGCGCTCCTCGACACGCCCGGGGAACGGCCGACGGCGATCTTCGCCTCCGCGGACGAGATGGCCTTCGGCGCCCTGAGGGCCGCGCAGGAGCGCGGGCTGCGGGTGCCCGAGGACGTCTCCGTGGTGGGCATCGACGACCACGAGTTCGCCGAGCCGATGGGGCTGACGACCGTCCGGCAGCGGCCGGACCAACAGGGGGCATACGCGGCCCGGCTGCTGCTGGCCGAACTGCAGGGGAAGGCGCGGCTGGACGTGCCGCGGGTCCAGCCCCACGAACTGGTGGTCCGGGCCTCGACCGCCCCGCCGTCGTCGTGATTGCCGGTTGGCGCGCTCCGGGCCGGCGGTCAGCGGTCAGGAAGCGCGGGCCAGTTGGCGGATCTTGATCCAGCGGCCGGCGAGGCGGCGGTAGGCGGCGGCGGCTCCGGTCATGTCACCGTCGGCCAGCGATTCGATGCCGGCGTGCACGTCCGAGGGCGATTCGTCCGGGTAGACCAGCTCGGCCACACGGCCGTAATCCAGCTCCACGATGCCGTCCGCGGTGAAGGTTTCCAGCCACTCGGTCAGCTCGGTCAGTTCTTCCAGCAGGTCCAAACCCGGGGCGGCCAGGGCCAGGGAAGCCGCCGCGTAACGGGCCCGGTCGATGCACTGCGGGACCGGGGCAGCCAGGCGGACCGTCTGCAGCGTGTGGTCGCTCTCCACCTTTTCGGTGTGGTCGTCCTCGCGGAACAGCACGAACCAGCCGAACGGGATGCCCCAGGTGGAGCTGCGCGTGTGCAGCTTGGCCAGGGCGTCCACAAAGTTGTCCGGGTCCAGCCGGGACTGCTGGGCGTCCCTCGCCGCTTCGGGCACCAGCAGCCCCAGCAGCGGATCACGCAGGCTGCTGGAGAGCGATTCCGCGGCCAGGGTGCTGCGGACGGCCAGCTGGTTGGGGCAGTACCGCGGCGTGGTGATGCCCTCGGGCGTCGGATAGTGGAGGACCCGGATCAAGTCGTCGCTGGAGTGCGGAAACGGGTCCGACACGGTGCGGGTGATCCGGCGCAGCGAGTCACCGCGGTCCAGGTCCTCCGTGACGTCCCTGCCGCGGCCGCGCTGGCTCATGATGAGCAGCTGCTGGTCGTCGTCGAACACATCCAGTGGTTCGAAGACCCGCAGGTAGGAGACGTACGGGAACTTCATCTCAGTCCAGCTCCGCGATGACCGGCGCGTGGTCCGAGGCGCCCTTGCCCTTGCGCTCTTCGCGGTCGATCATCGCCCCGGTGACGCGGGAGGCCAGCGCGGGGGAGCCGAGGATGAAGTCGATGCGCATGCCTTCCTTCTTGGGGAAGCGCAGCTGCGTGTAGTCCCAGTAGGTGTAGACGCCCGGCCCGGGGGTGTGCGGGCGGACGACGTCGACGAATCCGGCCTCTTCGAACGCGCGGAAGGCCGCGCGCTCGGGTTCGGTCACGTGGGTGGCGTTCTGCGCGCGGAACCAATCGATGTCCCAGACGTCGTCGTCGGTGGGAGCGATGTTCCAGTCGCCCATCAGTGCGACGGGGAGCGTCGGGTCCGCCTGGATCCAGCCGGCGGCCTCTTCCTTGAGGGCCTTGAGCCAGTTCAACTTGTAGGGCATGTGGGGATCGTCGACCGTGCGGCCGTTGGGGACATACAGGCTCCACACGCGTACGCCGTCGCAGGTCGCCCCGATGGCACGGGCCTCGGCGGCAGTGGTGGCCTCGGTCTTGCCGAAGTGCGGCTGCCCGTCGAACGTCCGTTCCACGTCATCCAGGCCCACCCGCGAGGCGATGGCCACGCCGTTCCATTGGTTCAGGCCAAAGTGCGCCACCTCGTAGCCGTTCTTCTCGAACAGGTCCCAGGGGAAGTTCTCATCCTTGGCCTTGGTCTCCTGGATGGCCAGCACATCCACGTCGGAGCGCTGCAGCCAGGACTCAACGCGGTCGGCGCGGGCACGGATCGAGTTCACATTCCAGGTAGCAATCTTCACAACAGCTACGTTACCCAACGGCGGCAGGCTGTGCTCGCCGCTCGGGCGGCTCGGGCCCGTCGTCGGCTCAGGCTGTGCTCGCCCCTCGGGCGGCTCGCCCCGCCGTCGGCTCCCTCACGGCCCCAAGGCTTCAGGGGTATGTTGGATAGATGTTTGCTGATAAGCCGCAGTCTTTAGCAGATCCACTCGAACGGCAGCGGCGGCAAGCCATGCTGTCATCCGAGCCGGCCATACAGAAGCTTGAGGAATGGCGGGACGCCTACGCGCGGACCCGCACCGAACCCGTCCCGCACTTTGATCCGGCGGATGCGGGCGTTGAGGCGCGGGTGCTCTTTCTGCTCGATAGCCCGGGCAGCCAGACGGTCACCGCTGAGGGGCCGGGATTCGTCTCGGTAGACAACCCCGACCAGGCGGCCGAGCGGTGCTGGAACGAACGCCAGGAAGCGGAGCTGCACGAGGGCGTTCTCCTCTGGAATACGGTGCCGTTTTTTTTGGACGGCGGCGAGCCGACTCCGGTCCAGACGATAGCCGGCGTCAAGGCCCTCAAGTCCGTCCTGGGGCTGCTGCCTCGGCTCCAAGCCGTCGTGCTGTGCGGGACCTTCACCAAGACCCAGTGGGCGAAACACATGGGTGCGTTCACCCGCCCGACCGTCATCAAGGCGCCCAGCCCCGGTGGCAGGGCGATGATCAGCCGGAAGAACCAGGATGAGTTCCGCAAGGCAGTGATGCGGGCGAAGAGCCTGGTCGGCTGACGGTTCCGCCGCCCGGGCGGTGGCAGATCCTCAGGCGGGCTGTGCTTCACCTGGCCAGATGGCGGTCAGCGGGAGGCCGGCCGGCCGCGCCTCGCCTGGCCGAGTGACGGTTCAGCCTAGCCCTGCCACCACTTGTCGAGGATGGACACCGGGGTGGTCCGCTTGTGCCGGGTCATCAGGTAGCGCTGCTCGATCTTTTCGGCGACCTCGTCGGGAATGGTGCGGCCCTCGAGGTAGTCGTCGATGTGGTCGTAGCTGATCCCCAGTTCGTCCTCGTCGGTGCGGCCGGGCGTGGTGTCCAACAGGTCTGCCGTCGGCACCTTGTGTGCCACCTGGTCGCTGGCACCAAGGTGCACCAACAGTTGCCGGTTCTGCCGCTTGTTGAGTCCGAACAGGGGCAGCACGTCGGCGGCGCCGTCGCCGAACTTGGTGAAGAAGCCGGTCACCGACTCGGCGCCGTGGTCTGTGCCCAGCACCAGGTAGTTGTGCTGGCCGGCCAGCGCGTACTGGGCCATCATCCGTGCCCGGGCCTTGATGTTGCCCTTGTTGAAGTCGGTGATCTCTTCGCCGGTCGTCGTCGTGAATTCGGACTCGAAGCCGTCCACGGCCGACTTGATGTTGAACGTCCACGAGGTTTTCGGCCGGATGAAATCCATGGCTGCCTGCGCGTCTGCTTCATCGTGCTGGACCCCGTACGGGAGGCGCACGGCCACGAAGGTGGCTTCGACGCCTTCTGCCTCGAGTTCGTCGACCGCCAGCTGGGCCAGCTTGCCGGCAAGGCTGGAGTCGACGCCGCCGCTGATGCCCAGCACAAAGCCTTTGCTGCCGGTGGTCTTGAGGTACTCCTTGAGGAATCCGACGCGCCGTGCGACTTCCTGTGACGGGTCGATGGAGGGCTGGACACCCATTTCGTCAATGATCGTGGCCTGGAGTTCGCGCATGGCCACAGCCTACTAAAGGTCCTGGCCAGCTGCAGGAGTTCGGCGGGCAGGTCCGCACGGCTCAGCCCAGGGGCCCCGGTTGTCCTTGTTTTGGGCGGCCGTTCGGCATCGCCGCAGGTCAGGGCCGCATCGGTTTCCAGAACGTGGACAATTCCTGCAGAACTTGGACAGCCCAGCGTGTTCGGGCAGGCAGGAAGCACTTTCGCTCCCACGTCTTGGATGGATCTCCGGCATCGCCGCAGGTCAGGGGCTTAAGACCTCCCGAAACGTGGGAAGTTAGGCCCATACGTGGGAGCGTACCTGGGAGCGAACGGGTCCGCCACGGTGCCCCGCCCCGCCGCCCCCTACTGCTTGAACGCGGCGTCAAAGGAAGCCTGCGGCGGATCGAAGTCGAACCCCTTGAGGAACCGGAGGGCTTCCGGCGCCCCCTGCAGCCGGTCCATCCCGGCGTCTTCCCACTCCACCGAGATCGGCCCGTCGTAGCCGATCGCCGCCAGCGCCCGGAAGCTGGCCTCCCAGGGCACGTCGCCGCGCCCGGTGGAGACGAAGTCCCAGCCGCGCCGCGGGTCGCCCCACGGCAAATGCGATCCCAGCCGCGTGTTGCGCCCGGTGATCCGCAGCTTCGTGTCCTTGCAGTCCACGTGGTAGATCCGGTCCTTGAAGTCCCAGATCAACGAGACCGGGTCGATGTCCTGCCACATCATGTGGCTGGGGTCCCAGTTGATGCCGAACGCCTCGCGGCGCCCCAAAGCCTCCAGCGCCCGCACGGTCGACCAGTAGTCGTAGGCGATTTCGGAGGGGTGGATCTCGTGCGCGAACCGGACCCCGCACTCGTCGAACACGTCCAGGATCGGGCTCCACCGGTCGGCGAAGTCCCGGTAGCCGCCCTCGATCACGTCCGCGGGCACCGGCGGAAACATCGCCACGTACTGCCAGATCGAAGACCCGGTGAATCCCACCACCGTCTTCACGCCGAGCCGCTGCGCCAGCCGCGCCGTGTGCTTCATCTCCTCGGCCGCCCGCGCCCGCACGCCCTCCGGCTCGCCGTCGCCCCACACGCGCTCGCCGACGATTGCCTGATGCCGGAAGTCGATCGGGTCGTCGCACACCGCCTGGCCCTTCAGGTGGTTGGAGATCGCCCATACCCGCAGGCCGTTGCGCTCCAGGATGCCGAGCCGGTCGGCGATGTAGTCGTCGTCGTCCCAGCGCCACGCATCGAGGTGGTCGCCGGACACCGCGATCTCCAGGCCGTCGTAGCCCCAGCCCGCGGCCAGTTCGGCCACCTTCTCCAGGGGCAGGTCCGCCCACTGGCCGGTGAACAGCGTGAAATTACGGGCCATCGGTTGCTCCTGCATAGTCGGCGCGGGTGTCGGTTTCGGCAAGTACGACGGCGGTGCCCGCCTGCCCGGCGCTGCGCACCATCGCGTCCAGCACCTTCTGCACGGCCAGGCCGTCCTCGAAGCTTGGGCTCGGTGCCCGGCCGGTTGCCACCGCGGCCAGGAAATCGGCGGCCTGGCTGGTGAACGTGTGGTCCCAGCCGAGCACGTGGCCCGGCGGCCACCAGGCCTGCACGTACGGGTGCGCCTCCTCGGTGACCAGGATCCTCGCCGCGCCCGCGAGCCCCGGCGGGGCCCCGGCGTCGTAATAGGAGAGCTCGTTGAGCCGCTCCAGGTCGAAGCCCAGGTGCCCGGCGGACCCGTAGACCTCGATCCGCAGCGCGTTCTTGCGGCCCGCGGCCATCCGGCTGACCTCCAGGCTGGCCACGGCGCCGGAATCGAGCCGCAGGGTCGCCCACGCGGCGTCGTCCACCGTCACCGGTTCGGGGCCGCCCGGGCCCTGCCGGGTTTCGACGAACGTGTTGAGCGTGGCGGAGACCGACGTGACCCGCGCACCGAGCAGGAAATGGATCTGGTCCACCGCGTGCGAAGCCAGGTCGCCGAGCGCCCCGGAGCCGGCGGTCTCGCGTCGGAGCCGCCAGGTCATCGGGGCGGTGTCGTCGGCCAGCCAGTCCTGAAGGTAGGCGACCCGCACCTGCCGCACGGCGCCGATCCTGCCTTCGGCGATCAATCGGCGCGCCAGGGCCAGCGCCGGCACCCGCCGGTAGTTGAAGCCGACCATCGACTGGACGCCGGCCTCCCCGGCGGCGCGGGCCGCGGCGGCCATGCGCTCGGCTTCGGCCACCGAGTTGGCCAGCGGCTTCTCCACCAGCACGTGCTTGCCCGCCTGAAGCGCGGCGACGGCCAGGTCGGCATGCAGGTGGCCGGGGGTGCAGATGTCCACGATCTGCACATCGTCGCGCTCGAGGACGGCCTGCCAGTCCGTAGAGCCCTCCGCCCAGCCGTACCGGGCCGCGTCCCTTGCCACGCCGTCGGCATTCCGGCCGACCAGCACCCGCCGGGCCACCGCGGGCCCGCCGGGATAGAAGGCGGACACGTTGCGCCAGGCATTGGAGTGGGCCTTGCCCATGAAGGCATGTCCCAGCACCGCCACGCCCAGCGGCGGCGACTCCGGATTGGCGGTCATCGTCTTCTCCTTCGTGCTCGTCGGTCGGTGGTGCGGCGGGATGGGCTGCCCTCCCGGGCCCGGGCTGCACCTCGAGGCGGGAACGGGCTAGAGGCTGCGCAGGAATGCCAGCCCGTCCTCTGCCAGTTGATCCTGGTTCGGCGCCAGCGGCCGCCAGATCGATGCGGCCGTCGCGATGGCCGCGTTCTCCGCGGTGAAACTCTCGATGTTCAACGGGCCGGCGTAGCCCACCTCGTCCAACGCCTTGACCAGCGCCGGCCAGTCGGTCTGGTCGCCGCCCGGCGCGCCGCGGTCGTTGCCGCACACCTGCAGGTGGACCAGGTGTTCGCCGGCCGCACGGATGGCGGCGGCGCTGGAGCGTTCTTCGATGTTCAGGTGGTAGCTGTCCAGCGCCAGCCCCACCCCGTGGCCGAGCAGCGGTCCCAGCGCGTCGAGCGCTTGTTCCACGGTGTTGACCAGCGAGGTCTCGTACCGGTTGAGCGGCTCGATTCCCAGTACGACGCCGGCCGCCTCGGCTTGGGCGGCCAGCGGCGCCAGGTTCTCCCGGAGCTGGCGGTACGCTTCGGCGCGGTCTGCGGCGTCGATCCGCCACACCCGCCCCGTGCTGGAGTAGAACGGACCGCACACCGTCGGCGCGCCGACGTCGTGCGCCAGGTCGATGCAGGCCGCCAGATAGTCCTGGGTTGCCTGCACCGACCCGGCGTCGGCCAGGACCAATTCGCGGCCGGGTGCCATGGCGCCCACGATGTAGGGCAACAGGTGCGTGGCCGCGAGGGCGTCCCGGGCGGTGCCGGCGGTGAAGTCGCCGACGTTCTCCAGCGGCAGTTCGACGCCGTCAAAGCCCATGCCTGCGATCTTCTCCAGCAGCCCGGGCAGCTGGGCGTCGCGCAGCGGCGACTGCCACACCCAGGTGTTGACGCCGATCGGCCGGTCCATTGATCCTTCTCCTTTGTCTGCCGCTGCTGGTGGGGACATCGTCCGGTCCGCGCTGCTGGTGGCAGCTCGCTCGTCCGGTTGCCGCCGGACGCCGCGCCGCGGTCCCGCCCGGCTGACCGCCGGACCCCGGACCGGCGGTCACCTTTCCCCGCCGGAGTTGGCGGGCCGGCCGGGCACCCTCCCCGGGCCCGGCCGGCCCGCACGTTCTACGGAATCTGACGTTCCTGCCAGACCTCCGGATAGCCGGGCAGGTCTTCCCCGCCGAACTTCGCGTAGTGGCCGTCCGGCATGCCGTCGTTGCGTTTCAGCCAGTCGTCCAGCTCGTCGGCAGGGATCGGAACCTGAGGCAGCACCCACTCGGCCGGGATTTCCTCGCCGGCGAAGATCTTCTGCACGGCCAGCAGCGGCGTGCGCCACTGGAAGTTGGAGTAGACCGGAGCCAACGCGTCGATGCCCGTGTCCTTCCATTTGCGCAGGAAGCTCAGCTCGTCTTCGCCGGTCATGACCGGCAGGTCCTTGCCGGCGTCCTCGAACGCTTCGATCGCGGCGACCGCGCCGTCCCCGGCGTCCATCCAGACACCCTGGACATCGCCGGTGGCGAGCTCGTCGGAGATGATCTTCTTGATCTCGGTCGGGTCGGCGCCGGTGAAGTAGTCGGTGGCTTCGATGCCGTTCTCCTTGAAGATCTTCTCCGCCGCCGCCCAGCGCTGTTCCAGCACATCCACGCCGGGCAGGATGCGCAGCGCCACCACCTTGTCGCCTTCCTGCAGCCGTTCGGAGAGGAAGTTGGCGGTGTCGATGCCCCAGGCGAAACCGCCGATCGGGTGGATGAACGTGGTGGCGCAGTCGGTCTCCACGCCGCGGTCGAACACCACCACGGGCTTGCCCGTGTCGCAGGCCCGCTCCACCGCAGGCGTCAGCGCCGCAGTGGCGTTCGGCGAGATGACAAACGCGTCGCATTCGCCTTCGCTGATGAAGTAGTCGATGTCGGCAATTTGCGTGTTCGAGTCGTCCTGCGCGTCGCGGGTCTCCATTTCGGAAATAACCCCCTCGTCCTGCAGCACCTTCAACTGCTGGTTCATGGTGATCCAGCCAGTCTGCCGCCACGGGTTGGAGATCGACGCGTTGGCGAAGCAGACCTTTTTGGCGCCCTCGGAGGCGAACTTCTTGGTGTCCGTCATCTTCCCGTCGATGTACTGAAGCCACGGCTGCTCCGGGTCGCCCTCGAATTCGGCGGTCCGCTGTTCGAACTGCTCGTCGTAGACGGCCTGGTCGAACCATTCCGTGGAGGCCTCCGCAGTTTCCGCCGGTGACGGGCTGGCCGCGCCGCCGGGGCCGCCGGTCTCCTCGGTGATCGACGGATCGGTGGTACAGCCGGTCATGGCCACTAACGACGCGGCCGCTGTGAGCGCGACCGCGGTACTTAGACGTTTCCTCGTCATGTCAGTTCCCTCCCTTGTCGGTGCCCTCAGCGGGCTCTGGTGCCGCGATGATGTGTTGTTCGGACTGCGCGGCCGCAGAGCCCCCGCGCCGCTTGCGCTGCCACGACTTTGCGGCGGCAGCAACAGCGACGATGATGATGGCGCCCTGCACGGTGTCCCGCCAGGTGGATGCCACGCCCAGGAAATTCAGCAGCGTGAACAGCAACTCCAGGGCGAACGCTCCCGCCGCGGCAGAGAGTACCCAGCCGCGGCCGCCGCCGAGCACCACCCCACCCAGTACGACGGCGGTGATCGCCGTGAACTCGTAGCCTTGGCCCACCGACGGGTGGACCCCGGCATACCCGACCAGCAGGATCCCCGAGACGGTGGCGGCCAGCGACGACAGCATGAAGGCCCGCGTGCGCACCCACCAGACCCGGGCGCCGGTCAGGGCTGCGGCCACGTCGTTGTCGCCGACGGCGACCAGCGTGCGCCCGTAGGGCCGGCGCATCATCCAGACGGCGGGCACGGCGACGGCAGCCAGGATGATGACCGGGTAGGGGATGACCTCCAGCACCGGCACGTTGTCGATGCCGCCGCGGCCTATCTGCCGGAAGCTGTCCGCCGGGTTGCCCTGGGCGGCGCCGCCGGTCCAGTTGAGCACCAGGCCCAGCAGCGCCAGCATCATGCCCAAGGTGACAATGAAGCTGGGAACCTTGAGCAGGGTGGTGATCAGCCCGTTGATGAGCCCGATGACCGCCCCGACGACGAACATCAGCGCCAGCACGGGGATGACCTTGGCGTCGTCCTGGCCGATCAGGTTGCCGGCCACGATCACCTGCATGGTCACTACCGATCCCATGGACAGGTCGAACTCGCCGGAAACGATCACGAAGTACTGCCCGATGGCGGCGATCGCAATCGGGGCGGTCCGGCCTATGAAGCGAATGAAGGACCCGGGCTCGCCGAACGACGGGTTCAGGACGATGATGGCCACCAGCAGCGCGGCCAGGAGCACGAAGATGCCGCCGCCGGGAGTCCGCAGGCTGCGCAGGAAGCGCTGGCCGCGTCCGGCCCGGTTCTGCTGCAGCACCCTGCCGCCGGCCTCCGAATCCAGAACTGTGCTCATGCCTGCACCTCCTGCTGTTGTCCGCCGTGCCCGTAGCGCGGCGGCCGGGCGACGATGGTGCGGCGGGCATAGACGGCGACGGCGACCACGATCACCACGCCGCGGACCACGTCCTTCAGGAACGGGTTGACCTGGAGCACGGACATGATGTTGTCCAGCATCGCGAAGATCAGGACGCCGCCCAGGGTGCCGGTGACGGATCCCTTGCCGCCGGCCAGCAGCGTCCCGCCCAGGACGACGGCGGCGATCGAGAGCAGGTCGTAGCCGCCCTGCGAGCCCACGGTGGGGCTGCCGACGCCAAGCCGGCTGGCCAGCAGCAGCCCGGCCATGCCGGAGAGGGTGGAGCAGATGACGTGGGCGGTGATCACGGCGCCCGGGACGCGGATGCCGGACATCCGTGCCACGTTGCTGTCGCCGCCGACGGCATAGATGTGGTGCCCCATGCGGGTGCGGTGCAGCATCAGCAGCACGAGGGCGGCGCAGGCGAGCATGATGAGCGTGGAAATCGGCACCGGCCCTATCCCGGTGGCGCCGATCAGCCGGAAGGAGAACGGGGTCTGGCCGAAACTGCCCTTGTAGTTGGTGCCCAGGTAGCCGCTGATCACCAGGCCCATGCCGAGCGTGGCGATGAACCCGTGCACCTTGAGGCCGGCAACAATCAGTCCGTTGACCAGACCGATGACGGCGGAGACACCCAGTGCCAGCAGCACGGCGGCCGGCACGTTTTCGCTCCGGTTGGCCATCACCCCGGCCGCTATCAGGCTGGCCAGGCTGGTCACGTAGGGCACCGAGAGGTCCAGGCTGCCGACCAGGATCACCAGCGTCTGGCCGATGGCGATGAAGCCCAGCACGCTCGTACCGGTCAGGATGGCGGAGATGTTGCCCGGGCTGAAGAAGTTCCGGCCGGCGGTGGCCACCAGGATGCTGCCGGCGATCAGGGTCAGCAGGGCCACCAGGTACACGATCTGGGTGGAGGTCAGCCGCGCGAAGAATCCGCCGCCCGCCCGTGCCCGCCGGGTGGGGACCGTGGTTTGCGTGGTCGTCATGGTGTCCCTCCCGCGGTGCCGCGGTCCTCTGCCAAATGTGACCCGCCGCCGTGCCCCGCGTCCCCACTGCGCCCCGCGTCACCAACGCGCCCCGCGTCCCCGAGGCGGGCATCGCCGTCGTGCCCTGTGTCCCCAACGCGCCCCGCGTCCGCGAGGCGGGCGCCGTCGTCGTGCCCCTCGTCCCCAAGGTGGGCACCGCCGTCGTGCCCCGCCACCGCGAGGTGATCGCCTCCGTCGTAGTCCGGAGCCGGCGGCGTGCCGTCGGAGGCCGTCCCCGGTACGCGCGCGCCGGTGGCCAGCCGCAGGATTTCCTCCTCGGTGGCGCCGGCCGGCAGTTCGCCGGCGATCTGCCCGTCGCGCATCACCAGGATCCGGTCGGACATCCCGATCACCTCGGGCAGTTCGCTGGAAACCATCAGGACGCCCTTCCCCTCGGCCGCCAGCTGGCGCATCAGCCGGTACACGGCGACCTTGGCCCCGACGTCGATGCCCCGGGTCGGTTCGTCCAGCAGCACCACGCCCGGGGACACCGCCAGCCACTTGGCCAGCACGATTTTTTGCTGGTTCCCGCCGGAGAGGTACTGCACCTCCTGGTCCAGGTCCCGTGCGACGACTTCCAGCGCGCTGAACGAGCCGGCGACGGCGCGGCGTACGGTCGCGGTGCGCTTGGGGAACACGGCGCGGACCACGCCCAGCGCATTGTCCAGCAGGGACTGGTTCAGGCTCAGGCCCTGCGCCTTGCGGTCCTCGGTGATCAGCGCGATGCCGTGCCGCACCGCCTGGCGGGGAGAATGCGGACGGACCGGACGGCCCGCCAGCTGCATGCTGCCGCGGTTGAACGGCGCGGCGCCGAAGATCGCCTGCAACAGTTCGGTGCGGCCGGACCCCTGCAGGCCGGCGACGCCGACGATCTCGCCGGGCATCAGGCGCATGCTGATGCCGTCCAGCTGGTCGTTGCCGGCGTCGGCCAGTTCGAGCAGCGGGGCATTGCGGTCGGTGCTCTGTGCCGCGGGCGCGGGCGGGAGCTTGTCCGGGAAGTACGCGGAGATGGGGCGGCCGACCATCATCCGGACCAGCGAGGCGTCATCGAGTTCGGCGGCCGGTTTGGTACCCACGACCCGCCCGTCTTTGAGCACGGTGATGGTTTGGCAGAGGTCGAAGACCTCGCGCAGCCGGTGCGAGACGTAGAGGATGCCGGTGCCGCGTTCGGCCAGTCTCCCCACGATCCCGTACAACAGGGACACTTCCGGCCCGGACAACGCGGCGGTCGGCTCGTCCATGGAGATGATCCGGGCCTCGTAGCTGACGGCCTTGGCGATCTCGACGATCTGCTGCTCGGCCACGGAGAGCGATCGGACCAGCGCCGAGGGCCGGATGGAGCCGATGCCCAGCGACTCCAGCAGTTCCGCGGTGGCGGCGTTCATCTTGGCCCGGTTGACCAGCAGGCCCTTGCGGGGCTCGCGGCCCAGGTAGATGTTCTCCGCCACCGTGCGGTCCGGCAGCAGGTTGAATTCCTGAAAGACGGTGGACAGCCCGGCTTCGTGTGCCTGGGTGGGATGGCTGAACTGGACGCTTTCGCCGTCCAGGAGCACAGTTCCCGAGTCCCGCTGGTACACGCCCGCCAGGATCTTCATCAGCGTCGACTTTCCTGCGCCGTTCTCCCCGACGACGCCGTGGACCTCGCCGGCGTGCAGCGTCAGTGACGCGTCCTGCAGCACGGGATTGCCGAAGAAGCTCTTGGTCAGGCCGCGGACCTCGAGAACGGGTTTCCCCCGTCCGGCGCCGCTGTCGGCCACAGTGTTGCTCGTCTGCTCCACCCACTCACTGTGGCACGCGTCACATAGTTTTGTCGAGGGTCAGGCAAAAGTTGTTTGACCATGAATTGTTAGCTTCGGTAGAGACAAACAGAAGTGGTGCGTGCTGTACTGAAAGCGTGTTGAAGTCCGATGTCGCCCCGCCGCAGCGCCTGGCCGCCCAGCCGGCTGCCGGAGCAAGCGAGGTATTCCAACTGCTGCGCGACGGCCAGCCGCGCACCCGGGCGGAGCTGGCGCAGTTGACCGGCTTGGCGCGGTCCACGGTGACCGCCCGGGTGGATTCGTTGATGCGGCTGGGGCTGATTGCCCCCATTGGGGGAGCGACCTCGACCGGCGGAAGGCCGCCGTCGTTGTTTGCGCTCAACCCGGCCGCCCGCCTGGTGGTCGGCGCAGACCTCGGCGCCACGCACGCCCGGGTCGTCGTGGCCGACCTCTCCGGCGATGTCCTGGCCGAGGAGCGCGCCGAGCTGAGCATCGCCAGCGGCCCGGACATCGTGCTGGGTTGGCTGACCGACGCCGTGGCGCGGCTGCTGAAGGACGCGGGGCGGGGCGCGGCGGACCTGGGCGCATTCGGCATCGGGCTGCCCGGACCGGTCGAACATGACACGGGGCGGCCGATCAATCCGCCGATCATGCCCGGCTGGGACCGGGTGGACGTCCCGGCGCTGGTGCAGCAGCATTTCGACGTGCCGGTGCTGGTGGACAACGACGTCAACATCATGGCGCTGGGCGAGCAGGCCATGGCCTGGCCCGACACCGCCGACCTGATGCTGATCAAGGTGGCCACGGGGATCGGGGCCGGCATCATTTCCTCGGGGCAGCTGCAGCGCGGCGCCCAGGGTACCGCCGGGGACTTGGGGCATGTGCGGGTGCCCCGTGGCGACGACGTGGTGTGCCGGTGCGGGAACACCGGCTGCCTGGAAGCGCTCGCCGGCGGGCCCGCCCTCGCGGCCGTGCTTGCGGCCGGGGGAAAGAAGGCCGAAAGCAGCCAGGACGTGATCGAACTGGTCCGCTCCGGCGACCCGCAGGCGATCCAGGCGGTGCGCCAGGCCGGTCGGGACATCGGCGACGTGCTGGCCACCTGCGTGAACCTGATTAACCCGTCGGTCATCGTGATCGGCGGGCGGCTGGCGCAGGCGGGCGAGCACCTGTTGGCCGGGATCCGGGAAGTGGTCTACCGGCGCTCGCTGCCGCTGGCGACCGAGCATCTGCGGATCGCCCCGTCCGTAGCCGGGCAGCGCGCCGGCGTGCTGGGAGCAGTGGCGCTGGCGATCGGGCACGTGCTCTCGCCAGAAGCGATCGAAGCGGCCGCGTCGGCCTAAATACGAAGTTATCGCTTCGTAATGGAGTGGGCGTCCCTTCGGTATGCTTCCGCGGCTAGCGTGGGACAAACGTACTTCGGGAGAGGCAGGGCGTCATGCGCAGATTGGCCACGCTCGCGGCTGGCGTCGTCCTGCTGGCGCTCGCCGGTTGCGCCGGGGCGACGTCCGGGATCGGCGCGCTGGAGGCGCCGGCCGGCCCGGACGACAAGCTAGTGGGCGGAGCCGAGGTCCTGCGCGTGGCACCAGGCAGCGTCCGGTCCTTGGCGGAAACGAGCGACTTCGCCTTCTATGCCGCAGTCCCGGACAACCCGGCCGACCACGGCGTGTGCGTGATCATCGTGGAGGTGGGAGCCTCCGGGGCATCCAGCGGTTGCGGCGGTACTGGGCGCGAGCCGGTCGAACTCGGCACGTCCGGGGTGTGGGCCAAGCTGGTCCAGGATCACTACGACGCGGGCAAGGACCTGGCCGAGGGCTGGGAGCAGCTGCACCCGAACCTGCTGGTCCGCGGGCTCTGACTGGCACAGGGCGGTCCGGCGGCGTCCGGCGGCGCCTGACGGTGTCGGATCTGGGGGTCGGCGGCGTCCCGCGGCGTTCGGTTTGAGGGCTCCGGTGGGGCCGCGAGGCCTGTCATGGATTCCCGGTGCGGCGGGGGCAACCCCATAGACTAAGAGCCATGACCCAGACTCCCGTGGCCGATCCAGCGGCCGACCGCGCCCGCCTGCTCGAACTGATCAAGGAACTGGCCGTGGTGCGCGGCAGGGTCACCCTCTCCAGCGGCGCCGAAGCCGACTACTACATCGACCTGCGCCGGGTCACCCTGCACCATGAGGCGTCCCGGCTGGTCGGCAGTGTCATGCTGGCCATGCTCGACGAGGCCGGCATCGAATTCCAGGCAGCAGGCGGCCTGACCATGGGGGCCGATCCGGTGGGGACGGCGCTGATGCACGCGGCCGGAGACGACGGACGAGCCGTCGACGCGTTTGTGGTGCGCAAGGCGCAGAAGTCCTACGGCATGGGCCGCCAGGTGGAGGGTCCCGAGGTGAAGGATCGCCCCGTCGTCGTGCTGGAGGATACTTCCACGACCGGCGGATCCGCGCTGACCGCGGTCGAAGGCGTGCGCCAGGCCGGCGGGCAGGTTCAGGCCGTGGCAGTCATTGTGGACCGCGACACCGGAGCGAAGGAACGCATCGAGGCCGAAGCCGGCGTGCCCTATTTGTTCGCTTTCAGCAAGGACGAACTGGAGCTGGACTAGCCGCCGGTGGCCGGCCAGCTCGAATGATGGATCTCCGCAGGAACCACGCCTTCCGCCAGCTGCGCCTGGCCAGCAACCTGCACCGGGTTTCGCGCCGCTCGTTCCTGATCGGTGCCGCCTTCGGGCTGGGCACCGCCGCCGACCTGGCGGCCACCAGGGCCATCCAGGAGATGCGCAACGAAGCGCAGATCCTCACGCTGGACGACGAACGCGCGGACCGGCGCTTCCCCCGCAGCAGCTGGGTGCTCTTCCCCGGGTACAAGACCAGCTGGGAAGAGGGGCTGTGGATTTTGAACTCGTTGCGCGACGGCCTGGTGGATCGTGGCCGGCTGGCGGTGGCGGGTTATTCGAACCGCGGCCTGGACCTGGCCGAATTGACCGAGGTGCTGCAGAAGCACATCCAGGACAACGACCTGCAGCGGCTCTACTTCTACGGGCACAGCTTCGGCGGCATGGTGGCCGTGGAAATGACCGCGCGGCTGCGCGCCAAGGGCTTCCCGGTGGAACTGATCCTGATGGATTCGTCGCCGTACAGCCGCTTTGACGTGCTGGACAAGACCATGTTCGAAGGCGTGGTCTTCCTCTACGAGGCCGGCTACCGGGTGCCCAGCTACTTGCGGGGCGGATACGAGCTGGGCGAGCGTATTGTGCACAAGGACGAGCGCACCTGGCGGCAGATCGTAGAGCAGACCATGGAGCAGCTGTCGCCGCTGGCCGTGTCCAGCACGCTGATCCAGTCGCAGTCCTCGTACATCTATCACTTCGACGCGTATCGCTTCCGCCACAGCATCGGCGACACCCGCATCGCCTGGATGGGCAACCCCGGGGACCAGACGGTCAACTACGCAACGGCCCGGCGCAGCTGGCTCGTGAACTATGAGGCGAACTTCCTCACCAACAACCTGGTCACCGAAGGCGCCCGGCCGGCCCACGCCAGCCCGCAGTGGAATTCAGCGATCTACGTGCCGATCGTCCAGCAGGTGGCGGACGAATTCTTCCCGCTGCCGGTGGTCGGCGGGCGCAAAACCTACTACTAGTAGGGGGACCGGCGGCTGGTTACTTCCGCTGCGGGCGACGGGAAGCGGAGCGGCCAGGCGCGCGAGTCGGAGTGGGGCCGCCGGCATCGAAAGGGAGCGGCAGACACGCCCAGCGAAGCGGCAGGCACGCGAAAGGGAGCGGGCCGCCCATGCAGCTCCGCTCCCTTTCGCTGTTTATCCCGTGCGCCGGCCAGACCATCGCGCCTGCCGGCCGCGCTCCGCCGCGCTACTTGGCGTGCGCCGGCGGCCATCGCGCCGGCCGTCGCCCTACTTGGCGGCGGCTTCCTGGGCGAGCTTCCGGCCAAACTCGATCAGCTTGTCCCGAGTGCTTTCTTCCTGGCCCAGGATCTGCTGAAGCAGCTCCACGACTTCGGTCTGGCCCTGGGCCTCCGCCGACGTGATCAACGTGGTGTAGCAGGCGACCTCATGATGTTCCGTGTCCAGCGCCCCGGCCACGATGACCATGTCCACCAGGCTGGGATCCACCTTATCCAAGGCGGCCTGCGCTTCCTCGGCCAAGCCCTTGCTCACCGGGGAGCGCTGCTCCTTGGCCTCCAAGCCCAGAACCTGGAAGCACTTTTCGATATACGTAATCTGTTCACGCGTCTCGTCCTGATGGTGGCTGAGCATGTCCTTCAGCTCTTGGCTCCGTGCAACCTTCTGGTTCTCTTCGAGCATCTTGAGCACGTCATGTTCCGATCGCAGCGCAACGCCCAGCTTGAAAGCGAAAAGTTCCTCGGGGGTGGTCAATTCAGCCATTGATACTCCTTTTCTTGAGGGTGGTTATCAGTATGCTTATCATCTTGGTTAATCGTGCACAACCCGCTGCAGCTCCGTCGGCGGGCTCCCGCCGCGGCCGTTCCGCACTGCGGTGCGCCGCCCCTCCAGGCCACGGTGCCTGAGGCTGCGGTCTGTCCCCTAGGCTTGTGGGGTGGAAGAAAAAGCAGGTGAAACCGGGGCCGGACCGAGGTTGACCGGTGGGGTTGGCGAACGGCCGGAAACCCCCGCGGCGACCCCGAACGGATCCGAAACCTCGGTGCGGGAGGCTGCCCAGAACGGATCCGAAACCTCGGTGCGGGAGGCTGCCCAGAACGGCTCCGAGACCGGTGCGCGGGAAGCTGCCCCGAACGGCTCCGTGGCCGACGTGCGGGAAGCTGCCCCGAACGGCTCCGAGGCGGACGGACCGGAGCCGGCCATCGGCGTCGGACCGTGGGAGGGGCCGTTGCCCGATGGCGACCATTGGGACCCGCAGCTGCTGGCCGACGGCGACCGGCGCAACGTGACCGACCAGTACCGCTACTGGAAGCACGAGGCGATCGTCGCGGACCTGGACACCCGCCGGCACAACTTCCACGTGGCCATCGAGAACTGGCAGCATGACCTCAACATCGGCTCGGTGGTGCGCTGCGCCAACGCCTTTCTGGCCAAGGAAGTGCACATCATCGGACGACGGCGGTGGAACCGGCGCGGCGCGATGGTCACCGACCGCTACCAGCACGTCCGGCACCATCCCACCGTGGAGGACTTCGTGGCGTGGGCGCAGGGCGAGGGCCTGCGGATCATCGGGATCGACAACTTCCCCGACTCGGTGCCGCTGGAGACCTACGACCTGCCGGAGAACGCCGTGCTGGTGTTCGGGCAGGAGGGGCCCGGGCTGACGCCGGAGGTGCACGCCGCAGCCGACGCCACGCTGTCCATCGCGCAGTTCGGCTCGACCCGGTCGATCAACGCCTCTGCCGCCGCGGCCATCGCGATGCACGCATGGATCCGGCGCCACGTTTTCGCCCAGCCGGTCTAGCGGCAAGGACCGCCTGTGCGGTGCGCCGTTGTCCCGCCGCTGTCCCGCCGCTGTCCCGCCGCGCCTAACTTCCCAGCTTTAGCTGTAACTTCCCACGTTTCGTTTGTCCACAGGCCCCTGACCTGCGGCGATGCTTCAGGCCCCGTCGAAACGTGGGAAGTTAGTGCGCGGGAAGGCGCCCATCATGGAAAGGCGCCCAACATGTCGATGGGTCCGGTCGACGGTCGGTCGGCGTCCACCAACTGTTTCAGGAGTGGCGCGGGAGCTGGAGCCAGCAGTCAGCCGATCAGGTCCAGCAACGCTCCGGCGCGGACCGTCCGGGCGCCGAGGGCTTCAACCCGCTCGCGCAGCCCGCGGTCGGAGCTGACCACGGTCACCGGCGCCTCCGGATCCGTGCCAAAGGCCTTCTCCACCTGGGCCACAATCTCGTCGTCGCCCGAATCCGCAGCATGCACCACTTCCAGCTCCACCCCTCGGCGGCGCGCTGCCGAGGCCTGGGCTGCTGTTTCGCCGTCCTGCGCCGTCGCCGGGAAGCTCGCCCGGGAGTCCGTGCCGACGCCGGCCCGTGCCCGGTTCGCCCCGCCGTCGTGCCCATCCGGGTTTGCCATGTCCACGTGGCGTGCCTGCCCGTCTGGGCTCCCCGCGAGTGCCGGGCTTGCCAGACCGGCGGGGGCGGCCTCCTTCGCGGCGCCTTCCAGGACGACGACGGTGCGCGGCCACACGGTGCCGGCGGGAACTTCCAGCAGGGCTGCGGGAAGCCCCGCCGCCAGGGTGGCGTGCAGCGATGCGAGCAGCCGGCGGGTGGCGCCGGGGCGGTCCTTCCACCAGCCGTCCGGCCGGGAGCCGACCACGTTAGCGGCGTCGACGACAAGCACCGGCGGGTGCTCCAGGAGCGTGCGGAGCCGCGGCCAGGCGTCGCCGAAGTGCGGATGCAGCGGCAACTGGTCCACTTCGTCCAGCGGGACCCAGGCCAGGGCCAAACTCTCGGCGTCGGTGATTTCCGGCTCGAACGGGCGAACAGTCCTGGCGGCGGCGGTTGTGTAGGACCAGAAGCCCAGGTCCAGGACGGTAGTGAACAGCGGCGCCAGCGCGTCGAGCGGGACGTCGGCTTCCTCGTTGGCCTCGCGCAGGGCGGCATCGACGGCCGGTTCGCCCTGATGCCTCGCCCCGCCGGGAATTCCCCAGGTGCCGCCGAAATGGCTCCACTGGGCGCGGTGCTGGAGCAGGATGCCGCGCTCGCGGTCCACCGCCAGCAGCCCGGCCGAGCCGAACCGGCCCCACATCCGGGTACCGTCCGGCCCCTCCACCCAAGCGTCGCCGGGATCGCGCGGACCGTGGAATGGCGGAGGGGTTTCAGTCATGATTCCAGCTTGCCACGGTCGGCGGGCGGGATCAGGTGGAAGCGAGCGACAGAGCCGTGACTCCGCCAGCAGACGGGGGGTAACCCGGCTTCACAGTTGTCGCGGCAACTGCTGCCCGGACACGAGTCGATAGGATGGGCTCAGAGGCAACGCCTTCGAATCCGTATCGCTAGCCAAGGAGTCAGCATGCCCGTTGCAACCCCTGAGATCTACGCCGACATGATCGACCGCGCCAAGGCAGGCGGCTTCGCCTACCCTGCGATCAACGTGACCTCCTCGCAGACCCTCAACGCTGCCCTGCAGGGTTTCGCGGACGCCGGGTCCGACGGCATCATCCAGGTGTCCACCGGCGGCGCCGCCTACTGGTCCGGTGCCGGGGTCAAGGACATGGTTGCCGGCTCGCTGGGCTTCGCCGCCTTCGCCCGCGAGGTGGCCAAGAAGTACCCGGTCAACGTGGCGCTGCACACCGACCACTGCCCGAAGGACAAGCTGGACGGCTTTGTGCTGCCGCTGCTGGCCGAGTCCGAGGCCGCCGTGAAGCGCGGCGAGGACCCCATCTTCCAGTCGCACATGTGGGACGGTTCGGCCGAGACGCTGGAGGAGAACCTGCGCATCGCCGAGGACCTGCTGGCCCGCACCGCCGCGGCCAAGATCATCCTGGAAGTGGAAATCGGCACCGTCGGCGGCGAGGAAGACGGCGTCGAAAACGAGATCAACGAAAAGCTCTACACCACGGTTGACGACGGCCTGAAGACCATCGAGGCACTCGGGGCGGGGGAGAAGGGCCGCTACATCACCGCCCTGACCTTCGGCAACGTGCACGGCGTGTACAAGCCGGGCGGCGTGAAGCTGCGCCCCGAACTGCTCAAGCAGATCCAGGCGGAGGTCGGTGCCAAGATCGGCAAGACCAACCCGTTTGACCTGGTATTCCACGGCGGCTCCGGCTCCTCCGAGCAGGAGATCGCCGACGCCGTTGCCTACGGCGTCATCAAGATGAACGTGGACACCGATACCCAGTACGCCTTCACCCGCCCGGTCGCCGGCCACATGTTCAGCAATTACGACGGCGTGCTGAAGGTGGACGGCGAGGTCGGCAACAAGAAGGCCTACGACCCGCGTGTCTGGGGTGCCGCCGCCGAGAAGTCGATGGCCGCCCGGGTCGTGGAGGCCGCCGAGCGCCTGGGCTCGGCCGGAAAGTCGGTGAAGTAATGACCGAGCCCTTCCGCACCAACTTGCTGGGCCCCGAGCCGACCTACCTGCCGGAGGAGACCGACGTCCTGGCCCGGTTGGAGGCCGGCGACGAAGCCTTGGACCTGGCCGCGAAGTTCCCCACCTCCTCCCTGGTCTGGGCGATCCTCGCCGACGAGGCGTACTCCGAGGGCCGGACCATCGACTCGTACGCCTACGCCCGCGTGGGCTACCACCGCGGCCTGGACGCCCTGCGGCGGGCGGGCTGGCGCGGAGCCGGCCCCATCCCCTGGGAGCATGAGCCCAACCGCGGTTTCCTGCGCGCGCTCTACGCCCTGGGCCGCGCCGCCGGAGCGATCGGCGAGGCGGAAGAAGTGGACCGGATCGGCAAGTTCCTGGCCGACTCCGACCCGAACGCCCGGGCGGCCATCGAAGGCGCCTGATCTGCAACAAATTCCTTGAAGGGAAACGGGAGCTCGCCGCACGGCAGCTCCCGTTTTCAGTGCCCGGGTGGTGGCTGTCCTGCCTACACCAGCCCGACGGGCACTTTCCTGCCGACCCGTTGTTGGGCATGATGCAGACAGGGAGCAGGCAGCGGCGGCACGGCCGCAGGATCCACGGAAGGAGCCGGAGCATGAGCGGATCGGAGACCATCGACGAGTACCTGGGGCGGCTCGGTTCCAACCAGCCGACGCCCGGCGCCGGAGCGGTCGGAGCGATCCACGCGGCGCAGGCGGCGGCGCTGATCGGCATGGTGACGCGGTTTACCGAGCGGAGCGCGGCGAAGAACAACGACGGCGGTGCCTCTGCAGGTGCGGCGCGCGACGACGGCGGTGCCTCCTCAGCCACGGACCGCAGCGGCCGCTCCACAGGCTCAGCCCGCAACGACGGCGGTGCCTCCGCCGGCTCCGGCGCGGATCCGGACCTGGAGGCCATACTGGCCGAGGCCGGCGACCTGACCCGGGCGGCGGTGCACGCGGCGGTGTCCGACGAGGAGAAATTCCGCAGGGTCGTTGACTGCTACAAGCTCCCCAACACAACAGACGACGAGCGCAGCCGTCGCAGCGCGGCCATCCGGGAGTCGCTCGTGGAGGCGACACTCCCGGCGAGGGCCCAACTGGACCTGGCCTCCGCCGTCGTGCGTCTGGGCACAGAGCTGGTGGGCGTGTGCAATCCCAACGTGCTGAGCGACATTGCCGTGGCCGCCGAAGCGGCGCGAGCCGCCGCGGCGACGGCGCGGATCACGGTCGAGGCCAACCTGACGTCCATCCGGGAGGAATCCATCCAGGAGTCGCTGCAGGACCACACGCGGAAGGCGGACGACGTGGTGCGCCGTGCCGAGGAGTTGTCAGCGTCGGTCCGGCGCCGCGTCCTGGACTGAACGAGCGCCATCGACAGGGCGCGGCCCCGGCTACGCCTCCTTCATGCTGGCGATTTGAAGGAGGTTGCCGCAGGTGTCGTCAAACACGGCCGTGACGACCGGTCCCATGTCGGCGGGCTCCTGCACGAACTGCACTCCCAGCGCTGACAGGCGCTCGTACTCGGCTTGCACGTCGTCCACCCCGAAGCTGTTGAAGGGGATGCCGTCGGCGACCAGAGCTTCCTTGAACGGCTTTACCGCCGGATGGCCGGACGGTTCCAGGAGCAGTTCCACGCCGTCCGGGGCCGAGGGTGAGACAACAGTCAGCCAACGGTCCTCGCCTACGGGCACATCGTTCTTTAGCTGGAACCCCAGCTTCTCGGTGTAGAACTCCAGGGCTTTCTGCTGGTCGTCAACAAAGACGCTGGTGGTGGTGATGATCATGGTGATTCCTTAGAAGACGGCGGGAGATGGGCTAGCCATTCCCTCGCAGGTGTGAGCGGGGCAGTATTCAGATGGTGGACGGTAGTGCGTCCACGATTGCTGGCGGTCACCAAGCCGGCCTCTCGCAGGATCGCGAGGTGCTTGGTGACAGCCTGACGGGTGATCGCGAGATGGTGGTTGTTGATCAGGCGCACGGTCAGCTCGAACAGCGTCTGGCCGTTGTGCGCGGCCAGTTCGTCCAGCAGAATCCGCCTAGTCGGATGACTTAGGGCCTGGAAAACCGTGTCCACCCGTCCATAATAGGCAACCTATAGGTTGCCAATCAAGGGTGGGGGGTTTCTTGGCGCTCGGCCGCGTGGTCTTTCGCCGCGGCAGCCGGGCAGGCATGATGCAGGTATGGGTGCGACCACGGCATTCACGGTCTCCGAGCAGGTCTTTGTGCCGCCGGCGCGGGCCTGGGCGCTGTTGACGGATTGGGCCGCGGCGCCTACATGGATGCCCGGCGTGAACGAGATGCACGCCGAGGGACCGCTGGCAGTCGGCCAATCCATCAGCTTCCGCTCCCAGGGGCACAACCGCAGCAGCACGGTGACCGAGCTCGACGTCGGCCGCAGCATCACCATCACCTCCTCGCAGGGGGACGTGCGGGCCGACTACCGCTATGAACTGGACGGAGAGGCCGGGGCGACCCGGCTGACGCTGACCGCCGACGTCGTGGTGAGCGAGGAGTTAGCCGCCATGGCAGAACAGATCCGGCGGGCGATCGCCGAGGCCGACTCCGGCCAACTGGCCGACTTCAAGCGATTTGCGGAAGCTGCGCCGTGATCCCGGTCGTGTCCTTCGCGGGAGCCACGTTGACTCCGGTCGTGTCTATGGCGGGAGCCGCGGGGTCCCGGTCGTGCGCTGCGATGAAGCTGCACCGCGATCCACCCCGGAGCGCTGCGGGGGAGCCGCGCGCCGCCCTTGCTGCCGCCCACCCGGCTTCCGGCTCAGTAGAATCGACTGCTGGGACCGCTTGAAAGGACTGCGTTGGCCAAGCTCTACTTCCGCTACGGGGCGATGAACTCCGGCAAATCCACCGGACTGCTCCAAGTAGCCTTCAACTACGAGGAGCGCGGGCAGCGCGTACTGCTGGCCAAGCCGCAGATGGACACCAAGGGGGACAGCAAGATCGTCTCCCGGCTGGGCATGGCCCGGGACGTGGACTTCCTGATCCGTCCGGGTGAATCCGTGCGCCAACACTTCGGCCGGGTGGCCGCGGGCGAGGACCCCGAAGCCCTCCTGGAACATGTGGATATGCAGCCGGTGGCGTGCCTGCTGGTGGACGAGGCCCAATTCCTGGAACCGGAACAGATCGACGACCTGTTCCGCATCGCGGTGATGGACAACGTGCCGGTGCTGGCCTACGGCATCCGCACCGACTTCCGCACCCAGGCCTTCCCGGGGGCCCGGAGGCTCCTGGAAATCTCGCACTCCCTCGAGGAGCTGAAGACCATATGCCGCTGCGGGCGCAAGGCAGTCTTCAACACTCGCCGCGTGGGCGGGGAGATTGTGTTCGACGGCGAGCAGGTCGCCATTGACGGCGAGGACGTCTGGTATGAATCGCTCTGCGGCACCTGCTACCTCGAGGCCTCCGGCGGCGCGCTCTAGCGTTTGACGGCGGCCGGCCGCAGTCCATGTGCAGACCCGGGCAGCGGAGGATCTCCGTGAGCGGGCACGTGTCGGCGCAGCCCCGGGTCACGTGCCGGCTGGAATACCCAGCCGTTCGGCCAGCCCGATCGCGTTGAACGGTGCGTGGACCTTGACGTCGTTGTCGAAGTACACGTAGGCATCCCGGCCCGCGCCGTCGGGGCAGCCCGAACCGTCCAGCCATCCGGTGACCATCGAGGCCAGCCGGTCCAGGTCTGCGTCCCGGTAGCCGCTGACGTAGAGTTCGTCCTTTCCGTGCAGCCGGACGTAGGCGAAGTCGGCCGTGATCTCGTCCAGCATCGGCCACTTTCCGGCGCTGTCGGCCAGCACCAGGGCCGTGTTGTGCCGGCGCAGCTGGTCGTAGAACTCCTCGTTGATGAACGTGGTGCTGCGGATCTCGAGGGCGTGGCGCAGCGGCCGGTCGGCGCCGTCGTCGGGGATCCAAGTCCTGTCCTTCATCAGTTCGGTGTGCCCGGCAGCCAAGGCGGCGGCCGCGTGCGTGCTGCGCGGCAGCTGGACCAAGAACTTCTCCATCACCTCGGCGTCGTAGTTGGCGCGTTCGGGCAGCTGCCACAGAAACGGTCCGAGCTTCTCGCCCAGGCCCAGCACCCCCGATGCGTAGAAATTCGCCAAGGCGTCCCGGACGTCCTTCAGGCCCTTCATGTGGGTGATGTACCGCCCGCCCTTGACCGCGAACACGAAGTCCGGAGGCGTCTCGGCGTGCCACTGCCGGAAGCTGGAGGGGCGCTGCAGCGAATAGAACGTGCCATTGATTTCGACTGAATTCAGGTGGCCGGAGGCATACTCCAGCTCGCGGCGCTGGGGCAGGCCCTTCGGGTAGAACGTGCCGCGCCAGCGCGGGTATCGCCAGCCGGAAATGCCGATCCGTGCCATCGGTTGAGAGGCGGCCATGTCCCGCACGCTACCCGGCCCCGGCGGTGCAGGCCAGAGCAGGCCGCGCTCCGAAGTCGTGCTGTGGGGCGTTGTGCATCCTTGAAGTGCTGCCGCAACCGGGCACGAGAGCCATGGCCGCATCGAGTGGCGAGAAGATGCAGCCAAACGCCCGGTTTCGCTGCATCTTCCCACCACTCGAATCTGGCGTCCCGGTTTCGACCCCGGCGCGACGCCGAGCGACGTCGGGGTCCCGGGGAGTCGGAGGGCTGCGGCCGCGTTCCAGGCGCGACCGGTCGAGCGACATCCCGCTCCCAGGAGCCGCAGGGTCCGCCACCACCCACCCGTTTCGGCCCCAAAACCGCATCCGACGGCCCGGATTCCGGTCGACTGAGGCCCATCCGCTAAACTTGGCGGGTAAGAGCCCCAAATACTCCATCCGGAGTGAGGGGCGTTCTCATGCGCGGCAGCGGCTCCTTGATGTGCAGTCTGTCCGGGGCTTCCGCCGCATCGAATGGGGGAGGATCCCATGCCAGCAATTGTGATCGTCGGAGCCCAGTGGGGCGACGAAGGAAAAGGCAAGGCTACCGACCTGCTCGGCGGCCGCGTGGATTACGTGGTTAAGCCGAACGGCGGCAACAACGCCGGGCACACCGTGGTCGTCGGCGGGGAGAAGTACGAGCTGAAGCTGTTGCCGGCCGGCATCCTGTCCCCCAACGCCACCCCGATCATTGGCAACGGCTGCGTGGTCAACCTGGAAGCCCTCTTCGAGGAGATCGACGGGCTCGAGGCCCGCGGCGCGGACACCTCGCGGCTGCGCGTCTCCGCCAACGCCCACCTGGTGGCCCCGTTCCACCAGACCATGGACAAGGTAACCGAACGCTTCCTGGGCAAGCGCGCCATCGGCACCACCGGCCGCGGCATCGGCCCCGCCTACATGGACAAGGTGGCCCGGTTGGGCATCCGCGTCCAAGACGTGTTCGACGAATCGATCCTGCGGCAAAAGGTCGAAGGCTCGCTGCGGCAGAAGAACGAACTGCTGGTCAAGGTGTACAACCGCCGGGACGTGCACGTTGAGGAGGTCGTCGAGTACTTCCTCTCCTTCGCCGAGCGGCTGCGCCCGATGGTCATCGACTCCACCTACGTGCTGAACAAGGCGCTGGACGAGGGCAAGGTCGTGCTGATGGAGGGCGGCCAAGCCACCTTCCTGGACGTGGACCACGGCACCTACCCGTTCGTGACCTCCTCCAACCCGACCGCCGGCGGCGCGTCCGTGGGCTCGGGCATCGGGCCCACCCGGATCAACCGTGCCGTGGGCATCATCAAGGCGTACACCACCCGCGTGGGCGCCGGTCCGTTCCCCACCGAGCTGTTCGACGACATGGGCGAGTACCTGCAGAAAAAGGGCGGGGAGTTCGGCGTGAACACCGGCCGGCCGCGGCGCTGCGGCTGGTACGACGCCGTGCTGGCCCGCCACGCCGCCCGGGTCAACGGCTTCACGGACTACTTCGTGACCAAGTTGGACGTCCTCACCGGCATCGAACAGATCCCGGTCTGCGTCGCCTACGACGTGGACGGCATCCGGCACGACGAGATGCCGATGACCCAGACCGAGTTCCACCACGCCAAGCCGATCTTCGAGTACTTCGAGGGCTGGACCGAGGACATCACCGGCGCCAGGACCCTGGAAGACCTGCCGGAGAATGCCCGCAACTACGTGCTGGCGCTCGAAAAGCTCTCCGGCACCCGGTTCTCCGCCATCGGCGTTGGCCCGGACCGCGACCAGACCATCGTGGTGCGGGACCTGATCAGCGAATAGCAGGACCAACGACGGCGGTGCGTCCGGTTCGCCGTCGGGCCGTCACCGCTGGATGACGACGGCGGGGCGCGGGGCTAAGGCCTCAACGGACACCAACAGATGACGACGGCGGGGGCCCGGGCAGCGATGTCCGCGCCCCTGCGCCCGCCTCGGGCCGCGGATCGCCGACGCCATCCTGGCCGGCCCATGAGTGCCGGGATCTGCCCTGCTGGCTACGGGATGTCTTCGCGGCAAGCGTGTTCCTGCCCCCGCCTGTCGCGGGGCAGGGCCGCGGCGTAACATGCTCGTCATGGCGGACGACGAACTTCTCCACCGCACGGCCGAGCTGGCGGCAAAATACCTGCAATCCCTGCCCGGACGACCCGTGAAATCGGGGCTGGATGTGGATGCCCTGCGCCGCGAGCTGGCGGGAAAACTGCCGCGGCAGGGCGAAGATCCGCAGGCGGTCATTGAGCACCTGGCCGACGTCGGCGGGCGGGCTGCCGTGGCGATGGCAGGTCCGCGTTACTTCGGCTTCGTGATTGGCGGCGCCCAGCCCGCAGCGCTCGCCGCCGACTGGCTGACCTCCACCTGGGACCAAAACGCCGGGCTGTATGTGGCCGGCCCGGCCGCCTCCGTGGTGGAAGAGGCAGTGGGCGCCTGGCTGCTGGACCTGTTCGGGCTGCCCGCGGATTCCGGCTTCGGCCTGGTGACCGGCTGCCAGATGGCCCACTTCACCTGCCTGGCTGCGGCACGGACGGCAGTGCTGGAACGGATGGGCTGGGACGTGGTGGGCGACGGCCTGTTCGGCGCGCCGGAGATCGCCGTCGTCGTAGGGGAAGAAGCCCACAGCACCGTGCTGACCGCGCTGCAGTACCTGGGCTTGGGTCGCCGCAGGGTCTACTCGGTGGCCACCGACGCGCAGGGCCGCATCACGCTGGACTCGCTCGACGCCGTGTTGGACCGGATTCCCGCCGACATGCCGCTGATCGTCAACCTGCAGGCCGGCAATGTGAACACCGGGTCCTTCGATCCCATGCGGCCGGCGGTGGACCGTGTACGACGCCGGGACGGCGCCTGGATCCATGTCGACGGCGCGTTCGGGCTGTGGGCAGCCGCCAGCCCGGAGCACCGGCACCTGCTCGACGGCGTGGACCTGGCCGACTCGTGGGCCACCGACGCGCACAAGTGGCTCAACGTCCCGTACGACTCCGGCGTCGCCATTGTCCGCGACGCCGAGGTGCACCAGCGCACCATGTCCCCGCCGCATGCCGCCTACCTGGAGTACGGGGCCGAACGGGACGAGGTTGCGTGGGTGCCGGAGTTCTCCCGCCGTGCCCGCGGCTTCCCGGCCTACGCCGCGCTGCGGACGCTCGGCCGCGAGGGGGTGGCGGACCTCGTGGGGCGCTGCTGTTCGCTGGCATCGCGGATGGCCAGGCGGCTGGCCGAGGCGGACGGCGTGCAGATCCTCAACGAGGTGGTGCTCAACCAGGTGCTGGTCCGGTTCACGCCGGAGGACGGCTCGGACCCGGACGACTTCACCCGCGAGGTGGTCCGCCGGGTGCAGGAGGACGGAACACTCTGGCTCTCGGGGACCACGTGGCACGGCCAGGCCGCCATGCGGATCAGCGTCAGCAACTGGTCCACCACGGAAGAAGACGCCGACCGCTCCGTCGAGGCGATCCTGCGCTGCGCCGCTAGCCGCTGACGCCGACCGGAGTGCCGGATAACTCGGCAAGCCGCCGGCATTGCAGGGCAGGCCCGGATTGCCGGGGCACTCCGCGAGTCAGCAAAAGGGGTGGCGCCGGTAACCACTGAGCCGGTGCGCCGCCGTCGGGCTATGGATCCTCTGCGTTCCTCGAAGCGCCGCCGTCGGGCTGTGAATCCTCCGCGTTCCTCGAAGCGCCCGGCGAGTTGGTCTTAGGTAGGCTGGAAGGACATACACCGCCATCAAGACGGGAGCGCATCATGAAGATCAGCGTCGGACAGCTTAACCCCAGCGGGGACGTGACCGAGAACCTCCAGACGGTGCGCTCGCTCGCGGAAGAAGCCAAGGCCGACGGCGCCGAGCTGGTCGTGTTTCCGGAGGAATCGATGTTCACCGTGCGCCACGTCGAGGGCGACCTGGCCGCGGCCGTGGACGCCAACTGGACCAAGTTCGTGCAGCAGCTGTCCTTCATCGCCGCCGAAGTCGGCATCGCGATCATCGCCGGCGGCTACGAATCCAGCGGCGAGGAACGGCCGTACAACACGCTGGTGATCGTCGACGCCACCGGCCGGATCGTCGACACTTACCGCAAGCTTCACCTCTACGACGCGTTTTCGTATCAGGAGTCCAAGCGCATCAAGCCCGGCGACGGCGGCCTGAAGATCGTGCAGCTGGGCGACCTGAACTTCGGGGTGCTCACCTGCTACGACCTCCGATTCCCCGAGCTCGCCCGCGCGCTGGCATCGGAGGGCGCCGACGTACTGTGCGTGCCGGCCGCCTGGTTCAAGGGTGACCACAAGATCGACCACTGGGAAACGCTGCTGCGCGCCCGTGCCATCGAGAACACCTGCTGGGTGGCCGCGGCCGGCACGTCGAGCACCAGCACCGTGGGCCATTCGGCGATTTTGGACCCGATGGGCATCCCGAAGGGCTTCCTGGACGACGAACTCCGCGGCGTGGTCACCGTTGACGTGACCAGGCGCCGGATCGACGAAGTGCGCGAGTTTTTGCCGGTGCTGAAAAACCGGCGGCTCACCAGCACGGTGGAGATCGTCTCGGCGCACTGATGCTGCGGGTCGGGCGGCGGCAGGGGGGGGCGGCCGGGGGCGGCCGAAAATATTTTCGAGAAAGTTTTCTCCCAACCCGTAACTTTTCCGTATCCGGCCGCGATTACGTAGATGAGGAAGCCGCGCCAGAGCTTAACCCCCCAACAAGCTCTGGCGCGGCTTCTGTCACCCAGTGGCCGTGATGTGTTGGCGGCGGTGAGCCTCCGGCTCGTGGGTGCGAAAAGAGTCCAGGCCCCGGATTTCTCCGAAGCCTGGACTCTTACTGGTTGAGGCGGTTATTTACCGTCCGGTCCGAAAGGACCAGTTGGTGGCCGACAGCCGGTTGCCCGAGGCATCCTTGATGCTGCTGCTCAGCTGAACCTTGTAGCTGGCATTGGCCTTCAGGTTGCTCGACGGGTTCAGGGTTGCCGTCTTGGTGCTCGAGTTGTAGCTGATCCTGGCCGAAACGGTCTTGCCCTTGCTGTCGACCAGCTTGAAGCTGGACCCGCTGACTCCGGAGACAGCCTCGCTGAACTTCACGTACACGTTGCCGCTCCGGCTGACCGACGTGGCTCCGGCTGCCGGCGTCCGCTTGGACACCGTGGGGCGGCTTTCCGTCGTGAAGCTCCAGCTGGAGGCCGCCAGGCGGTTGCCGTTGACGTCCGTGATGCCGTTGCTGAGGCTCACCGTGAAGCGGGTGCTGCTCGGCAAAATCGCCGTGGGAGTCACGGTGACCGTGCGCTTCGCAGAGTTGTAGCTGACCGTCGCCGGTACAACCGTGCCTGCGGCGGTCTTCAGCGTGACCGTGCTGGTGCTGACGCCTCGGACCGGTTCGCTGAACGTCACCGTCAGGTTCCCATTGGTGGCCACGTTGGTGCCGTTCACCGCCGGGGTCCTTCCGGCGATGGCCGGTGCGGCTTCGGTGGAGAAGCTCCAGGTGGTGGCCGTGATCGGGTTACCCGAAAGGTCCCGGATGCCGCCGGTCAGCTGCACCGTGTAGGTGCGGTTGGCCAGCAGGTTGGCGGGGTCGAGGGTAGCCGTCCGGGTCGCGTCGTCGTAGCTGACGGTTGCGGTCACTGCCGTGCCGGCCGCGTTGGTGACCCGGAAGGCGGTGCCGTTGACTCCGGTGACCGGTTTGCTGAACGTGGCGGTGATGTTGCTGTTGGTGGCCACGTTGGTGGCGTTCGCCGCCGGGGTCCGTTCGGTGATAACCGGTGCGGCCTCGGTGGTGAAGCTCCACGTGGTGGCCGTGATCGCGTTACCCGAAAGGTCCCGGATGCCGCCGGTCAGCTGCACCGTGTAGGTGCGGTTGGCCAGCAGGTTGGCGGGGTCGAGGGTAGCCGTCCGGGTCGCGTCGTCGTAGCTGACGGTTGCGGTCACTGCCGTGCCGGCCGCGTTGGTGACCCGGAAGGTGGTGCCGTCGACTCCGGTGACCGGTTTGCTGAACGTGGCGGTGATGTTGCTGTTGGTGGCCACGTCGGTGGCGTTCGCCGCCGGCGTCCGTTCGGTGATAACCAGTGCGGCCTCGGTGGAGAAGTTCCACGTAGTGGCCGGCAGGGCATTGCCCTGCAGATCCCGGATGCCGCCGGTCAGCTGCACGGTATAGGTGCGGTTGGCCAGCAGATTGGCGGGGTCGAAGGTAGCCGTGCGGGTCGCGTCGTCGTAGCTGACGGTTGCGGTCACTGCCGTGCCGGCCGCGTTGGTGACCCGGAAGGTGGTGCCGTCGACTCCGGTCACCGGTTCGCTGAAGGTGGCGGTGATGTTGCTGTTGGTGGCCACGTTCGTGGCGTCCGCGTCCGGGCTGCGCCCGGTCACCGATGGAGCCGGTCCGGCAGTGGTGAACGACCAGCTGGTGGCAGCGAGTGGGTTGCCCGCCGCGTCCCGGATGCCGCTGGTGAGCGCAACGGTGTAGACCGTGTCGATCGCCAGGTCCGCCACCGGGTCGAGCGTCGCCGTTCGGGTCACCGGATCGTAGGTCACGGTGGCGGCGGTCGGTGCCGTTGCTTCCGCGGCCGTCAGCGTGGCCGTCGTCCCGGAGATCCCCTGGACGTCCTCGCTGAAGGTTGCCGTGATGTCGACCCCGACGGCCACGCCGGTTGCCCCGTCAGCAGGAGCGCGGTCCGTCACCGTGGGGGCTTCGGTATCCGTCAGCTCGATGGTCTGGTCGGCAAACCGGAGGCGCTCGACATTGGTGATGGTGTCGGTGCCGTCGTCCCCGCCGCCGCGGACGTGCGCGACGGTCGTGACTCCGTCGACGGTGGTGATGTCGTATTCATCGAGCGCGCCGGAGAAGTTGGCGGTGTCGACGTCGGTCGAAGCCGCACTGTTGAGAATTTCCCGCACGATGGCGACGTCGCCCGGGTCGATCCGGCCGGCCATAATATCGGCCTGGATGGTCTTCAGGCTGGTGACTGACCGCAGTTCAGCGCCCTGAGCGTCGCGTACGCTGAGCCGCACGTTCAGCCACTTGTCGCCGTCGATGACGTCATCCGCGCCGTTGCCCCAGATCTGGTCGCTCCCGGAGCCGCCGATGATGATGTTGCCGGCGCCGAACTCGGTGGCACCGGCGGGCAGCAGCTCGGCCAGGCCGGTAATCCGCTTGATGCCCTCGGCGTCCAGCACATTGCTGAGGCCGGGGACCGCCACCTCGTTGTCGGGCTCGGCCGGAATCACGTCATCGCCGCGCAAGACGTCGTCCTTGTCCCAGCCGGAGAGGGCCTCGACCAGCAGGAACCGGTCCTTGAGCGCGTTCGGACCCTCCACGACGATCATGCGCATATCGGAATCGGCTGCTTCGACCGACCGGGCGTGGGTCACCCAGTCGAAGCCGTAGACGCCGTGATTGCGCTCGATCCCGGGACCGGCGACCATGACGTCGTTACCGCCCTCGGCATCGTAGTCGTCCTCGCCGCTGTCGCCGATGAGGACGTCGTGGCCGGGGTTGTTGATGTCGTCGAAGAACGGGGCACCGCTGTCGCCCTGGAGCAGGTCGTTCGCGTTGCCGCCTTCTTGCCAGTCATCGCCGCCGCCGCCGAACACCGTGTCCGGTCCGTCGCCGGCTATCACGAGGTCATTGCCCTCGCCGGCGAAGGTCTGGTTGCCGTTGAGCCCGCCGTTGGAGAAGTCGTCTCCGTCGCCGGACATGATCCCGTCGAGTCCGGGACCGGCGTCCATCGCGTCGTTGCCCGGCCCGCCCTTGATCACGTCGTCCCCGTGGGAGTCGGTGATCCGATCGTTGCCGGCGCCGCCCAGGAGGGTGTCCGCGCCGTCGTTGCCTTCGATGATGTCACTGCCGCCGTTGCCCCAGACGGTGTCGTTGTCGACGCCGGCCCAGATCCGGTCCGTCCCGTCTGCGCCGCCGGCATCGTCCTTGCCGTTGTAGGTCGCCTGGGCGTTGAGGCCCGGGCGGTCCACGCTGTTGGAGACGCGGTAGCGGATGGTGCCGTCCGCCATGCGGAGCAGCAGTGCTGACTCGTCGCAGGCCGAGGCGGGATCATCGGCCACATTGTTGCCCGTGGTGCCGGTGATGTTGCCCATCTCGAACTCACAGTCGGCGACGCCGAAGACGTCGGCCTTGAGCGCGGAAGCGTCGGTATTGCGCATCACCAGCTCGGCCATGGAGTTGCCTTCGAGCTGGGCCCGCAGGTTCAGGCCCGAGGTGCGGGACAGGTAGTAGAGACGGTCACCGTCCTGCAGGTCCGTCATCTGGCGTTCGAAGATGTAGTTGAAGGTGGAGCCGAGCAGCCCGCCGAAGAGATTCTGGGCTTCGGCCAGGCCCCCCACCCACAGATCGACCGTGTCCAAACCGGTCCTGGAGGCGGCGCCGTCGTTCTCCCACTCCCCGTTGCTGTTGACGAAATCGTAGGCATCGGCCGGAGTTTCGGCCGCCGGGTCGGGGCTCATGTCGAAGAGTTTCTGCGCCGCCGCGCGCTTGGCCTCGATGCTCGTCGCCCCGGTGATGCTGGGGTGCGTGCCGTAAGCGGCCATAAAGTTGACCACCGAATCCGGATGCTTCAGCGCCTGCCCGAAGTCCACCCAGCTGCTGTAGGGCTTCAGGGACGACTCGCTGGTCTTCGCGTAGAGGTCCTTGCGGAAATTGTTCAGCGCCGGGACGCCGGTCTCCCGGCCGCGGGCGATGTTGAGCGCGGCCAGGTCCAGGGGCAGCCCGAGCACGCTGTTGCGCAGCGTGTCGGTGACGAACTCGTCGAGCTCTGCGCCCACCTGGTCGGTCATGCCCATCGCGATCGCGCCCGCCGCCTGCTCCGGGGTCATCGTGCTGTTCCCGTTGGCGTAGTAGGCCGGCGGATTCAGGAACGCGTCCAGCAGCGGGAGGCCGATGTCCGCTCCGCTGTTGGTCTTCCGATCCACGGTGTCCGTCAGCATGGAGTGACCGAACCGGTAGGTCGCGTGGGCGAACTCCGCCTCGATCGCCGGGTCGATGGCCGTGTCCGACTGGGTGAAGACGTTGAACGGATTGATGCCCGGCTGGATCTTGCGAGCGAAGTCCTCGAAGACGATGTGCTGGTACTCCATCTCCGTCACGAACCGTGCGGCCTGGAAGAGGCGCTCCCCGTTCCATTCGCCGTTGGGCAGCTTCCACTCGTTCAGGTCCAGGTTCAGGGACGTCAGCAGTTCTTCCATGTAGGTGACCAGCCGGTTGTGCTCCGAGTGGAAGACCTGGTGGACGGCGGTGAGGCCGATGTTCTCGTTCAGGCGGCCGTCGCCGCCAACGAAGTGCGCGTCGAGCATTTCGTCGTCGTAGGTGCCCGGGTCCTGCCGGCCGCTGGTGGGCGTGATGCCGCCGTCCCCGTCGGGTGTCAGGGCCGCGCCCCGCGAGTCGAACGGTGCCGCGAAGTGGGAGATGTCGTCCAGGAACGCGATGCCGATCCGCTGGACATCCGCCGGCGGCGCGACGGGGTTCTCCAGGTTCCCTTCCACGAACTGCTTGTCCTGCGTGATGTACTGCGGCAGCCCGTTGGGGCCGCGCAGGAAGCGCCCGTACTGGTCGGTGGCCAGCATCGGGATGTTCACGACGTCGGCGTCGGAGAGCTTCAGGCCGAGCATGGACTCGGCCTGTGCCTTGATGTCCGCCCAGGTGGCCATGCCGCCGGGTTCGCCTTCGGCCAGTTCGCCGGTCGAGACCGGGTCGCCGTCCTCGTTGAGCTCGTACTCCCGGAGAAAGACGTGATGGGACGGATTCGAGGAGTAGGTCTGGCTCTGGTCAACCCACGGAGAGTCCGTGTTCGTGGCGTCCTGGACGTCGTCGTCGGTGCCGAGCTTGCCGTCGGGTCCGGGCTGGTTCTCCGCCCGGTTGAGCAGCATGAAGTTCGTGGGCGATCCCTCGACGTACAGCGGATCGTCCTTGGCCAGCGGCATCATGACGACGTTGCTGGTCTTCTTGGTGAAGTCGATCCCGTGGTCGAAAAACTGGCCGAAGAGGGCAAAGAAGCCGTTGTATGGCGGCGAGAGCCCGAAGTCGGTGGTGACATTCGGGATGTCGAGTGTCTCGCCGTCGGGAACACAGTTCAGGGGCAGCCCCTCGTCGTCGCAGGGGACGGCCGTGGGGCCGTCGTTCACCGTCCGGTGCGCCTTGCCCGCCGCGGCGATCGCGGCCGGATTGGTGGAGGTCTGGTCCACGATGACGTTGCTGACGAAGCGCGGGTCCGCGTCCCGGATCATCGGAACATTGACCGACTTATACGACTGCCCGCCGGCGGTGGTCCGCCATTCCGGTTCTGCCAGCCGCGGGAAGGGCAGGCTGGCGGCGCCGAAGTGCCCTTGGTTGGGCATCAGGTTGTTGTCGGACCCGTCCACCGTGCGCAGCCCGTAGGGCAGCAGCGGATTGGCTATCTGGTTGGGGCCGGGGCCGAGGAGCGGCTGGCCCGGCACGGGTTTGCCCTCGGCGTCTTCCTTGGTGGCGTGGTTTTCCGCGATCTTAATTTGCTTCAGGATGAACCGCATGTCCCCGGCATTGAGGGTCAGGCCTTGGCCTACCGGCGCTGCCAACGCCGCGGGGGCGAGGGCGGAGGGCAGCACGCCCGCGCCCAGCACCAGCGCGGCGAGCCCGGCCGTGACTTTCCGGGGGAAGGATGGCCTCCCCTTGTGGGCACGTTCGGTGCCCCTCCTCGGTTGTAAATCGGTTGGTGCAGTAAACACGGTGACTCCCCCTAGTCGAGTGATGTGTGGCTGGCCACAGCATCCGACGAGGACCTTGGGGAAATCCTTGAAGGCTCTTTCCGTCTACTTCCGGGCAGGAAAAAACCCGCCCCTTGTCCCCGGGCCTCCACGTGGAAGGCCGGGGGACAAGGGGCGGGCTTTTCGGGGCGGGCGCGGCCTCGCGCAGGCCGGCCCTCCGCCGTCGTTAGTACAGTGGGGCTCTGCCGGTCGGGGAAGCGGCCTCGCGCCCGCCTAGGCGGTCAGCTGCCGCTTGGAGGAGATCACTCCGGTGTCGAAGCCGGCCAGGTGCAGGCCGCCGTGGAAGCGTGCGTGCTCGATCTTCACGCAGCGGTCCATCACCACGTTCAAGCCGGCGGCCTCGGCCTGGGCCGCGACCTCCTCGTGCCAGGAGCCCAGTTGCAGCCAGAGCGTCTTGGCGCCGACGGCCAGGGTTTCCTCCAAAACGGTGGGCAGGTCGTCGTGCCTGCGGAAGACATCCACCAGGTCCGGCACCTCGGGCAGGTCCGCCAGCGACTTGTACACCGGCTGACCCAGGATCTCCTTCGCCACCGGGTTCACGAAATACACCTTGTACGGCGAGCTGGACAGCAGGTACGTGGCCACGAAGTAGCTGGCCCGGCTCGGCTTGTCCGAGGCGCCGACAATGGCGATGGATTTGGTGTTGCGCAGGATGTTCAGACGCTCCGCGGCGGACGGGCCGATCCAGGTGCGTTCCGGTGTCGCGGTCACTTGGCGGCTCCTTCTTCGGCTTCGATCAGTTCTTCGACGGACTCGACTACGCGCGTTCCGGGCTCTGTCCGGGGGGAGCGCTCCGCCGGGATCGTGCAGGACTCGCCGGCATAGCTGGGCGAGGCGAACTCGGAGCTGTCGAACGCGGCGTCCTCATGGTCGCGGCTGGGGCCGTGCTCGGCGCCGGCCTGCTGCGAGGCGGCCAGCGCCTGGTCCAAATCCCAGAGAATGTCGTCCACGTCTTCCAGACCCACGGAGATGCGGATCAGGTCCTCGGGCACGCCGGCAGCCACCAGCTGGTCGGCGGTGAGCTGCTGGTGGGTGGTCGATCCCGGGTGCAGCACCAGGGTGCGGGCGTCGCCGATGTTGGCCAGGTGGCTGGCCAGCTGCAGCGATTCGATGAACTTCTGGCCCGCGGTGCGGCCGCCCTTGACGCCGAAGCTGAACACGGAGCCCACGCCCTTGGGCAGGTACTTCCGGCCCCGCTCGTAATGCGGGTGGGCGGGCAGGCCGGCGTAGCTGACCCAAGAGACGCGCTCGTCGGCTTCCAGCCACTCGGCCACGGTGCGGGCGTTGGCCAGGTGCTCGTCCATCCGCTGCGCCAGCGTTTCCACGCCCTGCAGCAGCTGGAACGCGGACTGTGCCGACAGCGACGGGCCGATGTCGCGCAGCTGCTCGGACCGGAGCTTGGTGAGGAAGCCGTACTCGCCGAAGTTGCCCCACCAGGACACGTTGCCGTAGCTGGGCACCGGCTCGGTCATCTGCGGAAACTTGCCGTTGCCCCAGTTGAAACGGCCGGATTCGACGACGACGCCGCCCAGGGTGGTGCCGTGGCCGCCCAGGAACTTGGTGGCGGAGTGGATCACGATGTCCGCGCCGTGCTCGATCGGGCGGATCAGGTAGGGCGTGCTCAGGGTGGCGTCCACGACCAGGGGGAGCCCGGCGTCGTGCGCCACCGCGGCCAAACCGGCGAGGTCCGCGATGTCGCCGGACGGGTTGGCCACGATCTCGGTGTAGACGGCCTTGGTGTTCTCCCCGATGGCCGCGGCGAAGTCGGCCGGGTCGTTGGAGTCGACGAACGTGGTCTCCACGCCGAACCGGCGCAGCGTCACGTCCAGCTGGGTGATGGTGCCGCCGTAGAGCTTGGACGAGGCCACGATGTGGTCGCCCGCCCCGGCCAGGGCCGCGAAGGTGATGAACTCGGCGGCCATGCCCGAGGATGTGGCCACCGCGCCGATGCCGCCCTCGAGCGAGGCGATGCGCTCCTCGAACGCGGCGACCGTGGGGTTGCCGATGCGGGAGTAGATGTTGCCGTACTTCTGCAGCGCGAAGAGGTTCGCGGCGTCGTCGGTGTCTTTGAACACGAACGACGTGCTCTGGTAGATCGGTACGGCCCGGGCACCGTGCTCGGCGTCGGGCGTGCCGCCGGCGTGCAGGGCACGGGTGCGGAAACCGAATGTGCGTTCAGCCATCAGGCGGTTGCTCCTTCAAAACTTGGGTTCCCGGAATGACGGTCCTGGCGGCACCGTGCAGGCACCGTCCGGATCAAAGATTGCTTGCGCTCTCTCCATCGCTTCTGGCGGTAGCACCTTTCCGGTGGCGTCCGGATGGTTGCTGCGGTGTCAAAGAGCCAGATCTCTCAACCGCTCGGGATGGTCTCGTCCATTCTCGCAACCAACGGCCGCGGCACCAAAAAATGTTGAGCCGCGTTGCGTCCGGGCTGTGGGCGCCCGGGCCCTGAGGCGGCACGCCGTGCGGTTGCCCGGGCTTGCGGCGGCCCGGTACGACGGCGGTGCTCGCCTTCGCCGCCCGGCCTCGCGAACGCTTTGGACGTTCGGAATTGCGGACGACGCCTCGCTGTTTGTCCGGCCTGCGAATGCCCGGCACGACGGCGGTGCTCGCCGCGCGTCGGAGCCACGACCTTCGCCGTACCGGCGTGACGAACGTTCCCGGGTCCGGACAGTTCACCGTAGATTGGGTCTATGGCTGAACTTTCGGCGCTGCAGCGCCTCGCGGGAAAACATGGCGTTGGCATTACCTTCCGCGGCTGGGATGGCGACGAGAAAACAGTCAGTGAGGCAACGCTGGTTTCCGTCCTCACCGCGCTGGGCGTCCCCTGTGCCACCGACGACGACGTGACGGCTTCCCTCCGGGCCGCTGAACTGGCACCGGTGCAGCGCACGCTGCCGCCCGCCGTCGTCGTCCGCCAAGGCACTGCCACCGAGGTTCCGGTCAATGCGCGGCGCGGCGTCCGTCCGCGGGTCCGGATCCTGCTGGAGGACGGCTCCCGGCGCGACGTCGAGGTGCTGGCCGGCGGGTCGGAGGATGCGGAAGGTGCCCCGCCTGTTCGTTTCACGGCGGTGGTGCCGGCGGACATCCCGCTGGGCTGGCACACGCTGGAGGTCGTGGAGCGGTCCGAGCCGATGGAGGCCGGGACCGGCGCGGCCCCGGAAATGCCGGAGGTGATGCAGGCCGGGACCGGCGCGGCCCCGGACCGGTCGGAATCGATGGAGCCCGGAACCGGCGCGGCCCCGGAGCCAACCGACAGCGAGGCGCGGTGCGCCCTCGTGGTCACCCCGCGGCGCCTGACCACCGCGGACCGCCTGCCCCGGACGTGGGGGTTGATGGCACAGCTGTACTCCGTGCGCTCGCGGTCCTCGTGGGGCATCGGTGACCTGCATGACTTGGCCAGCCTCGCCGAGACGGCCGCCGCGAAGGGCGCGGGCTTCGTCCTGATCAACCCGCTGCACGCGGCCCAGCCGAAACCGCCGGTGGAGCCCTCGCCCTACCTGCCCTCCACGCGCCGGTTCGTCAATCCGCTGTACCTGCGGGTCGAGGACGTGCCCGAAGCCCGCGGCATCCCGCTGGCCAACAACTTCCACGACGCGAACCTGGACGCCGGCATCCTGGACCGCGACCTGGTTTTTGCGGCCAAGCTGCAGGCGCTGGAAACGGTCTTCGCTGTGCCCCGGTCCGCGGAACGCCAGCAGCGGTTCGAGGCCTTCCGCGCGCAGGAAGGCGAGGGGCTGGAGCGCTTTGCCCTGTGGTGTGCCATGGCCGAAACTGTTCCGGCCGGGGCACCGGAGTGGTCGGATGCCGTGTTCATCGAAGCGCAGCGCAGCGAGCTGAAGGACCGCATCGAGTTCCATCAATGGCTGCAGTGGCTGTGCGACGAGCAGCTCGAGGCGGCGCAGGCCAGCGCCCTCGATGCGGGAATGAACATCGGGATAGTGCACGATCTCGCCGTCGGCGTCCATCCCACCGGCGCCGACGCCTGGACGTTGCAGGATGTGCTGACCCCCGGCATCTCCGTGGGCGCGCCGCCGGACATGTTCAACCAACAGGGCCAGGACTGGTCACAGCCCCCGTGGCATCCGCACCGCCTGGCCGAATCCGGCTATGTTGCCTACCGGGACATGCTGCGGACCGTCCTGCGGCACGCCGGCGGCATCCGGGTGGACCATATCCTCGGGCTGTTCCGGCTGTGGTGGATTCCCGCCGGCAGCCCTCCCGGCGAAGGCGCCTACGTGTACTACGATCACGAGGCCTTGATCGGCATCCTCGCCCTGGAAGCGGAACGGGCCGGCGTCGTCGTCATTGGTGAGGACCTCGGGGTGTTCGAGCCGGGCGTGCAGGACTACCTGGCCGAGCGCGGCATCCTGGGGACCTCCATCCTGTGGTTTGAGTACGAGGACGGCAGCCCCCGCGCACCCGAGCGCTACCGCCGTTCCTGCCTGACCAGCGTCACCACGCACGACCTGCCGCCTACCGCCGGCTACCTGGCGGGCAAGCACGTGGAGTTGCGTGAATCGCTGGGCCTGCTGAACCGGCCCGTGGAGGAGGAACGGGCTTTGGATCAGGCAGCCCAAGAGGCAGTGCTCTCCACGGTGCGCTCGCGGGTGCCGGCCGCGCCACAGCACGACGACGGCGCCGGCCCCGCCGCCGAACAACGCACCGTCGAGGCGCTGCACGCGTTCATCACGCAGACCCCGTCGGTACTGCTGGGCGTTGCGCTCACGGACGCTGTGGGGGAGCTTCGGACCCAGAACCAGCCGGGCACCGCCGACGAATACCCGAACTGGCGGATCCCGCTGGCCGGGCCGGACGGGGCGTCGGTCCTGATCGAGGACCTGGCCGCCAACGAGCGGTTCAACTCGCTGGTGCGCGCCCTGCGTCAGGACTAGGCGGGTCCACGCCGAGCCGGGAAGCCTCTCGCGGCCCCGCCGGAGGACTGGCAGGTTCAACTGGGCCGGGAAGTCTTCGGCGCCGGCGATGCAGTCCGTTCGCAGGTGTTCGGCGCCGCTTTTCATTGCCGGTCATCCGATGTCCACAATTTCGGGCCGGCAATGGTGGCGGCCGAAGGGCGCGGTCATCCTCGATTACATGCAGACTCCCGAAATGATCGCCAACTGGGTGGCGAAAAGAGGAGGAACAGCCCTCGTTAGGGACCTGCGCCGGGCGGGCATCGGACCGGATGCGATCAAGGTGGCGATCGCGTCGGGCGCCGTGACGTCCCTTCGACGGGGGCTAGTAGCCACTGCCAATGCGGATGCCGATCTGCGCATCGCGATGATGGCTGGCGGGCTCATCACCTGCGTCTCGGCCGCCGGGGAGCTGGGACTCTGGACAGTGAAAGACCCGCCCCAATTGCATCTCTGGGCGGACCATGGCAGACAACCTGAGACCGTGATCAAGCACCGTGGCAGGCTCGCAGCCGAGGGGAGGTGGGGTTACGTAGGGACCCTGGATTGTGTGCTGCACGCAATCCGCTGCCGGCCGCGCTTGGAGGCGCTGGTTATAGCCGAGTCAGCGGTACGCCTAAGACGGGTTTCGAAGGCAGAGCTTATGCAGCGTCTGCCGGGAACACGAAACAGCTTGCGGCGGCAGTTGGTGCAGGGCATAGGCCATGACGCCGACTCGCCGTTGGAGGTCATTGCCCGGGAACTCTTTCGCGCTGCCGGGCTCCACGTGGAAACACAGGTGCTGATCCGGGGACTCGGGCGGGTGGACATGCTGGTGGAAGGCTGCCTCATCATTGAGCTGGACGGATTCGACTTCCACTGGGATCGCGCGACCTTTCTCAAAGACCGGAGACGGAACAATGCGGGCATGCTCAGCGGGCTGCCTACCCTTAGATACGTTTACGAAGACTTGGTCTTCGCGCCGGAACGCGTTGTCGCGGAGGTCCTGACGATGCTGCGGAGGTCGGCCTGACGGACCAGCCTGGGTTCGCTCCCACGTATAGGACTAACTTCCCTCGTTTCGGAAGGGTCATATCGCCCTGACTAGGAGAAACGTCGTGAGCCTCCGCTGAGACGTGGGAGCGAACGGCCGGTGACGCCAAGCGGCCGGCCAAAACCTGGGGAGTTTTGGCCGGCCTCGGTGGCACGGCTGGTGAAGGCGGAAAACTTTACCGTGCGGCGCAGATGGCCTGGATCTGCACGATGCACGGTTCGTTCTGCAGGCTGGTCGTGTCGCCCAGCTCCGTCCCCTCGAACAACTGGGTCAGCAGCCGGCGCATGATCTTGCCGCTGCGGGTCTTGGGCACGTCGGGGACGAACACCACGTCGCGGGGCTTGGCGATCGGCCCGATCTGCGTGGCCACGTGGTCCCGCAAGGCCTTTACGGCTGCGGCCTCCGCGGCCGTCGGTCCCGCAACCCTCGTCCCGATCAGCGACTTGTCGCGCGGCACCACGAAGGCCGTGGCGGCATGCCCGGTCTTGGCGTCGTAGGTCGGGCAGACGCCGGCCTCCACCACCGCCGGGTGTGAGACCAGCGCGGACTCGATCTCGATCGTGGACAGCCGGTGCCCCGAGATGTTGATGACGTCGTCGGTCCGGCCCAGGATCCAGGTGTCGCCGTCGGCGTCGAAGCGGGCGCCGTCGCCGGCCAGGAACCAGCCCTGCGCCGCATACTTTTCCCAGTAGGACGTGAAGTAGCGTTCCGGGTTGCCCCACACGGTCCGGGCCATCGCCGGCCCGGTGCTGGTGACCACAATGTTGCCCTGCTCCCCGGCACCCACCCGGGCGCCGCCGTCGTCCACGATGTCCGTGGCCAGCCCCGGCAAGGCGCGGGTGGCGCAGCCGGGTTTGAAGGACGCATCGGTCTGGCGCGGCGAGAGCACGGTGGCCCCGGTCTCCGACTGCCACCAGGTATCCACCATCGGCACGCCCGACGAGGGGTCCCCGGCGACCAGCGAATCCCGCCCCACCTGGGTGCGCAGCCAGCGCCAGGCCTCCGGGTTCACGGCCTCGCCCACCGTGCCGCACAGGCGGATGGAGCTCAGGTCGTACTGGGCCGGAATGCCGTCGGGGAACCAGCCCATCAGCGACCGGACCAGCGTGGGCGCGGTGTAGTAACTGGTCACGCCGTAGCGCTCGATGACCTCGAAGTGCCGGCCGGGGTGCGGGGCGTTCGGCACGCCCTCGTAAATCACCTGCGTGACGCCGTTGCTCAGCGGCCCGTAGATCTCGTAGGTGTGCGCGGTGACCCAGGCCAGGTCCGCGGTGCACCAGTGCACGTCGTCCGCGCGCGCGTCCGGGTCCGGGTTGCTGAACAGGTACGAGTGGCTGAACGAGGCCTGGGTCAGGTAGCCGCCGGTCGTGTGGACCAGGCCCTTGGGCTGGCCGGTGGTGCCCGAGGTGTACATGATGAACAGCGGCGTCTCGGCGTCGAACGCCTCGGCCTCGTGGACGCGCGGCTGGGTCTCGACGACGTCGTGCCACCACACGTCGCGGCCTTCCACCCAGTTGATGTCCGTGTGGCCGGTGCGGTTGATCACCAGCACGTGTTCGATCGCGTTCTCGCCGGAAACCGCCGCATCCGCGTTGGCCTTGACCGGGACGGCGGTGCCCCGGCGGTACTGGCCGTCGGTGGTGACCAGGAGTTTGGCGCGGGTGTCCTCCACCCGGAACTTCAGGGCCTCCGCGGAAAAGCCGCCGAAGACCAGCGAATGCACCGCCCCGATCCGCGCGCAGGCCAGCGTGATCACGACGGTTTCCACCAGCACCGGCAGGTAGATGACCACGCGGTCGCCCTTGCCGACGCCCAGCGCCAGCAGCGCGTTGGCGGCCTGCGAGACCAGCTCCTGAAGCTCGCGGTAGGTCACCGTCCGGCGGTCGCCGGGCTCGCCCTCGAAGTGCAGCGCCACCTTATCGCCCAAGCCGGCTTCGACGTGACGGTCGGCGCAGTTGACCGCGGCGTTCAGCGTGCCGCCGTCGAACCAGCGCAGCTCGGGCCCCCGCCGCGCGGCGCTGTCCACGGAGGTGGCGGAGTGCGCGGTGTGCCACGGCTCGGCCCACTGAAGCCGGGCCGCCGCGCGCTCCCAGAACTCAATCCGCTCGGCCTCGGTCTGCGGCTCCGGCCATTCGGTCACCCGGTCGCGGTACGGCGCCGGCCCTTCCGGACCGACGACGGCGGTGCTCCCGGCGGCGCGGCGGCCGCCGGCGGTTTCGGCTACTTCTATGCCCATCTCTTGACTGCCCATTTCTCCGCGACTCCCAGGAGCGCGTCGGTGATCTTGCCGATGATGGCCAACAGGACGATGGCCAGCAACAGCCGGTCGGTGCGGCCGTTGTTCTGCGAATCCGTGAGCAGGAAACCCAGGCCCATGGAGGAGGCGATCAGTTCCGCCGCCACCAGGAACAGCCACGCCTGTGCCAAGGCCAGCCGCAGGCCGGAGAACACGGCGGGCACCACGGCCGGCAACTGCACGGTGGTCAGCAGCTTCACGCCCTTCAGCCCGAACGCGCGGCCGGCTTCCACCAGGTTCTTGTCCACGTGCCGCAGCGCCAGCGAGACGGTGGTGAACACGGGGAAGAACGCGCCGATCAGGATCAGCGTGACCTTGGAGTCCTCGCCGATCTTCATCCACAGGATCAGCAGCGGCACCCAGGCCAGCGACGGCACCGCGCGCAGCGCCCCGATGGTGGGGGAGAGCAGCACATCGGCCACCTTGGACAGCCCGATCAGCGCGCCGAAGACCAGGCCGAGGGCGGCGCCGAAGACGAAGCCGAGCAGCACGCGCTGCGTGGAGATGGCCACGTGCTGGGCCAGTTCTCCGCGCTGGATCAGGTCGACCGCGGCCTCGACGACGGCCGCCGGTGCCGGCAGTTGGACCGAGCTGAACAGGCCGGCGGAGGTGCTCCACTGCCAGGCGGCGAGCAGGGCGGCGGGCAGCAGCAGGCCAAGGAGCAGGCGTGCCCAGCCGTTGCCGAGCACCCCGGTCGGGGACCAACCGTTGGCGGGGGACTGCTGGGGTGAGGGGCCGTCCTGGTTCGGCCGCGGCACGCTTGCGGTTTTGAGGACGCCGGTGGCCGCGAGGCCTTCCTGGCTAGTGGCGTAAACGCTGGCGCCGGATGCTCCGGGATTGCCGAGGTGCGTCATCAGGATTCCTTGATGGCCGACGGATCGGCCTTCTTCACCAGCGAGTCGTCGAGCAGGGTGGCGAGGGCGTCGTCGATGTCGGCCTGGCTCTTCACGTCTCCGGTCTCGACGAACGCCGGGCCGACCTTCGCCAGCACCGCGCGCTGCTTCTCGCCCGGGGCCGCTTCAACGTTTAGGTTGCCGCGCTCTGCGATCACCTTGTTGGCGACCTCGAGGTCCAGGCCGGCGACATCGGCGAGGATCTGGGCGGTTTCCTCCGGGTTCTCGGCGGCCCAGGCTCGGGCCTTCTCGTACGCGTTCACCACGGCCTGGGCGACCTCCGGTTCCTCCTCCAGGAAGGACTCGGTAGCGTTCAGGAAGCCGTAGGTATTGAAGTCCAGGTTCCGGTAGAACAGTTCGGCGCCGTCTTGTTCGGCGCCGGCCATGATCGGATCCAGGCCGGACCAGGCGTCGACCGAGCCCTGCTTCAGCGCGGTCAAACCGTCGGCGTGCTGCAGGTTCTCGACGGTGACGTCGTCGGCGGAGAGGCCGGCCTCTTCCAGCGACTGGAGCAGGAAGAAGTAGGGGTCAGTGCCCTTGGTGGCGGCCACGGACTTGCCCTTGAGGTCCTCGACGGACTCGATGCCGGAGTCGGGCAACGCCACCAGGGCGGCCCATTCCGGCTGCGAGTAGAGGCTGATGGTCTTGATCGGCGAGCCGTTGGCACGGGCCAGCAGCGCCGCGGAACCGGCGGTGGATCCGACGTCGACCGCTCCGGAGCGCAGCGCCTCGTTGGCCTTGTTGGAACCGGCCGACTGCACCCAGTTCACCTCGACGCCGTCGTCGGCAAGGGTGGCCTCCAGCCAGCCCTTTTCCTTGATGACCAGGCTCAGCGGGTTGTAGGTGGCGAAGTCGATGTTGAGCACGCCATCGCCGCCGCCTTGGGCCGCGGTGGCTTCGGAATCCTCACCGGCAACGCAGCCGGTCAGGGCCAGCGAGACGGTGGCGGCAACGGCGGCAGCGCCGAGGAGCGGGCGGCGGGAGAAACGGCTGGCAAGAGACATGGTGGTTCCTTTGGACGGGGTGCGGAACAGGAGAAATTCCGCTACGGATGACTTTCGGGCGCGAACGGCCCAGGCATTGCGTGATTTGTGGGTGGCGAGGGCGGCCCTAATGGCCGTCGACGCCGAGGCTTTCGAGCAGCGAGCGGCGCATTCGGGCCAACTCGACCGAACCGCGGTCCCGCGGGCGGCTGCCGGGAACGTCGACGGTGCGCACGATCGTGGCGCCGTCGTCGTCGCGGCCTTCTTCCGTGCCGAGCACGATGATCCTGTCCGCCAGTTGCAGGGCCTCGTCCACGTCGTGGGTCACCAGCAGCACGGTGGTGGGTTCCGCCGCGTGGATATCGAGCAGCAGGTCCTGCATCTTGATCCGGGTCAGGGCGTCCAGCGCGCCGAACGGTTCGTCCAGCAACAGCACGCCCGGATTGCGGGCCAGGGCCCGGGCCAGGGATGCCCGCTGGGCCATGCCGCCGGAGACCTCGCGCGGCCGGTGCTTGGCGAAGGCGGCCAGCCCGACCAGGTCCAGCAGCCGAGCGACCTTGGACTTGCCCTGCTTGGCGCTGGAGCTCTTGGGCAGGCCGATGGCCACGTTGGCCTGCAGGGTGTGCCACGGCAGCAGCCGGGGTTCCTGGAACGCGACGGCGCAGCGGGAGTCGATGCCCTGGACCGGTGTGCCGTCGATTTCCACGGCGCCGGCGCTGGGCGCGTCGAGGCCTGCGGTGGCGCGGAGCAAGGTGGACTTGCCGCAGCCTGACGGGCCCAGGATGGCCAGCACCTCGCCGGGACGGACCTCGAAGTTCACGTCGCGCAGCACGGTGTGGGCCTGTGCTCCCGTGCCGAAGGTGCGGTTCAGGGCGCGAAAGGAAACGGCCAGCGCGGAGTCGGAACGGGCCGCGGGTGCAGCGGCAACGGGAGCCGCGTGGCGGGACGACGACAGTACGGCAGTCATGGGATCACTCCATCGATCCTGGCAGTAGCACCCTACGGATCAAGCCGTGCGGCCCGGCAATCGCCGGCCGTACCCGTGGCTTGTCACCTCGTTATCACCGGCAGCCTGGGTGGGCTTCCGATGACCAGGGTTGCTGCGGCGTCGTCGATCCAGGTCTCTCGGCCGCTCGGGATGGTCACCACCAACTAAACGGCACGGGCAGGGCTCCCGGCAAACTGCCCGTAATAATGACCCGTAACAAAGGCGGAATGACAATCTGCCGTAACAAAGACGGGAACCACTCGTGGGGGAACCCGCCGGGGAAACAGGCGCATCCCCGCTAACCATGGACGCAACTTCGGCTCAGTGGCAGGATGACCGCATGAAAATCAGCAGACAGATCATCGTGTTCGACGCCGCCGACCTCGCGGCGGAGAGCACCTTCTGGGCCGGCCTCTTGGACGGGACGGTCGAGGCCGAAGACGACTGGCACACGGTCATGGTGGACGGCGAATCGCGGCTGGGATTCCAGCTTGCGCCCAACCACATTCCGCCCGACTGGCCGGACGGGACGCCGCAGCAGATCCACCTGGACCTCTACATAGACGATCTCGCGGCCGCCCATGAACAGGCGACGTCCCTGGGTGCCAAGCTGCTGAAGCCGGCCGATGACCCGGCGTCCGCCTCGGGGTTCCAGGTGTACGCCGACCCCGCCGGACACCCCTTCTGCCTCTGCTGGGACGCGTAACGCCGGCCCGCCCTCTCGGGGTCATCACGACGGCGATGCCCCCGTTCGCTAGGGTGTCGCCGGCGTCGCTGCCTCCTTTCATAGCCAGCCGACGACGCCGCCGTCTCCTCCCGCCCATGTGCCGCCGATGTGGACGTTGCTCCCGGTGCGGGCCCGGCGGGGCGGTCAGTCAGGCGGGCGGATCCGCCGGGATGAGGACCGTGGAGAACAAACGGCGGTGCCGCCCCTCTTCAGGGCCGTTGGCCGCCACCTTCTCTGCGGCAGCCCTGATGGCGGAAGTGAAATCCTCGAACTCTTCGTCCGTCATCCAGAGGGCGGTCTGCCGGTAACCGGCCCCGTCGCGCACGAAGTCCGGATTCCCGCCGGCGATGTATTGGTCGAAGGCCCCCAGCAGCCCGGCCGCGAAGGCCATGAAGCCGCGCCGGTGGTCATCGGCCGTCATGGACGCCAGATCGTCCTCGGCCACTGAACTCCTGGCCACGTCCAGTCGAAAGGTGCGTTCGGTGGTGCCGCGAACCGGCCTCTCCTGGGCCACCGCCAGCACGCCGGCCTTGGAGAGGGTGCCTATGTGCCGGTAAAGCGTCGCGGTGGGAACGTCGGGGAGTTCGGCGGAGATCTCCGCCGTGGTCAGCTCACGGTTGCCCAGCAGCGTCTGGACGATCCGCAGGCGTACGGGGTGCAGGATCAGGTCGGCGCTCTGTGAGGAGGACATGGCTCCATGTTCTCACAGTTGACATTGTTCCTACAACTGATAATAATCGTACTGTCCGGTAACCCAGTGGGCGACCAAACGACCAAGACACGAGCAATAAACGACCCGAAGGGAGGCGCGGTGGCGGCGATAGTGGTGGAGAACAAGGAGGTTCTGCTGGAGCTGGACCGGTTCGAGAAAGTTGCGGGGCTGCTCGGCGACCAGCGATTCCCGCTGTCCGCGGTGACCTCCGTCCGGGTGCTCGCGGATGCGTTCGACGGCGTCCACGGCCTGCGGGCTCCCGGGCTTGCGATCCCGGGACGGACTCGGGTGGGAACGTGGCGCGGCCGCGGCAAGACCCTCGCCGTCGCCCGCCGCGGCACCCCGGCAGTGCAGCTTGACCTGGACGGGCAAAAGTACGCCCGGGTGGTCGTGTCGCTTCCCGATGCCGAGGATGTTGCGGCCCGGATCCGGAAGGCCGCCGGCCTGCCCGCCGGTCAGGCGTTCACCGAAGAAGTGGTCAGCTTTTCGTCCGGGACCGTTCAGCTGACGGGAACCTGGGCTGAACCGGCCGGAACGGTCCGCGGCGCCGCGCTGATCCTGCCGGGCTCGGGACCGATCGACAGCAATGCCGACCACAAACGGATGCCGTTGGGCATCAGCCGTGACTTGGCGACGGCACTTGCCGGCCACGGAATCGCTTCCCTGCGCTACGACAAGCGCGGTACCGGCGACTCGGAAGGCACCTTCTGGGCGGCCGGCTTCCGTCAGAACACCGACGACGCCGCGGCCGCCCTCCGCTGGATGGCCGCCCGGAAGGCCGCGGGCCTCCCGGTATTCCTGGTCGGCCACAGCGAAGGCAGCTACCACGCGGCGGCCGTGGCGGCAGAGCCCGGTACCCGGGTGGACGGGGCTGTGCTGCTTTCAGCCTCGGCGCAGACAGGCTTTGAGACAGGCAGGTGGCAGACGGCCCAGATCAGCGACTCGCTGCCCGCCTTCCCGCGCTTGCTGCTGAAGCTTTTCCGCCAGGACCTGGTCAGGGTGCAGGCGAAGTCGGTGGAAAAGCTTCGGGCCACCACCGAGGACGTGGTGCGCATGAAGGGCCGTAAGATCAATGCGCTCTGGCATCGGGAGTTCCTCGACTTCGACCCCGTTCCGAACTTGGAGCGCCTGCACATGCCTGTGCTGGCCATCACGGGCGCCAAGGACGTGCAGGTGGACTCGGCCGACCTGGACATCATCGCGGCCACCGTCCCCGGCCCGGTGACCACGAGGAAGATCGAGGACCTGTCGCACCTGCTGCGCCGCGACCCGAAGGTTCCGACCCTCTCCGACTACAAGCGCCAGATCCGCGAGCCCGTGGACGCTGAAGTGCTGGAACTGGTGGGGAACTGGGTGGCGGAGCACGCCGACGCAGCGGCGGCCCGGTTGGCCGGCTAGCCCCAAACCATCGACTGTTCAGCTGACGCCCTTAAACCGACGGTTTAAGGGCGTCTGCCCACTCCTCGATGAGGGCGGCTGAGGGGGAGAGGGCCAGCGGCGGTTCCGGTGCCGAAGAGTCGCGGGTAGGGTCGAGCCATGGCACACCAGAATGACCCTGAAGTCGTCCGGCGGCTGCTGGAAACCCCCGGCCGCTGGGCCGTCGTCGGCCTGTCCACGAACCCGCACCGGGTGGCCATGCGCATCTCCCGGTACCTGATGGACCAGCTGGACATGGAAGTCGTCCCCGTCAACCTGCAGGGCGACGACGTCCTCGGCCTGACCGGTTACCAAAAGCTCGGGGACATTCCCGGCGATATCGACGTGGTGGACTGCTTCGTGAACTCGCAGAAGGTCGGCCCGGTGGTGGACCAGGCCATCGAAGTCGGTGCCAAGGCGGTGTGGCTCCAGCTGGGCGTGATCGACGAAGCCGCCGCGGAAAAGGCCAAGGCGGCCGGGCTGGACGTCGTCATGGATACCTGCCCGGCCATCGAGGCCCCGCGCTTCGGTTTATAACAGCAGCTCACGGGCTGCGGTCAGCCCTGCCCCGCCTTCGGACGGCCGCCTCGAGTCCCCGCATCACTCGTACACAGCAATGAAGCGGCCGACGACACCTCCCTCGCGAAGCTTGTCGATTGCGCCGGGAATGTCGGCATGCTTGATGTGGTTCATGGGTGGCTTGAGCTGACCGCTCTTCATCAGCTCGTAGATGCCGGCAAGATCCTCCTTGGTACCGGACTTTGAGCCCCTGATGGTGAGCTGGTTGATGATGATCGGGTACGTATTGATGGTCGATTCCAACCGGCCCATGCCCACCTGAACCAGGGTGCCGAACTCCGCGAGTGTTTCGATGGCAGCCGAGGTCGTGGTGCCGAAGCCGGCGTAGTCCACGATCAGCTCCAGGTTCTTGTCCTTGAACTCTTCGATCGAGGCGCCGACGCCAGCCAATCCGATCTCGTCGGCCAGTTTCTGGGTTTCCGGATTGACCTCGGCGCCGTACACCTCGGCGCCGACCAACGCGGCACAGCGTGCACCGATGTAGCCCAGTCCGCCCAGGCCGATGACGCCGACCTTCATGCCGTTCTTAGCCCCGCCGACCGCCATCATGGCATGGTAGGCGGTCAAGCCGGCGTCGGTCGCCATGGCGCCGAGGTCGAACGGCACTTCGTCGGGCAGGGCGACGAGATTGTCGTCGGTCGCGCGAAGCTTGGCGGCGAAGCCTCCATCCCACTTCCCGTAACCCAATGCGTCCCCGTCCGACATCACCGGAGAGAGGCCTACGCGGTCGCCAATCTTCCAATGGTCCATGCCCTCGCCGACCTCGCTGATAACGCCGGCGGATTCATGGCCCATGGTGCGGGGCAGGCCGTGCTGGAACAGCGCCATCCATCCCGGATCATCGAGCGTCGAGACGTCCGAGTGACAGACCCCCGACGCCTTGACGTCGACGACCACTTCACCGGGGCCAGCGTGGGGTTCCTGAACCTCATTAAGCTCCAGCGGCTTCTTCGTGCCGACAAATTGCCATGCCTTCATGATGAACCTCCCGTACGACGGCCAGCGGACGGTGCCCGTCCCGGCCCGGCCATATTGGCAGTGCACCTCCACGGTAGTCCCCTCGTAACCAGGCCAGTAGGGGACAGCCGCACAGAGGGTTGCACCCGGCTCAATGCGCCGGGCGGAAGTCTGCAGCCCCGGCCCGCGGAGCCGGGCGGAAGCGTGCAGCCCCAGCCCGTGGAGCCGGGCGGGGCGACGGGGCGTCGTCGTCATCCGAAGCGGATTCCGTAACAAACGGCAGCAGAATGTCACGGCCTGTCACGTGCTTCCCTGCGCCGGATCGGCCCCGGCATACTCGACTCCAAGATCAAGAGTCCCAACGACAAGCTCTGGCTGGTTGGGCGGCAACCCTCTCCCGTAGCGGGGTGCCCCAGATGAGGATCCGGCCGCGCACAACACCGTGCCCGGCAAGTACGGCCCCCTCCGGGCTGCGCCTCAAACCGTGACGGTTGCTGCGCCGCGGCCCAGGCGGGAGCCCCGCCGTGAGGAGCCAACATGACCGCCGTCGTGACCGACAACAACCCGCAAACCCGCCGATCCCCGTGGAGCGGACAGGCTACCGCCGAGGAACTGGCCCATTGGCAGCAGATAGCCGAAGGCGTTGCCGCCGCGCTGGCCCTGGACGTGCTGGAGCGCGACCGACGCAACGCCGACCCGCACGCCGAGGTGGAGCTGCTGCGCAACTCCGGCCTGCTCAACCTGATTATCCCGGCCGAATGGGGCGGCGAGGGCGGGCATTGGGAAAGCGCGCTGCACGCCGTGCGCATCCTGGCCCGCACCGACGCGTCGATCGCGCAGATACTCGGTTACCACTACGCCAACCTGGGCGCCGTCGTGTTCTACGGTGATGCGCAGGTTCAGGAACGACTGCTCCGCCGCTCCGCGCGGGGCCGCTGGTCCTGGGGCGACTCCGTGAACCCGGTGGACCCGAATCTGGAACTGGTTCCCGACGGCGATGGCTTCCGGCTGAACGGCACCAAGCACTTCTCCACCGGTGCTTCCGTCGGCGACGCCATCCTGGTCAACGCCGTGATCGCGGCCGGACCCGAGCAGGGCAAGTTCCTGGCCCTCGCGCTCGAGCATGACCGAACGGGCATCGGATACCTCGGGGACTGGGATGCGCTCGGCCAGCGGCTCTCGGCCAGTGGTTCGGTGAAGTACGACGGCGTGCAGGTCACCGCCGCGGACATCATCGGCGAGGTGGGGGAGGAGCCTTTCTCCACCCTGGTCACCCCGTACATCCAGCTGGCCTTCGGCAACCTCTACCTGGGCATCGCGCAGGGGGCGCTGGACCGCGGGCGCCGGATCACGCTGGCGCGCCGGAACTCGTGGTTCCTCAGCAAGCAGGAGACCTATGCCCAGGACCCGCTGACCCAGCGGGTCTACGGCGAGCTGGTGTCGCGGGTTGCCGCGGTGGAGGCCCTGGCCGACCGGACGAACGCCAGGTTCGACGCCGTTATCGCCGCCGGCGCGCAGTTGAGCGCGGAAGCCCGGGCGGACCTCGCGCTCGAGATTGCGCGGCTGAAGGTCGTGTCCACCGAGGTGGGCGTGGACGTGGCGAACCGGATCTTCGAGACCACCGGCTCGTCCTCCGCTAAAACCGAGGTCGGGCTGGACATTTTCTGGCGCAACATCCGCACGCACACCCTGCACGACCCTGTCGACTACAAGAAGGTCGAGGTCGGCGCCAACTACCTGCTCGGCGACGTCCAGCCGATTTCGCTCTACACCTGAGCCGAGCAGGACGCCGCCCGCTCTGGCCGCAGCCCGCGGGTCACCTCATGACTGCCGCCATCAGCGGGGCCCACCGCTGCCCCCAACCCGCAGGGCCCGATCACCCCTGCCCCCAACCCGGGCACCTCATCACCACTGCCCGCAACCTGCGGGCACATCTGACGCCCTCAGGGCCGAACCTCCAGGAGAACCACCATGACTGAAACACTCGACAACCTCACCACGGCCTTCGACGCCGCGGCCGTCAAATACCGCCCGATCTTCGCGCGCATCGCCGCCGGGGCGTTAAGCCGCGAGCTCACCCGCGAGCTGCCGTTTGACCAGATCGGTTGGCTGAAGGACGCAGGCTTCGGCGCCGCCCGGATTCCGGCCGAGTTCGGCGGCGACGGGCTGGACTGGGAAGAGTTCACCCGGCTCCTGATCGAGCTGGCCGCCGCGGACAGCAACATTCCGCAGGCGCTGCGTTCACACATTGCCTTGGTGGAGGAGAACCTGTACCACCACGGCCGCACCTCGGACCGCAGTGTTTGGCTGCGGCGCTTCGCGTCCGGCGAGCTGGCCGGCAACGCCTGGACCGAACCGGGCGCCGGGGGAACCGCCACCGTGCTGTCCGAGACCGGCGGCAAGCTGCTGCTGAACGGCCGCAAGTTCTACACCACCGGCACCATCTTCTCGGACTGGATCGATGTCACCGCCAAGCGCCCGGACGGCTCCGATGTCTCGGTGATCATCTCCACCAAGACGCCGGGCGTGGAAACCTTCGACGACTGGGACGGTTTCGGCCAGCGGCTCACCGGCAGCGGCACCACCGTGTTTACCGACGCGGTGGTGGACCCGGCCAACGTGTCCGCCTTCGCCGACCGCTTCCCGTACCAGACGGCGCTCTACCAGCACATCCTGCTGGTGACTCTGGCCGGCATCGCCCAGGGCGTCACCAGCGAAGCCGCAGAGAACGTGCGGGACCGCAAGCGGGTGTTCGGCCACGGAAACGCCCCGCTGGTCCGGCACGACGCGCAGGTCCTCCAAGTGGTCGGCGAAATCAGCGCCACATCCTATGCCGCGAAGGCAACCACCCTCGGCGTTGCCCGCAGCCTGGACCGCGTCTTTGCCTCGCGGCAGTCAGGCGCCGATGCCGAGAAGGCGGCCAACATCGCCGTCGAACTGGAATCGGGCCGGGCGCAGATTGTGCTCAGCGCCTTGGTCCCGGACGCCGCGGGCGCCCTCTTCAACGCGCTCGGCGCCTCCTCCACCAGCACCGGCAAGGCGCTGGACCGGCACTGGCGCAACGCCCGCACAGTCGCCACCCACAACCCGTTCATCTACAAGGCGCGGATCGTCGGTGACTGGGAAGTCAACGGCGCCGAGCCCCCGTACGTCTGGTCGATTGGCGAGGCCAATGCCGACGCCGCGCGTCAGCCACAGAGCGACGGCGCCAGTCAGTCACCCACCGACGTCACGCGTCAGCCACAGAGCGACGGCGCCCGTCCAAACAGCCAAGCCGCCCGCTCCGCGGCCCTCTAGGAAGAAGCCAAACCATGTCTGTATCCGTCAATAACCCAATCCTCGCCGCACGCGCGGCCGCCGCGGCCGCCAATGCCGGTGCACCGCGGCTCTCCGGCCGGCTGGGCGTCGCCAGCATCGTGCTCATCGTGCTGGCGGCCGCGTCGCCGCTGGGAGTCATCGGCGGAACCGTCCCGCTGGCCATCGTCAGCGGCAACGGCGCCGGCCTTCCCTTCATCTACCTGCTGGCCATGGCCATCCTGCTGTTGTTTGCCGTCGGCTTCACCACCATGACACCGCACGTGCCAACGGCCGGCGCGTTCTTCAGCTACGTCGACAAAGGCCTCGGCCGCAGGGCTGGCCTGGGGGCGGCCTTCGTGGCCCTGCTCTCGTACCTCGCGCTGGAAGCCGGCGTCTTCGGCCTGCTGGCGCCGGCCGTCGACGATGTGGTCCGCGCCTACGGCGGGCCGGCACTGCCATGGTGGGCATGGGCCGCTGCCGCCCTGGCCGCCGTCGCCTGGCTGGGCCACCGCAACATCGAGCTCTCCGGCAAGGTGCTGGGGGTACTGCTGGTCGCCGAGGTGCTGATCGTGCTGGTTTTGGACGCTGCCGTAATTTTTGGCGGCGGCGGCCGCGAGGGCCTGTCCACCGGGTTCGTCACCCCGTCCACCGTGCTGTCCGGGGCGCCCGGCATCGCGCTGTTGTTCGCCATCCTGAGTTTCATTGGCTTCGAGGCCACCGCCGTGTTCCGCGACGAGGCACGCGACCCGGACAAGACGATCCCGCGCGCCACCTATGTCGCCCTCATCGTGGTGGGCGGCTTCTACGCGCTCTCCAGCTGGCTGCTGATCAGCGTGTGGGGCGACGAGGGCATCGTCCAAAAGGCCACGGAGGCGCCCGGCACCTTGCTCTCGGAGACTACCGCGCTCTACCTCGGAACCGCGGGCAGCCACGTCATCCAGGTACTGCTGGCCAGCAGCCTGTTCGCCTGCATCCTGTCCCTGCACAACATCAGCTCACGCTATTTCTTCCAGATCGCCGGACAGGGCATTTTCCCCGCCAAGCTGGCCGGCACGCACACCCGGCACCACTCGCCACATCTGGCCTCGGCCGCTTCGACCGGAGTGGTGGCCCTGTTCCTGCTGGCAGCCGTCGTGGCCGGCTGGGACCCGATCGTGCAGTTCTACACCTGGTTTGCCGGTTTCGCCTCCCTGGGCGTGGTGGTGCTGATGACGCTCACCAGCATCGCGGTGCTGGTCTTCTTCCGCCTGCAGGGCGCACCGGCCCGCGACTGGAAGCGCTCCGTCGCACCGGCTCTCGGACTCCTCGGGCTGCTGGCCATCCTGGGCCTGATCCTGCAGAACCTGCCCACCCTGGTCGGCAACAGTGTGCCGCTGGCCATCGCCGTCGTCGTCCTGATCCTTGTCTGCCTGGGGGCCGGAGCGGTGGCGGGATGGAAGCGTCCGCAGGTCAAAGCCGGCTCCGCCCCGGCGTCGTGATTCTTACCCCGCGTGACGGAGGGCGCCCCGGCGTCGTAATTCTTACCCCGCGTGACGCGGAACATTTCCCTCCGGGGCGCCCGCGGGTGTCCAATGGAGGGGTACCCATCCAGAGCGGCCGAGAGACCTGGCTTGTTGACGCCGCAGCAACCCCCTCCCTGAGGAAGGTGCTACCGCCAGGACCGATGGAGAAGCTCGATCTCTCGTTGGTCTTCCGTTGGCAGCCGCATGCCCGACGGAGGGCCGGCGCGGGCTCTTCTCATCAGAAAAGGAGCCTGACATGACCGTAAACAACCCGCAGCCCAACCCCCGGCGCCAGATTCGTTTCAACGCCTTCGACATGAACTGTGTGGGCCATCAGTCGCCCGGACTGTGGCGCCACCCGCAGGACAAGTCCGCCACCTACAACACCATCGGCTACTGGACCCACCTGGCCAAGGTGCTGGAAAAGGGCCTGTTCGACGGCCTGTTCATCGCCGACGTGCTCGGCACCTACGACGTCTTCGGATCCTCCAACGAGACGACGCTGCGCGCCGGCACGCAGGTCCCCGTGAACGATCCGTTCATGCTGGTCTCGGCGATGGCCGCGGTGACCGAGAACCTCGGCTTCGGCGTCACCGCCGGCACAGCCTACGAGCACCCCTACCCGTTCGCCCGCCGCCTGGCCACGCTGGACCACCTGACCAACGGGCGGGTCGGCTGGAACGTGGTCACCGGTTACCTGCCCTCGGCGGCGCGCAACATGGGCCAGGAAGACCAGTTGGAGCACGACGAGCGCTACAACCACGCGGACGAATACCTCGAGGTCATCTACAAGCTGCTCGAGGGCTCGTGGGAGGACGACGCGGTGGTCAAGGACGTGGAGACCGGCGTCTTCACCGACCCGGCGAAGGTCCACGAGATCCGGCACGAGGGCAAGTACTTTAAGGTTCCCGGCATCGCCATCACCGAGCCGAGCCCGCAGCGCACCCCGGTCATCTTCCAGGCCGGGGCTTCCAAGCGCGGCACCGAGTTCGCCGCCGGGAACGCCGAGGCGGTGTTCGTGACCTGCCCGACCAAGGAGATGCTGGCCGCATCGGTGAAGAAGATCCGCGACGCCGTGGAGGCGGCCGGGCGCGACCGCTACGACGTCCGCATCTACGCGATGCAGACCGTGGTGACCGGGCCCGACACCGCCGCCGCGCAGGCCAAATTCGCGGACTACAAGTCCTACGCGGACATCAACGGGGCGCTGGCGCTGATCTCCGGCTGGATGGGCGTGGACCTCTCCACCTACGGCCCGGACGACGTGATCGGCGGGAACGTGAAGTCCAATGCCATCCAGTCCTCGGTGGAGACCTTCCAGAAGGCATCCGGCGACAGCGGCAAGCCGTGGACCATCCGCCAGCTCGCCGAATGGGTCGGCGTCGGCGGTTTCGGCCCGATCACCGTCGGCTCCGGCGCGGAGGTGGCCGCCAAGCTCGTGGAGTGGGTCGACGAGACCGACGTGGACGGGTTCAACCTGGCCTACGCGATCACCCCGGGAACGTTCGAGGACATCGTGGAATTCGTCGTGCCGGAACTGCAGAAGCTGGGAGCCTACCCCACGGAGTACGCGCCGGGGACCCTGCGCAACAAGCTCTTCGGCCGCGGCGACAAGCTGCCGGAGAACCACCGGGCCGCCGGCTTCCGCCTGCAGAACGCGCTGGCCCACCGGGCGTAGGCATCGGCAGAACCATCTAAACAACGACGGCGGTGCGCCTGGCCCACGGGGAGGCGTACCGCCGTCGTTCTCCGGTGCCTACATCTTCGCGTAGCGCGCCCGGGCGCCCATGTAGAGGCCGTAACAGATCAGGCCAACGGCGACGACGGCGAGTGCGGCCGGGCCGAAAGCCTGGTCGCGCAGCGCCTTGAGCGCCCCGTCCAACCCCTTGACCTCCTGCGGGTCGTGCTGCACCGCGGCCACCGCCAGCAGCAGCCCCAGCACGAACAGTGCCAGCCCCTTGCCCGCATAACCCACGACGCCGGTCCACGTCACGGCGGTGCCGGTGCTGCCTCCGGGGAGCCGTTTGAGGTCGTCCAGGAACTTCTTCTTCAGGCCCTTGTAGACGTAGAAGACGCCGGCGCCCATGATCACGGCGCCAATCAGGAACAGGACAACGGCACCGCCGGGCCACTGCATCAGCCTGGTGCTGGCGTCCTGGGAGCTCTGGCTGCTGTCGGCGCCGGAACCCAGCGCGAAGCTGCCGAACGACACCGCCACCACCGTGTAGGCGATGGCCAGTCCCACGGACTTCGCCCGGTAGCCCCATTTCTTCTTTGCCTCCCGGCCGCGGCCGCCGAACACCGCCTCGCTGATCTGCCACAAGGCCAGGGCGGCGGCGGCAAGCATGCCCGCCCACAGCAGGAACATTCCGCCCGGAGTCTTCGCCAGGCTGGAGGCGGCCCCGGTCTGGTCCGCCTCGCCACCTCCGCCGAAGGCGAGCCGGAGCGCGATCGCGCCGATCAGCACGTGCAGCAGGCCGCTGGCCACATAACCGAACCGCGCCACCCGCTCGAACACCTTGGAATTGGCGGCGACCTCGGTCTTGTCCTTGGCCCTGCCGGCCGCCCGCTTCGCTTCCCTGCCGGTGTCTGCCATGGGTCTCCTCTCCAAAGCCGTCGCCCGTTCCGAAACCCGCCGGCGGCACGGAAGCCCGCCGTCGTTCCCCGTGAAACAGCTGTGAAACCATCCTGCCACCGAAGTAGCCGCCGCGCACCGGGCGGAATCGGGCGGGATGCCGGTCCAGGGGGCCGCGGCGAGGCTCGCGCGGGGCGGCGCGGGAGGCCGGGTGGGCACGTCGATCTCCGCAAAACCGTGACCGGCGCGGGCCGGGAGCAGTAGGCTCGTGCCCATGGACGCAACCGCCCTGCGCGCATTCTGCCTGTCCCTGCCCGGGGCGTTCGAGGACTTCCCGTTTGGGCCCGAGTCGTCGGTGTTCAAGGTCCGGGCGGCAGGGCGGGCGGCGAAGATGTTCGCGCTCTCGGACCTGCAGGCGCCGCAGCTGAGTATCAGCCTCAAGTGCGAACCGGTGCTGGCGCAGCAGCTCCGCGCGGCGCATCCGGAGATCACGGGTGCCTATCACATGAACAAAACGCACTGGAACGGCGTGCGTTGCGACGGCGGGCTGCCCGATGACATGCTCCGGGACATGATCGAGGACTCGTACGACCTGGTGGTGGCATCGCTGCCGCGCCGCGACCGCGAGATGCTGGGCTGGATGGGCCTGTCCAGGGGTGACGATGCGCGGCAGGACTGAGCGGTGAGGGCGAAGGACCTCGGCGGGGTTCCGCTGACGTACGACGGCGTGGGGTTGAGCCGGGAGCGCACCTCGCCGCCGGGATACCGGGTCGTCGACGAGCGGGTCGGTGTCGGTGAGGGGGAAGACGCTTTTCACCGGCTGGCCGAGGGGCTGATGGGGTGGGAAGTGCATCGGCTGGCCGGGCTGCGGGTCGATGCCACGGGGCCGGTGGCCGCCGAAGGCGCGGAGGTGGTGTGCGGGTTGGGCGTCGGGCCTTTGCGGCTCGCCATCCCGTGCCGCGTGGTGTGGACGGAACGAACGCCGACCCGGACGGGCTTCGGCTACGGCACCCTGCCCGGGCATCCGGAGTCGGGGGAGGAAGGCTTTGTGGCTGTGCTGGAGGGGAGCGGGCGGGTGGTCTTCGAGGTGTTCGCGTTCAGCCGGCATGCCAACTGGTTCTACCGGGCAGGAGCACCGGTGGCGGAGGCCGCACAGCGGCTGGTCACGCGGCGCTATATTGCCGCGGCCAAGGCGCTCGCCGGCGGGCAGGCCGGGCACCGCCGCTAACTGATTGGCCGCACCTGACCTGACGGACCGCGCGGTACATGACAGGATGAAAAGACACCCCCAACAGAAGAAAGGCTGATGCCGCGTGATTTTCATTGTGGTCAAGTTCAAGGTCAAGGACGAGTACGCCGATAACTTCCCCGAACTCGTCCGCGAATTCACCGAGGCGACGCGTGCCGAGCCGGGCAACCTGTGGTTCGACTGGTCGCGCAGCGTGGAGGACCCCAATGAGTACGTGCTGGTCGAGGCCTTCCGGGACGACGCGGCCGAAGCGCATGTGAAGAGCGACCACTTCAAGAAGGCCATGCAGGAGCAGCCGCAGTACCTGCAGGAAACGCCGCGGATCATCAGCCGCCAGGTCGAGGGCGACGACTGGGACCTGATGGGCGAAATGACCGTCGCGTAGCGGCCCGCGCGGCCGGTGGGGCTGGCAAGCGGCCGGTTCTTCGCCACAATAGGCCCATGGAAAATTTCACGCCGCGCACCGCCATCGTCACCGGTGCCGACTCCGGCATCGGCCGGGCCACCGCCGTCGCGCTCGCCCGGGCAGGGCTGGACGTGGGGATCACCTGGCACTCGGACGAAAGCGGGGCTGAAGAGACCGCGCAGGAGGTGCGCGCGCTCGGCCGCAGCGCCGCCGTCGCCCAATTGGACACCACGGACCTGCCCGGCTGCGGCGACGTGGTCGATTCGCTCGCGGAGCAGCTCGGCGGACTGGACGTGTTCGTCAACAACTCCGGCACGGGCGCCTCGGAGCCGTTCCTGGAGCTGGACTACGAGACCTGGCGCCGGGTGGTCGCCACCGACCTTGACGGCGCGTTCGTGTGCATGCAGCGGGCAGCCCGGCGGATGGCGGATGCCGGCCGCGGCGGCCGGATCATCGCCGTGACCAGCGTGCACGAGCACCAGCCGATGATCGGGGCCGCCCCGTACGACGCCGCGAAGCACGGCCTCGGCGGCCTGGTGAAGAACATGGCGCTGGAGCTCGGCCGGCACGGCATCACGGTCAACTCCGTCGCGCCGGGAGAGATCGCCACCGCCATGACCGGCAACGAGGACGAAGACCCGCACCGCATCGACCGGCCGGGCATTCCGCTGGCAAGGCCCGGCGACGCCCGCGAGGTCGCAGCCGTGATCGCCTTCCTCGCGTCGGCCGAAGCCGGCTACGTCACCGGGGCGTCGTGGGTGGTGGACGGCGGCATGCTGCAGATGGGGCCGCAGGCCGGGGCGGCCGTGACCGGGCACGACTGGCGCAAGGTGTAGCCGCGACGGCCCGGACCGCGCCGTCGTTGTTAGTTGGCGGCGATCCGATCCGTGGAGCCGCGCACAATCAGCGAGGCCTCCAAGGTGAGCTGGGGTTGCTCGAGGTCGCGGCCTTCGATCAGGCCGCGCAGCTGTTCGCCGGCCTTGAGGCCCAGGCGGGCGGCGGGAAGGTGGACGGTGGTGAGGCCGGGGTTGCTGGTGGCGGAGTAGGGCAGGTCGTCGAAGCCGGCGACGGCGAGTTCGTCCGGGATCCGCACGCCGGCAACGCGCGCTTGCTGCAGCACGCCGTACGCGTGGGTATCGGTGGCGCAGACGACGGCGGTGACACCCGCTTGCTGCCACTGGGGCCAGGCGGCGCCAAACGCGTCGGCCGACGCGCCGACGTCGATCGTGGTGCTGATCAGGTGGGCCGGGTCCGCGGTCAGCCCGCGAGCGGCCGCTTCCTCCAGGAAGGCCGTCCGGCGAATGGTGAAGGTGGCTGTGCCGGTCACGCTGTCCAGGTACGCCACCCGCTGGTGGCCGGAGGCGGCCAGATGCGCCGCGAGTTCGCGGGCGCCGTGGGCCACGTCGAGGTTGACGGACGGCGCATAAGCCTCCAGCCCGGGCGCGTCGAGCAGCACCAAGGGGCCCGTGGGGGAGAGGTCCTCGAGGAACGCGGCATCGGGGGCATCCACCAGCAGGCCCGCCGGGCGCAGGGCGAGGAGCCGGCGGATGTCATCCGCGCGGGGGAATTCGCCGGCTTCGGTGACGGAGAGCAGCAGCTGGAAGTCCGCGCCGAGGGATTCGCGCACGCCGGCAACGACCTTGGCGAAGAACGGGTTGGAAATGTCCGGCGCCACCAGCACCACAATGGAGCTGACGCCCTTGGCCAGCGAACTGCCCACGCTGTCCACCACGTATCCGAGTTCGGCGATTGCCTGGCTGACCCGGGAGATGTTGTCGGCGGACACCCGCCCGCGCGTTTTGCCGTTCGCCACCAACGAAACCGTCGCGGGGGAGACGCCGGCGCGTGCCGCCACCATCGCCGCGGTCACTCGCCGACCGATGCGCGGCGGGTGCTGGGGAGGGCGGGCGGAATCCATGAGCCCCATGATAAGCGCAATCAAGCGCAACAAGGCATCAAGCGCTTGACGCGTGCTACGTCAAGCGTTTGACGTGGACAGGAAGGGGATGTCAAACTCGCTGTGACAATTTCCCCGCTGCGGGGCCCCGATGACGTGGAGAGAAAACATGGACGCCACTTCCGCGACGCCCGGACCGAAGAAGATCATCCTGGACTGCGATCCGGGGCACGACGACGCCGTGGCGCTGCTCCTGGCCCACGGCAACCCGAACATCGAACTGCTCGCCGTGACCACCGTTGTCGGCAACCAGACCCTGGCAAAGGTCACCAAGAACGCCCTGGCCGTGGGGACGATCGCCGGAATCACCGGTGTCCCGTTCGCCGCCGGCTGCGACCGCCCGCTGGTGCGCACCATCGAAACCGCGCCGGATATCCACGGCGAGTCCGGCATGGATGGCCCCGCGCAGCCGGAGTCCGCCATCGAACTGGACCCGCGGCACGCCGTTGATCTCATTATCGACACGATCATGGCGCACGAACCCGGCACCGTAACCCTGGTCCCGACCGGCGGCCTGACCAACATCGCGATGGCCGCCCGCAAGGAGCCGCGCATCGTCGAGCGGGTCAAGGAAGTCGTGCTGATGGGCGGCGGCTACCACGTGGGCAACTGGTCCGCCGTGGCGGAATTCAACATCATGATCGACCCCGAGGCCGCCCACATCGTCTTCAACGAGAAGTGGCCCCTGGTCATGGTGGGACTGGACCTCACGCACCAGGCGCTGGCCACCCCCGACGTCGTCGAGCAAATCGAAGCCGTCGGCACCGGCCCGGCCCGCTTTGTCCGCGAACTGATGGACTTTTTCGCCCAGACGTACAAGGATGCACAGGGCTTCGACTACCCGCCGGTCCACGATCCGTGTGCCGTCGCCTACGTCATCGACCCCACGGTGATGACCACCCGCAAGGTCCCGGTCGACATCGAACTGCAGGGCAAGCTGACCCTCGGCATGACCGTCGCCGACTTCCGCGCCCCCGCGCCGGCCGACTGCCACACCTCCGTGGCCGTGGACCTTGACCGCACCAAGTTCTGGAACCTGGTGACCGATGCGCTGGTCCGCATCGGCGAGGTAGAAACGGGAACCGCCACCACAACGACGACAGCGGCGCCCGCCTCCGCGGCGTCGGTCGCCACCGGGGAGGCAGCGAAATGAGCGCCGTTCTCCACGACACCAAGGCAACCCGCGGCGGCACCACCGCCCTCATGGTCGCCCTGCTGACGGCCTGCGTGGCCTTCCAGCTCAATGCCTCCATGCTCAGCCCCGCCCTGGTCACCATGGGCGAGGAACTGCAGACCGACCAGGCCTCGATCGGCCTGTCCCAGACCTGGTTCTTCACCACCGCCGCGCTGTTCTCCCTGTTCCTGCCCCGGCTGAGCGATATCGTCGGCCGCAAGCGGATCCTCGTCGGCATGATGCTGCTGACGGCCGTCGGCTCCGTGATCGCGGCGCTGGCCCCGGACGTTACGTGGCTCTTCGTGGGCCGGATCATCCAGGGCGTCAGCGGCCCCACCGTTCCGCTGTGCCTCATCATGCTGCGCACCGCCGTGCCCAACCCGCGCACCTACGGCACGCTGATGGGCGTCATCCTCGCGGTCAACGGCGGCGTGGCCGGCGTCGATGCCTTCCTCGGCGGCTACATGGCCGAGCACTACGGCTTCCGCAGCATCTTCTGGTTCATGGTGGTGCTCGCCGTGCTCGCCGCGGTTCTTGTCGCTGTCCTGACGCCCGAGAGCAAACCGCAGGCCGGGACGCGGATGGACTGGACCGGCGTCGTCTTTATTGTTGTCGCAGTCGGTGCCCTGCTCACCGCGCTGAACGAGGCCGCCAAGCTGGTCGGCGCGTTCTCCACGGGAACCCTGATTCTCTCGCTGGTGTTGATCGCCGTGGCCGCCGCAGCGTTCGCCGCCTTCTGGGTCACCGAAAAGCGTACGAAGGAGCCGATGGTCGAGATTGTCCATCTGCGCCAGCGCTCCACGTGGGCGCCGCTGCTGACCACAATCCTGACCATGACCGGCATCTTCGCCGTGATCAACGGGATTGTCCCCGCTTACGTACAGGCCGCCGCACCCGGCTTCGGCCTCGGCCCCACCGAAACGGCGCTGCTCATCCTGACCCCCTACGCGCTGCTGGGCTGGGTCTTCGGCCCGATCAGCGGGCGGCTCGCCCCGGTCCTGGGCTACACCAATGTCCTGCGCATCGGCATGATCGGCAGCATCGTCTCCCTGGTGATCATTGCGCTGTTCGGCCTGAACAGCCTGCCGGTGATGGTCGCCGCCACTGCGCTGCTCGGCATCATGTACGCCGGCACCGCGAACATCATGCTCAACGGGCTCGGCGTGGTGCTCTCGCCCCCGGGCAACCCCGGCTTCCTGCCGGGCATGAACGCCGGAGCCTTCAACCTCGGCGCCGGGCTGAGCTTCCTGGTGCTGCCGGCGGTGCTCGTGGGCACCTCGGCGCTGGGCGACCGCGGCTCTTACCTTACGGTGATTGTGGTCGGCCTGGTCATCACGGTCGCGGCCTTCGCCGCCTCGCTGCTGATCCCCAAGCCCGTTGAGGCCGAGGTGGAAAAGTGAGTCCGCAGGCCGGACGCATCGTCGTCGTTGGTTCACTGAATGCGGACCTGACCATCTACACCGAGCGGCTGCCCAACCCGGGCGAAACCCTCCGTGGCGAAGGCTTCACCGTGAACCCGGGCGGCAAGAGCGCCAACCAAGCCGTGGCCGCTGGTCGGCTCGGCGGCAACGTCGCCCTGATCGGCGCCGTGGGCGAGGACTCCAACGGAGACATGCTGCTGGCCTCCGTGGCAGGGGCCGGCGTGGACGTTTCCCGCGTGCGCCGCGCCGCCGGCGTCGAGACCGGCGTCGCGGTCATCACCGTTGACGCAGCGGGGGAAAACAGCATCGTCATTTCCCCCGGCGCCAACGGCACCGTAGTTCCGGATGATGTCGCCGCAGCCGGGGACGTTTTCGATGGCGCCGCCGTCGTTTGCCTCTGCCTTGAGGTCGGCCTGGACGTCGTGGAGGCGACAGCACGAGCAGGGCACGACGCCGGAGCAACAGTGCTGCTCAACCTCTCGCCTTACGCGCCCGTGCCAAGAAGCCTGGCCGAACTCACCGACGTCCTGCTGGTCAACGCGCACGAGGCTTCGCTGTTCCTCGGCGGCGGCGAAATGCCCTGCGCCGATGCCGCCGTTGCCGACTGGGAGCAGGTGCGCTTGCAGTTTGCGGCGCAAGGGCTGGACCGCGTCGTGGTCACCCTGGGCGCCGACGGCTCCATCGTGCTGGATGGGCATGCCGAGGAGGGGCGCCGTTTCACCCGGATCGCCCCCACCAAGGTTAACGCCGTGGACACCACCGGCGCCGGCGACGCCTTCACCGGGTCCCTCGCGGCACGGCTTGCCGCAGGGGAGACACTGGCCGAGGCGGCGGCGTTCGCTTCGGTCGCTGCCGCCTTGGCTGCCACGAAGAAGGGAACCCAGGCCGCATATCCGCGGCTGGCGGACGTGGAGCGTCTGCGGACCGGCGCCTGACGCCAGAAGCCGAATACGACAACGAACCGCGCTGCTGCACCCGAAGGTGGGCGGCGCCGAACGCGACGTAACAAACGAACGGCGCCGTGCATCGGAAGGTGCGCGTCGTCGTCGTCGTTGGTGGGAGCCGCCTGCTGCTTTCCCCATGGCCCCGCCTTAGACGACCCTTTACAATCCCGGGTGTGGATAACTACGGCGGCCGGCTGGCCGTGCCCCAAGAATGGAGGCATGAGGTATCCCCGGGAACTTCCGACAGCGGTGTCAGGTTCCTCTTTTGTTTGGCGGGAAGGACTCGAGGCGGGACTCAGCGAGAAACAGCTTCGGAGCTCGAGGGTGCTGCGGCCGAGCCGCGGCATCAGGATCCCGTGCCGCGAGGACCTCATCTTTGCGCAGCGGGTCCGGGCCTTCCAACTGGTCACCCCCGGGTCGGTCTTGTCCCACATCACAGCGGCCAGGCTGTGGGGCTTCCCCCTTCCGCCGTCGGCTGCAGCGGACGATTCCATTCACGTAACACGGCCTGAGCACCTCAACGCGCCGCGCCGTATCGGAGTTGTGGGGCATCGGGCCAGACTTGGTCCCCAGGAAATCGTTGAGCTGGACGGGATGGCGGTGACATCCCGGCTCAAGACCTGGCTCGACCTCGCAGTCGCACTCACCGTCCCCGAGCTGGTGGTCATCGGAGACCATTTGGTCCGTATTCCCCGCCCAAGGTTCGAAAACAGGAAAGAACCATTCGCGACGGTGGCTGACCTGCTGGACGTCATAAGGCGCCACAAGGGCAAGCGCGGTGTGGTCAAAGCGGCTGAGGCTGCCTCGCTTGTTCGGGTCGGAGCGGATTCCGCACCGGAGACCAGGCTGCGGCTTGCCCTGGTTGATGCAGGGCTGCCGGAACCAAGCCTCAACGAACCCATCGTGGATGGATGGGGAAGAAGCTGGCACTCGCCGGACATGCAGTACAAGGAATATAAGCTCGCGATCGAATACGAAGGCGGCCACCACCGGACGGCTGAGCAGCTGGCCCGCGACATCAGGCGAGGCGAGAATACGGCCGCTCTGGGGTGGCTGGAGCGTCGGGTTTCCCAGGCTGATATGTACGACGGCGCACGTGCCGCCGTGGCGAAGATACGCAGGGCCCTGCTGGCTCAAGGGTGGCGGCCGGGAGCCAGCCGAGGAACCACCGTGGGAACGGAAACGACTATTCCGTAGGTGCCCTTTTCGCAAGCGAAGAGGGCACCTGCTGAATAGTCGATGGAGCGGGGGGTATGGGAGGGGCGCGGCTAACCCAGTTCCTTCCGGCTTATCTGGTGCCCGGCTTGCGGCTTATCCGGCTCGCGCCCTCGCGTCCGGTGCCCCGAGCGGCGCTTCGCTCACGGCACCGGTTCGTAGCCGACGAGCCAGTGGAGTCCGTGACGATCGATCACCTGGCCATCGGAGGCGCCCCACGGCTTCGGCGCCAGGGGATCGACCACCCGGCCGCCAACGGCGAGCTTGTCGAACCACTCGTGCAGCACCTCGGGCTCGGCCGTCCCGAGCAACGAGAGCATGACGCCCTCGAGCCGGACGGTCTTCTCGCCGGGTGCCGCATCCGATCCGGCCAGGGCGACCACGCCGTTCAGCATTCCGTGGGCTATCTGCCCCGGCGGTCCCGCACTGTTGCCGAAGTCGTCATTGGTGTGCAGGGAAAGCTCTCCGCCAAAGATTTCTGCATAGAAACCGAGAGCTTCGCGGGCAGTGCCGGGGAACCTGATATAGATCTGCGGTGCCGTCATGGGCACAGCCTACAGACACGGATTGCCCGCACCGGCGGGTTCCGGTCCTCGGAGATAAGACGAAGAGGGATGTTCCCCGCACCGCGGTGCAGGGAACATCCCTCTTTCGCTCGCCCGTGGGCGGCGGAACCTACCCGAAGTACTTCGGCAGGGTGCCCTCGTGGGCTTCCTTCAGTTCAGCCAGCGGCACGGAGAACTCGCTCTGGAAGTCCAGCGCGCCGTTCTCGGTGTCCACCACGCCGATGCGCATGAACGGGAAGCCCCGCGCGCCGCACATGTCCTTGAAGCGGACCTCTTCGCTGCGCGCCACGGACACGACGGCGCGGGCCTGGGACTCGCTGAACAGCAGCGTGAACAGGTCGACGCCGTCACGTTCACAGACCTCGCCCAGGCCGATCCGGGCACCGACGCCGAAGCGCAGCGCCATCTCGGACAGGGCAGCGGCCAGGCCGCCTTCGGAGAGATCGTGGGCGGCGTCGATCATGCCGTCCCGGGAGGCGTTGATCAGCAGCTCGCCCAGCAGCTTCTCGGCCGCCAGGTCCACGGCCGGGGGCTTGCCGCCCAGGTGTCCGCGCAGGTTGGCCCATTCGGAGCCGTCCAGCTCGTCGCGGGTGGTGCCCATCAGGTAGATGGCCTGGCCGTCCTCGCGCCAGCCGGACGGTGTGCGGCGGCCGACGTCGTCGAGCTTGCCGAGCATCGCCACGACCGGGGTCGGGTGGATCGGGGTGTTGCCGGTCTGGTTGTACAGCGAGACGTTGCCGCCGGTGACCGGGACGCCCAGTTCCATGCAGCCGTCGGAGAGGCCGCGGATCGCTTCGGCCAGCTGCCACATGACGTCCGGGTCCTCCGGCGAACCGAAGTTCAGGCAGTCGGACACCGCCATCGGGATAGCACCCACGGTTGCGACGTTCCGGTAGGCCTCGGCCAGGGCCAGTTGCGCGCCCTGGTAGGGATCCAAGTAGGTGTAGCGGCCGTTGGCGTCGGTGGCCAGGGCAACCCCGAGACCGGTTTCCTCGTCCACCCGGACCACTCCGGCGTCGTCGGGCATGGCCAGTGCGGTATTGCCGCCCACGTAGCGGTCGTACTGGTTGGTCACCCAGTCCTTCGAGCACATGTTCGGGGACGCCATCAGTTCCAGCACGGCTGCCTTGAGGTCTTCGGCGCTGGCCGGTGGGTTGGCGCCGGCGGCGGAGGCGCGGAAGCCGTCTGCCTGGACCCTGTCCTGCCATTCCGGGCGGGCGTAGGGCCGGTTGTAGACCGGGCCGTCGTGGGCGACGGTGCGCGGGTCGACGTCGACGATGGTCTCGCCGTCCCACTTGATGACCAGGCGGCCGGTGTCGGTGACCTCGCCCAGCCAGGAGTATTCCACGGCCCACTTGGCCATGACGGCCTCGAACGCCTCGACGTTCTCGGGCGAGACCACGGCCATCATGCGTTCCTGCGACTCGGACATCAGGATTTCGCCCGGCGTCAGGGTCGGATCGCGCAGCAGCACGGAGGTCAGCTCGACGTCCATGCCGCCGTCGCCGTTGGAGGCCAGTTCCGAGGTGGCGCAGGAGATGCCGGCGGCCCCCAGGTCCTGGATGCCCTCGACCAGCGAGCCCTTGAACAGTTCCAGGCAGCACTCGATGAGCACCTTCTCCGAGAACGGGTCGCCGACCTGGACCGCGGGACGCTTGGAGGGCTTGGTGTCGTCGAAGGACTCCGAGGACAGGATGGACGCACCGCCGATGCCGTCGCCGCCGGTGCGCGCGCCGAACAGCACCACCTTGTTGCCCTTGCCGGAGGCGTTGGCCAGCCGGATGTCCTCGTGGCGCATGACGCCCACGGCCAGGGCGTTCACCAGCGGGTTGCCCTGGTAAACGGAGTCGAAGACGACCTCGCCGCCGATATTCGGCAGGCCCAGCGAGTTGCCGTAGCCGCCGATGCCGGCGACCGCACCGTGGACGACGCGGGCGGTGTCCGGGTGGTCGATCGCGCCGAAGCGCAGCGGGTCCATCACGGCCACCGGGCGCGCGCCCATGGAGATGATGTCGCGCACGATGCCGCCGATGCCGGTTGCGGCGCCCTGGTACGGCTCGACCATGGTGGGGGAGTTGTGTGACTCGATCTTGAAGGTTACGGCCCAGCCGTCACCCAGGTCCGTCACGCCGGCGTTCTCGCCGATGCCCACCAGCATGTGCTTCTTCATGTCCTCGGTGACCTTGTCGCCGAACTGGCGCAGGTGGACCTTGGAAGACTTGTAGGAGCAGTGCTCGGACCACATCACCGAATACATGGCCAGCTCGGCGGCGGTGGGGCGTCGGCCCAGCACCTTGACTACCTCGTCGAACTCGTTGCGCTTCAATCCCAGCTCGGCCCAAGGCAACTCGGTGTCCGGGGTCTGCGCGGCATGCTCCACGGTGTCGATGTTGAACTGACGCCCTTCGGCGCGTTCGACGGCGTCGGCCGCCCCGCCGTAGCTCTGCACGTGCTCATTGCGTGCCTCGGCCTCGGTTTCCAGCCGGGTATCCACTGTTGCGCTGGTCGGATTGGTCTCGGTCATTTACTTGGCACCTGCCACAATCTTCGTCAAAACGGAGGTGAAAATTCCCAGGCCGTCGGTGCCGCCGCGCAGCTCGACGTCGCCGAAGGCGGAAGAGTCCGGGCCGAAGCCGGCTTCCACGGCGTGTTCGGGGTGCGGCATCAGGCCCACCACGTTGCCCGCGGCGTTGCTGATTCCGGCGATGTCGCGGCGCGAGCCGTTCGGGTTGCCGTCCGAGTAGCGGAACACCACGCGGTTCTCGGCTTCCAGCTCGTCCAGGGTCTTCTCGTCGGCGACGTACTGGCCGTCCTGGTTCTTCAGCGGCACCACGATTTCCGCGCCGGCTTCGTACTGGCTGGTCCAGGCCGTGGTGTTGTTCTCCACGCGCAGCCTCTGGTCGCGGCAGAGGAAGTGCAGGTGGTTGTTCTTGATCATGGAGCCGGGCAGCAGGTGTGCCTCGGTCAGCACCTGGAAGCCGTTGCAGATGCCCAGCACCGGCAGCGGATCGTGCGGCGCGTTGGCGGCGTCGGCAATCTGCTCCATCAGCGGGGCAAAGCGGGAGATCGCGCCGGCGCGCAGGTAGTCGCCGTAGGAGAAGCCGCCAGGGATGATCACGCCGTCCACGCCCTGCAGGTCATGGTCGCCGTGCCACAGGCTGACGGCGGTGCCGCCGGCAATCCGGACGGCACGGGCCGCGTCGCGGTCGTCGAGCGTGCCGGGGAAGGTGACGACGCCGATGCGCGCGCCCGAGAGGCCTGCGTCCGGTGCGGGCGAGAAGTCGCCGATCAGGGGAGTCTCAGTCATTATTCGCCGGCCCCGATGGTCGCCTCGGTGATGACCTCCACCCGGGTGACGTCTTCGATCACGGGGTTGGAGAGCAGCGTGGCGGCGGCATGCCGGGCCTGTTCCAGGAGTTCCTCGGTCACCTCGCCGTCAACAGTCAGCTCGAAGCGCTTGCCCTGGCGGACTTCGCTGAAGCCGGCCAGGCCCAAGCGGTTCAGCGCGCCGGCAATGGCTTTGCCCTGCGGATCAAGGATTTCGGGCTTGGGCATGACATCAACAACGATCCGGGGCATCCGGCCACTCCTGTGCTTGGATTGTGCTCTTCAAACGAAGCGAGGCGCGCGGAACTCAGTGCAGTGTCAATCCAACAATTGGTGCCGTCTCACGCTGACCCAGCGCTCCGCGAGCTTGCAGCACTATTCTACCGGCATCGCGGGGCGCTGATTTTACGGGACGACGACGGCGGATCCCGGCAAAACCGTGCCGTCGGCCAGCGGGGCTCGTAGCATGGGCTTCATGACGGAGAAGCCGCAGTCCATGCTGCTGCCCATCTTGGCCGCCGTCGTGCTGGGCGGCCTCGGGCGGATGGTCATTCGGAAGAAGCGCGACGACCGGCGGGCCGCCCGAGCCGCACGCCGGGATCTTGACCGCCGCGTGAGCGAAGTCATGCGCGACGGCCGGCGCTGACCCGGTCGGCCACGACGCCGCTGACCCGGGCGGCCACGGCGGCGCTGACCAGGTCGGCACTAAACTTCGCCGGCGCGGCCGCCCAGCAACGCGGCCATGGCGTTCCACTCGGAGATCTTGCACCCGTCGGTGAGGGAGAAGTGCTTGTTAACCTCGCGGCCGTTGAAGGTGCCGGTGACGTGGGCCTGCTGCGGACCGCCGTATTGCTGGGTGCAGAGGCGGTTGGGATCGGGCAGTTCGAAAAAGACCTTGTCCCCGTGCTTGGCCAGCGCCGCGCAAGCGCCCTCCGGGTCCCTGACCGTGGAGCCTTCGGCGGGATGGGAATCCCGGCACACCAGCAGTTGCTCAAACCGCGAGGTGCTGTCGGCGGAGGTCAGCATGATGGACAGTTCGGCATCCACGGCCACGCCTTTCTGGTCGTCCGTCGGGGATTCCGACGTCGGGGGTCCCGAGGGAGCGGGTTCCGATGGGGAAGGGGTCCCGCCGTCGCCCGGGGAAGCGGGAACGGCGATGCCGGGGGAAGGCTGCGGCTGGTCGCCCTGGCCGCAGGCCGCCAGCCAGGGCAGGAAGAGCAGGCAGGAAAGGAGCACCGCCGCTTGGCGGCAACGGGCCCGCCGCCGCCCTGGACGCTCCGCCTCAACGGCCATGGTCAGTCCTCCGTTCGAATGTTTCCCGGAGCGGAGCGACGCGCGGCCGCAGGGTGCGACGACGAGTTCCCCTCCGTCCCACGGTCCTGCACATCAGGTGCCTTGAGCACATCCAGTGCCTCCAGCACGTCCAGGGCTTCCAGGAGCCGGAGGCGCAGCGCCTGCGCCTCCTCGGCAAACGCCCGCTGGGCCGCCACGTACTGGGCGCGGCCCTCGGTGGTCTCGATCCTGACCGGTTCGTAGCCCCAGCCCGAGAGGTCGTAGGGCGAGGCCCGCATGTCCAGCTCGCGGATCCGCCAGGACAGCTCGAAGCAGTCCATCACCAGTTCGCTGGGCAGCGCCGGGGCCAGCTTGTACGCCCACTTGTACAGGTCCATGTTGGCGTGCAGGCAGCCGGGCTGTTCCATCTGCCGCTGGTTTTCCCGGGTGGGCTGCAGCGTGTTCAGCGGTACGGCCTGCGGCGTGTAAAACCGGAAGGCGTCGAAGTGCGAGCAGTTGATCCGGCTGCCCTCCACCACCTGGTCCGTTCCCTCCGCGCCGAGCCGCAGCTCCAGGTAGTCGTGCCGGACGCCGTTGAGCCGTGACTTGTAGGCCATGGCCCACTCGTGCAGTCCGAAGCAGCCGAACCGGGCCGGCCGCGACGCGGCGCCGGCCAGGATTTCCCGCGAAAACGCCACCGCCGTTCCACGCGCCGCCAGGAAGGCTTCGGCGTCGAACGTGACGGCATCGGCGTCGTGCCCCACACCCGCGGTGCGGCACTCGGCGGCGGTCAGCGCCCTGTAGAACTTCCACCCGCGGCGCTCGCCGGCGTCGGCGCCGGTCAACACCACGCCCGCGCCGGGATGCCAACGCGCCAGCTGCCCCGGCTTCAGGCTGTAATACGTGAAGAGGAAGTCTTCCACCGGGTGTTTCAGCCCGGCCGAGCGGCGCTGCAGGTAGGGCTGGATGAAGCGCTCGGCGCGCTCGCCGTGGGCCCGGGCGCGCGGCAGCCACTGCTCCGGTTCGAGCACCCGGAGCCGGTCGAGGAGAACCTGCGGCGCCATGGTTCCATTGTCCCAGCCGCCGCGTCAGATTGGCACCCGGCTTATAGCACCGCCGGCCCCGGCAGGGAAGTACGCGCAGGGAATTTCCGCGGCGGCGCACCCAAGAAGGGTGAAACGGTTCTTTCAGACCTTCCGGTGCGGTACTTTGATCCCACAGACGCACCAATGTGGCTGTTGTCACAGATGGGGATGGGGCCGGCCTCGCACGCCGGGGAAATCCAATACCCTGCGGCCGCACGGCCTGCAGGATAGGCATTCGGCTGCGTCTGCGGGCCGACCAAAGCGGTCGCGCCCACCGGATGAAAGGCATTTCCTTCTCATGACACAGCAAAGCAGCAGCTTTGTGCACCGGCAGGGATTGCGCTCTGCCGCGGCACTCGCACTGGGGATACCGCTGATCCTCTCCGGGCTCGCCGGCCCGGCGGCGGCCGCACCCGCCGACCTCGCCCGCACCATCACATCGAATCCGGACGGGCAGCAGGCCGTCTACGAGGACGGCCGCTACATCGTGATGCTCTCCGGCGATCCGCTGGCCACCTATGAGGGCGGCGTGTCCGGCATCGCGGCAACGAAGCCCGCGCCGGGCGAAAAGCTGAATGGAAACAGCGCCCACGCCAAGAAGTACCGGGCACACCTGCAGGAGCAGCAGAACGACGTCGCCGCCTCCCAGGGCGTCAAGATCGGGAAGAGCTTCACGACGGCGGTGAACGGCTTCGCGGCGGAGCTGACCGGGCTGCAGGCGGCCGAGCTGGCCAAAAAGCCGGGCGTGGCGGCGGTAGCTCCGGACGAGCAGCACCACCCGGACTACTCCAGCACCGATTTCCTGGACCTGCCCGGCGGCAACGGCGTCTGGGCCGAACAGTATGGCGGCGCACAGAACGCCGGCAAGGGAACCGTGGTCGGCGTGATCGACACCGGCTACTACCCGGACAGCGACTTCCTGGCTGGCGAGGAGGTCAAGCCGCTGACCGGCAAGGCCAAGGTCGGCGAACCCTACCTGACGCCGGACGGCAAGATCGCCATGCTCAAGGCAGACGGCAGCACCTTCCTGGGCGAATGCCAGCCGGGCCAGGAAGGCTCCGGCTTCGACGGCACCGAATGCAACTCCAAGGTGCTCAGCGCCCGCTACTACGCCGACGACTTCCTGGCCTATGTGCCGCCGGAAGACCGGCATCCGCAGGAGTCCATCTCCCCGCTGGACATCGCCAGCCACGGCACCCACACCGCCACCACGGCCGCCGGCAACAGCGGCGTGACGCAGACCGTTGACGGCCGCGACTTCGGCACCGGCAACGGCGTGGCTCCCGCCGCCAAGGTGGCCGTCTACAAGATCTGCTGGGAGGACAACGACGACGCCACCGGCGGCTGCTACACCTCGGCCTCCGTGTCCGCGATCGAGCAGGCCATCCTCGACGGCGTCGACGTGCTGAACTACTCCATCTCCGGCAACAACAACTCCGTCCTGGACCCGGTGTCGGTGGCGTTCCTGAGCGCGGCCGAGGTGGGCGTTTTCGTTTCCGCCTCCGCCGGCAACGCGGGTCCGGCTCCCGCCACCGTCAACCACAGCGCGCCCTGGGTGACCACTGTGGCCGCCAGCACGTTCTCCAACGAACTGCAGGGCACCGTGGAACTCTCGGACGGCACCAAGTACCGCGGCACGTCCATCATGAACCGCGAGGTTCCGCAGACCGCGCTGATCCTTTCCGCGCAGGCCGGTGCGGCCGGCGCCACCGGTGACGAAGCACGCTTGTGCTACCCCGGCAAGCTTGATCCGGCCAAGGTCGAAGGCAGGATCGTCATCTGCGACCGCGGCGTGATCGCCCGCGCGGACAAATCGGTCGCCGTCGAGCAGGCCGGCGGTGTCGGCATGGTGCTCGTCAACGTGACCCCCGGGTCGCTCGACCTGGACCTGCATGCCGTCCCCACCGTGCACATCGACGACCCGTCCATCAAGGACAAGGTCGCCGCGGACCCGTCGCTGACCGCGGCGCTGCGCGACCGTGACACCACGGGGCTGCCGCAGAGCCCGGTCCCGCAGGTTGCCGAGTTCTCCTCGCGCGGTCCGTCCACGGCGGTGGACTCGAACCTGCTGAAGCCGGACGTCGCGGCCCCCGGCGTGAACGTCCTCGCCGGAGTTTCCCCGGTGGTTGGCGGCGAGACCAGCGGCTTCATGTCCGGCACCTCGATGGCCGCGCCGCACGTAGCCGGCCTCGGCGCGCTGCTGCTGGCCAAGAACCCCAAGTGGTCCCCGGCCACCGTGAAGTCGGCGATGATGACCACCGCCGGCGACCTCGTCACGGAGGACGGCTCGGTGAACGAAGACCGCTTCGCCACCGGCGCCGGCCACGTGGATACCGCCCGGATGGGCGATCCCGGCCTGGCCTACGATGCCGATATCAACGACTGGCTCGGATTCATCCAGGGCACAGGCCTGGATCTGGGCCTGAAGAAGCGGGACACCGTCGAGTCCAAGGACATCAACGTGCCGTCGTTTGCCCTCGGGAAGCTGGCCGGCAAGGTCACCGTGGAGCGCACGCTCACCGCCCTGAAGCCCGGCACCTACTCGGCGGACGTGGACCTGCCGGGCGTGAACGTGAAGGTCTCGCCCGCCAAGCTGACCTTCAAGAAGGCCGGCCAGGAACGCACGTTCAAGGTCACCTTCGAGAACGCGGCTGCCCCGCTGGATCAGTTCACCATGGGTGAGCTGGTCTGGACGGAAGAGGGCAAGGGCGCCGGCGGGCAGCACTCGGTTGCGTCGCCCATCGCCGTCCGGCCGGTCACCGCGGTGGCCCCTGCCAGCGTGGCGTTCGCTTCCGACGGCGGCGACGGCACCGGCACGATCGAGGTCACCTCGGGCACCAACTCGCCGATCGACCTCGCGGTCGAGGGCCTGGCCAAGGCCAACGCCACCGCGGTGGAGAAGGTCCCCGGCCAGCCCGCCGTGATCGGTTCCAACGGCAGCACCGGATACGCGCCGCAGGCGGTCCCGGCAGGAGCCACGCTGGCGCAGTTCTCCATCACCGCGGCCGACCCGGGGGCGGACTGGGATCTGTATGTCTACACCCCCGCGGGTACCGTGATCTCGGCGGCCACGGCGTCGGCGAGCGAGTCCCTGGCCATCAACAATCCGGCCCCGGGCACCTACTACGCCATCGCGCACCTGTACAGCAGCCCGGACGGCAAGGCCAGCAAGGGGACCATCGACACGGTGGCGCTGAGCGGTGACGCCGGCAACCTGGCGGTCAGCCCGGATCCGCTGCAGTTGGCCAACGGCGAGACCGGCACGGTGACCGCCGCCTGGTCCGGCCTGGCGGCCGGCAGCTGGGTAGGTCTGGTCAAGTTCGGCGACGGCGCGGCCACGGCGGTGACGGTCAACGTCTCCGGCAACGGCGCCACGGCGCAGGCGCCGGCAGCTGAAGGTACGGCCGTGATAGTCGACGGCAGTGCCTCGGAGCAGCCCGGGCAGCGCTCCGGCCGCTAACGGCGCCGGCGGCCCCGGCCGCTGACAGCACCTGAACAAGCGGGAGGGTGGCCGGTGGATACAACCACCGGCCACCCTCCCGCCGGATCTTCCGGCGGCTCCGTGCGTTGTCGCTAGTCCTTGGCTTCCCGTGCGGCCTTGATCAGCGCATGCATCGAGGCGTTCAGTTCGCGCAACTGCTCGCGTTCAAGCCCCAGGCGCGCCAGCATGGTTCCAGGCACGGCCAGTGCCTCCTCCCGCAGCGCCTGGCCGGCAGCGGTCAGCCCCACGGCCAGCGCCCGCTCGTTGCCTTCCACCCGCTCCCGGGTCACCAGGCCGGCCTGCTCCAGCCGCTTGAGCATGGGGGACAGGGTGGCGGGTTCCTGCTGCAGCGCCTCGGACAGGTCCTTAACCATCCGCGGGCTCTGCTCCCAGAGGGCGAGCATCATCAGGTATTGCGGATGCGTGAGGCCCAGCTTCTCCAGCACCGGCTTGTAGGAGGCCACCACGCTGCGCGACGCCACCGACAGCGCGAAGCACAACTGGTGCTCCAGCAGCAGATCGTCCGTCGTCCCCGCTGTGGCTGTCACGGCCATCACCATCCATCAGTTCGTGCGCTAATTGTTCGTGCCTTATTATGGGGTTGCATGCCCACCAGAGTCCACCGGGCACCGGAAGAAGGATCACGCCCATGACCGAGAAGAAGTCCCGCGTCAACGCGTTCATGCGGGCGACCGGCAAGTTCCGCATCGTCTTCGGCCCGGCCCAGAAAAGCGGCGTCGACCATCCCATGACCGAGGAGAACAAGGCGCTGCTCCAGCAGCGCGAGGCCGAAGCGTCGCAGTGGGAAACGGTCACCCGGGCGGACGGCAGCACCTACATCGTGCCGAAGAAGCCGGCCTAGCCCCGCCCTGTTCTTCCGTACCGGGCCTCGTTAAACTGATGCCACGGATTCTTCTGAGCAAGAAGGTGATTCAGATGGCTGGAAATCGGCGTTTCATGGACCGCTTCATGCGAGCCACGGAGAAGGCGGCGAAGGTCTGGGGCCCTGCCGATCGCATCGAAGCCGACACCCCGGTGGTGCACCGGCACGACGCGGCGGAGAAAGCGGCGGAGGAACAACTGGCCGAGATCGAAGTGGAGCGCGGTCCCGGCCACGCCTACGCCTACCGCAAGCCGCGCAAGGCCTGACACGCGACGAGGCCGCGCAAGGCCCGGCACATGACCAGGCCGCGCAAGGCTGGTACGCGATGAGGCCGCGCAAGGTACGCCTACCGCAAGCCGCGCAAGGCCTGACACACGAAGAGGGGCTGCCAGCCAACTGCTGACAGCCCCTCTCCGGTTCCGCCCCGCGGCGTCAGCGGCCGGTGCCGCCGTAGACCGTGGCTTCCTCATCGGTGTCCAGGTCGAATGCCGCGTGGACAGCGCGGACCGCGGTGTCCAGCAGATCGGCGTGTGTGACAATCGAGATGCGGATCTCGGAGGTGGAGATCATGTCCACGTTCACGCCGGCCTTGTGCAGGGCTTCGAAGAACTTGTAGGAGACGCCGGGGTTGGAGCGCATGCCCGCGCCGATCAGCGAGAGCTTGCCGACATTTTCGTTGTAGAGAATGCCCTCGAAGCCCACCACGTCCTGGGCCGCGTTGAGTGCCTCCAGGGCTTCCTTGCCCTCCACCATGGGCAGCGTGAAGGAGATGTCCGTCTTGCCGGTCCCGCGGGTGGAGATGTTCTGCACGATCATGTCGATGTTCGAGTGCGCGCCGGCGACGATACCGAAGATTTCCGCGGCCTTGCCGGGGATGTCGGGCACGCCCAGGATGGTGACCTTGGCTTCGGAGCGGTCGTGGGCAACGCCGGAGATGATGGGCTGTTCCAAGGGTTCTCCCTCTTGAATCTTGATCTTGTCGTCGGGGTTGGGCAGTACCCAGGTTCCCTCGTTCGTGCTGAAGGACGAGCGCACGTGCAGCTTCACGCCGAAGCGGCGGGCGTACTCGACGCAGCGCAGGTGCAGGATCTTGGAGCCGGAGGCCGCCATTTCCAGCATCTCCTCGCTGGAGATGGCGTCGATCTTGCGGGCGGTGTGCACCACCCGCGGATCGGCGGTGTAGATGCCGTCCACGTCAGTGTAGATCTCGCAGACGTCGGCGCCCAGGGCCGCCGCCAGCGCCACCGCGGTGGTGTCCGAACCGCCGCGGCCCAGCGTGGTGATGTCGTTGCTCTCCCGGCTGATGCCTTGGAAGCCGGCGACAATGGCGATCTCGCCCTTTTCGATGGTCGTCATCACCCGGTGCGGCGAGACGTCGATAATCCGCGCCCTGCCGTGGATGGCGTCGGTGACCATGCCGGCCTGGCTGCCGGTGAAGGACTGGGCCCTGGAGCCGAATTCCTGGATGGCCATGGCCAGCAGCGACATCGAGATGCGTTCGCCGGCGGACAACAGCATGTCCATTTCGCGGGCACTGCTGCTGCTGGAGGAGACCTGGTTGGCCAGATCCAGCAGTTCGTCGGTGGTGTCTCCCATGGCGGACACGACGACGACAACCTGGTTGCCGGCGGCCTGGGTGTCGACCACGCGTTGTGCCACGCGTTTGATCCCCTCCGCGTCCGATACTGAGGAACCGCCAAACTTCTGCACTATCAGGCTCATGTGTTCTCTAAACAACTCCTGGGTTGGGGCCCGGACCGCGGCCGCCAGGGCGCGCATGCGGGCTCATGGATTTGCTGCCACGCATCCCGGCTGCGCACCGCGCGGCAACCGCCATTCTAGCGCCGTAGTGGTTAGGGCGGAGAATGGGGCGGGCAGTATGACCGGCCAGGGTAATAACGACGACGGTGCCTGGCCTGCGTCCGACTCGCGCGACGCACCGCGTGGCTGGGCCGCCGCTTTGCTACGTGAGCATGCGGCGGCCTTCGAAGGCGCGGCCCAGTGTAACTTCGTCCGCGTACTCGAGGTCGCCTCCCACCGGCAGGCCGGACGCCAATCGGCTGACGGGAATGCCGATGGTCTTGAGCATGCGGCCCAGATAGGTCGCCGTCGCCTCGCCTTCAAGGTTCGGATCGGTGGCGATGATGATTTCCTCGATCTGTCCGTCCGAGAGGCGGCCGAGCAACTCGCGGATGCGCAGTTGCTCCGGACCCACGCCGCCAATTGGATTGATGGCGCCGCCGAGCACGTGGTAGCGGCCCTTGAAGGACCGGGTGCGCTCAATCGCGATGACGTCCTTGGACTCTTCCACCACGCAGATGGCCGTCGGATCCCGGCGCGGGTCGCGGCAGATGTTGCAGGTGTCCTGTTCGGAGACGTTCCCGCAGATGGAGCAGAACTTCACCCGCTCCTTGACGTGGGTGACGGCGTCAACGAGCCGCTTCATGTCGGCCGGATCGGACTCCAAGATGTGGAACGCGATGCGTTGGGCGGACTTCGGGCCGATTCCAGGCAAGCGGCCGAGCTCGTCGATCAGCTCCTGGACAGCACCTTCGTACACTGAACCTTCAATCTCCGCGGGCGGTTAGGAACCGTCGAGGCTTCGTTCCTCGATCAGGCGTCCGCCGAGGAGCCTTTCAATGGCAGCGCGGCCCACCAGTCCGGAATCTTCGATGGCCTCGTCGTCTTCGCTGGGGATGTCCTCGACGTACTTCAAGTTTAGGTCACGGGCTGCCGGGGACGGCGCCGCGGCGGCCGATGTCGCCCGTGTGGCCTTCGCCTGGTCCAGCAACTGCTGGTAGCGGCTGCGCTTTTGCCCAGGCATCTGCCGGTCCGGCGTCGTTTCCCATTCCTCGGCGGGTGGTTCGTCGTTCGCGTACGGGATGTCGTCGTACGGAGAAGCCTGTGCCGGGGCGGAGGGGGCGGGAGTGCTTGGTGGTGCCGACAGGGCGCCGGCGGGCTGGCTGTTCGGTGGGGCGGCAGCCCCGGGGATTCCCCCTGCTGGAGAGGCAGGAGCTGCTGGACCTGTTGGAGCTGCGGGTGCTGTGGGGGCGGGGGCGGGGAAGCCGGCCAGCCCCGAGCCGGAGTGGTTCGAGGCCGATGGCGCACCGGCTGCCACGGGGACAGCGGTGGGAGCCCCCGGGGCGGCCATCCGCTCGGCCAGCTTCGCAAACACCGGCTTCTCCCCGGGCAGGGCAGGCGGCCGCTGGCCGTTGCCGGAGGCGCTGTTCGGCGATTCGGCCGACGGCGCTGACGCTGCGGTGGCCCCGGAGAAGCCGCTGGGGGCTGATGCCCCCGACGCGGCGGAGGTAGCGCTGGGTGCCGAGGGGCTAGAGCCCGCGGACATGCCGCTTGGGGCTGAGGCGGCGGTGGGCGCCGAGAGGCTTGAGCCCGCGGACATGCCGCTTGGGGCCGAAGCGGCGGTGGGAGCCGAGAGGCTTGAGTCCGCGGAGGGACTGCTGTGGGCCGAGGCGGCGGTGGCCGCCGACATCCCGCTTGCGGCTGAAAGGCCGGTGGACGCGGAGACCCCGCTGGGGGCAGACGGACCGGAAACAGCCGAGGCAGGGGATACACCGGATCCCCCCGACATCGCAGAACCACCGGACAAGCCGGACGTTGCGGAGCCAGTCGACATCTCCGACCCGGCCGGGTCGGCCGGCATCGCCGGTGCAGCCGAAGACGGAGAAGGCGCCGAGCCCGAGCCAGCCATCCCGGCTGCGGCCTGTGCCGACTGCCGATGATCAGATTGCCCAACAACCTGTCCTGAAACCGGCGCGGGCGCACCTACCGCAGCGGTGTTGGCGGACCAACCTCCGTCTGCCGGCTGCGGCCGGCTAGTAGGTACTTTTGGGTTTGACTCACCCGCTGTCACCGACGCGTCTTCGACGGTTTGTATCTGCAGGTCGATGCCGAGCACTTGCTGGATGGCCTGGCGCACGTTGTCCGCGTGGTCGCCGTTGTTGAAGTTGGTGGCGGACCCCTGGTTCTTGAAGCCGAGCGTCAGCGCCGTGCCGTCGAGGCTGAGCGGCGAGGCATTCGTGCTGACGTTCATCCACGTCACCTTGCGGATGCCGCTGAGCGTGGTCAGGATCTCCGGCCAGGCGCGGCGGATCATCTCGATCTGCCCGGACGCCTGGGGGCCGGACTGGCCCTGACGAGGAGCGTGCGCCGGCGGTGCGGCCTGTTCCGGACGCGCCGGAGCCTGTTGTCCCGGGGTCGGTGCCTGTGGTGCAACCGGTTCCGGTCGGGCCGGCGGCTGGGCCGGGGCCGGGGCCTGCGCCTGTGGTGTCACCGGTTCCGGGCGGGCCGGAGCCTGCGGTGCTGCCGGTGCCTGCGGATACGAGCCGGGCTGCCGCGCCGGCTGGCCCTGTGCCTGCGGCTGCTCGTTGGCTGCCGCTGCCGGCACTGCCGTATTCCGGGGAGATTGAGCCGGCTGGCCCGATCCACGGGCGTGGTCTCCGGCCGGCGGGGCGGGGCGCCGGGCTTCGGGTGTCGGAGCCGGCTCCGGCATGGCGCCCCAGGTGCCACCCCAGTCGGCCGCGCTTTCGCCGGAGGAGCCGGCAGCAGCGTTCTGCTGGCCGGCCGCATCGGAGGGGACCTGCACGCCGGCGTCCTGCCTGCCGCCGTCCCGCGGATTCCCGAACACCGACGACGGGACGGTCGGACGGCTGGAATCCTTGGCGGATGCCGGAGCGGAAGGCGGCTGGGCGGGAGACGCTTGAGTTTGGGTGCCGGCCTCGGCTGCGGCCGCGGTGCCGGTCCCATCCGGAGATCCGGAAGTCCCCGCCGCCGCAGGTGCCGTACCCCCGGAGGCAGCGGGAGCTCCGCCGTCGTGCTGTTGGGCAGGCTGGCCTGAAGTTTGGGAGTTGTTGGCGGCGGGGGAGGCGGGACCCTGCTGGTCTTCGCGGGGCCAGTCGGTGGTGCTCACCCGCGGGGGAGTGAGGCGCTCGGCGTCCGGGCGGGCGGGCTCGGCCTTCTGCGCGTTGGCTCCCCGGAGCGCGGCGCGCGCGGCTTCGGGCCCGGAGAGCGGGGGCTCTGCGGCGGCGTGCACGGCGGGCGCCTGCGCCTGGCCGGCTGCCGGTGCGGAAACCGGGGCCCCGCCGTAGCTGAGCCGGCGCTCGATCCGGTCCACCCGAGCCGCGACGCCCTGCTCGCCCTGGTCGGCGGCGGGCAGCAGGATCCGCGCGCACAGCAGTTCAAGGTGCAGGCGCGGGGAGGTGGCGCCGGTCATCTCGGTCAGCGCCTGGTTGGTGATGTCCGCGGCCCGGGAGAGCTCGGACGCGCCCAGCTGGTTGGCCTGGGTCTGCATCCGGGCGATCTGGTCTTCCGGGACGCCGCGCAGGATCGCCTGGGCGCTTTCCGGCATGGCGCGCACGATGATCAGGTCGCGGAAGCGCTCGAGCAAATCCTCGACGAAGCGGCGCGGATCGTGGCCGGTCTGCACCACGCGGTCCACTGCGCTGAACACGGTGGACGCGTCGCCCGCGGCGAAGGCGTCGACGACGTCGTCCAGCAGGGAGGCGTGCGTGTAGCCGAGCAAGGAAACGGCCAGTTCATAGTCCAGCCCGTCGGGTCCGGCGCCTGCCATCAGTTGGTCCAGCACGGAGAGCGAGTCGCGGACCGAACCGCCGCCCGCCCGGATCACGAGCGAGAGGACGCCCGGAGCAACCGGAACGTTCTCCTGCCGGCACAGAAGTTCCAGGTACTGCATCAGCGGTTCCGGCGGGACCAGCCGGAAAGGATAGTGGTGGGTCCGGGAGCGGATGGTGCCGATGACCTTGTCCGGCTCGGTGGTGGCGAAGATGAACTTGATGTGTTCCGGCGGCTCTTCGACGATCTTGAGCAGGGCGTTGAAGCCGGCCGACGTGACCATGTGGGCCTCGTCGATGATGAAGATCTTGTAGCGGTCGCGCACCGGGGCGAAGGTGGCCCGCTCGCGCAGGTCGCGGGCGTCGTCCACGCCGCCGTGGGATGCGGCGTCGATCTCGATGACGTCGAGGCTGCCGGGTCCGCCGCGGCCGAGCTCGACGCAGGAGTCGCAGGTGCCGCAAGGGGTGGGGGTGGGGCCCTCCGCGCAGTTCAGGCAGCGGGCCAGGATGCGGGCCGAGGTGGTCTTGCCGCAGCCGCGCGGGCCGGAGAACAGGTACGCGTGGTTGACGCGGTTCTTCTGCAGCGCCGCCATCAGCGGATGGGTGACGTGTTCCTGCCCGATAACGTCCGCGAAAGTGTCCGGGCGGTAGCGACGGTAAAGGGCTGTACTCACGATCAAACCCTATCGGTTGAAACTGGGCCGGTGCACGCCGGAGCGGCCGGGCTGGGGATAGGCAGCATGGGGGTAAGTAAAGACCCCTCATGCACCTGACAGAGCCCGCTTACCCTTGCTACCTTCCGGTCCTGGGGGAGTTCACAGGATGACACCGCATGAGGGGCCGACGAACAGTCTACCTGACGTCGGACGGCGGCCCGAAATCAGGCGCCCGTCACCCGCCGGGGGTCGTCGGGGAGCCGGCGGCGGAGTCGGGAACGGGGTCGGGAGCATCCCACCAGCGCAGCACGCGGGAGCACCGCAGCGTGGCCCAGCGGCCGATGTCCTCTGCCGTCCAGCGGAACCACATCCGCCCCGGATACGGGCGGTACCCGCCCCAGTTGCCCGGGCTGCGCCGTCCGTGGGCCACTACATTGATGGCGGGCGACATCCGGTCATCGTGCGGGCAGCCCTCGGCCCGAAAGTACTCGAGGCCGCGCAGGATGTCGTAGTGCCACTGCGGCGGGAACCGGAACTGGGACAGCGAAGGATGCGCCACGGCCCCGGTCCGGTGTGACCGGTAGAGCGAATGCATCAGCAGGAATTCGCGGCCGCGTGCCTCGGCGACCTCCACCTTGATCGCACCGCCGCTGTGCCGGTAGGCAGCCAGCGCCTCCAACGTGCTGATGGTGGTGTGGAACGAGGCGTGCTTGGTCGGTGAGCTGTGGGGCTCGCAGTTCCAACCGCCGTCGTCCAGTTCCTCGGCCAGCAGCCACGACACTGCCTTGTCGATCCGTGGATCGCCGCCGAGTCGCTGGCCCAGCTCGGAGCCGACCAGCACAGCCATGGCCGTGACGCAGTTCTCGGCCCGGTCCTGGTGCCGGCCGTAGGTCAGCCCGCCGTCGAAGTACTCTGCCCCGTCCAGCAGCCTCCGACAGCCGGCCACGGCCTGCGGGTGCCCCGGGGCGAGTCCGAGCCAATGCAGCAGCAGCAGGGTGAACATGGTGGAGGTCCATTTGGGGTTGTAGAGGCCGCCGCCCCAGCTGCCGTCCGAATCCTGCGCCTCGAGCAGCAGGGCACCCCAGCCGGAGTCGGCGATTTGGGCTTGCGCGGCCGCCACTTCGCCTCCGGGCGCGTCGCAGAGATCACGCAGGGTCTGGAACCGGATTGACGCATCCCCGGCCAGCAGCCAGTCCACAATGCGTGCCGGTGGCACGCTGCCTACCGCTGACTCTGTACCGGTGGCCATGTTGTTTAGTCCCCTTAGAAAAGGGGCTGCCCCCAGCCCCTCACCTCACCCATGGCGTAAGTTTGCCACTGCCGGTCGCAGCCTTCCAGAGCTAAACGGCGGTGTTACCCGCGCGGTCTCGGATTCGATTTTTGGGCCCGTACAGAAGGGGTGGCGGCCGTCTCTGGAGGAGGCCAGGTCGCCCAACCTCAGGCCCCTTAGAGGCTTGGGTTGAGGTACATGGACTCCCGAATTCGGCTCCCTGGATTCCCGCGCCCCGGCCCCCTTGGAGTCCTCGGCCCCAGCTTTCTGGACTCCCGCGCCCACTTTCCTGCACTCCTGCCGATTCGGCACATGGGGCCGCTTTCGGGTACTCTGGTATCTGCTCTTGTGAGCAAGCATCTGGAGGATTCGCCTAGCGGCCTATGGCGCACGCCTGGAACGCGTGTTGGGTTCACGCCCTCGGGGGTTCAAATCCCCCATCCTCCGCCAGACCCAGCGGCCCCGATCTGCACTGCAGACCGGGGCCGCTGGCGTTGAAGCGCAAGGCCGATTATAAAGGCGCAGCGCCATGCCGGTCGGTCGCGAAGGCGCAGCGCGCGGGCGGTCGCGAAGGCGCAGCGCACGGCCGGTCGCGAGGCGCAGCGCACGGCCGGACGAGGGGTTCTTACCGGCTAACCAGCCGCGGATCGGTCAGCATCTGCCCATGTATAGCCCTAACTTCCCACGTTTCGGAGAACCCAAAAGCCCCTGGCCTGCGGGTCTGTTCAAGGGCCCGTTTGAAACATGGGAAGTTATTATCAGGGTCCTCCGTCAGGCCTGCTGCCCGAGCCGGGCGAGGCGGCGGCGCGCCGCGGCTTCGCTCGGCCCGGTCTTGCTCAGCCCCAGCCGGACGACGCTTAGGACGAGCCGGGTGGCGGGCTTGATGAGGACCCGCAGCGGCAGGGGAGTGGTCGGGCGCAGCCCCAGCAGGCGGCGGTGCTCCTCGGGAAGCGTTTCGACGGCGGCGGCGAACAGGATGCGGTAACCCAGCCGTTGCGAGCGGGGCAGCGGGGGCCGCCTGACAAACGCGACCGTCTCCTCCATGGTGGGCGACGCGGCTAGCTCCGGGGCGAAGCCGGCCAGTTGGGCGCGCAGTTCCGCATAAGTGCGGGGCGGGTCCGAGACCTGCATGAGCTCGCCGGCCTTGGCCCATTCGGCCACATAGCGGTCCGGACCACCCGGAAACCGTCGGCAGTAGGCAAGGTGCGCGGTGACGAAGGCGTCCGTGAAGGTCAGGTGCACCCACCGCAACAGGTGGGGGTCGTTGGCAAAGTACGGTTGCTGTCCGCCGGCCGAGTCGGTGTAGGTTCCGCGGACGCGTTCATGGAGGCGCAACACATGGTCGCAGGCGGAGCGGGCCGCCGCGGTGTCGCCGTAAGTGACGGTGAAAATCCACCGGATGGTATTGGCCAGGCGCCGCAGCGGATCATCCCGGTAGGCGGAGAAGTCATGCACGCCGGCCAGCGCGCCGGGATGCAGCGTCTGGGTAAGCAGCGAACGGATGCCGGCAACCAGAGTATGCATCGAGCCGTGAACCGCCCAGACGGCCGAATCGGGCGCGAAATAGCCCGCGTCGTCGCCTTTCTCCAAGTCCAGCTCCCACTGCGGGATCGTGTCGCTCTGCCCGGAAAATGTGCCCCGCAGTTCTTCGCGCCAGCGGGTCAGGATGTTGCCCACACAGCCCATTATGGGCGAGCGCGAACGGGCGCGCACCGGGTGGGCAGAGCCCGCACCGAGAAGAATGGGTTGTGCGACGCCGAGCGCCGCACACACCATGGGAAACATCAGCCGGCGGCCCGGAACCGGCGGCCCGGAGTCTTGGGGCCCGGAATTGGCGGGCCGGAGCCCCAGCCCCCCGGCGACCTGCCGCGCCTACTTCTTGGCGAGCAGCTCCGGATAGAACTTCTCGGTCACGTCCGGGTGGGCGCGCAGCCGGCCCTTGAGCATGTTGGCGCCGAAGCTGGAGAGCATCGGATTGGTCGGGTCGTCGGTGCGGCCGCGGGACTCGGCCTTGAGCTCGTCCGGCAGCGGGACCGGGTCGATCACGGCATCCAGGCGCGGCGACCAGAAGAACGGCACCGAGTAGCGGTCCACGCCGGGCGGCGGAGCCTGCACGCGGTGGACGGTGGCGGTGATGTAGCCGTCAGTGGCGACCTCGAGCATTTCGCCCAGGTTCACCACCAGGGCACCCTCGATCGGCTCGACCGGCAGCCACTCATCGGACTCCGGCGGCCGCACCTCGAGCCCGCCCACCATGTCCTGCAGCAGCAGGGTGACGAAGCCGTAGTCGGCGTGCACGCCCACGCCCTGGTCGCCGGCTTCCTCCACCACGCCGCCCACGTAGTGCACCAGCTTGCCCATCCAGTGCGGGGTGCCGGCGAACGGCTCGTCGAAGTAGTCTTCCGGCAGGCCCAGCCCGACGCCGATGGCCGAGAGCAGGTCATGGCCCACCGTGGACATCAGCTCGGCCCAGGCCATGGCCTTCTCGCGCAGGTCGGGCTGCACGGCATCCGGCCACTGGTTCGGGCCGCGCAGCAGCCAGTACTTCTGGTCCTCGGGGTAGTCGGCCACCGGCTCGCTCTCGGGCGAGTAGTCCAGCTGCTCGCGGGCATCGGCGCGGCCCTGGGTCCGCTCGGTGCCCATGCGGGTGTAGCCGCGGAACTGCGGGGAGTTTCGGTTGTCCAGCTTCAGCCGCTCTTCCAGCGGCAGGTCAAAGAAGCGCTTCATCGCGTCGAAGAGCTCCGCTACCTGGCCCTCGGCGGCGCCGTAACCGGTGATCTGGAAGAACCCGACGCGGTGCGCGGCGTCGCGCAACTGGTCGATGAAGACCGGGTTGAAGCTGCCGTCCGCAAGGCGGGCGGTGCTCATGTCGAGTACTGGAATGCTCCCCTGAAGTGCGTTCATGGAAGGCAGACTAGCATCGGGCCCGGAGTCAATTGTTACGGACGTTACGTTTTGCTGCGGCGGCACAGTTTCGCTTGACTCGCGGCCGGAATCGGCGTGGAATGCGCCCCGTATTTCGCCGTGTTACGGCTTGACGGCGGGACCGCCAACGCGGGAAGCCCTACAACGTCTGCGCGATCGCCGCCCACGTCCGCAGGAACGCGGCGCCGGCCTCTTCGTGCACGGCCTTTGGGAAGCCCAGGTGCGCCGCGGTCAGAACCGGGTACGGCTTCTGCGGGACCCCGTCGTCGGGGCGGACGTCCACGTGCAGCACCGCATGCCCGTTGTGGTGCAGCAGGTCGGACATCGCGTAGTCGGTGCGCGAATCGCCCATCGTCCGCCACGCGTGCGGCACCACGCCGTCCGCGGCCAGCATTTCCAGCGCCCGCTCGGCGCCCAGGTCCTTGCCCAGCTGCACCGACTCGATGTCGGTGGCGATGATGTTCGGGTCCACCCGGTAATCAATCTGGTCGTCGCTGTCCGGCAGGTGCTGATCCAGGCGCGTGGCACCCATGCCGAATCTGGACATCAAAGCCAGCACCTCGGCGTCGAACTTTTCCTGCACCTGGCGGTACTCCCGGTTTTCCGTCCCCACCACCTGCTCCACGGAGACCATGGCGCGCTTGGTTTCGTCGAAGAACATGTGGCTTGAATAGCCGGAGCGGACCAGCTCGCGCACCTCGGCGGCGAACTCCTGCGGCGGAGCCAGCGCATGGTCCACATGGATCGTGCCCGGGCCGGCCGCCGTGAAGCTGAACCAGACGGCGCCCTTTTCGCACACCGCATAGCAGCGCACCTCCGGCGGCATCCCGGCGGCCAGCATCGGCTCCATCACCTGCTCTTTGATGAACTGGTCCGACCGTCCGGTGTTGAACACGATCGGCCAGCCGCGTTTGGCCATCACGAGCAGTGAGTGGATGATCTCCGCCGGCACGGTCCGGGTCACCGTCGATGAAAGCGGGCCGTCGACGTCCAGCAGCAGGCCGATGGGCGGCTGCTCCGGGCGGGCAGGGAGACCGGCTGTGAGGCTCATGGTCCCAGTATGACGGGGTGGCACGGCCGTTCGCATCCCACCAGTTTTTCCCAAGCCCGCCCGGCAAGGATGGGTGCCTACAGGTTTGGGGGAGCGGGAAAGCGGTAAGGCAATGACGACGCTCTATGGGGATAGCGCGGTCGTGCCGGGGCCGGACAGCAGCGCGAGCCTGCCGTCCGGTCTCTCGCGGCGTGTTTTTGGGGTACTTGTTGGGGCCGGCATCGCCGGCGTGGCGGGAGGCGCGGGCCTGCTCACGGCCAGCCACCTGCAGGCCGGCACGGTCGGGTCGGGAGGCGTGCAGACGTCGTTCGGGAGCGTGCGGCTGGTGTCCGCGGAGCGCCAGCATCGGTTGGCGTACGACGGCGGTGTCCCCGCCACGGGCGCGGAGACCTCCGCTGCGGCGGGGCCGCCTACGGGCGGCGGGGCGGAAGGCCGGGGGAGTGCCGCGGGTGGATCCGGGCACGCCGGCCACGGCCCGATCATGGCGGTGGCGCCACAACCGGCGAACATGACGTGGGGCGACCACCTGCTGGTGGAGCTGGAGGTGCAGAACGCTTCGGAGGACGCGGTGCTGTTCGCCCCCGGGCAGCTGCGGCTGAGGGTCGGCGACGGCGGTCCGACGGTGACCAACCGGGACTCCGGGGAGGCCGTGGCGCTGGCAGCTTGGAGTGCCGAGCGCTTCTGGATCAGCTTCCTGGTGCCGGCCGACTCGCAGCGCTTGTCGGCGGAGTTTACGGATCCGTGGCTGCACGCGGCGCCGCTGCGGCTCGAACTGCCGCGGGTGGCGCTCAGGCCCGGCTGGCTGGACGAGGGCGGACATCATGGCTGAGCACGTGCCGGAGCCGGACCACGGCCGCACGATGAGCGCAGCCTCGAGTAGTTCTGCGTCAGGCAGCGCTGCCTCGGATGGGACCGGCACCGAAGGCGCGCAGCCCCGGATGCCAAAGAATTCCCAGGAGACAGCCGGCGTCGGGCGCTGGAACTTCCTGAGATACGGGGCCGCCGCCGGGCTCGGCGCGCTGGCCCTGGGCGGACTGGGCGGCGCGGCATCGGCCCAGGCGACCGTGGCTGGGCGGAGGAGCCCCGCCCGGGCCGTCGCCACCGGGGCGCGGCCCTCCGCCGTCGTGCCCGTCCCCGGCGTGCTGGACCTCTACATCAACGAGGGCTACCTGAAGATGGTGGACGACTCGCTGGTTTACCACCGCGGTTTCGGCGACCGGCCCACCGGCCTGCGGGACGCCTCGCCGAGCCTGGCCGTGGCGCCCGAGGTGTTTACCGCCGACGGGCGGCTGGTGGAGTCGCGGAGCTATCCGCTGGGGGCGGCGCTGCCGCCGCGCGGCACTCCGCAGCCGTACGGCCCGGACCCGGCGAACCCCGGGCAGTACTTCATCCGGCGCAACTACTGGGCCAGCTACTTCCCCGCGCGCACGATCATCGCGGAGGTGGGTTCGACGCTCCGCTTCCGGGTGCACAACCGGCTGGCCAGGGACCATGAGTTTGTCCTGCACGACGTCGGACCAGGCCACGAGGACGCGCGGACCGGTCCGATTGCGCCGGGCGGGAGGGCACTGCTGGAGCTGCCGTGCCCGCCGGCCGGCTCGTATATCTACAGCGACCCGACCAACGCGCCGGTCGAGCGGACCCTCGGGCTCTTCGGCGCGCTCTTGGTGATGGATCCCGGGCACCAGTGGGACATCACGCCCGGCCGGGCCAGCTTCGAACGGCAGTGGGTGTGGATCTGCCACGCGGTGGAGTCGAACTGGGCGGCCATCGAGGCCGCCGGCGGCACCGTCGACCCGCTGCAGACCAAGGCGGTGCCGCGGTACTTCACGCTCAACGGGCGCAGCGGCTACGAGTCGCTGGCCATGACCCGGAACGAGGCGCTCAACGTGGCCAGCGACGAGGAAACCCTGGTCTCCGGGTATCCGCGGCAGCTCGATGTGCGCCAGTTCGGCGAAGGCACCACGGCCGGCACCCTCCGCGGCGGCCAGCTGGTGCGGCTGATCAACCCCGGAATCGTGTACCACCAGATCCACTTCCACGGGAACCACCTGTGGACCGTGCGGCGGAACAACTACCACTGGCCGCGGCGCGAGGGGTACGTGGACAAGCAGGGCCACGTGGTGCTGCAGCAGTGGGAGGACGTGGTGGAGCTGCAACCGATGGACCGAAAGGACTGCATCATCCCGGTCAAGCGGCCGCCGGATGCCCTCGATCCGGTCTGGTACGCCCGGACCACCGACTGGGAGTACCCGATGCACTGCCACGCCGAGCCCTCGCAAACTGCCGCCGGCGGCCTGTATCCGGGCGGGCTGGTGGCTCACTGGAACTTGAAGGCACCGCTTCCCGGGGAGGGATGATGAGCAACCCGAGAGTGCCCCTGCGCTCCGACAGCCGCACGGCCGCGAAACGTGCCGAAGAGCAACGCAAGCGGGCCGAGGCCGAGCGCAAGCAGGAGGAAGCTGCCCGTCGGCGCGAGGAGGACCGGAAAAAGGGCAAGAAGAAGGACGACGACGACCGCACGGGCGGGGGCGGGGCCAAGCCCACGGCGACACCGAAGCCTACGGCGACGCCGCGACCGAGCGCGACGGCGGTGCCCACGGCTGAACCGACCGCCTCGCCCACCGGCACTCCCACCGCCGCACCGACGCCGTCCCCCACGGGCGAGCCCACGGAGGCACCGACGTCGTCCCCCACCGGGGAACCCACCCAACCCGCGCAGCCGACGCCGAGCCCGAGCCCCACTGACGACGACGGCCGCCCGCGCCACCGCTTTCGGAGCCAGGTCGACTTCAGCTCCGACCAGTTGGATCTGGACCGCCCGGTCACGGAATTCCGGCAGACGCCGCATTCGTCCGTCTACCTGGAGGTCTTCAACCGGGACCTGCGCTTCGACGACGGCGCAGTGTTCGAGATGTGGAGCTTCGACTCGCGGGAGTCGGGCCGCGGTTTTCCCGGCCCATTGATCCGGCCGTTGGAAGGGCAGATCTTCCACGCCACCGTGCATCCCTCGATGGGGCCGCACACCATCCACTGGCACGGGCTGGAACCCGACCCGCGCAACGACGGGGTCGGCCATACGTCCTTCGAGATCGGCGGCACGTACACCTACCAGTGGGCGCCGGAGCCGGGCCGGCCCGGAGATCCCAACTACGGCGCGGCCGGCACCTACTTCTACCACTGCCACGTCAACACCGTGCTGCACGCGCAGATGGGAATGTTCGGCCCCGTGATCGTGGATCCGGTGGTGCACCCCGACTACCCGGTGACGCCGGGAGCGCGGCGGGCGTTCGTGGACGGGCCGGAGTACGACGTCGACACCGAGTCCATTCTGATCCCGTATTCGCTGGATCCGCGCTGGCACGAAATGCACCATGCGGCCGGGCTCTCCGGCGAAGACGTGGGGCTGAACCGGTTCGAGCCCAAGCACTTCTACCTGATGGGCGGCGAGCTGGTTCGCCGGCGCTCCGGCGACAACCGGATGTGGAGCTTGTCGGCGCTGCGGGCCAACGTGGCCGGCGGCGAGAAGAAGCCGACGCTGCTGCGCATCCTGAACGCCAACTACCTTCCCAACCGCATGTACTTCACGGCCATGGACGGGGAGCCGGTGCGGATGGCCGAGCTGATCGCGCACGACGGACGGCCGTTCCGTGACACCTCCGTACCGGGGGCGCCTTCACCGACCTGCCGGGAGGCCGGATACCCGCTCATGACCGACGTGCTGGCCTTCGGCGCGGCCGAGCGGTACGACGTGATGCTGCACCCGCCGGAGCGGGGGGAGTACCGGCTGCGGGTCGAGTGGGAAGACTGGATCACCGGCGAGACCGTGGGCACCCGCGAAGTGCCCATCACCGCGGCCTGACAGGCGGGAGACGGCGGCCTGCAGCAGGCAGCAATAGCCCCGACACGAGCGGCAAACGGACAGTAACCTTTTGGCCACGGGTCCGCGGCACGCTGTGGCGCGCGTTTCCTTCGCGGGCCGACTTCCTTAGGCTGGGTTCGTGATCTTCAAAGCCGTGGGCGACAGCCGCCCCTACCCCGAACATGGCCACGTCAGCCCCAAGGATTGGGCCGAGGTGCCGCCGCGCCAAGTGCGCCTGGACGAGCTGATCACCACCAAGTCGACGCTCAACCTCGATGCCCTGCTGGCCGAGGACTCCACGTTCTTCGGGGATTTGTTCCCGCACGTGGTGCAGTGGCAGGGGAACCTTTATCTGGAAGACGGACTGCACCGCGCGGTCCGCACGGCGCTTCACCAAAGGGCCGTGCTGCATGCCCGGGTCCTGGTGGTCGATGACTGAACCCAGCATCCCGCCGCCACCCCGACGCAAGCCCAAGCAGATACTGAGCTGGCAGGGCCAGCGCGTCATCACCGAAGAGGATCTGGACCGCGTCTTCGTCGAGGACGGCAATGTGGAGAAGCCGCACAGTTACCAGCGGCGGATCCTGCATGGGGTGGTGTTGGTGCTGCTGGTCGGCCTGGTCATCGCCGCGGCGCTCGCGGCCCTGGCCGTCGCCCGCGGCGACCTGAAGGTTCCCGGCTGGGGCCCGCCGCCGCCCCTGGAAGCGGTCACCTGCCCGACCGGCACCTACGACTACCCGGACAACGGTTCGTTCCGGCTCAACGTCTACAACGGCACGCAGCTGGAGGGCCTGGGCAGCAAGGTGGCCGCGGCGTTGTCCGACCGCGGTTACGACATCGGTTCCGTCGGCAACAAGACCTTGAGCGTCTACGGGATGAGCGCCGTCGTCGTGTCAGGCAAGGCCGGCGAAGCCAACGCCTTCAATCTCCAACGGAATATTCCTGACTCGGAATACGTGGCCGACGACCGCGCCGATGACAGCGTGGACGTGGTGGTGGGCGCCGGCTACAAGGAACTCGTCCCGGCAAACCGGGTGGACCAGACGCCGGGGACGCTGAGCTGCCCGCGGCTGTCGCCCACCCCCAGCGAACCAGCGGAGCAGGAGTAGCGCTTCCAGCACGACGTCGGTGCCTGGCCAAGGCGAGTACCGCACCGTCGGCGACACGCAGCTCCCGCCGTGCCGCCCGCCCTCACCGCCGCGACGTCAGGCCCGCGGCACCGTTCTGCGGTACCGCCGCCGCGCTGCGCCCCTAGGCGCCGACGGCGCCGGCGGCACCCTTCCAACGGCCGTGCACGAAGAAGTAGAGCAGGGTGGTCAGCACCATCACCACGGCCAGCAGGGCGTACATGCCCGGGTAGTCGAGAACCGGAACCAGCGTGCCCAGGAGGATGGGGCCAAGCCCGGAACCGAGGTCGAGCGCCAGGAAGAAGGTGGACGTGGCCGTGCCAATGCGCATGGCCGGCGACACCTTCACCGCAATCGCCTGGGCGCCGGACATGATGGTGCCGAAGCCGATGCCGCTGAAAATCGCCGAGCCGATGATGGTCAGGAGGCTGGGGTCCGGGATCAGCAGCGCCAACCCCAGCACGAAGGAGATCAGGGTGGGGTACATGACGCTGTTGTCGCCGCGGCGGTCCTGGATCCGGCCGGCGAACAGGCGGGAGACCAGCACCGCCCCCGCGTAGACCAGGAAGAAGACGCTGGCCGCGGAGGTGGAGCCCCGCGACTCCGCGTAGGAGGTCAGGAAGATCAGGATGCCGGAGTAGGAAGTCCCGGCCAGCAGGATGATGCAGGAGATGGGCAGGGCCGCCGTCTCGAAAATATCGCTCAGGCTCATCCGGAACCGACCGGATCGCTTCACGGCCGGCAGTTCCGGCACCCGCAGGAACAGGGCCACCACCAGGGCAACCACGGAGGCGGCGGCGCAGAAGTAAAACATCGCGTCGTAGTTGCCCAGCCCCGCCAGCAGCACGCCCACGAAGGGACCCACCGCGGTCGAGAGCGTGGTGGACAGGCCAAAGTACCCGGTTCCCTCGCCGCGCCGGGTGTGGGGGATGAGGGTTTGCGCCGAGGCAGCCACCGCGGTGGTGCCCGCGCCGAAGGCCATGCCGTGCACGATGCGGAGCACCAGCAGCCAGGTCAGCGAACCGGTGGGAATGTACAGCAGCGAGGCGGCCACGAACACGGCCATGGTCGCCAGGATCATCTTCCGGCGGCCGACGACGTCCAGCAGCCGGCCGGCGAAGATCCGCGCAATGACCGAACCGAGCACGAACGCGCTGGACGTGAAACCGGCGGCGGTGTCGGATGCCTGGAAGCGGTCCACGGCGTAGAGCGCCATCGTGGTCATCAGCATGTAGAAGACCAGGGAGATGAACAGGTTGACGACGATGGCCAGAATAAAGTTCTTGGTCCACAGCCTCGTCGGTTGCTGATTCATCCCGCTATCGGTCCTCTCAATCGGGCCGAAGCGTCGGCCGGCCAATCAGTACATGCGCTGCACACGCGGATGGAACCGCAGGGTGCAGCCAGGGTGCTTCGCCGGTCGCCCAAGGGGACAGCGACCGCCACAGTTCAGGGAAGCGGACCTTCGCTCCGGGCGCTTGGGCGCCCGGAACACCCTCAACAACCTATCGCTTCGGGAGTAACATGTCGGCCAAGCGCCGGGCAGAGCGAGGAGCGTGCGATGGGCGAGACAACTGCGCAGGCGCGATCTGCGAACCTGATGGTGGACCTGATCATCTCGCTGGACGGCTATGCCTCGGCCGTGGGCTGGCCCGGCTGGTGGGGGCTGGAGGGCCCGGAGTATCTGGCCTGGCTCGAGCAGGAGGGGGAGAAGGACTACACCTTCCTCCTGGGCGCGAACACCTACCGGCTGATGTCGGGCATGTCCGAGCAGGCCGCGGCCGGGTCTTCGGAATTCTCCGAAGATGAGGGCGCCAGCCTGACCGGCCTCGCCGCCGTGCCCAAGGTCGTCTTCTCCTCCACGCTGCAGGCGCCGCTGACCTGGCCGAACTCGGAACTGGTCACCGGGAATGCCGTCGAGGCCGTGGCTGAGATGAAACGCACCGGGACCGGGCAGCTCAGCACCCTCGGCAGCCTCAGCCTGTGCCGGTCGCTGCTGACCGCGGGCCTCGTGGACCGGTTCCGGCTGGTCATCTTCCCCGTCATCACGGGCCGCACCGGCCGGGAACGGATCTACGACGGCTACCCGGACGTCGCGCTCGAGATGGTGGACAGCAGGACCTTCGACGGTCGGCTCCAGCTGCTCGAGTACGTCCCCACCGTGCTCGACGGCCCGCCCGGCAGCGCGCAAGGCACAAGATAAGGCATAGGACACAAGAAAACCGGCGGGCCGCTTCGGGAAGCAGCCCGCCGGTTCCGGTCCGGTTCGGTCAGTTGCAGCCGTCGGGGCCGCACACCGCGCCGTCGTCGGTCTTCGACTGCGGCAGCACGGTCAGCGGGCTGCGCTCGTTCCACGCCTGCCGAATCGCCTGCGCGAACGCCTCGGCCGGCTGCGCCCCGGAAATCCCGTACTTGCGGTCCAGCACGAAGAACGGCACCCCGTTCACGCCGAGCGCGCGGGCCTCGGCGATGTCGGCACGGACCTCCGCGGCAAAGCGGTCGCCCGCCAGCGTCTCGCGGATCTCCGTCTCGGGAATGCCCAGTTCGACGCCGATGCCCACCAGATACTCGGCGTCGCCAATGTCTTTGCCCTGCTCGAAATGGCCGGACAGCAGGGCTTCCTTGGCCTGGTCCATCACGCCGTGCTCCTTGGCCAGGTGCAGGAAGCGGTGCGCCGTGAAGCTGTTGGCCACCACCACGGAGTCGAAGTCGTAGTTCAACCCTTCGCCCGCGGCCTGCGCCGTGACGTGCCCGAACATCTGCTTGACCTGGTCCTGCGGCATGCCCTTCATCCGGGACAAGTACTCGGTCTCGGTGCCGTCATAGTGTTCCGGCAGGGTGGGGTCGAGCTGGTAGCTGCGCCATTCGACGTCGATCTGGTCCTTGTGTTCGAAGCCCTCCAGGGCCGTCTCGAAGCGGCGCTTGCCGATGAAGCACCAGGGGCAGGCAATGTCGGACCAGATCTCAATCTTCATGGACACGTCAACAAAGAGCGCGGGCCGACTATTCCGCGCGGTCCAACTCCCCGTGACACAGGCGCCGGACCACGTCCGTGAGCATGTGCAGGCCTGCCACGACGTCCTCGTCCCTGGTGTACTCGTGCTCGTTGTGCGAGATGCCCTCGACCGAGGGCACGAAGAGCATGATCGTCGGAACGATGTCCTTCATGTTCGTCGAGTCATGCCCGGCCAGGGTCTTCACCTTCCGGTAGGAAAGGCCGAGGTCGACCGCGGCCTTTTCGGCCAGTTCCACGCCCTCGGGCTGGTACGGCGTCACGGGCCAGCAGTGGGAGCCGCCCTTGTCGATCCGCACGTTCGCGGCCCGCTCGATCTGAAGCATCCGCTCGTGCAGCATCTGGTCGGCCTCGGCCAGTACCGCCTCGTCGGCAGACCGCAGGTCAAGCAACAGGTTCACCCGGGACGGCACGACGACGGGAGAATTCGGATACACGTCGAGCTGGCCCACGGAGGTGTGCAGGACGCCGGGAAACCGGTCCGCGATTTCCCGCGCCGCCACCACCAGCATCGAGGCCCCCAGCAGGGCATCCTTCCGGTCCGCAATCACCGTGGAGCCGGTGTGCGACTGCTCGCCGTGCACCACGAACTCGTATTTGTTCGCCGCCCAGTTCGAATCCACCAGGCCGATCGTCACGCCGTCGCGCTCCATGCTCCGGCCCTGCTCGATATGGATCTCGGCGCAGTAGGCCGCCGCCGGCCCCGTGCCGGACCCGAGGCAGCCGATGGATTGCAGCGCTTCCGCGACCGTAATGCCAGCCGGGTCCTCCACCGCCAACGCGGCGGCGGCGGTCATCTTTCCGGTGTAGACCGAGCTGCCCATCATCGAGGGCTTGAACCGCGCGCCCTCCTCGTTGAACCAGTTCACGACCGCCAGGTTGTGCCGCGGCACCGTGCCCGAGGAGCGCCATTCGGCCGCCAGCCGGAACGCGGCGTGCGCGGCGGCGAGGACCCCGTAGGCGCCGTCGTACTTACCCGCGGTCGGCTGGGAGTCCAGGTGCGAGCCCACCACCACATACGGCGCGTCCGGCACCAACTCCAGCAGGCCGAATTGGTTGCCTATCTGGTCGAACTCCACGCGGAAGCCCTTCGACTCCAGCAGTTCGGTGAACCAGCGCCGCTGTTCGCCGTCCGCCGCCGATCCGGCCAGCCGGTGGACCCCGCCGTTCTCCGTCGCCCCGAACCCGCTCAGCGCCTCGAAGTCCCGCAAGAAGCGTGCGTCGTCGTGTGAATCCAGCCCGCTCATCGCGCGTCCTCCTGTTCTCCGGTCTTCGGTGACCGCACGGATGGGTCCTGCAGCACGTGCAGCAGGGCGGGCTTGCCGCTGTCGACGGCGCGGCGGAAGGCATCGCGGAAATCAGCTGTCCGCTCCACCCGTTCGCCGTAGCCACCGAAGGACTGGGCCCACTGCGCGAAGTCCGGGTTGGTGAGCTCCGTGCCCGACGGCCGGCCCGGATAGCTGCGCTCCTGGTGCTCGCGGATGGTCGCGAAGCACCCGTTGTCCACCACGATGACCACCGGCGCGCTGCCGTACGCCGCGGCCGTCCCGAATTCCTGCCCGTTCATGAGGAAGCAGCCGTCGCCGGCCACGGAGACCACCTGCCGGCCGGGGAAGATCAATCCGGCCGCCACGGCGGCAGGGATGCCGACCCCCATGGCGCCGTTGCGCGGTGCCACGAGCGAGTCGGCTGCCGAGTGCGGCAGGTAGCGTGCCGGCCACAGCGCGTGGTTTCCCGCGCCGTAGGTGATGACGGCGTCGTCGTTCAGTTCCTCGCGCAGCACCGTCATGCACTCGTTCAGGTCCACGCCGCGGCCGCCGTCGAGCGGCACGGGGGAGCTGAAGCGCTCGTACTCGGCGCGGGCATCCGGCAGCCAGGACGGCTCGGCGGCGCCGGTCTCCGGCAGCCCGGACAGGGCCTCGGTGAACGCAATCGGATCGGCCACGATGTGCTGGTCGAGGCGCCCGAAGTGCCCCAGCGTGTCGCCGGGCATCACTACCACGGTCTCGGCATCCAGGCCGGCGGTGTACCCGTCGCTAAGGACGTCGGCGCGCGGGCAGCCGATGAACACCAGCAGATCCGACTTGTCGAACCGCGCTGCCAGCGCATCACTGCGGGCGTAGCCGAGCGACCCTACGTAGCTGTTGCCGCCCTCGAGCCGGTGCGGCACGGCATCGTAGGCGCGGAAGTCCGCGGCCACCGGGATTCCACGCCCGGCCGCCCACCTGGCCAGCGCCTCGCCGGACTCCTGCGTCCAGCTTTCGCCGCCCACCACGATCATCGGGCGGCTGGCCTGTGCCAGCCTCGTGCCGAATTCCTGCAGTGCCGACGACGACGGGGCCGTGCGGGCCAAGGCTCGCGGCGTCACCGGGACGCCGCCCGGGACCAGGTGGGTGAGGACGTCCTCGGGGAGACCGATGACCACCGGGCCGGGCCGGCCGCTGAGGGAGGTGTGGATGGCGTCGTCCACGACCGCGGCTGCCGAGGCTGCATGGTCGAGGACCAAGACCTTCTTGGCGGTGCTGCCGAACCAGGCGTTGATGTCGAACTCCTGGAACGACTCACGTCCGCGGTCGGCCACCGGGATGAGTCCGACGAAGAGCACCAGGGGAGTGGCGTCCTGGTAGGCGGTGTGGACGGAGATGAACGCGTTCGCCGCGCCGGGCCCGCGGGTCACCATGGCGATGCCGGGAAGGTCGGTCAACCGGCCCTCGGCCAGCGCCATGAACCCGGCGCCTCCCTCATGGCGGGTGACGACGGTGGTGATCGAGGAATCGTGCAGGCCGTCCAGGACGTCGAGGAAGCTCTCGCCCGGGACGCCGTAGACGCGTTTCACCCCGGCGGCCTCGAGCTGTGCCACGATCAGATGTCCCGCGCTGATACCGGCGCCGGCGCTGCCTGCGCTGCCGGACCTGCCGGCCTCCGGCATGGCTGTAGTGCTCACGCTGTTCCCTTCCTTCGGTCTTTGTCTCGTTCCATGCTGGCAGCCGCGAACTGCGAAGTAACTAGCTGAAGCCAACCCCTTTGGCGCGTTTAGACTGTGCTCATGCACACAGTCTTTGGCGAGACGTCCGACCGGGCCTGGGCCGGTCTGGTGGCGCGGCTGCGGCAGCAGGCCGGGGCGTTGAAGGCGGATTTCGTCCGGCGGGTTCGGAGCATCCCCGGCTACGCGCAGGATCTGGTCGGCCACGACGATCTGGAGTCGACGGCGGCAGGTTCCCTCGAGCTGATCCTGGACTGCCTGGAGGAACCCGCTTCCTATCCAGGCCTGCTGAGGTTTGCGGAGGAACTGGGCGCCCGCCGGGCACGCCAGGGTGTGCCGCCGGAGGCGCTGATTTCCGCCGTGCGTCTCGACTTTCCGGTGGTCTGGGGCAGCCTGTTGGAGCTGTCGGGCCCCGAGGACGCCGCCATGCTGACAAACCGGGTGGAAACCGTCTGGAAGGTGGTTGACGACTATGCCGCCGCCGCCCATTCCAGCTATCTCGCCGAGCGTATCCTCATGGCCCGGGAGGAAGCGGGCGTGCGGCACGAGTTCGTGGCCGCGTTGTTCGGGCCGGAGGGCCAGCTGCCGGAGACCCGGAATCGGTTCGCCACAGCGTTCGACGTGAATCCGGATGGCCGGTTCGGGATAGCCGCCGCGCAGGGGAAGGCCGCCGCGGCGCTGCGTCAGCTCGCGTCCTATTCACACCGTGGGGCGCCGGCCTTCCTCCATCAGGCGGACAAGTACACGTACGTGTTCTGGCCCGAAACGCAGGGGATGCAAACCCTGGGCGGCGTGCGGGTCCCGGCACCGCTGGCATCCGTTCCCTGCGGGGTGCACGGACCCGTGCTCGGACTCGGGGAACTGACGCCGGCGGCGAGGATCGCCGCGGTGCTCAGCGATCTGGTCAACAGCAGTGACAAGCAGCCGTTGACCGTAGGTGAGGACTGGACCCGCTTGACCCGCCTGCGGATGGCGGGGATCGGCATCGATGTCAGGGCCGGGCTCGAGGCACAACTGGCGGTTTGCCGGCCGGACGAACGCGACCGGCTGGAAGAAACCGTGCTCAGCTTCATGCGGAACGGGAGCGTCACCGAAACCGCCGAGCACCTCTATTGCCACCGCAACACCATCCTGAACCGGCTCAAGCGGTTCAAGGACCTCACCGGCATTGACCTGATGAAACCCGTGGAGGCGGCCCGCGCGGTTGTCGCCTGGGCCTGAGGCAAACCCCGGGGGCCTGTAGGGGTTGTCTCGGGGCGGGTGTGCAGATGCCCAGCCCCGGCGTCTGAAACGTGTGTGCTTAGCGATTGTGAGGCACACTACACGCCGGGATAGTGGGTAAACGATTCGAATGCGCTCAGCACGAGCATGCGGCCCTGCCGCCGACCACTTCGCACCCCTATTGGAGATGCAATGTCCCAGCATGTGACACCCACCAGCGCGGCCGCGGCCCGTTTGGACCGCCGGAAGATGCGGAAGATATCCACGGCAAGCGTCATCGGCACCACCGTCGAGTGGTACGACCTGTTTCTTTTCGGCACCGCGTCCGCGCTGGTGTTCAACCGGATCTTCTTCCCCGAGCTCGACGGCGCCGTCGGCACCATCCTGTCGTTCCTGACCTTCGCGTCGGCCTACCTGGCCCGCATGGTGGGGGCCATCCTGTTCGGTCACTTCGGCGACCGGCTGGGCCGCAAGTCCATGCTGCTCATTTCACTCATGACCATGGGCGCGGCGACCTTCGCCATCGGCCTGGTGCCGGACTACTACACCATCGGCGTGGCAGCGCCGCTGCTGCTGCTGCTGCTGCGGCTCATCCAGGGGCTGGCGCTCGGCGGCGAGTGGGGAGGCGCGGTGCTCATGACCGTCGAGCACGCACCGGAGAACCGGCGCGGCTTCTTCGGCTCCATGGTGCAGATCGGTGTTCCGATCGGAACCCTGCTGGCCAACGTCGCCTTCCTCATCGTGGCCTCGAGCATGAGCGACGAGGCCCTGCTCAGCTGGGGCTGGCGCGTCCCGTTCCTCCTCTCCGCCGTCCTGGTTGCGGTCGGAATCTACATCCGCCTCAACATCGAGGAGACCCCGTCCTTCCAGATGGTCCGCGAGACCGGGGCCAAGGCCAAGCTGCCGTTCGCCTACCTGATGAAGCGCTACTGGAAGCAGGTCATCCTGGGCGGCGTCGCCACCCTCTCCACGGGCAGCACCTTCACCCTCCTGGTCGCTTCCGGCGTCAACTACGGCACAGCGGAGCTCGGCTACTCCAAGGACAAGATGCTCTGGGTGGTCATGTTCGCCTGCGCGCTGGCGTTTGTTGCCATCCCCTTCTTCGGCCGGCTCTCGGACCGCGTGGGCCGGAAGCCCATCATCTTCGCCGGCATCATCGCCGAGGCCCTCCTGGCCTTCCCGTTCTTCTGGCTGCTCAACTCCGGATCCGAGCCGCTGCTCTTCGTTGCCTACGGCCTGATGATGCTCGCCTTCTCCGCCAACTACGGACCGATCGCGACCTTCCTCGCCGAGCTCTTTGGGTCCAAGGTCCGTTACTCCGGCCTGTCCGTTTCCTACATGCTCTCCGGCCTGCTGGGCTCCGCGGCGACTCCCGCGATCACCGTGGCGTTGCTGGCGGCCACCGGCCAGAGCACGTCCATCGCCTGGTACATCATGGGCGCCGCGGTCCTCTCCCTCATCGCGCTGTACCTCCTGACGGAGACCCGACACGGCGATATCGACGCCGTGGACAACACGGACACGGTGAAGGCATTTGCCAAGGCGGAATCGTGAGCATTCGCCGCATCACTGCAGCGCCGGGTGCGGTGGGGCCGGTGGGGCCCTACTCCCAGGCGGTGGTGGCGAACGGTTTTGTCTTCACCTCCGGGCAGATCCCGGCGGGGCCCGGCGGCCTGGCCGACCAGCCGGAGAACTTCTCCGACCAGGTGCGCCAGACCATCCGGAACCTCGAAGCGATCCTGATCGAGGCCGGCAGCGGCCTGCAGCACGTGGTCAAGGTGAACACCTACCTGACCAGTGCGGACCAGCTCGAGGAATACAACGCCGTGTACGACGAGTACTTCGGTCCGCACCGGCCGGCCCGCACCTCGGTGTGCGTCAGCCTGTGGGGCGTGTCCCTGGAGATTGAATGCGTGGCAGTGGTTCCAGGGGCAGACCATGGATGAGTTGCTGCGGAAACTGGGCCGGGTCAGCCTCCCCACCCTCGGCCACTTCCTGGAGGACGGCTTCTGCAGTGGGGACATCCGGAGCATGGTTCCGGGCGTCCGCATGATCGGGATCGCCGCCACCGCCTTGATTCCCGACGCCGATGCCGTGGCCGTGAACCAGGCACTGGTCCGGCTACGCGCCGGCGAGGTCTTGGTTCTGGACCTGAACGGGGACCGGAGCCACGCCCCGGTGGGTGCGGTCACGTCTGCCGCGGCCCGCGCCCGCGGCGCCGCGGGCATCCTGGTGGACGGACCGGTCACCGATCTCACGGATCTGCAGGCGGTGGACGACGGCGGGGCGTTGCCGGTCTTCGCGCGCGGCACCACCTGCCTGACCACGAAGCGGCACGGCTCCGGCCGGTCGCAGTTCGGTGTCGCGGTCACCATCGGCGGCACCACGGTGAATCCCGGCGACATCGTCTTAGGTGATGAGAACGGAGTGGTGGTGCTGGCGCCCGAGGTGGCAGCCGCCGTCGTCGATTCCGCCCTTGCCTCGGACGATGCCGAGCCGGCGATCCTGAAGCGGATCGCCGCGGGAGAGCAGTTGGAGGACGTGCTCTACCTCGGCTAACGAACAGTAATTCGCTCAAGGACCCGGGTGCGCTCTACGGCACCCGGGTCCTTTCGTCCTCTGGCCTGCTCCAGGGGGATAGGGAACGCACCTACCGGGTGGTCGGGGCGGGGGGATAAGGTGTGCTCACCGGCCCGAGTGCCCGCCAGCGGTCCCGAAGGCCTCACCGACCCTGAAACAGGAGGGCGACATGGCAGCTGACGCACCCGGCAGCACCGGCCACGTCGTGCTGCTCGGCGACTCGGTGTTCGACAACGCGGCCTATGTTGCCGGCGGCCCCGACGTCGTGACGCACCTTCGCGGGCTGCTGCCGCGCGGGTGGCAGGCCACGCTCCTGGCCCTCGACGGCGCCGTCATCAGCGGGGTCGCCGGCCAGCTCCGCTCCCTCCCGCGGGACGCCACGCACCTGGTGATCAGCGTGGGCGGGAACGACGCCCTCGGCTACGCTTACCTGCTCAATGAACCGGCCGTGTGGGCGGCCGAAGCCCTGGCCATGTTCGCCGATGCCCAGGATAGATTCGGCGCCGGCTATGCCGCGATGCTGGATGCGGTCGCGGCCACGGGGCTGCCGACGGCGGCCTGCACCATCTACGACACCCCGCCGTCGGGCCCCGACCAGCGGATCATCCGGTCGGCCGCCGCCCTGTTCAACGACCACATCACTCGGGCCGTCTTCGCCCGGGGGCTGGCGCTGGTGGACCTGAGGCTTATCTGTCCCGAAGACGCCGACTACGCGAATCCGATCGAGCCCTCCGTCCAGGGCGGCCGCAAGATCGCGCACGCCATCAGCGCCTACCTGTTCCCCGAGCAGGCCGCCCCTCGCTCCCTGGTCATCGGCGCCTGAGCGCCGGAAGATGCCGGACAACGAACGCCTTGAAGCCGGCACCGTCGGCGCGGCCGGCACGGTCGGCGCGGCCGGCGCCCGCACGCTCCGGGAATTCCGGGATCGGCTGGGCTTCGAGCTGGACCCGTTCCAGGTAGAGGCCTGCTCGGCGCTCGAGGCCGGCCGCGGGGTGCTGGTAGCGGCCCCCACCGGGGCCGGCAAGACGGTGGTGGGGGACTTCGCCGCCTTCCTGGCCGTCGCCCGGGGCACCAGGACGTTCTACACCACGCCCCTCAAGGCGCTGAGCAACCAGAAGTTCGCCGAACTCTCCGCGGCCTACGGGAGCGCCCGGATCGGCCTGCTCACGGGAGACAGCAGCGTCAATCCGGACGCCGACGTCGTCGTCATGACCACCGAGGTGCTGCGCAACATGCTCTACACGGGATCCCCGGGCCTGGAGCGACTGGCGTATGTGGTGATGGACGAGGTGCATTACCTGGCAGACCGGATCAGGGGAGCGGCGTGGGAGGAGGTCATCATCCAGCTCCCGGAGACGGTGCGGCTGGTCAGCCTCAGCGCCACCATCTCCAACGCCGAAGAGTTCGGGGCCTGGCTGGAAGCGGTGCGCGGCGACACCGCCGTGGTGGTGTCCGAACACCGTCCGGTGCCCCTGTTCCAACACGTCATGGCCGGAAACCAGCTGTTCGACCTGTTCGCCGAGCCCGTCGCCTTCGACGAGCTCGACCCGCAATCGCCGGCGGTGCTGGACGGGCATCCGCTCAACCCCCACCTGCTGGCGCTGCCCGATGCTGCCTCGCTGGCTCGACCTTCCGCCGGCGACGAGCAGGAGCGCGGCCGGACCCGGCAGTTCCACCGGTCACGCAGCCCGGCAGAACGCGGCCGGGAGTCCAAGCCCTGGGCGCAGCTGCTCCAGCGGCTCGGCCGCGACGGCCTGCTGCCGGCGATCGTGTTCGTCTTCTCCCGGGCCGGGTGCGACGCGGCCGTCCGTTCCTGCACCGGATCGGGACTCTGGCTGACGGACCTCCGCGAACGCCGGGAGATCCTTCGCCGCGTCGACGCCGCGGACCTTGGGCTGACCGGGGAGGAGGGCGAGGCGCTCGGAATCCCCGGGTGGCGGGAGGGCCTGCGCCGGGGCATCGCCGCGCACCATGCCGGAATGCTTCCGGCGTGCAGGCAACTGGTGGAGCAGTTGTTCGCCGAGGGCCTGCTCAAGGCCGTCTTCGCCACGGAGACCCTGTCCCTGGGGATCAACATGCCCGCCCGCTCGGTGGTGCTCGAGCGGCTGGAGAAGTTCGACGGCGAGGACATGGTTCCCTTGACCGCGGGCCAATATACGCAGCTGACCGGACGCGCGGGCCGGCGCGGCATCGACACGGAGGGCCACGCCGTCGTGCTGTGGAGACCGGGAGTGGATTTCGCGGCCGTCGCGGCACTGGCCTCCCGGCGCACCTACCCGCTGCACTCCGGCTTCCGGCCCGGCTACAACATGGCCGTCAATCTCATCGCGCGGCACGGCCACGAGGGCGCACGCGCACTGCTGGCGCGGTCGTTCGCCAGTTTCCAAGCGGGGAGGTCCGGTCGGCCGGACCCCGGAATCCATGAGGAAACCTTCGAGGGCCTGGTTCGGGTGCTCGCCCGGTACGGCTACGTCGTGGACGGTGCTCAAGGGGTGCTGATTGACGACGGCGGCGCTCGGCTGCGCGGGATCTACGGCGAGCGGGACCTGCTGGTCTGCCTGGGCCTGGACAGGGGCGCCTTTCGGCGGCTTACCCCGGTGGAGCTTGCCGGTTTTGCCGCCGCCCTGGTGTACCGCAGCGGCAGGAGCCCGGCGGGGTTGGCGAAAATGCCGACCGGCGGGCTGCAGTCCTCCTTCGACACCCTCACCGACGCCTGGGCGGAGCTGAGCGTGCTGGAGCGGCGGTACCGGCTGCCGGGCACCGCGGAACCGGAGACCGGGCTGGTCCGCCCGCTGTTCCGCTGGGCGGCTGGCCGAAGCCTGGCCGACGTCCTGCCGGAGAGCGCCTTGTCTGCCGGTGGTTTTGTGCTCTGGGCCAGGCGGTGCGCCGACCTGCTCGAGCAAGTTGCCGCCGTCTACCCGGAGCCGTCGGCCGCCGCCGACACGTGCCGCGAGGCCGTGCGCCTCATCCGGCGCGGGGCAGTGGCCCGCGGGACCCAGATCGACTGAGCGTCGGTCAGCGCAGGGCTAGGGGCCTAAACTACTGCTCCGCCGGCGCCCGCGACGGTTCCGCGGCCACGTCCGCGCCGGTCTCGTCCACCAGCTCCGCGCGGCGCCGCCCGGCGCCCTTGATGCCGAAGCGGTAGGCCACGAACAGCAGGGCGATCCACGCGCAGCCCACCACCAAGGCCACCCGCGTGTCCGGCATGATGCCCAGCAGCACCACGATGAACACCATGAAGCCCAGCGCCAGGTAGGACGCCACCGGCCAGAACGGCACCGGGAATTCCGACGCCGGCAGCCCCTTCCGCGCAATCTCCCGCTTCATCGCGATGTGGGAGAGCAGGATCATCAGCCAGACCCACACCGTGGCGAACGTCGCGATCGACGCAACGATCAGGAAGAGGGACTCCGGCAGGAGCGCATTAAGCACGACGCCGGCCAGCAGCACGGCGGCCATCGTCGCGACCGTCATCCACGGCACGCCGTGCCGGGAGATCTTCGCGAAGGCCTTCGGCGCGTGGCCCTGCTCGGCTAGCCCGTACATCATTCGCCCGGCGCCGAACGTGTCGGAGTTGATGGCGGAAATGGCGGCGGTGATCACCACGGCGTTGAGAATGTGCGCGGCCGCCGGGATGCCCAGCATGTCGAAGATCTGCACGAACGGGCTGGTGGAGCCGTCGATCCGGTCCCACGGCGAGATCATCATCAGCACTGCCAGGGTGCAGACGTAGAAGAGCAGGATCCGCACCGGCACGGTGTTGATCGCGCCCGGGATCGCCTTCTTCGGGTTCTCCGCCTCGCCGGCCGTGATCCCGATGGTCTCGATCCCGCCGAACGCAAACATCACGATGGAGAAGGAGGCCAGCAGCCCCCAGAACCCGTTGGCCAAGAAGCCGCCGGATCCCAGCATGGTCTCCAGCCCGGGGTTGGCGCCGTCCGGCAGCCCGAAGCCGAAGATGATGATCGCGGCGCCGCCGAGGATCATGGCGATGATCGCGGCGACCTTGACCAGCGACAACCAGAACTCGGTCTCGCCGAACACCTTGACCTTGACGAGGTTCAGGGCGGCGATGAAGAACACGACGGCGAGGATCCAGATCCAGCGCGGCACCTCGGGGAACCAGAAGCCCATGTAGATGCCGAACGCCGTCACGTCCGCGATCGCCACGATGGCCATCTCGAACGCGAACGTCCACCCGGTGATGAACCCGGCGAACGGGCCCAGGTAGCGGCTGGCGTACTGGCCGAACGATCCGGAGACCGGGTGCCGCACAGCCATCTCGCCCAGCGCCCGCATGACCAGGAAGACCGCGGCGCCGCCGATGGCGTAGGCCAGCAGCACGGCCGGCCCGGCGGCCTGGATGGCGGCGGCCGATCCGTAGAACAGGCCGGTGCCGATCGCGGAGCCAAGGGCCATGAAACGGATGTGGCGGACAGTCAGGCCACGCGCGAGCGCGGACGCGAATTGCGGCATGGGAGAAACAACCTTGCTGGAGGGAGACGGCCGGTCAAAAAAGCGGCCAATCAATTCTACGCCCCGCCCGGAACCTCGGCGGGCCACAAGCCGTCCGTACGCCCGACGCCAACCGCACTGCGGCCGCAGCGGCGATCACCAGGCCGGCATCGGTGCCCCTGTGTGCGGTGCCACCGTCGCCGTCTTCCGTCCCAGACCCTTGACCCGGCGCTCGCCGAGGACTAACCTGCAACCAAATGGTTGTAGATCAAGTCAGTGACCTCGAGTTGGACCGCCTCTTCCAGGCGCTCGCCGACGCTACCCGCCGCGACATCGTGGCCCGGGTGCTCACCGGCGAGTTCTCGGTGTCGGGTCTGGCGGCGGGGTACCAGATGAGTTTCGCCGCGGTACAGAAACACGTCGCGGTCTTGGAACGGGCTTCCCTGGTGGTTAAGGAGAAGCGCGGAAGGGAGCAGATGGTGCGGCCTCATCCTGAAGGAGTGCGAAGAGCGCGTCGCCTGCTCGACGAATACGAGATGCTCTGGCGCCAACGCGTTGACCGGATCCAGGACATTCTCGCCATGGGATAGGAAGGACACCGTCATGCCGGTTACCGATACCAAGCAGAACCTCGAGGCCCTGACGTTCACCCTCGTGGCCGAGTTCGATGCACCCGTCGAGCGCGTCTGGCAGCTCTGGGAGGATCCGCGCCAGCTGGAACGCTGGTGGGGCCCGCCCGAGTGGCCCGCCACCTTCAGCAAGCACGAGTTCACTCCCGGCGGCACGGCCAGTTACTACATGACCGGGCCCGACGGCGAGACGGCCGCCGGCTGGTGGCGGATCACCGCGATCGAGGCCCCGCACCGGCTGACCTTCGAGGACGGGTTTGCCGACGACGACGGCGAGCCGGTGGCGGACCTGGGCACCACCTACGCCACGGTCACGCTGGAATCCATCGGCAGCCGCACCCGGATGACCACCGAGTCCAGGTTCGAGTCCGCCGAGCAGCTGGAGAAGATGCTCGAGATGGGGATGGTCGAGGGCATGCAGGGTGCCATGGGTCAGATCGACGCCATCCTCGCCGAGCCCGCATCCGTCTGAGTCCAGGCATCCCGCATTCGTCTGAGCCGGGCATCCCGCGAGCGAAAGGGGAGTGACCACCGAGGCGGCACGGCTAGCCGGTGACCGACTGACCGCCCGCCCGTGCCCGTCCAAGAGTGGATAGGCTACCAACATGGCCATCATTTACGACGCAGTGTTGAATCCCACCAAGCAGGAGCTGCTGGCGGCATGGCTGCCCGAACAGCCATGGTTCCAACAACTTGGAGCCAGCGCCGGCGAGCTGGAGCACCTTGGCGCCTTCCGCTTCGACGATCCGGCCGGAGAGGTCGGCATGGAAACGCACCTGGTCCGGGCCGGCGAGGGTCCGGTGCTGCACGTCCCGCTGACCTACCGGGGCGCACCGCTGCCCGGAGCCGAACAATTCCTGGCCGGGACCATGGACCACTCCGTGCTCGGCGACCGCTGGATCTACGACGCGTGCGCCGATCCGGTCTACGCCACCGCGCTGGCCACCGTGATCATCCAGGGCGGATCCGGCGCGGAGCAGTTCCGCGACGTGGACGGCAAGCTCGAGCCGCTGGCCGGCGCCCTCCCGGTCCGCGGCAGCGGCGGTCCCGGCGGCATCGTCCCCACCACGACGACGGCGGTGCCCACCACCGAGGGCAGCGTCACCACGATCGACGCCAACCCGTTGACGTTGACCGTCTATCGAACTCCCGAAGCCCAGGAGAGGCCGGCCACGGCCCTGACGCTGACCTGCTCGCTGCCGGGCCAGTCGCCGCTCATCCTCGCTTCCGCCTGGTGAAGCGGGCTCCGGGGCAGGCCTGGGGCCTGCGGCTTGCAGCCTTCCGCTACCGCTTCAAGGAGAGCCTCTTCCTCTTCCCGGCCGTTGTGATGCTGGCCGGCATTGCCCTGGCAATCGGTGCCACCGCCGTCGACAACGCCCTCGGCCACGATGCTGCCGTCCCGCTCACGCTGGCGATGAGCAGTAACGCCGCCACCTGGCTGCTGTCCACCGTCGCCGGTGCGATGATCACCACGGTCGGCGTCGTCTTCTCGCTCACCGTGGTCAGCCTGCAATTGGCCAGCGACCAGTTCTCCCCCCGCGTCATGCGCTCGTTCATCCGGGACCGGCTGAGCCAGGCAGTGATCGGCCTGCTGGTTGCCACGTTCTTTTACTGCGTCCTCATCCTGCCGAGCCTGAGCGGGGAACCCACCGAGCCTGCACCGCGCGTATCCCTGACGATCGCCGTCGTCCTCACGCTGGTGACGGTGGTGGGGATCATCGTCCACCTGGACCATCTCGCCCGGGGCCTCCAGGTGGGCAACGTCGCGCGGGTCATCGCGGTCGAGGGCCGAGCCGTCGTTGCCGCCCTGGACCGGGTGCCCCCCGGACTGCAGCGCGTGGACGCCGCAGACTTCCCTGTCCCCGGAGATGCCGCCGTCGTCCCCAGCCAAGCCAGCGGATGGGTCAGCCAGGTGGACAGCGGCCAGCTTCTGACAGCAGTACCTGCAGGTACAACGGTGCGGATGGAGACCCGCGTGGGGGCCTACATCCATGCCGGCGAGCCGCTGGTCACCGTGTGGCCGCCTCCGCCGGAGCGCAGCCGGGAAAGGCTGGCCGGCGCATTTGAAGTTGCCGCCGCGCGGACCATGCTGCAGGACGTCGACTTCGCCATCCGGCAGCTCGTCGACATCGGCCTGCGGGCGTTGAGCCCGGCCGTCAACGACCCTACGACCGCTGTGGAGGTCATCCTGCGACTGGGCAGCCTCCTGCGGGCGGTCCTGACCGCCCCGCTTGCTCCGGAAGCGCTGCGGGACAAAGCAGGCCGGGTCCTCGTGCAGCCGTGGAACCTGGACCACGGCGAATACGTCAACCACGCCTTCGACCAGCTCCGCCAGACAAGCCTGAACCAGCCGGAGGTGGTCGCCGCGCTGCTCCGGGTCCTGCGCATGCTCATCGCGCACGTCCGTGCCGAGGGCCACGCCGAACACGTGCCGGCCCTAAACCGGCAGATGCAATTACTCCTCGAGGCCCTGCGGGACCAGCCTGGGCTGCATCCCGAAGATCTCCGGCGTCTCGAGGCGCTTTCCTCCGACGAGACGGACCCCGCCGACCACAGCCACAGCCGGTAGACCGGCGTTACAAGTTCGCGGCGACGGTGGTCCCGGGCCGGCCATGTGTTCCCGATTGTTCTCGATTTGACCCACGTGAGCCGCGGCAGATAGGTTTTCGTGGCGTAGGTCACCCACTCGGCCCCTCCGGGCTGCGCGGCGGGCGGCTTGCTATCGGTCTGGCCGGACGGGCAATGGAGCCTGCGTCCGGACCGGTTTGAACGGAACCTCCAGCAGCTACACAGTCCCACCCGTAAGGAACATAGTGAGCGCCACCAGCACCGAACCGCACCTCCAGCGGTCTTTATCCAACCGCCACATCCAGTTGATCGCCATCGGCGGTGCGATCGGCACCGGGCTTTTCATGGGCTCGGGCAAGACGATTTCCGTCGCCGGCCCCTCGGTCATCTTCGTCTACATGATCATCGGTTTCATGCTCTTCTTCGTCATGCGGGCGATGGGCGAGCTGCTGCTGAGCAACACCGAGTACAAGAACTTCGGCGACTTCGCCGGCGACATCCTGGGACCGTGGGCGGCGTTCTTCACCGGCTGGACGTATTGGTTCTGCTGGGTGGTCACCGGCATCGCCGACGTCGTCGCGATCGCGCACTACGTGGCGTTCTGGTGGCCTGACCTGCCGCTGTGGATCCCGGCGCTCGCCTGCATCCTGCTGCTGCTCGCGCTGAACCTGCCCACCGTGCGGGCCTTCGGCGAGACCGAATTCTGGTTCGCGCTGATCAAGATTATCGCCATCGTGGCCCTGATCGTCGTCGGCCTGGTCATGATCATCACCAACTTCGAGCACGACGGCGTCCGCGCCTCCTTCGGGAACCTGTGGGAGCACGGCGGAATGTTCCCCACCGGCTTCATGGGCTTCGTGGCCGGGTTCCAGATCGCCGTGTTCGCGTTCGTCGGAATCGAACTGGTCGGCACCACCGCCGCCGAGACGAAGGACCCGGAGAAGAACCTGCCGCGGGCGGTGAACTCCATCCCGATCCGCATCCTGATTTTCTACGTAGGCGCCCTCATCATCCTGATGGCCGTCCAGCCGTGGACCGGGTTTAACGCCGACGAATCCCCGTTCGTGGGCATGTTCGCCCTCGCCGGCCTCGTCGGCGCGGCCGGCGTCGTGAACTTCGTGGTCCTGACCTCGGCGACGTCGTCGGCGAACTCGGGCATCTACTCGACGTCGCGCATGATCTACGGCCTCTCGCTGGAGGGCGATGCCCCGAAGCGATTCGGCAAGCTCTCCAGCCGCGGTGTGCCGCGCAGCGCGCTGCTGTTCTCCTGCATGTTCCTGCTCGCCGGCGTGGTCCTGCTCTATGCGGAGGGCAGCGTTTCCGAGGCGTTCACCATGGTCACCACGGTTTCGGCGCTCTGCTTCATGTTTGTCTGGACCATCATCCTGGTCAGCTACATCGTGTACCGCCGTCGCCGGCCGCATCTGCACGAGGCCAGCAAGTTCAAGATGCCGGGCGGTTCGTTCATGCCCTACGTGGTCATGGCCTTCTTCGCCTTCATCTTGTGGGCGCTGACCACCCAGCCGGACACGCTGGCGGCCCTGCTGTTCACCCCGGTCTGGTTCGTCGCGCTCGGCATCGGCTACCTGTGGCTGCGCCGCAACCCGGAGCACACCGCGATCCGCGCCGCCCACGACGCCAAGGTGGCCGAGGAAAAGGCGGCACTCGAAGGCCGCGAGGACGCCCTGGCAGGCCGGCGCTAGCCGAGCCCGCCGCAGGCTGCACCGAAACGTCCGCTTCCCGGGTCTCCGGGGAGCGGACGTTTTTGTGTCGGTCCCTCTGCAGCCGGGCCACGTCCCTCAGCAGTTCGGCCGTCACTCAGCGTCCGGCCACGTCTCTCTCCAGTTCCGGCCGTCCCTCAGCGCCCGGCCCGTCCGCCAACCGGCTACGGCGGCCTCACGCGCGGCTACGATGGCGCCATGGAAGATTCGATCACGCTGCGCTTCCTCGCCGCGCCCACCGACGTCGCGGCCGACGGGACCACGGTACAGGCCGGAAGGGTCCTCGAGTGGATCGACAAGGCCGGATACGCGTGCGCCGTCGGCTACTCGGGCGGCTACTGCGTCACCGCGTACGTCGGCAATGTGCACTTCACCCGGCCGATCCGCAACGGCGACCTGATCGAGGTCAGCGCCCGCATCGCGCACACCGGTCGTTCCAGCATGCAGGTGGTCGTGACCGTCGACGCCGCCGACGTCCGCTCGCGGCAGTTCCGGCCGGCGATGGACTGCATCCTGGTGTTCGTCGCCATGGACGAGCAGCGGCGGCCCCGGCCCGTTCCGGCATGGGCGCCGACCGACGACGCGTCGCAGCGGCTGGCACGCGGGATCGAGGGCCGGCTGGAGGCCCGGCGCGAGATCCGCGAGGTGATGAGCGCCCAGGCGTACACGGAGGCTGGCACCACACCGTCCGAACGCTTCCGTTTCCTCGCCGCGCCCACGGACGTGAACTGGGGCGGCAACGCCCACGGCGGGATCGTGCTGCGCTGGATTGACGAGGTGGCCAGGGCCTGCGCCATGGGATGGTGCGGTGCCGACGCCGTGGCGGTCTACTCCGGCGGCATCCACTTCCTAAACCCCGTCCACATCGGCGACCTGGTGGAACTCTCCGCCCGGATGATCCACACCGGTCCGCACTCCATGCACATCGCCGTCCACGTCCGGGCACGGGACCCGCGCGGCGGCGACTGGCGGGACACCACGCAGTGCATGACCGTCTTCGTTACCCGGGACGAGGCCGGGCACGCCGCCAAGGTTCCGCAACTCGTGCTGCGCTCCGACGAGGATCGGAGGCTGGCCGCCCACGCGCAGGATCTGGTCCGGCGGCGCGCCGCACTGCCGCCGCTGGAGTTCGGCGTCGAGCGGACTTACTGACCCCCGCTTCCCGGCACAGGGTGCGGAAGCACCGGAGCACGCACAGGTTGGACGTTCCACTTCACGGGCAGGTGCGGCCGGGGCCCGCCGCCCCTTCCCGCGCGCCGTGGAAGGCGCAAGAATGAACGCGGCACGGAACGCGCCGCATCCACTACGGAAGGCAGACCCATGGCACTGGACCTGAACCCCTACCTGCAGTTCACCGGCAACGCCGCGGAGGCGATCGAGTTCTATCACTCCGTGTTCGGCGGCGAGCTGAGCAAAATGACCTACGCCGAGGGAATGGGCGACGAGAGCCCTGAGACCGGCGGGAAAATCATGCACTCGTCCGTGACCGTGGACCGCGGCTTCCTGCTGATGGCGTCGGACGTGCCGCCCGAGATGCAGGCCTCCCCGAACGGCTACATCTGTGTCAGCTCCAGCGGCGAAGACCCGGGCGAGGACGACAAGCTGCGCAGCTACTGGGAGGGCCTGAGCGACGGAGCAACCGTCAACCAGCCGCTTGAAAAGGCCCCGTGGGGCGACTACTTCGGGCAGCTCACGGACAAGTTCGGTGTGAACTGGATGGTCAACATCACCGCTCCGGAGAATGCCGGATCAGGCCAGTAGCCGCCGAGGCAGAACGGGGACCACATGGCCATCACGGAGTTCGACCGCTACCCGCTCACCTTCGGCCCCAGCCCGGTCCACCACCTGCCGCGGCTGAGCAAGCACCTGGGCGGTGCGCAGATCTGGGCCAAGCGGGAGGACGTGAATTCCGGCCTGGCCTACGGCGGCAACAAGACCCGCAAGCTCGAGTACATCGTCCCGGACATCCTCGCCGAGGGCGCGGACACCATCGTGTCCATCGGCGGCTTCCAGTCCAATCACACGCGGCAGGTGGCAGCAGTGGCCGCGACGCTCGGCCTCAAGGCGCTGCTGGTGCAGGAGAACTGGGTGGACTGGCCGGACCCCCTCACCGACCGGGTGGGCAACATCCTGCTCTCCCGGCTGATGGGGGCGGACGTGCGGCTCGACCCGGCCGGCTTCGACATCGGCATCCGCGACTCCTGGCAGAACGCCATCGCCGAGGTCGAGGCGGCCGGCGGCAAGCCCTATCCCATCCCGGCCGGCGCCTCCGAGCACAAGCTCGGCGGGCTGGGCTTCGCCAACTGGGCGTACGAGGTGCAGCAACAGGAAAAGGACCTCGGCGTCTTCTTCGACACCATCGTGGTCTGCACCGTCACCGGCTCCACCCACGCCGGGATGATTGCCGGGTTCGCCGCCTTGCAGGACGCGGGCGGCCGGGCGCGCCGCGTGCTCGGCATCGACGCCTCCGCCACCCTGTCCAAGACCCGCGACCAGGTCGGCCGCATCGCCCGCAACACGGCGCAGCTCATCGGGCTCGAGCGGGAACTGCACGACGACGAGATCACGGTGCTCGAGGGCTGGGCCGGAGATCTCTACGGCATTCCGGTCGAATCCACCCTGGAAGCCATGCGGCTGAGCGCCTCGCTCGAGGCCATGATCACCGACCCGGTCTACGAAGGAAAATCGATGGCCGCCCTGATCGACCTGGTCAGCAGCAAGGAGATCCCGGCCGAGAGCACCGTGCTCTACGCCCACCTCGGCGGCCAGCCGGCCCTCAACGCCTACAGCGGTTTGTTCCGGAGCTAGGAAACAACGACGGCGGCGCTCGTCTAAGCGCCGCCGTTCCGTGGCCCCGGGGCTGGGAGGGAAGCGTCAGCGGGTCAGCTGGATCACGCTGATGTACAGAATGGTCACGGCAACCGCGGCCAGCAGTTGCCACCAGATGACGTGTTTCCGGACGGCTGGGCGCCGGTGCACTTCGTGCTGGTATTCAACGGCATCGAGGGCAAGGCCGATAAGGACGGCACCGCCGAGGTTCATCCAGAACCCGTTGCCCGCGATATTGAAAAGCGTGATGAACAGAAAAATGAAGGCAATCCCGAGCAGATCGCGGAAGACTTTGCCGCCGCTGGAGAATTTCCACTCCAGGTAGCTTTTCGGCTTTTGCTGGGTTTCTGAGGTCGTTTGATCGTGGGTTGTCATGCATTTCCTCCGGGCTTAGTCTGCCGTCATTGTGCCATGGCGGGGGACTAAGTCGAAGTTTGGGCCAGCTTTATGATCCACTCGGGTGTCCGGTGCCCCTGCTTCTTGTCCGTGACTACCCGCAGCTTGGCCGCTTGAACTCTAATGTGCTCCTGCCGGGAATTCTCAGTAGCCATAGGGGAGCGCGGCTCGATCTCTACATCCTCAAGAACCGTGACCTGTTGAGCCAAATTGTCAGTCGAGGCGACCTGAAGAATCCGCGCCTCTTCCTCGCCGGCCAGATGGCTTTCGGCGAGAAGCGCCAACACGCCGAGTCCGACGACTTTGCGGTCCATGCTGGGTGACATTGAGGCTTCCAACGCCCACTCCGCCCGCGCCCACCACTGGGCACGGCGATCTGCCTCGGCCTGCGCCCGCATGCTGCGCCAGCCGATGTAGGCGGCGATGAGGGCAGCCAAGAGGATAGCCAGCGGACCGAGGGACGCGAGGACATCCCAAACATCAGGGACGTCGTTGCGGACCACAACCTCGAGCGGATCTGGAGCTTGCGGCGGGATCATGGCTCCAACCTAGGGCATGCATTGGTTGATGTGGCTTAAGACAACGAGCTTTCTGCTTGCCCGGTAGTACCCAACTCTGGAGGTCGCGGGCGGAAAGCCGAAACGACGGCTGCACCTTTTCTCAAAGACTGGGATGATCAGGCCATGACTAAGTCTTCGATGATCATTCCCTCAGATCTTGCACGTGCGGCCCGCGCACTAACCCAGGTCTCGTCCAAGGTGATCGGCAAGGCATCTGGCTTGGACAGAAAACAGGTGCGCAATTTCGAGAAGGGCAACCAGGCGCTGACCCCGGAGCAAAACTGGCAATTGCGCCGTGCCTTAGAGCAATTCGGCGTCGTCTTCATCGAAGACGACGATCACGGCGGCTACGGAGTGCGCCGGAAGTTCAACGCTTCCAAGATCGCGCGCTTGGAAACCTGGGAAGGCGAAGGCGGAACCTCACACGAGGATGACATATAGCGAACTCCGCCGAACGAAGACGAGGTAGGTTGCTGGGATGACGCTCCACGAAGCCATAATGTCTGTTCTGAAAGAAGCACGGCGGCCGCTCACAACTCGTGAAATCGCTGACGCAGTGAACATGCGTGGACGATACCAGCGAGGCGATGGTCAACCAGTGCCGAGCTCGCAGATCTCGACTCGCATCCGTAAGTACCCTCACTTGTTCATCAAAGTGGGAGAGGCTTTGTGGGCCAGCAATGAAACTTCGAAGATCCACGCACGGTTCCAAATATGCAATCCCGCGCCATTCCGACGGGGGCTTCCGAGCCTTCAAAGAGTATGCCGGTAGATGTAGCACGAGTCGAACGAACTCTCCTTGCAGAAGGGAACTTCCGCCCGGCGGGGACGATCGATGATGATGTGCCTCCCAGTCCCGGCCTGTATGCGATCCGCGTCTTCTCTGTAGCGGAACTGCCAGAGCCCTTCCGTGGAATTGCAGAGCGTCGCAACGATAACTTGATTTATATTGGCGAGGCTAAAACCAGCCTCCGGACCCGCTTACTACACCAAGAGCTCAGAGGCCGAGGGCACGGTAACTTCTTCCGCAGCATGGGTTCAGTTCTGGGATTCAGACCTGAGCCAGCTTCGCTGGCCGCCAAGGTCAACAAGCGCAACTACACTTTCGCAGCGCATGACAGAGCAGCAATCATCAATTGGATCAACGCCCACCTTGAGATCGGATGGGTTGAGTTTCAAGGCTCAATCCATGAAACCGAAGTGCAACTCCTTCAAAGGCATGGACCTCTCTTCAATCTCAGTGGTAACCCTAGGCGGCTGCCAGAACTTGAGACATTGCGGAGGGAGTCCCAGCTGATCGCGCAAGGCAGCCAGGGATAGGCGGGTTCGGTGATGGGACCGCGAGCGAGGGTACCTACCCGCAAACGAAGCGGCTCGAAGGCGGCTACGCGGTGCTGGAGCTGCCCTCGTATGATGCGGCCCTGGAGTGGGCCGCGAAGCTCGCGGCCGCTTGCCGGTGCGCGCAGGAAGTGCGGGCTTTCCAATACGACCCCGCCAGCTAGGATGGCTGGTCCTCCTAGCTCGGCCCGTGAACACACCGCTCGACGGGCGCGAACTCCCCTCCCCAGAACATGCCAGCAAAAAAGCGCCGGGTGCGGCTCCGTCTGTAGAGCCGCACCCGGCGATTCATTTCACTGTGCTTCCGCAGGGCCGCCGGCCCGCCCGACCATCGGGCTGCTTGTGGCGAAAGATGCGTGGACCTGGCGGCCCTGCGGAAAGTTTATGGTGCCGGCGGGTGACCGGGGGCTGGCTAGTGGACCCCGGCCCGCCGCCGGACGAATGGTGGCAACTTAGGCCGCAGCAACCACCTTGGCCGGCGACTTCTCCAGCAGGTAGTTCTGGTACGCGGGGATCGTCAGGAAGGCGGGGAACTCTTCGCCGAGGGCGCACTCTTCGAAGATTTCGCGGGCGTCGTCGAACCGGTCGCCGTCGAACCGCGGCAGAGCGGCGAACTCTTCCTCCAGCAGTTCGCGGACCCATTCGCGGGTGATGATCTCGCCGTCGTCGGTTACGGCGTGGGCGTGGATCCACTGCCAAATTTGCGAGCGGGAGATCTCCGCCGTCGCGGCGTCCTCCATCAGGTTGTGGATGGCCACCGCGCCGTTGCCGCGCAGCCAGGACTCGATGTATTGGATGCCGACTTCCAGGTTGGTGCGGATGCCGGTCTCGGTGATGGAGCCCTCGGTCCCGGCGACGTTCAGCAGGGCGGCGTCGTCGGGCGTGACGTCCTCTCGCTGGCGGTCCAGCTGGTTGGGCCGGTCACCGAGCACAGAGTCGAACACCTCGCGGCAGACCGGGACCAGGTCCGGGTGCGCCACCCAGGAGCCGTCGAACCCGTCGGAGGCCTCGCGGGTCTTGTCCGCGTGCACCTTCTCCATGGCGATGGCGTTGGCCTCCGGATCGCGGCGGCTGGGGATGAACGCGGCCATCCCGCCGATGGCCATGGCGCCGCGGCGGTGGCAGGCGCGGACCAGCTGCTCGGTGTAGGAGCGCATGAACGGCGCCGTCATGGTCACCTGCGTCCGGTCCGGCAGCACGAACCGCGGCCCGCGGGCGCGGAAGTTCTTGATCACCGAGAAGATGTAGTCCCAGCGGCCGGCGTTCAACCCGGAGGCGTGGTCGCGCAGCTCGTACAGGATCTCCTCCATCTCGAACGCGGCCGTGATGGTCTCGATCAGCACGGTGGCGCGGATGGTGCCCTGCGGGATGCCCAGCAGGTCCTGCGCCAGGATGAACACGTCGTTCCACAGCCGGGCTTCCAGGTGCGACTCGATCTTCGGCAGGTAGAAGTACGGTCCGCGGCCCTGGGCGATCAGCCGCTGAGCGTTGTGGAAGAAGTACAGGCCGAAGTCCACGATGCCGCCAGCCACCGGCTCGCCGCCGATCAGCATGTGCTTCTCCGGCAGGTGCCAGCCGCGCGGCCGCACCACGATGGTGGGCAGGTCGGTCAGCGTCTGGCCGGTCAGCTTGTATTCCTTGCCCGTGTCGGAGACGAAGTCGATCCGCCGCTCCAGCACGTCGGTCAGGTTCAGCTGCCCGTTGATGACGTTGGACCAGCTGGGGGTGGAGGAGTCCTCCATGTCCGCCAGCCACACCTTGGCGCCGGAGTTCAGCGCGTTGATGGTCATCTTCTTCTCCACCGGCCCGGTGATCTCCACCCGGCGGTCCTCCAGCCCGGGCGCCGGGGGAGCCACCTTCCACGAGGAGTCCTCGCGGATGTGCCGGGTGCCGGGCAGGAACTTCGGGTCGTGCCCGCGGGCGATCGAGCGCCGCCGGTTCTCCCGCTGGACCAGCAGCTCCCGCCGCCGCGCCGCGGTGGCCTGGTGCAGCCTGGCCACAAACTCCAGCGCCTGCGGGGTCAGCACTTCCTCCTGCCGGCACACGGCCGGGCCCGTCAACGTAATCCCGTTCAAGGTAATCGGATCGTTCATCGCTCATTCACTCCTCAAGAAAACTTTTGTCAGTACGACGCCGGCGTCCGGCTTGGGTGCCAAAGTTGCGTTGCGCCTGTGGTGGGGTACCGATGGAGCCGATTGGGGGTCCGGAAAGCGGCTAATAGATTCCGTAAGGCCGCCCGCGGCCGTCGGAATGTCGTGCCGCGGCGGACCCCCAATCCGCGAAGCCGAGCGCCGCCGTCGTGATGTAGCTGTTAGTGGAACTGGCCCTCTTCGGTGGAGCCGACCAGTGCCAGGGTGCTGCCGTTGGGGTTGAGGGCAGTAGAGATGGTGTCGAAGTAGCCGGTGCCCACTTCGCGCTGGTGCTTGGTTGCGGTGTAGCCGCGGTCTTCGGCGCCGAATTCGCGCTCCTGCAGTTCGACATAGGCGCTCATCCCGTTGCGGGCGTAGCCGTGGGCCAGGTCGAACATCGAGTAGTTCAGGGCGTGGAAGCCGGCCAGGGTGATGAACTGGAAGGTGAAGCCCATCGCCCCGAGCTCGCGCTGGAACTTGGCGATCGTGTCGTCGTCCAGGTGCTTCTTCCAGTTGAAGGACGGCGAGCAGTTGTAGGAGAGCATCTGGTCCGGGAACTCGGCCTTGACCGCCTCGGCGAACTTGCGGGCCAGCTCCAGGTCCGGGGTGCCGGTCTCCATCCAGATCAGGTCCGAGTACGGCGCGTAGGCCTTGGCCCGGGCGATGCACGGCTCGATCCCGTTGCGGACCTTGTAGAAGCCCTCGGGGGTGCGCTCGCCGGTGATGAACTCGGCGTCGCGCTCGTCCACGTCGGAGGTGAGCAGCGTGGCGGCCTCGGCGTCGGTCCGGGCGATGATCACGCTCGGGGTGCCAGCCACGTCGGCGGCCAGTCGGGCCGCGTTCAGCGTGCGGATGTGCTGGCCGGTGGGGATCAGCACCTTGCCGCCCAGGTGGCCGCACTTCTTCTCCGAGGCGAGCTGGTCCTCCCAGTGCACGCCGGAGGCGCCGGCGGCGATCATGGACTTCATCAGCTCGTAGGCGTTCAGCGGCCCGCCGAAGCCGGCCTCGGCGTCGGCCACGATCGGCACCAGCCAGTCCTCGACGGTCTGGATGCCCTCGGAGAACTCGATCTGGTCGGCGCGCATCAGGGCGTTGTTGATCCGGCGGACCACCTGCGGCACCGAGTTCGCCGGGTACAGCGACTGGTCCGGGTAGGTGTGGCCGGAGAGGTTGGCGTCCGCGGCCACCTGCCAGCCGGAGAGGTAGATGGCGCGCAGCCCGGCCTTGACCTGCTGCACCGCCTGGTTGCCGGTCAGCGCGCCGAGCGCGTTGGTGTAGCGGCCCTCGGCGGCTTCCTCGGTCAGCTGCTTCCACAGCTTCTGGGCGCCGCGCTTGGCCAGCGTGTGCTCTTCCTGGACCCGGCCGCGGAGGCGGACGACATCCGCTGCGGTGTAGTCGCGAGTGATGCCCTCCCAGCGGGAATCGGCGGCCCACTCGAGCTCCAGTGCCTTGGCCGCTTCCTCAGCGTTCATCGGGGCCGGCTCAAATGATGCAGTCATTGCTGTCTCCTCTTCGGTGTCGGGTCCGGCAGGTTCCGATCCTCGGTGATCGGTCCGGGCCAAATCCTTCGTGAAATTGACTATTCCGCACTCTGCAACAGGTAATCCATGGAAAATGGTGGAAAGATCTGCAGTTCTTCTCGTATTCTCAAGAAATGACAACCACCAGCTGGAATCGTCCCGCCAAGAACGACGGCGGTGCCTCCGCAGAGCCCGAAGTCGACGTCATCAGCCTCGGCCGGCGGGTGCGGCACCTGCGCAAGGCCCAGAGCATGACCCTGGACGATCTCGGTGCTGCAGTCGGCGCCGCGCCGTCGCAGCTCTCGCTGATCGAGAACGGCAAGCGTGAGCCCAAACTCGGCATGCTGCAAGCCCTCGGCAAGGCGCTGGGTGTAGGCATAGACCAGCTGCTCGGCGCCGAACCGCCCAGCCGCCGGGCCGCCCTGGAAATCGAGCTGGAACGCTACCAGCGCGGGCCGCTGTACGAGTCGCTCGGGCTGCCCAAAGTCCGCGTCAGCTCGCGGCTTCCCCTGGACGTGCTGGAGTCACTGGTCGGGCTGCAGCACGAGCTGGAGCGCCGGCTGGATGAGCAGGCAGCCACCCCGGAGGAAGCCCGCCGCGCCAACACCGAGTTGCGGAAGGAGATGCGCGCCCGGAACAATCACTACGAGGACCTGGAGGCCGAGGCCCAGAAGCTGCTCAAAGCCGTCGGTTTCAAGGGCGGCCCGCTGTCCCACCACGTGGCCGCGGACATCGCCGAGCACCTCGGGTTCAGCCTGCAGTACGTCAGCGACCTGCCGCATTCCACCCGGTCCGTCACGGATTTGAAGAACAACAGAATTTACTTGACCCAGGGCCACCGGTCCGAACACGACCCGCGCTCCGTGCTTTTGCAGGCCGTGGGCCACTACGTCCTGGGACATCAGGCGCCAACCGACTACGCGGACTTCCTCCGCCAGCGCGTCTACACCAACTACTTCGCCGCCGCCCTTCTCATGCCCGAGCACGCCACCGTGGACTTCCTACAGAAAGCCAAGGCAGCCAAGGAACTCGCCATCGAAGACCTGCGCGACGCCTTCAGCGTCTCCTACGAGACCGCGGCCCACCGCTTCACCAATCTGGCCACCCACCACCTGGGCATCACCTGCCACTTCCAGAAGGTCCACGTCTCCGGCATCATCCACAAGGCCTATGAAAACGATGGCGTGAACTTCCCGGCCGACCACACCGGTGCCATCGAAGGCCAGCCGGTCTGCCGCAACTGGACCTCACGCGCCGTGTTTGACGTACCGGACAAGTTTCGCGCCTTCAACCAGTACACCGACACTAAGGCCGGGACCTTCTGGTGCACCGCCATCACCGAGCGCCACTCATTGGGGGAGTACTCGCTCAGCATCGGCATCCCCTACAAGGAGGTGAAGTGGTTCCGCGGCCGCGACACCACCGAGCGCTCCGACTCCAACTGCCCCGACGAATCCTGCTGCCGCCGCCCACCCGCCGACCTCGCCGCCCAGTGGGCCGGCCATGCCTGGCCCAGCGCCCGCGCCAACTCCCACCTCCTCGCCGCCCTCCCGCCAGGAGCATTTCCGGGGGTGGACGAGACGGAGGTTTATGCGTTTTTACAGGCGCACGCGGGGCGGTAAGAACCTGCGATTGCCCTTCAACTTGCGATAGCACTTTCCTCAAATGCTGACAGGCCTTCGTAAAATTCGAATTCGTAGCGCGCAACCAGCGCTGCAGTATTCCGTCCCACGACTGCATAACATTCCAGCATCGTAAAGCGACACGGCATCAGAAGGGTTTGGCGTAGGAAGGATCTGATATCCCCTCACAAAACCCTACGGTGGTCTTGTGTCGATTCAGCCTCTACATCGCATATGCTTCGATGGTGAGCTTAGATACTTTAGTGGGCCAAGGGGGCCTGAAGGGCCTGCCTCAACTATCTGCCGGGACCTTGGCGTTTCGTAAACAGCCCAGTGGTGGCCGAGGAGAATATGAGTTTGTCGGTCGCCAAGGGGGCGTGAGTGCACGCGATCTCGAAGACCGATACTTTATCTTAGACACTCCGTTCGGAGACAAAATAACAAATATGTACTTGGGAAACCAAGGAGGTAAGCACCGGTTGAGATTGCTGGATGCACGAGTTGACATCCACATACAACGGCAGTTGGCGGCTCTCGTGATGTTGCCCAAGAGTACACGATCGGAAGACAAGGTTTCCGCGGCGCTTCCAGTATTGCTAGAGGACCGTTACATCCTAGATGCAACAGTTGATCTCGTTTCCGATTCTCGCAACACCGCGCTGGTGAGGCCGACCGTGATTGTTGCGCGTTCGGGTGACATTGGAGACGAAGCTTCCAAACAGCGCATAGAGCTGAGTCAACGGTTTTCGGACTTGTCTAAGTTGTATGAAGCTGTCGAAAATCTGCCTGGGAACCTACAAAGTTTGATTCGGGTGCATCAGGAACTAGTGCTGTCGTCACCAACAATTGGCAAAGAAGCTGAAAAAGCGGTTGGTGCTATTATCGCAGAGCTGAGAACCATGCAAATTGATTATCTACCTGGCTCGGACCCGCTTCCCGTACTTATGAGCTTGGCTGGTCTTGCTCAAGATGATCCTGAAATCCCTGAACCGATGCTGACACCGGCAGATGATCTTGAAATTAGGCGCCGTTCTGAACACATCTATCGGCAACGAAGGATGCGTGGACCGGGTGCAGCAAAATTCAGGAGGGAAGTGCAGGAGGCCTACGATTTTCGATGCGCTTTTTGTGGGCTTCGGGCCCCATCTACACCTAAGCGCTCCGTGCCTGGCGTTGATGCGGCGCACATCCTTCCATGGGGCCAGTTTGACCTGGATGTTCCACAGAACGGGCTAATTCTCTGTAAGCAGCACCACTGGGCCTTCGACAGTCATATTCTGACTCTCGGTCATGCTTCCGGAAGCTATTTTGTCAATTTGTGTGAAGACATTGACGACGTCCTCATGGGCGACAGCTGGACATTGGAGATACTCAACGCCGCCGTCGGCCGCATAACCGAAGATCGGCTGCCGAGGGCCGCACTGCGCCCTGAGAGCAGATTTATCGATGAGCTCTATGCCGTAACCGCTTAGGCAACGGCCTCTTCGGATTCCTTGGAAACATAGTTTTCAAATGCAGCACAAATCCGTTCGCCGAGCCAAGAGATCACGTTGACCGTGACCGCGTTCCCACAAGCGTGATAGCGAGCGGAATCGAGTTTTTCCTGATCTTTAATGGATTCATGAACGTCTGTCCATCCGTCGGGGAAGCCTTGGAGTCTCTCTGCTTCCAAGGGGGTTAGCCGTCGGACTTCGCCTTCTGGGTAGGAGACGTAGTTGCGGGACCAGTCGGTACCTGTATGTCGAGCAGATTCGGCATAGAGGCAGTGGGCGAGTTTTTTGACGAATCCCCGCTTAGAATCTCCAACGCTGATCGCAAAGGGGGAAATAGATTTCTTCCCATGCGATCCGCTCTTCTCAGAATCCCGGTCGCCGCATTCGGGCTCAAAAAGTACCGACGCGGCGGCTTCCGGGTCTCCAAGAGATCCAACAATGAAGACTCGCGTGCGACTTTGGGGGATGCCGAAGTAGCGACTGTCAAGTACTCGCCACGCCACGCCATACCCGAGGTCGGCCAGCGTTCGAATGACGAGTCCGAAATCTCTTCCTTGGTTGGAAGAGAGGAGACCCGCAACGTTTTCGAGGATGACAAATTTGGGGCGACTCGCTTCAAGAAGGCGAGCAAACTCGAAAAAGAGGCCGGATTGAGATCCTTGTAATCCACTGCGTGGTCCCATTCTTGCTAGTGAAATGTCTTGGCATGGAAACCCCCCGGCCCACACATCGGCTTGTGGGATCTCTTCAGGAGTGACATTTCGAATATCGGTCGCCTTGGGTACTTGAGGCCAATGGCGGTTGAGGACGTCTTGGCAGAAAGGCTTTATTTCGCACTGCCAGACTGTACGCATTCCTGCAAGCTCAAACCCTAGATCGAATCCACCAATGCCTGCAAAAAACGACGCGACCCGAGGCACAGAGGAGTTGTCTTCAACTTGATACTTCATCGGTTTCCTGTCTGCATGCTACGTCAATCATAGGGGGATGGTCCTGGTGAGGCCGTCTTCGACAGTCGTGAGTGTGTCTTGCACACATACAGCGGATCCCTTGTAAGCGTTGAGGTTGCGGCCCCTTCGTGCGCTCCATTTGGGTACTTGCACGGTATGCGGTAGGTAATGGGCATCACTGCCTTGCTCCCCTCTGTCGTCACTCTGAGATGCTTCCATCCGGGTCTGACATTTTTTCCAAGACTGGCGTGTAGCTCGTATGACTAAGACTCACTGGCAGTTGATCGGCGGGGACCGACCCACCTCATCGTCTGCGCCAAAGACAAAGCACTCTGATACGAACGGCATACTGATGACTGCCGGTGTTGTGGGTGCATCATGCCCGGCGCGGTCCGAGCATGCCCTCGGCGCGTTCGCTGACGCTGTCGTCGCGGCTCGCGTTGCTGCTGATTCCAAAGACGTTGAGCATGAACCAGTCCGTGACTGGCAATGGTGTCGATTGCCTGCGGTTTAGCCCCTCGAATCCGATCCCGCCTTCGTTGATCCCGTCTACCAGTTCGATCAGGTTTCTAGGGGAGGTGGTTCAGCCGGTCCACCTTGGTCACTACCGGCACCTCCCTTCATGAAGGGACTCAAGACCGGCGTCCAGCCTGGGCGCTTCGCCCTGGCACCGCTTACGCCCTGATCTTGGAACAGGTGCCGAGGTGATCCTTGACCCCGGCCGTATTTAGTGCATCCTTGTGGCCGTCCAAGTTCTGGTTCGCCGTCGTGATCCGCGTGCATGTGATCCATGCCATGATCCACGCGTGTCTGCCCTCCGGGTGTGGTCTGCACCACGCAGGGCATCTGTGCCCGGACACGTTGGGAGATGTCGCCACCCCAGACAAGTAAAACAACGCGTCGTTCGGCCGGAATGTCGGTCGGGCCGTATAGCGTTGCGTCCATGGGAAGGACGTCCGCCCCCGGGGCGCATATCGACTGCGAAGCCAGCGCGGCGCTTATCCGCCTCCCCGCCGTTCGGGAGCGTGTCGGCATTACTCAAGCGGAGCTTGCCCATTGCCTGGGGGCGTCCCAGTCAGCGGTGACCGGACCCGCAACCGGGCGGCAGCGACTCAACTTGGCCACTGGCACCCGGTACGCCGAGGCCCTAAACTGCAATGCTACGCTGGCAATCCTCGAGCGGAGGTCCTCCTGATGGCCCTCCGCTCGAAGCGCTACGCGGCTGTCTCGCTGTTTTCAGGCTGTGGCGGCATGGACCTAGGGGCCGAGCGGTCAGACCGGGCCCGTGTTGTGTGGGCAATCGATAACGAACACTGGGCTGTCGAGACCTACCGTCGTAACATTGGCAATCACATCGTCGAGGGGGACATCACCGAGACCCCTCTCCCCGATGTTCCTTGCGACATCCTCCTCGCTGGGCCACCCTGCCAGGACTATTCCACGTTGTGGAACCACGATGGCCTGATGACAGCCCGGGGCAACCTATTCCGGCAGGTAGCTCGCTATCTTGACGCTCTCCGGCCCGCGGCTTTCGTGCTCGAGAACGTCCCGGGGTTGCTCTCGGCAAACCATGGCGTTGCCTGGACGCTGGTCCGACACGCTCTGAAGTCGCCGAGCAGCTATGTCGACGCCATGCCGATGCAGCGCCTGCGTGGCCGTGGGGTCCACTACGACATCAGCGCCCAAGTGGTCGATATGTCCGACTTGGGTGTGCCGCAGAACAGGGAGCGGCTCATCGTCCTCGGCATTCGTCGTGACCTAGGAGTCCGACCGCCTGTGATCCCCACTCCCTTCCAAGGGTCTCCCCTCACAGTTAGGGATGCTTTGGATAGGTTCCCGCTTCCCGATGAAGCCCCAAACCATGAGCGCGGTCAAGACACTACCGATGTCGTCGAACGCCTCAAGCTCATCCCTCCTGGCTCGAACTACGAGGCCATTCCCGCCGGTCATCCTCTGGCTGTGAAGGGGCTTATCAGTCATGTGTACCGACGGCTCGATCCGGACAAGCCTTCCTACACGGTCATCGCCGGTGGTGGTGGCGGAACTCACGGCTACCACCATGTTGAGCCACGCCGCCTGTCGAACCGTGAGAAGGCGCGCCTCCAAGGCTTCCCCGACGACTTCGTTTTCGAGTTTGGCAAGGATCCCCGGGACATGAGGTCGGCGTACCCAAGGGTCAGGCGGCAGATCGGCAACGCTGTCCCGCCGCCGGCGGCCGAGCTCATCGTAGGAGCACTAGCGCAAGTCTTGGAGGATGCAGGAGTGCCCGCCCGCACCGGGGCCGAACTTTGCGCTGTCCGTCGCGGCCAACGCTCGCTGGTCAACGTTCCGCGGCCAGTGTCAGCAGTCTCCGCTATTGAGGAAAGGGTCGCTGTAGCCCAGTGAACGACACCCGCAAACCCCTACCAGAAGAACTGCCCGCGGTCAGGGCGCTGAGACTGCTCTCGGTCTTCAGCGCGGATCAGGCCGGCGCCTACCGTGAGCACTTCGCCGAGCTCACAGACGCCCTAGGCAAGGATGTCGAGACCAAACTCAGCGGGTTCGTCACTGACTGGGCTGTCCAAGGCATGCCAGGAGTCGTGGTGCTCACAGGCAATGCGGGAACCGGAAAGACCGCCGTCGCGGAGGCCTACTGTCGCGCCGCAGGAGCGACCCTGCCCACCGAGGACGCCCTCGTCGAGGTCGCACCCAGGCAGCGGGTGGTCAAAGATCTTTCCGGATTGCCCGATGCGATGTCCAGGGCCTCGACCGTGCGCTCTGCGCTCGACGCGAGCGATTTCCAAACGCTGCTGTGCGCTAACGAGGGCGTCCTACGTGACGCCCTCGACGACATTGGTGCTCGCGAGGCCGCTCAGGTTCTGGACGGTGCACTAAGGCACGGCGCTGCGAAGATCGACGGGCTTACTATCGTCAATGTCAACCGGCAAAGGCCCACAGGGGACAAATTGTGGAGCCAGCTGGTGGACTATGTGACCCGTGAAGAGATTTGGGGTGGCTGCGCAGACTGCCCCTTCGACACTGGCGGTTGTCCGATGCGCAGTAATGCTGCTCATCTGCGAAGATCCGATGTGCGAGAGCAACTACGCACCCTGGTCCGTCTCGGAACGGGCGAGGCTGTCCCCACGTTGCGCGAAGTCTTGGCGATCCTGTCTTGGGCGGTCGTCGGGCCGCATACTTGCACGCAGGTCAAGAAAGACAATCGGGACCGCGGCAACAGCGCTTTTGCTGCCGTCGATGGCTACTTCGGGCGTGTCATGGGTGGAGGCCTCACCGCTAGTGCCGCTGAGCGGTCGCCGCTCCTTACCGGGATGAAGCGTTCGGGCTTGGGCGCAGTTAGTGATCTCGAGGTGGACGGCTGGCTCCGCGACGGGAGCGGGGCTCCCGAAGGTGTGAGGCGTATCGCCGGCGATCCGCACATCACGCGCCCGGAAGTGAGCGGCGCCGGTCGCCTTCCCGTGCTTGCGGGCTCGGAGTCGCCCCTGGACAGAGTTCGCACGGCTCAGGGCGAGATGACCTTCTACGCGCTGGGCGAGATGGTCAGCACCGATGAGGATCTGACGCGCGTCGAGGACGGCTTGGACGCCTTGGTCCGGGGCGACGGCGTGACCAATGCTCCGGCGGAGCGCCTCTGGAGGCAGCGCATCTTCTTCGAAGCCTCGAGCGACCTCGGAGGGGCGGCCGACTCCGCCCGGCGCCTGTTGGACTACCGCCATATCGTCGAGCTCGTCGAACTGGCCAGAAAGGTAGCCGCCGGCGGGGACACGGTCATTGAACTCAACGAGCTCGTCCGCGGCCTGAACTTCCTTGTCACAGGGTTTTCAAGCCCGAACGAGGGCCTAATCGTGCCCGATCCCGCGTGCCTGTTCGCCCGAGACCCCGGTTCGTTCCGGCCTGCACGGCCGTCCTTTGTGCACGGTCAACTTCAGCTGGAAAGCCTGGCACTTAGAGTGCCTGATGCCGGTCTGGTTGAGGAGTTGCTCGACGTTGACCATGTGGACGTCGAGCTCGTCGTTGCCCGGGGCCACGACCTCGCCCTTCGCATAACGCCCCGCATGTACGAGGCAATCAGGGAAGCCGCCGCTTTTCAAGGGCCGGTCGGCCAGGGCGTCGCCGAGATGAATGACCTACGCGGCTTCTACGGGCGTTTGGCCGCCGCCGAGCTCCACACCGATCGAACACTGCGCGTCGCTGACCCCGATTCCAACCCCCCGGCGTTGGTCACGATCTCCCTTCCGCACTTCGCAAAGCGAGGCGACCAATGACCGCACAACGCAGGAATTACCGGCTAAGCCCGGGGCCCATCGCGGAGGACTTGTTCTGCTTGGCTCCAGACCGCGACGAGCGTGCACCTCAACTGTGTGCGGAAACGTTGCTGACCTTGCGCCAAAACGACTATCGCGCCCCGGACGCCATCGACAATCTCCGATCACCTAAACGGCAACTCTTTGCGGTGCGCAGCCTGGCCCTGGGTGAGAACTTCCTGGGTGGCCGCACTCAAGGTCGAGTGGGCGATGCCGACACTTCCCCGGAGGAGTATGGCGCTCGCCTAGCGGGCGGGGACCAGGTTCGTGGCTCTGCCAATCTACAGCTCGCTCAACTCACCCTGCAGGGACTCGTTGATCCCGAGACGCAGCGAGGTCAGGCCGGGGCATGGCTCCTCCGCCCATTCCACGAGTCAATGCTGTGGTACGACGCACGCAAGCCGAGCCCCCGCAGCAGCGAGTACACCGTCCGCAAGGTCTATATGCGAGGTAGTGGGATCACCCTAGCCCGTCTCCTGGCAGATGCACCTGACTCCTCCGACGCCGCCCTCGGAAAGGCCGCTGTGGAGCAGATCCGGGTGGAACTGAATGCTGCCAGTCCACTCGCCGAAATCGGGTCAACGCTGGAGAGTGCGCTGCCGCGCAACGAAACCTGGACCAACCGACCCATCGACTTGGAGGACGACGAGAAGTCAGCCTGGATCCGTGGTGCCGACCCTCGCCTTGCCGGTCTCGCCCGAAGCTTGTGTCGCCACGTCGAAGGAGTTATGCTCCAAGGCCACGCCAGCGGACCGGCAAAGCTGTGGCAGCTGCGATGCATACTTGGCCTCGACTTGGCGCTGCACTTGCTGCGCACGGCCTGGGATGCGACGGACACCCCCTCCGAGGACCGCTTTCTGCTGTTGAGTTTCGGTGGTTCCCCCCGTGCGCAGGATCCCGTCCGGCAGCGGTCCGAGGAGTCGTACCGGCGGGCACGTATCCGACTCGCCGAGGCAACAGTCCGCACTCTGGCTAAGCGCATGCGCGACCTAAAGGAAGAGGAAAAGGTGACCGCATTCTCCGGCGAGTTCCGTGACCGGGCCTTGGCTGCAAGCGACCGCGACAGCGTCAGTAGCCAACTGACCCGGTTGCCCCTAAAGGCCAGTAAAGAGGACTATCTTCGACTCGCCCGGTTGGCAGTCGAGACCTCGAACTACAGCCGAGGCTCCGAGGACGGCTTCCGAGTGTTGTTGGAGTCCGTCGGCATGCTGGTGGGCACCGGCTCGTACCGCTACTTGACGGCGAGTCCTGACCTGCTCGGCGCGATGGTGGGGGCCTTGTCGAGTCGAATGCCGATGTCCAGCCGCGATTTCATTGCCGCGGCCCGAGAAGAGTGGGGTCTCGTAATTAACCAGGAGTCAGCCGCCGAAACCGCCCTCGCAGCTCAGCTCGACGGGACACGGCTCGCACAGAACGCCCGCGCCGCCGAGCGCCTGATGAGTGACGCGGGTCTCGCTGTGGGTCTCTCTGACCGCACCACGATGGTCGGGGAACGCGCGTCTAGGAGCCACCCATGAGCGCCCGCCTAGGGGCTGCTCTTGCAGAGCATCTCCGCCGCAGTCTGACAGCGGGAGAGCGGAATTTCGTCCTCGTCGAAGGTCTGCCGACGTCGGTTGCCGAGGGCATGAGCGCCGCCTGGGACGATAGCCTCCCCCAGCTGGCCGTCGTCTCGTCCTCACCGGCCCGGTTCGGATCCCACGCCATGCGAGACGTGTCCGGAACCCAGCTGCGAAACCAGAGCGTTGGGGGTGTGGTTCTCGTTCTCTGTGACGGTGAACAAGTGCCCGATCGGCAGTCCCTCAACTTGTTCGACTCTGTCTCCCCTAGCATCCTGCTAGAGACCGCCGAGGGCATGGGCATTCTGTCCCAGCAGTCTCCGGCCGTGGTCCTCGACGGCACGGCCCGAGCTGTCCGTGAGGCAATCAACCAAGCTCCGGTGGAGGCTAGGCCGAGCGCCCCGGCGGTCGCAGCCTATCTGGACCGACTTGCGAGAGGAGATGACCCCCTCGACGCACTCCCGACTCTGGGAGCTTTCGCGGACAGGATGCCGCCCGGCGCTCGCGTGGACTCGGGGCGTATCGAGGACAACCTTTCGCTCGCTGCCCGCAGGACCAGTGACGACGTGTTGAAATCAACAGCGTACGCCGACCTGCGCAAGCGCGCCGAGTCAGTTCTTCGTCGCCGCCCCGAGGTTGGTGCTGCAGGAGCAGCCGCAGCTGCGGACGCAGTGATGGCGCAATTGCAGGCTGGAAGCGCCGATCTGCTCAGTACCCTGCGGTTCGACGAGGCACGCGAGATCTTCGAGCAACGCCCGCAGAACCTGACCGATACCGTCAGGAAGGAGATGGATGTCTTCCAGAGTGGGCTCGACGCCGGAAGTCAGGCAGCTGGCCTGCCTTGGCACACTTACGATCAACGTGCCGAAGAACTGCGCAGAGGCAGCGGCCAGCGCAATGCTGCCCAGGACCTCTGCGACCTGGATGACGCCCAGCAGAGGCAAGTCTTCACCCGCCCCACCCGGCAAAAGCTCGAGCGGCTCCTGCGTGACAAAGCGGTCAGCGGCAGTAGCCCCTCTTGTCCAGAAGCGGCAATCGTCCGCGCCGCGCAGCAACTGGGCGGTATGGTTGAGCGCGTCCAGGTGCTTTCCCCTCAGCCGCCGGCCGGCGCGGCCTCGGCGTCCAATCGAACAGGGGCGGGCCGCATCCTCACACTCGCCTGCGCGCGACTGAGGCTCGGCGCACTCATGCGGAAGTGGGACGCCTCCGGTGGCGAAGTAGACGGACTGCTTCTGCGTAGTGCGGACGACGGTGATCTAGGCGACATCCTGGCTGGGTTCGGTGACGCCGGGCTCGCTTCAGGTGGGCAGCTCCCTGTGCTTCAGCTGCGACTTCACGCCGAAGACGGAAGCACAGTCCAGGTTGACTGGAGGCCTGACCTCGACGATGCCGCGACTCTGCGGGCCGCCGTCCTTTTCGCTGAGGCGCCCGTCCTAACACTTACACTCCTGGGTGAGCCGAGCCTCCACAGCTTCTGTGGGCAAGCCAATGCCAGTTCCCTGCAACCGGTGCCAGGACCCCTGTCGTCTCTCGCGAAAGCCCTGCAACAGCTGGCCCGCACTTCGCTCGACAGGGGCCTCGATCCATCCAATCTCAAGTCCTGGGTAGACACTTGGACCGCGGCCAGTAACGCGCAGGAGGCAGCGGGAGACTCCGACGATGCAGAAGCCCTGGCTCTTACCGGAGCGGTCCGTGGTGACCGCGCGGTCGCACTTACTGCCTTCGCTCCGATGAAAGCCGAGTGGCTAGCGCAGTACCTCGACGCACTCTGGAAGCTGGTGACTTGCGCCGAAGAACCTAAGACCGACGTTGACCTTGGCGACGCCGTCGCTACATCTGGCGGCATCGGGCGTATGACCGCCGCCCACCACCCGGCACACCTGCGGCTGTCGACCCAAGATCGTGTCCTCCTCCCCACCAGCGAGGGGCGCCTTTGGAGCCTGTACGGTGGAAGGTCCGCGCGAGACGAGAGCGGGTACGCAGGTGCTGCGCTTAGCTCAGTCGTAATGCAGCTGCTGAGCCTCCAGCCCGAAGCGGCGGGTCACCTGCGCTGCCTCGCCTGGGGGGCCGGCGCCGCTGACGTTTTGGTTGGCGAGGCAGTGCGGCTAATCGGCCGCAAGGCCGGGCTGGCCACAATCCGAAAGATAGAGATCTTCTGCGTCGGGATGAGCGACGACGACAAGCCGCGTCCTGAGACGCTCGCGATGGCCGACGACCAGTTGCGCCACGAGCGGGACGTCCTCGAGATCCGCTATCTCGAGGACCTGACGCGGGCACGACAACTCCTTCGCCCCGGCGGCGAAGCCCCGGCCGTACACCTCGCCTTGGTCACGGGACTAACCGACAGCCCCAACGCACTGCAGATTGAGAACCGGGAAGTTCCGCCTCCTGCTGATGACGACGAAGTCCTGTTCGCCCCGCGAGTGTGGCAGCGACCTCGGCAAGACCGTCGCACCCTGCTCATGCCCCCTGCGGCCTCACCCACGGGCCAGGTCTGGCTACGTCTACAGAATGCTGTTGATGAGGCTTGGCCGGAAGAGGGGCAACTTCTCCAGGTCCCCGAAGTGCGGACCACCACACTGGACATCGCCACCAAGTTGCGGGAAGTCCATGAGCTCGCTCTTTGGGTCGCCACGATGGACCGGTACGCGACCCGGGACAGCCTCGAGCATGCGCTTGGCGCCGACAACGTCGCCATCCTCCACCAAGAACGTCGCTTGGGTGGTGACAGCCCGCTGTCACTGGTCATAAGTCAGAGATCCGGAGGGCCAGCGGACCGGGCCATCGGCCGCAGCCTGCGCAGCGCGGGCATCATCAGGGAATCCGAGGTTGCGCTGTCTGTTGGCACTCAACTGCGACAGGTCGCGTCCCAGGGATATGGCATCCTCGCCCTGCAAGCCGCCAGTAGCGGTGCCGGCATCAATGAGCTCGTCGGGCACGTGGTCGCCTTCAGCCTGCTCGCCACCACGACCACGCCGTGGCCTCTGCCCCCGGGCTGCCGTGTCCTGCTCGTGAGCCTTGATGAGTACCATCACTGGTTCCCGAAGAAGAGGGCTGACCTACTCGCGATCGCCCTTGACCCCCAGTACCAGGGCGTGCATATCGCTACGATCGAGGTGAAGGCGCGACGCAGCGATGAGAATGATGCCGCCGCCGGAGCCTTGGACCAGCTGAACCAAAGCCTCGCAGCGACCAAGTGGGCTGCTTATCCAGAGGCAGGCAACATCCACAGCCGCCTATGGCTCAATCGCATCGCCGAAGCCGCTTACTCCGTAGCACGGGAGTCCAGATTCAAATTGGATTCGTCTGAGATGGCCGCGCTCGAGGCGTTCCGCCTTGGCAGAGGCACTCTTGAATGGGCCGGAATTGGACTGGTGTTCGGCCCGAAAGTCGAGCCCATGCAGCGCACCTACCGCACCGAGGTCGCCAACGACATCGTGCCGGTCGTGCTGCGCAGCATCCCCCTCACCGAAGATCTCCTGAAGGCAGCGACTTCTACCAGTCTGACCACATTGCGCACCGTAGAGAGCGACCGTCCGCCGCTTCAGAGCACCCGAACTCGTCGACGTCCCGAGGGCAACGGCGGGGCACCGCGCCAGCCTGAACTAGGCGCTAGCTCGTTTGACGGAAAACAGGACGCGAGCATGGAACAGGGCGCCACCGCTGATGAAACCCGTCAGGGACAGGTCGTGGAAGAAGTGGCGGATGCTGCCACTTCGTCGACCCCAGAAACCGGCCCGACCATAGAGAGGCAGCCCGCCGAGGCTAGGTCTGCGGCGACTGCAGCCGCTCCCTCAGAGTTCGTGGCACCACTCCTCGGATGGGACGCCGTCACCGACGAGGAAGTGCGGTGGCATCCCGCGGGTCCGGGCCAGTCGAGCCTACAGAATGGCCACACTGAGGTCTGGGGATCGTCCGGAATGGGGAAGACGCAGTTCGCCATGAGCCTGCTCGGTCAGCTCTCCGAGTTCAGCGGCAGTCGGTTCGGCGTTGCGGACTTCAAGAACGACTACAGCGACGACACCGGGTTCCCCTCATTCGCAGACGCCGACTTCATCGACCTATGGAACGTGGGTGCGCCTTACAACCCGCTCGCCCTCGACGACGAATCTGACCGTGCCGTCCAAAGCGCGATAATCGAGCTGCGCGACACCGTCGACGAGGCGATCAAATCAGTGAACGCACGGCTAGGCGTCCGACAGCGCGCAAAACTTGAGCAGGCGCTAAAGGACGCCTACGCCGTCCGCGACATCGAGGGCCGTTGGCCCACCCTTCGCACTCTCGACGACCAGCTGGATGCCGACCTGTCAGGCGTCATTGGTGACCTTACCCATAATGACCTGTTCAAGTCGGGAGAGCCGCTCGGGAACGTCATCAACTCTAATGTGGTGTTCGGTCTTTCGAAGATCCCTGGGAACGGGCAGACCACCGTACTTGCGGCCGGTTTCATCCTCTCCTCGCTCCTTCTGCGGGTGCAGAATCTGCCACCCGTGCCAAACACCGTCCGCTACGTCATGGTCGTCGACGAGGCGCATAGAGTCTCACCCTTCCGCGCCATCCAGACCATGATTCGCGAAGGCCGGTCCAAGGGCCTGGCAGTCATCCTCGCCACGCAGGGGCCCCTAGACCTGCCAGATGTCGTCGCCGCCAACGCGCAGACCAAGATCTGCTTCGGCCTGCCCGACGCGACCGTCGCCACGATGGCCGCCCGAAAGCTTCAGCCCGACAACCCGCGCCTCTCCCAGCAGATCCGAACTCTGGGCAAAGGCGAGGCGTTCGTGAGCTTCGCGGGAGAGGCACCACGTCTGGTACGCATGACCCAGGCCTATCGGGATGCCGCCAGTCTGGGCCTTCCCGATCTCCAAGCGACACAAAGGGCGCAATAAAGGATGCCCAAGGCCGAATGCGGACGGCCGTCCTCAATCTGAAGTTCAGAGTGCTGTCGGCACGGTACGGCGCGATGATGTCACCCTGCTTCATTTCGTAGGCAAACCGGAAGAGGATACCGGCCCAAACCGGGATGGCGCCCGTCTTTGCCTCGGGGTAAGCCTGTTCCAGTGACTTCTTGAGCAGGTCGCGGTCATTCCTAATGGAACAAATGTCCGGAATGACATCCCAGCCGGTGCTGATGAATCCTTGGTCGAGCAGTTCGTTCGACAACGCGTCGTTGTGGATCCCCCACATAGCGGCTATGCCGTTTCTCTGTCTTTTCGCCGGCGTCGTGTTGATGTCCGCAACCACCCTAGCCGGACACCAATGCGTGGCATGGCCTTGCACTGAAACGTCACCACTGCACCATAGTCTGGAATTTGTGAAAGCAAGGGGGCCTGTCGGGTCCTGCTGACGGTGACGGAAAGGCATGCCTGTGGCGGACGAGCAGTGGATCCGGTTTATGGAATACGCGGCGAAATTTGCGCAGGAGGTAGACCTCGATGGCGAGGAGCGCAACTACAAAATGAAGTTTTCCGAGCGATTGGCAGCTACCCGCGAAGCATACATAGGCGGGGCTGCGGACTGGTCTGAACGTCTGCCGAAAGACATTGCTTCCGTGAACCTGATGCACTGGTTCCCGTTGGCGAAGCTGACCGAAGCAAGCCAGGCCCACCCTGAAGAATTTGGTTCGATTGTAGGCTTGCTCTGGCGGGGCAGTATCGACGTACAACGAATGGCTCCATTCGAGGAACGCATTCGAGAAATCAACTCCAAAGAACTTCTCGTTGGCGACATTACGTGTTTCGCTTCGCTCCTTCTCCTAGGCAGGAACCCGGCGGAGTTTCCGCCGTACCGCACGGCAGCCGTGAAGAAGTTCCTCAAGCTAGTGGGATGGACCGACCGAGGAGCCAATGAGGGAGCCGCCCGTCGATATGAGCTTCTCCTTGCGGCAATGGATGAGATCATGCTGCTTGCGCCGGAGTTCGGCATCAAGCTCCGGGACAGGCTTGATGCCCAAGGTCTTATGTGGACGGCGATGAACGTCGATCCGGCGGAGAATTGGAGCGGTAAGGAAGCAGCTGCGTTCCGGGTTTGGCGCGGGGACAAAATTAAGGCACCGGGCCGACGGGCTTGGCTTGTTCGCCAGAGCCAAGGCGGGGTGCCCATGTTGGAATCTTGGCAGGACGGTTCGTTCATTTCCCTGCGAGCCCAGCATCTGGGGAGTCCCACGTCGGGCAGCAGCTTGAAAGAGATCGAACAGGCGGTCAATGACGGATACAGCCATAGCGACTACGCCGAGCACAAGCTCCGGGCAGCGGAATACCACCGCTTCTTGTCGGTCATGAAGCCGGACGACCTGGTCCTGACCCAGCAGGAGGACCGGCTTTACCTGGGCGTCGTATCTGGTGAAGCCGGATACGTCGAGGATGAGTCCTCACGGCTCAGGCGCGACGTCGAGTGGCAGCCTTCGTCCGTTGACGGCGGGCAACTGGTTGCCCCGCTGCCCCGGCTGCTCGAGGAACAGGGCTACGTCGTCGACCTTACCGAAGCGCTGGCTCAGGTGGAGCAGCTCTTCGAGGCAGCTGGCCGGACGGTCAGCGAGCAGCCGGAAGGCACCGAATCCCAGCCGCAGCGCGCCGTCGTGCCTGAATTGCGCGACGCGACCGAGGAACTGGCCGTCGCGCTGCACGTACAGCGCGAGAACGTGCAGGAAATTGTGGAGCTTCTGCAGACCCGCAACCAGATCGTCTTCTACGGGCCGCCCGGTACCGGCAAGACATATCTGGCTGGGAAGATCGCCCGCTTCCTGGCAGGCGACGAGCATGGTGACCACGTCAAAACCGTGCAGTTCCACCCGTCCTACGCGTACGAGGATTTCTTCGAGGGCTATCGGCCGGCGTTGGGCGAGGGCGGACAGGTCGGCTTCAGTTTGGAGCCAGGACCGCTGCGCCGGATTGCGGCGGAGGCCTCCGCTGAGGGCAACCGGGACAAGCCGTTCTTCCTGATCATTGATGAGATGAACCGCGGCAACCTGGCGAAGGTGTTCGGCGAGCTGTATTTCTTGCTCGAATACCGCGACCAGAGCATCAACCTGCAGTACAGCCCCACCGAGACTTTCGTGCTGCCGCCGAACCTGTTCATTATCGGCACGATGAACACTGCAGATCGCTCCATTGCCATGGTGGACGCGGCTATCCGCCGCCGCTTCGCGTTCGTGGAACTCCATCCGCAGGAGGGCATGATCGAGGGCATGCTGGCGCGCTATCTGGAAGCGAAGGGGAAGGACCCTCTGCGCGCACGGCTGCTGGATGCCCTGAACTCGGAGTTGGAGGTCGGCGACCGAAACCTGATGGTTGGTCCGTCTTACTTCATGAAGGAGCATGCCGAAAGCGACGCCGGTCTGGAGCGGATTTGGCGCTACGAACTGCTGCCGCTGCTGGAGGAGCATTACTTCGGCCGGCTGAGCCGCGAGCAAGTCCATGAGCGGTTTGGGCTGGCCGCGATCCGGAAGAAGGCCGCGCGGAGTGTGGGCGGAGTGGATCTCGTTATGGAGGAGTTCGCGGAGCGCGAAGCGGGGCCGCTCGAGGCTGCCTTCGGCGCCGGGATGGACTGAGATGACGCGGCACCTTGTGCTAGATGAGCTCCAGCAGGAGCCCGTTCTGGCTGAATTCGACGGCGGGGCCGCGGCGCTACTGAACGGCAGCGGGCTGGTCTCGGTGAAGGCGGACATCCGCGGTGGTTGGCGCGTGCTCCCGGCCGGGCGTGTCGGCGCTGTACAGGTTGGCGAGCTGCTGGTGGAGGTCCGGCCCAAGGCGGAGGTGGGGCTGGACCGGCTGCTGTTCCTGCTTGGCTATGCGCAGAATCCAGGGTTCCGGCCCGAGAACGTAGACGCAACCAAGGAAGCGGACCTGTTCTCCGCGCTCGCAGAATCCCTGGCACGGCAGGGTAAGCGGGCACTCGGCCGCGGGCCCCTGTCCGGATATGTCCACGTGGATGATGCACTAAGAACAGTCCGCGGGAGGATTCGTGTCAGCGACCAGATGACCCGTCGGCCCGGCATGCTTCTGCCGCTGGAGGTTTCGTACGACGAGTTCACGATCGACATCCCCGAGAACCGGATCCTGCGCGGTGCGCTGCACCGGGTGCTCCAATTACCGCGCCTGTCGCCCGCGGTACGAGGGCGGCTGGCGCATTTAGATTCAAAGCTCGACGGCGTGCCACCGCTGGGAGCTGGGGTTCCGCTGCCTGTCTGGAGCGAGTCGCGGGCGAATGCTCACTACCGGCCTGCCCTCCGCTTGGCCGAGCTCATCCTGCGGAACATGTCCGCTGAGGCCGGTCCGGGGAGGCAACGGGTTGCCTCTTTTGTGGTCAACATGGCGGTGGTGTTCGAAGACTTCGTCGCCACCGCGCTGAAGGAGGCCTTGACTGCTGTGCCTGGGCGGACAGAGCCGCAGTACAAATGCTTCCTCGACGAGGCAGACGGTACGCGACGCCCACGCGTAACGATGTTCGCCGACGTCGTGCACGTGATTGACGGGAGGCCGGTGGCCGTCTTCGACGCGAAGTACAAGGCGTCATCCTGGTCCGGTTACCCAAACGCGGACCAGTACCAAATGCTGGCCTACTGCACAGCGTTGGACGTGCCGAGGGCTTGGCTGGTCTACGCCGACGCCGGGCCGGTTCGCGTGCGGAAGGTACGGAACTCCGAGGTGGAAATCGCCGAGTTCCCGCTGGATCTGTCGCGGCCTCCGGAGGAACTGCTTGCCGCGATCCGCCTGCTTGCGCTCCAAGCTCTGCCCAACCCTGTGCAAGGGGAAAGACATCGAATCTCGTTGGCATCGCCTCCGCCGGAATGGTGAGCAGCCCTGACTTCGGCGCGCTTAGCGTCAACAAGTTCTTCGTCGTTCCGTGCAGGTGGTTATCTCTTTTGGTCTGCGACTTACATACGCTCGTCGCCGGCCACACCGAGCGCCGATTGAAGATCGATCGCGTGCTTGCCGGTGAAGCGGATCTTGACGGGCTTGCCGTTTAGAACCAGGGCAATCTCGACGCCGCCTTGGCCTTTTTCGACCTCCAGATTCGCCAGTGTATCTAGAAGTGTGTCATTCCTCGTTTCGCGTGCGTACTTGTAGAGCGCCGCGCACAGCGGGCAAAGCGCCAAGGCATTGGCCGTGTGCACTTGCTTGAGCGCGTTTACGAAGCGGACGGATTCGAAGTACCACTGGCCGCCGACTTTAAAAGGGAGGGGCTTATGGCATGCTTGGCAAAACATCTCACCCTCATCAGTCATGTAATGCCCCCGTAGATAGCTCTTGGACTCGGCAGCGGCCTGACCTTGCCCGTCGACGACGCTGCGCAGCCGTGATGCGGTCTGGTGATCCGGAGCGAAGAGCGCGTCTTGAGCGGCCACCGCTGACCGTCGTTTCGGGTCGTCGGAGGACGCTACGGGGAAGCGGCGGGACGTCGCTCGCTCACGGATGAGGTCTCGAAGTTCGGACGTCGTCAGCCCTGCCTCTTTGGCCTCACGCAGGACATCGATGCCGTCGTCGTCGAGGCCTTCGTCCCTAAGAAAGTTGCTGACGCCTTCAGCCTTCTGGCGGCGTATAGTCGCATCCGCACCGAAGTCGAGCTTGTGCACGAGCGAGTTTGCGCCTGGCCATTCCCAATCGTCAGCCAGGTCATCAGCCGTTAATTCTCTAGTAAACCGTAAGTCGCCGTTCCTATCAAGCACCCAAGCTTTGGACTTCAGTTTTTGCGCCAGCTGAGAGTCGAATGCGTAGCGGTGCGTACTGTTGTTCGCCCGGTACACGGCTCTAGCCTTCTCTGGTTTTGCGTCTCGGATGGATAGCCAGAGAGTATGTATCAGGTCGTGGTCTCCTGACTTGATGATCGCGTCGAGCCTCTTGATGTCCCAGTCGACCTTCTCGGTGTAAGCACTGTGGCGGTTGTTGATCCACCATTCTTGTTTCAGCTGTGGATTTCGGAACACATCGCTGCGGGTGATTTCAATACCCACGGTGGAACCCGCGAGATTGAGGAAATCCTCGAAACCGTCGATCTCCAGATAGTAACTGGCCACTGGATGTTTCTTGCTGTTGTAGGCAAATTGTGCGGTGGGCTTGTATAGAGACGAGAGTCCTGTTGTCCGATAAGGCAAGTCGAGGTAGCTCTCGCCTGGGGAAATCCACGCTACTGAGCCGTCGGGCTTAGGCGAGGCGAGGAACGGCACTTTTTCGAAGAGTCGTCGTGCAGATTCACGGTTCGAGAGGGCATATCGAACGAAGGCGCTGACATCGTCGAGGTGCTTTGCGATCTTGACTCCATCCGGGATGGGGAGGTTTGGTGCCCTGTATGCGTTCAGTCGCGCCTCGATCCGCGCTGACTCGTTCCAGCGACGGACGCCAGCTGCCTTGTAGAACGCTTGAAGGTTGGTCGCGCGTGCCTGGTCCTCATCGTCATCAAAGTACGCGAGTTCGGTTCGAACGCGAGCCTGGACATTGTCACTCCGGCCTGCTGGGAGATATGTGTTGGGACCTTTTACGTGCTCGTTCTTGCCCCGGCGAGTTAGTCGAACAAGTGGGATTGACGTCAAGGACAGGCTCAACTGGTGGGTGGAGCATCCGCGTCCCAGAAGCTGGTAGAGGTCTGCGATCGCGGCGTCGTTCTTCCCTGCCAGCCAGTCGTGCCACATCGGTAGGTATGGATCGTCGGGGTCACCGACGTCCATGGCGTTCTCCAGTGCTTCCTCCAACTCATCCCAGCTGAATTCGATGGTGTCCAGCCCTCCAAGGAATTTACCGGGGCGTCCGTCTCGGCCGCGTACCCAACGCGGAGTTCGATCGGTCTCGATCCCAGACATCCCCAGAAGGAATGGCAGGTCACCCTCGGCCAGCCAGTTTCTAAACTCGCCGGGGCTGGAGACGAGTGCGCTTGCGGGAGCGTATCCACTTCCGCGCGCCGGGGTGATCTCGAGTTCGTTGAACGCCTCAATGACTGCATCCCGGATGAGGTGGTAGGGGTAACCCACCGGATCGTCATGGTTCGGAAGAGTGGCAAGAAAAGTATCGTCAATCAGGCCCTGGTCACACAGCCAAGGCAACGCTTCAACGATAAGCGCTCCGATGTCCTCGACGAGCTGCACGTTGTCTGGTTCATCCCGAACGCTGTCGCGGGCGACAGTGGAGGCGAAGGGTGCATGAATGTGGAACTTTAGGCCAGACGACTCCTTTACAGCGGGGAAGTAGATCGACACATCACCCTGATCGAGGGGAATGATTGACCGAGTCGGCGCGCCTTGGGCGACCTCCCCATCCTTCTGCTTCCCACGCTTCGGCTTGGCCGGATCGCCGAGTTGGAGTCGGAACGCAGCTGCTACGGAGAGTGGGTTGGCGTCGTGGTGCTCAACACTTGCCCCGCCGACGAGGCGTAACCAGTGGGACTCGACGAAATCGTCACCCTCGGACTTCTGGATCTTGATGATCTGGCCGTCGAGATTTCGGCATTCGATGATACCAACGGTTCCATCGGGTAGGGTGTAGGTCACCGTGGCGATGTGGTTGAGGAACAGCAAGGTCTTCTCGTCAAGCTGTGTGAGCCCCCTCGCCACTTCTTCAACGGCAACGTCGGCTGACTTTTCTTGGCGGTCGAACGGAAAACGGAAGCTAGTCCAACCTGCCCGGGCCTCGCCGGCGATCCGCTCGTTAATGAAGAGGTCTTCGATGGCAAACGAATACGTACCCGACCTAATCTCAGGTCGGCTGGTGTACGAGTAGACGGCCTTAAAACCGACCCCGAACTTTCCAATCTGGGTCGGGTCATCCTTCTTCGTGGAGTCACCGATGTTCGTGATCGAGTCGATATCTTTTAGTGAGAACGCTCGTGATCCATTGTGGTGCACTTCAAGACATGATTCTTGTAGATCAAACTCTACGACGGTCGCATTCGCGTCCTCGGCATTCTGAAGCAACTCGTAGATGAAATGGGCATTGTCAGGGTACAGCTCGGAGAGCAGACGGCGGATTCCGTCCTCGAAACCCTTCTTTTTCTTGTGGGCCTCGACTATCCCGCGCCCCGCAGCCGCGATGCTCTCAAACGTGGGTTCAATTGTCATGGACGACCTCGACGGTCCCAGAGCAGACGAGTGTAGTTGTGACGTCGCTACGTTGGACGCTCATTTCGAGCTTCTTGCTGCGGTTTTCAAAGTCCTCCTCTAGGGAGCGCAATTCTGACTCGCGCATCCGGCGAATGTTCTCGTGAGACGCGTTCGCGATCTGGTCCTCCAGGAGTTGGACTCGTGCGTGGTGCGTCGTAGTGAGCGACGCCAACTGGTTCTCGACGTGCCCACGAGTGCGATCGATGTGGGTCGCTCTGGAATCAGTCCACGCCTTGTAGTGCTGTTCATCGACCACGGCGGCAGCATGCGATCCATCTGGTGCATATGAGTCCGAGGCCTCGATCAAAAGACGCTGCATCTCCTTGGAGAATGCCGGATCGCCGGTTGTCACAACCACCTCGAAGTCATCGCGCGCGCCTAGGTAGGTCCACGCGTGAACAGCTAGTGGGTAGCGACCGGCAGGGACGTCCTTCGAGTGCACCCGCAGGGCCACTGTTGTCTCGGGAGCGAAGCCATCCCGGTGAGATGCGGCCGCACGCACCAACTCGTGAACTGGCGACAAGAGTTCAATGTCGTCGCTATCGGCCAGACTCGGATCGAAGGTAAGTCTTCGCGACTGGTCTGACCCGCGGCTCAGCCATCGCTGCCACTGTGAGCCGCTTTCGGGTGCGATCGTCAGGGCATCCTCGTACAGGGTTGAGCGGACATCCTTGTTGGGACGCAGCAGCGCAACCGGGCGCTCGAACAGCGAGTCCGCTCGGTCGTAGCCGCAGTCGAGTAGGTAGCGCTGCACGAGGCGTGCTAGCTGGTCAGGGGCGAGCCACGGGCTGGCAGCCTGCTCTACGCCCTCGGCGTCGAGTCTCTTCAACGGGAGACCGAAGAGGGCGCTCTCACGCTCCTCAAGTTCTTCCTGCTCCTGGATTCGGCCGATCTTGTTGTCCGCGAGCTGCTGCAATCGGGCTTCGCGCTCCGGCTCAGTGAGCGTGAGATCTTCTCCGATCTTCCGAATCTCCCGAGTGAGCTCACCCAGGATGGCTTCGCTGCCACCGAGAGCCCGCTGGAACACGCCGATCCTTTTTAGGCATCGCTCGAAGATGACTGCATCGACGGTGCCGCTGACGACCAGGTTCTTGATCGCAATGGACTCGCTCCGCTGCCCGCGGCGATCAATGCGGCCGATTCGCTGCTCGATACGCATCGGATTCCACGGCAGGTCGTAGTTCACCAACGCATCGCAGAACTGGTAGTCCAAACCTTCAGTGCCAACTTCGGATGACAGCAGCACGTCGATGGCATCCGGTTCACCTTTGTCCTTGGCGAAGCGAGCCCGGAGATCACGTCGCTCATCGTCGCGGACTCCGCCGTGCACGAGTCCTACCCTTGCCCCCGTGGACGCAAGATAAGCGAAGAGATAGGTGAGGGTGTGGCGGAAGGTGCTGAAGACCAGAAGCTTGTTGTTGTGCAGTCGCTTCTTTTCCTCGACATAGCTCAAGAGCCGATCGAGCTTCGGATCCTCTCTTAGGGCCGTGGCACGGTCTGCGATGTCTTTGATTTCGGCAACGAATGACTCCAATACTGACGGGTCCAACTCGTCTACCTCGACATCGGCCTCGCTTAGCTCCTCGGCTGTGAGCTTGCGCTGGAGGAGATCCTCGACGAAGGGTGCCAGCCCGTTAAGGCAACTGGCCGCCTGTCGCTGCAGAGTGGAGAGCACGAAGTCGAGGGACTGGCCCTGACCTTTGCTTGTCGAGATGCGGCCGGCAAGGTCAAGCAGGTCCTCATGGATTGATGCCTGATCGGGGGTGAAGTCGACTTCGAACGTTTCAGACTTACGTGTCGTGAAGGAGCCAATGTCTCGACGGCGGGTGCGGTTGATGAGACCAGAAAACGTGTTGAGTGACTGTGCCAGTCGTAGAGCTTTAACGCGTTCGTGATCCGCGACGTGTTCCTGGTCGAGGAGGTCGCGGATCTCCTGTGTTCGAAAGTTCGTGCGCAGTACCCGACTGCCCCATGGGGTCTCAAGCGCCCCCGCTAAGGCATCTAGCGCTGTCTTCTGCCAGGCGTCCCCCGCGATTCTGACTGCGCTCTCGACGTCAGCGAGATGAGCGTTGGGCTCGCGCATTAAGTCGAACGTCTGGTTGTCGACGAACGTGTCGGGCCGGAGCAGGCGCAGGAGGGTGCGGAGATCCTCACTGCCTGTCTGGATCGGTGTCGCCGAGATGAGCACTCCCGCTTCCGTGTGATCGAGAAAATGCTTGACGACGCGGTGACTCCACGTGTCGCTGTTGCGAACGTGGTGCGCCTCGTCAACGATCACTAAGTCGAACTTAACTGGCGGTAGGAGTGAGACCAGTCCTGGTCGAGGCCTGCGCCCTGTGTCATCGCCGAGGAGGAGCTTCTCGTCAAGTAACGAGTAGGGGAGTATCGCTTTCCGGTATCGCGCGGGCCATCGGCCCTCAGCCCTGGTCTCATCGATGCAATGGCGCAGTGTCGCGCTGTCGAGATGTGCGAAGTCCTCGCCAAACCGCTTTAACTCGCTCCGCCACTTGTTTTCTACGACCAGCGGTTTGGGGCAGATCACCAGAATCGAGTCAAGCCGCTGGCGGGCTTGCAGCTCCTTTATAATCAGGCCGGCCTCGATCGTCTTGCCGACGCCGACATCGTCTGCAATCAGAAGGCGCGGGCGGTCGGCGTTGATCAGCTTCATGACGGGCCGGTATTGGTAGGGCTCGTACTCGATACGGCCAGTGTTGAGCGAGTAGAGTCTGTTCACTGACGGATGGAGGACATGGGCGGCCGTAAGCCGTGCCTTGAGCTCATCGGCCCCGAGATGCTCGCCAGACTTCGTCTCGACGAGTTCGACCTGTGATTCGTAGTAGGTCTGAATCGTCTGCCCATGGAACACGGTCAGTCGGAGCTGTGAGCCGGAGGTGGTGACTTGGGTGATTACGCCTGTCAGTTCCGGCCGCGCCTTGACCCGAATCATGGCTCCCCGCTCGAAGTCAGCAAGCGAGGTTGATGCGGGGCCAGGCGCCGAGGGGGACGCCGCAGGTGAAGACTCAAGAGCGAGCCCGGCCAGTGCTGCCGAGCGGGCACTCGCCAGTTGCTCGGCCTCGGTACTTGTCGGGTCAAGAGCATTGGCGAGGAGCGCGAGTGTATCGAGGTCGCGGTAGACACGATCCATGCTCGGCCTCCGACCAGGTGCGTCGTGAGCCCAGCGGTTTCGGACGCTGGAAGCTTCCTTTAACCAATTGCGGTCGTCCCACTTGACTAGGTTCTTCCGTCGAAAAAGGTCCCAGTTCTGGTCAACGACCCGGAGCACTGCCGCTACATCGAGGTCTGTCAGGCTAGACCAGCCATACTCATCGCTCAACGCTCGCTGCTGATACGTCAGTTTTGCTAGGACACCCTGGTCCCACCAGTTCGGTCCCAGAGCGGGGAGTTCACACTCCAAGAATCTGCGCAGCAGGACGGCGAGCGTCGCCAAGTGGTCACGCACCTGCAGCCCCCTTAAGCCGACGAAGCCGCATACGTATTTCCCCTGAAATGATCTTGCTGCACGTCAATCTCCATACGTTTAGGACCTGCGGAATAACCCGAGCACGCTGCCCCAACTGATTTTCACTCACAAATGCAGTGTAGCGGCGCGCTGCCTCATATTAGGACTCGTCTTATATGGATCTGAATATTGACCTGCTAATCGGCCTCTCGCTCGACTGGTGGTTCCCTTAATAGCGCGAAATGGCCGATCCTTTGAAATAGATGGAAGCAACAGGGGCAGGCTTAATGTCTCATGTCGGTTACATCACGCGTGGGTAACTGATCCCTGAGTCTTGTAGGACTGCCACCACCTGATCAAAGCGCTACATCCGCATGCCCAGCCTCAAGGGAATCGTCTGGCCCGTTTCCGTTTTTACCCATACTCTTGCCTACTAAGTAATGCTGCACGATGGGAGTGGAAAATTGACGCAGCTGATAATGAAGCATGCAAACCACCAGTTCACTCACTATGGTCGGGCGGGATTGCGCTGATTCAGGGGTACCTCAGAAGATCCGGCGCGCGTAGTCTTCCTTGACGACTTCGAGGTGGAGCCAGGAGTCGGTGCGGCTGACGGTGGGGAGGCTGCGGATTTCTTCGAGTTGGGCGAGGAGGTCGCGGGGGGACTGGGCGGCGAGGGTGGCAATGGCGTCGAAGCGGCCGACGGTTTGGGCGACAAACTCCACGTGCAATGAGCCGCGCAGGAGTTCGAGGACGGCGTCGTTGTCGCCGGAGAGGTTTAGGCCGACGCCCATAGAGAGCTGCCGGCCGCCGGCGCCCCGGGACTCTACCGCGCTAATCCGGATGATCCGGGCGTCGAGCAGCCGCTGCACCCTCGCGCGCACGGCGGTGGGCGTGAGCCCCACGGCGGCGGCGAGGTCGCGGTAGCTGGTCCGGCCGTCCTGCTGCAGGATCTCGATCAACTGGGTGTCCACGTGGTCGATGGTGACCTCGCCGGCGTACTGCGAGAGGAAAAAGCCCTTCACCAGGCGGGTGTAGATCAGGGTGTCGATGTAGGCCACATCCGGGTGCTCACGGAGCCGGGTGAGCACGGCGTGCAGCTCATCATGCGTGCCGACGCGGATCTCGGCGATCAGGTCGTGGGTGCCGCCGACTGCGGAGACCAACACGGCCTCCGGCCAGTCGGCCAGCAGCTTGGCGATATTGCGCGCCGGCCCGGACGCCACCACGGAGACGTGCGCGATCACGTGCTGGCCGAGGAACGCCGGATCCACCGCTGCCACCACCCGGACCGTCCGGGTGTCCAGCAGCTCGCGCAGCCGGGACGACACCGTGGCCCGCGGCAGGCCGAGCTCGCGCGCCAGTTCCTGGTAACTTGCCCTGCCCGCCTTTTGAAGGGCGCGGACGAGTTTTGTGTCGATCATTTCGGTGTGGTCCGCCAAAGTTTCCTTAACCTCCCAAGTGAGCACCGCCGTCGTCAATTATCCAGAGATTCAAAGCATCTGCAAGCGCTCTCGCAACAACATGCGCTAGAACCAGAGCAGAAGTGAATTTGCGGGCACGTAACGCGAGATTTCTGCTCTTGTTGGATTGTGATTTAGGCCCTACAGTCGCAGAGATCACAACGGCACTCATGCCCACACCTTAAGGTGGAAGACCATGTCTCATACATCAGCAGCCCGGCCGCAGTTCAGCCACGCCCGGGCCCGCCGCGCCGGATTCGCGGCGTTCGTCGGCACCGCCATTGAGTGGTACGACTTCTACATCTACGCCACGGCCGCGGCCCTGGTGTTCGGCCCGCTCTTCTTCCCGGAAGCGGACCGGATGACCGGCATCGCCGCCGCCTTCGCCACCTACGCGGTCGGGTTCTTCATGCGCCCGCTGGGCGGCATCATCTTCGGCCACATCGGCGACAAGTTCGGCCGGCGTCCGTCGTTGGTGATCACGCTGCTGATCATGGGCCTGTCCACCGTGTTTGTGGGCCTGCTGCCCACGCACGAGAACATCGGCGCCTGGGCCGCCGTCCTGCTGGTGCTGCTCCGCGCACTGCAGGGCCTGGCCGTGGGCGGCGAGTGGGGCGGCGCCGTGCTGATGGCGGTGGAGCACGCGCCGGAGAAGCACAAGACGTTCTACGGCGGCTTCGCGCAGCTGGGCAACCCGGCCGGCGCGCTCGGCGCCACGCTGATTTTCGCCTACCTGTCCGGCATCAGCGAGACGTTCCTGGTGGACGGGGGCTGGCGCATTCCGTTCCTGCTTTCCGTGGTGCTGATCGGCGTGGGCTTCTGGGTCCGCTACCGGGTGGAGGAATCCCCGGTCTTCGAGGAGAAGGTCGAAGGCAAGGTTCAGACCCTGCCGCTGAAGCACGCGCTGGTCACCAACTGGAAGCCGATCCTGATCGGCATCGGCCTGCTGCCCATCTCCACCGGCGGCTACTATCTGGCCACCACCTTCGCCACCGCCTACGGCACCGACCCGTCGGTGGGCCTGGACGAAACCATGATCCTCAACGCGCTGTCCGTCGCCGCCCTGGTCGAGCTCATCTGCACCCTGGGCGTCGCCTGGCTGGGCGACCGGTGGGGCCGCAAGCGGGTCATGTTCGTCGGCCTGGTGGGCTCGATCGTGCTGATCGTCCCGCAGTTCCTGCTGATGTCCACCGGTCCCGAGTGGCTGATCTTCCTGGCCTTCGCCGCGATGCGCCTGGTCATGACCGCCACCTACGCGCCGACCGCGACCATCCTGTCCCAGCTGTTCCGTGCACAGGCCCGTTACACCAGCATCTCGCTGGCCTACGGGATGGCCAACGCCATCTGGGCGGCCCTCTCGCCGCTGACCGCGACCTACCTGTACGGGGCCACCGGCAGCATCTGGCCGGTGCTGATCATGTTCGCCGCCATGGGCGTGCTGAGCATCGTCTGCCTGGCGATCGCTCCGCAGCACCGCGACGACGACGAATCCTTAGACGCTGGCACTGACGCCGACGCCGCACGCACGAACAACAGCAACACCAACCTGGAGGCCTTCCGGTGAGGAAACTCAAGACATTCGACGCCCCCGCAACCAGCTTCATCCCACAGCTGATCACGGCCGCCACCATCCACACGATGGATGAGGAGCGCCCGACGGCGGAGGCCATGCTGGTACACGACGGGCACCTGCTCGCCGTGGGCACCGAGGCGCAGTGCCGCGCCGCCGCCGTCGGCCTCGGCCTGCCGGACCCGAAGGTCCACAACGCCGGCGGCGCGACGATCGTGCCGGGGTTCATCGACGCGCACGCGCATCCGCTGATGTACGGGCAGCTGAAGACCTGGGTGGACTGCGGGCCGGAACGCGCCGGCAGCATCCCCGAGATCGTGGCGCTGCTGAAGGAACGGGCGGCCGAGACCCCGAACGGCCTGCCGGTGCGCGGCTTCGGCTACGAGCACACCAACCTGGCGGAGGGCCGCCACCCCACCCGGCAGGAGCTCGACGAGGTCGCCACCGACCGCGAGGTCTACCTAATGAACGCCTCCGGCCACGGCGGCGTGGTGAACTCCTACACGTTCGAACTGCACGGCGTCACCAAGGACACCCCCAACCCGGCCGGCGGCGAGTTTTTCCGGGACGCGTCCGGTGAGCTGACCGGCGAGCTTTCCGACGCCGCCTGCAACATCCTCACCGGGCTGGAGGGCGTGAAGATCGGCCACCACGGCCCGAACTTCCACCTGGCCGACGCCCCGGACGAGCACCTGCGCCAGCTGCAGATCGCCCAGGAGAACTTCCTGGCCGGCGGCGTCACCACCATCGGCGACGCCCAGGTGTCCCGGCGCGAGTTCGACATGTACCTGCGCATGGCCGAGGGAAACCAGCTCAAGGTCCGGGTCAGCATGTACCTGCTCTCGCACCTGCTGGACGAGGCCGCGGAGATGGGCCTGCACGGCCAGTTCGGCAACGCGCGGCTCAGCTTCGCCGGCTTCAAGTTCTACGCCGACGGCACGCTGGGCGGCTGGACCGCGTACTTCCCGGACGGCTACGTGGGCGACCCCTGCCGCACCGGGCAGCTCTACCACGACCCGGCGGACTACGCGGCGCTGATCTCCAAGGCGCACCGGCTGGGCCTGCAGACCGCCACGCACGCGCAGTCCCCGACGGCGCTGGAGATGGTCATCTCCGCCATCGAGGCCGCGCAGGCGGAACGTCCCGACACCGATGCCCGGCACCGGATCGAGCACTGCGGGCTGCCCACGCTGGAGCAGATCGACCGGATGGCCGCCGCCGGCATCCACCCGGTGAACCAGCCGCAGCACTACTACAACTGGGGCGAGGGCGTGAAGGAAGCCGTCGGCACCCCGGGCGAGCGGTTCAACCCGCTGGGCGAGTTCGCGGCGGCCGGCGTGCCGGTGACCATCAGCTCCGACGCCCCCGTGGCCGAGCCCCGGCCGCTGGAAGCCATCCAGGCCGCCACCAACCGGATCACCCGCTCCGGCGTCCGGCTCGGTTCGGACTCGCTGCTCATCACGGCGCGCCAGGCGCTGGCGGCGCACACGATCAACGCCGCCTATACACTGGGCCGCGAGGACGACCTCGGGTCGCTGACCGCGGGCAAGCGAGCCGACTTCGTGGTCCTCGCCGCCGACCCGCTGGCTGTCGACGCCGCCGAGATCGCCCAGATCTCGGTCCTGGAAACCTGGGTGGACGGCATCCAGCGCTTCACCGCCGACCGCCCTGCCCGACTCAACGCGGAGGTCCAGCATGTCTGAGCACAACCCGACCGCAACACCCACCGTCACGCTGCCCGAGGGCGTCGTCGCCGATAACGCCGGCCTGGCCGTCATGACGGTCCTGCGGAACTACGGCATCGACACCATCTTCGGCATCCCCGGCACCCACAACCTGGAGTTCTACCGCCACCTGGCCCCGCTGGGCATCCGCCCGGTGACCACGCGGCACGAACAGGGCGCCGGCTACGCCGCCGACGGCTGGGCACAGCAGACCGGCCTGCCCGGCGTCGTTATTACGACGTCGGGGCCCGGCCTGCTCAATGCGCTCTCCGCCGCGGGCACCGCCTATTGCGAGTCCCGGCCGCTGATCATCCTGTCCCCGGGCGTGCCCGAGGGCGAAGAGTTCGCCGACATCGGCTCGCTGCACGAGACGAAGGACGCCACGGCCGCCGTCGGCGCCATCGTCGAGTGGTCGCGCCGGGTTACCTCCGCCACCGAGGCGGTCCAGGGTATCCACGACGCCTTCGAACTCTTCCGCTCCTCCCGGCCCCGCCCGGTGCACATCGAGATCCCGCTCAATGTGCTCGAGGGACCCTCGGACGCGCCGGAGGACCTGCTCCGCGCTGCCGAGGCCCCGGCGCCGCGGGCCGCCGACGCCGCCGCGGTGGAGGCCGCGGTGGGCGCCCTGCGCTCTGCGCAGCGTCCGGTCATCCTGGCCGGCGGCGGCTCGCTGCGCGCCGGCAAGAGCCTGCTGGCTCTCGCCGAGACGCTGCAGGCCCCGGTCCTGACCACGCTCAACGGCAAGGGCGCTATCCCCGAGTCGCACCCGCTGGCGCTCGGCTCCGACATCCGCCTCGATCCCGCGCAGCGGTTGTGCGAGGACGCCGATGTGCTGCTGGTGATCGGCTCCAAGATCGGCGAGGCCGAACTCTGGTTCAACGCGCTGCAGCCGCGCGGAACCGTGGTCCGGGTGGACATCCTGGAAACGCAGCTGAACAAGAACGTGGCGGCGGACATCGGGCTGGTGGGTGACAGCGCCGCCGTCGTGCCCCAGTTGCTGGCCGGGCTCGAGGGACATGAGGCCGTCCCGGCCCCCGACCTTGCGCCGCTGCGCACCGAACTGCGGGACGAGGCCCGGGCGCTGTCCCCGGAGTTCGCCGCGCTGGCAGAACAGGTGGCGGCCGCCGTGCCGGCGTCGACCATCATCGGCGGCGACTCCTCCCAGGCCACGTACCTGGGGACGGCGAGCTTCGTGCCGCAGGACCGGCCGCACTCGCTGCTCTACACTCCGGCCTACGCCACGCTCGGGTACGGGCTGCCCGCTTCCATCGGCGCCCGCATCGGCGCGCCGGACCGTCCCGTGGTCTGCGTGGTGGGCGACGGCGCGCTGATGTTCGCGGTGCAGGAACTCGTCACCGCCGTCGAACAGCGCCTTGACCTGGTGGTGGTGTGCGCCGACAACGGCGGCTACGGCGAGATCCGCCAGAACGAGCTGGACCGCGGCATCGAGCCCGTCGGCGTGGAGCTCGTGCAGCCCGACTGGGCCGCGCTGGCCACCGCCTTCGGCGGTACCGGCCGGCGGATCCACGACGCCGCCGAGTTGGCCCCGGCCATCCGCCAGGCCCTGGCCGACGGCGGAGTCCAGCTGATCCATGTGCCCGCGCAGCTATTCAAGCAGGAGGAGCAGGCATGACGGCGCGGGTCCTAATCACCGACGCCGAGGACCTCGACTACACGGTTGCCCTGGAGCTGCTGGCCGAGGCCGGCATCGAGGGGCGCTACCTGAACACCCGGGACCGCGGCGCCATCCTCCACGCCGCGCAGGGCTGCGAGGGGATCATCCTCGGCTACGCCACCTTGGACGCCGAGATGATCGCCGCCATGCCGAACCTCAAGGTCGTGGCCACCATGTCGGCTGGCTTCGACATGGTGGACCTGGAGGCCGCGGCCGCCCGGAACATCACGGTGTGCAACGTGCCCTCGGTGGCCACCCGCGACGTGGCCACGCACGCCTTCGCCGGCATGCTCTCGCTCATCCGCGAGCTCCCGCGCTCCCAGGCCGCAACCCGTCGCGGGGACTGGACGGGGGAGGGGATCCCGGTGCCGCCGCGGATCAGCGAGCTGACCCTGGGACTCGTCGGGTTCGGGCGCATCGCGCAGTACCTGGCGGGCCTGGCGGCCCCGGTCTTCGGGTCCGTCATCGCCTACGACCCCTTCGTCCCCGACGACGCCTGGCCGGCGGACGTACGCCGCGGCGAGCTCGCCGAGGTCCTGGCGGCGTCGAACGTGGTCAGCCTGCACACCCCGCTCACGGAGGAAACCCGGAACCTGCTCGACGCCGATAACCTCGCCGTCCTGCCGGCGGGCAGCTATGTGGTGAACGTGTCGCGCGGCGCCCTCGTCGACGAACAGGCGCTGTGCGCCGCCCTGGACTCCGGTCACATCGCCGGGGCCATGCTGGACGTGTTGACGGAGGAACCGGCCCCGGCGGACCACCAGCTGGTCGTCCACCCGTCGGCGATCGTCACGCCCCACGCGGCGTACCGCAGCAACGTCTCGCTGCGCGAATACGTGGCGCTGCCGGCCCGGAACATCATCGCCTGCCTGCAGGGCCGGCAGCCAGAGACCCCGATCGCCGCGGCTGCCCCGTCCCTCGCCTCGGCGGCCGGGTAGGGCACCAAGCACGCTAGCTACAACGGGACGGCGCCCGGTCTGCATCGGCAGGCCGGGCGCCGTCCTCGATTAGGTTGGCGGAGGGATGCGGCGCTGGTTCGTTGCGACGCAGCCTCTACCGCCCGCCGATGTCTCCCATGGCCGAGCGCGTGAGAAGACGGTGCCGCTGGTCCGCGTCCGTGGCCAGGTCGATGCAGGTCCAGGCCATAGCGAGGGCGCCGTCGCGCACGGCCTGATCTCCCGCCCGGGATGCGGCAAAGTCCGCGAATTCCGCGCTGTGAATGGGCGGGCAACCGTCTCCGAGGCCGATCATGGGGTGGATCGTCGGGTAGCACTGCGACACGTTTCCCATGTCCGTCGACCCGCCCAGGACAGTGGCCTCACCAGGGTTTCGGCCCAGCATCCTGGCATTGGCGCGGTACAGACCGGCCAGGCCGTCGTCGGTCTGCAGGCTGGCGAAGTCGTGACCTACCTGGTCAATCGTTAGCCGACTCCCCGTTGCCACCGCTCCTGCCTCGAGGCACCGGTGCAAAACCTCGGTTACCTGTCGCAGGGACGCCATCGACTCGGCACGGACCATCCATTCCCCGGTAGCCGTGTCCGGGATGACATTCGGCGCCGAACCGGCGTTGACGACGTAGCCGTGCATTTGTTGGTTCGGCTGCAACTGCTGTCGGGCGAGGCCTATCGCCGTGAGGGCGATGGTCATGGCGTCGAGCGCGTTGATGCCGTCGTAGGGCGCCGCCGAGGCATGGGCGCTTCGTCCGCTGAACGTAGCCATGTACCCGGAACACGCGTACGGCCGCATCGCCAACTCATCCTGTCCGTACGGGTGAACCATCATGGCAGCATGGGTGCCGTCGAAGTCGCCTTGGTTTAGCAGGATGATCTTGCCACCCACGGTCTCTTCAGCGGGCGTTCCGAGCAGCCGGACGGTGATGCCGAGCTCGTCCGCCAGCGGGGCGAGCGCCGTGAACGCTCCCAGTGCTGCCGCTGCGATGATGTTGTGTCCGCAGGCGTGGCCGATGCCGGGCAACGCGTCATACTCGGCGCAGATGGTGAGAACGAGCTCTCCTGCGCCCGATTCGGCCCGGACTGCTGTCGGTAGTTCGCCCAGGCCATGCAGCACGCGTGCCTGGGCGATCGCTTCCAGCTCGTCAACCAGCCAGGCCGAGGCCTTTGTTTCTTCGAGGCCGAGCTCCGGGTTCCCGTGCAGCCGGTGACTGAAGTCCACAATCCGATCCAACCGCTGGTTGAGTGCCGACTCAGCACGCTCTTTGTACGTCTCCATAGTGGTCATGCCGACGCCCTCACAGACATTCCTTGATGGCGACACCCAAGCGGCGAATCGCCTCGCGCAGCCGTTCCGGTGTCTCGAACGAAAACGCTATTCGCAACTGGTTGTCACCCGACCCGTCCGAATAGAAGGCGCTGCCCGGAACAAAAACAACCTGGTGAGCGACCGCTCGAACCATGACCTCCTCGCCGGAAATGCCATGCGGCAGGGTCACCCACGTGAAAAAGCCACCCGCAGGCACCGTCCAGTTAGTGCCGGCGGGCATGAAATCGGCCAAAGCTTCCATCGCCGCGGCGCACCGGTCGCGGTAGAGACCCACCGCGTTGTCCAGGGTTTGTCGCCAATCAGTCCGTGTCAGGTACTCCCCAACGAGCATTTGGCTGAGGACCGAGGGGCAGATGGTGGTCGCTTCTGAAGCCAGCTGCAACTGCCGGCGCACGTCGGCAGGCACCACTGCCCATCCCAGGCGAATCCCCGGCGAGAAGATTTTCGAAAAGGACCCAAGGTAGAACACGTTGTCCGGATCCAATTGATGGAGGCTTGGCAGGTGCCGGCCATCGAAGCTCAGCATGCCATAGGGATTGTCCTCAATGATGGCGATGCCGGCCTCCCTGCAGATGCGCACCACCTCGGCCCGCCGTTCGGCGGCGAGGGTGACTCCCGAGGGGTTATGGAAGTTGGGGATGGTGTACAGCAACTTGATGCGCTTGTCCTCGAGCGCGAGCTCACCGATCTTCCGCTCCAGCTCGGCAGGGATTAAACCGTCGCTGTCCATGGGCACGTGCGCCACTGACGCTTGGAGCCCGTCGAAGACGCTGATGGCGCCCACGTAGGTGGGCCCCTCCGCCAGGACCACATCGCCGGGATCGCAGAACAGTTTGACCAGTAGTTCAAGCGCCATCTGGGATCCCGCGGTGATCTGCACATCCGCTCGATCCGCAGGGTTGCCTTCGGCCTGCATGACCAAACAAGCCAGCTGCTGGAGTTCCTCGGTGCCCCCGCCTCCGCCGTACTGGAGGGCCTGCAGTCCCTGAGTGCGAAGCAGCTCTGCTGCCGTGTCCGCGATCCCAGCCAGGGGCAGGACGCTAAGATCCGGATTGCCGCCTGCCAGCGAGATCATCCCCGGTTGCATCGAGAGGTCGAAGACCTCACGCACCGGTGACGGCTTATAGCCGGAGGCACGAGCAGCGAAGAGGGCCGACACCCCGGTTGCAGACGTAAAGGAACTGGTAGTCATGAATCTCCTCGTTTCGCTGGCTTTGATCTTTCGGGAAATCGGTAGTGGCGCGCTGGTCAGCCCCTGGTAGAAGCTGCTGTCTCCCAGCTGGAGGTATCGACCCCGAGCTCGGATGAGGCGAAGCGGTAGAGGAGCCTGCGCATATTTTCGGGGCTGCTGCCGTAGGTTCCGTTGACAGTCTGGACAGCGAGGCCGTCGACAACGGCGAGCAGGAGTTGCGCCGTGTCTTCGGGCTCATGCACCGGTTTGATGCTGCCTTCGGCTGCTGCCTCCTCCAAGACGTCCAAGAAGAACTTCCGCCACAGCTCAAGAAGCGTATTGACTTCCCGCCGCATGACCGAGTCCTTATGCGATGCCGCATACAGCTCGAGCCAGAATCCCCACGCGTCGGCGAACGATTTGTCGCCTTCAACCGAGAAGGTCAACAGATCCCGAATTTTCGCCAAGGCGTTGGTTCCGTGCGCGGCAATTTCGCGCCACTCCTCCTCGGATTCGCGGATTCTGTGATCGATGGCCGCCAGGATGAGGCGGTCCCTTGTGCGGAAGTAATGCTGGATCATACCGATGCTGAAGCCCGAGGCTTCGGAAACCGCCGCAAAGGAACAGCCGTCCACGCCACAGGAGGAAATGATGGCAGCCGTGTGATTGACGATGGCGAGTCGGCGTTCTGCAATCTCTTCCTCTGTTACAGCATGCTTCTTTCTGGATCCGGCCACTGGTGCACTCCTCTTGCCTGTACTTCTACTGGTCCCGTCCGCAGCACGCGGGTTCCGAACAACCCTTGACAGTGATCTGTGTCACTTCAATAATAAGTGCAACATATTGAAGTTATCAACACTGTTCGATTGATTCCGCCGATGGAAGGCACACCATGAATACGATCTACAGGAATTCCTGCCTAGCGGTAGCCGCGCTCTCGCTCCTGGCCGGCGTCACCGGCTGCACCAACACCGAGAGCACAGCAACAACCGAGGGCGAAGGCTCGAGCGCAACTGCGGGACCCGCCTTGGGGGAGGGCGGGCAGGAGATAGCCCAAGCGGTGCAGGAAGATCCTGCCGTCAGCGCATTGGTCCCGCAGGACCTTAAAGACCGGGGGACCATGGACCTGGTCACCGACCCGACCTATGCCCCAATCGACTTCACCGATGACGAGGGCAACATCGTCGGCCTCGAACCGGACATGGCCCTGGCCGTTGCCAAGAAGATGGGGCTGGACATCACCATCAACAAGGGCGACTTCAACGGAATTCTCGCCGGCATCCAGGCAGGCCGGTACGACGCATCATGGGCTGCCTTTTCCATTACGCCGGAGCGGCAAGAGCTGGTCACCATGGTGAGTTACATGCAGAGCGGCACGTCTGTCATGGTCAAGAAAGACAACCCCGACGACGTAACGGGCGTCCTGGACCTCTGCGGGAAGACGATAGCCGCCCAAACGGGCACCACGCAGGCGCTCGACGTCTTGCCGGCCTTCCAAGCGGAATGCAAGAGCAGCGGTAAAGAAAAGATCACCGAGCTGGTGCTGCCGCAACAGGACAACGTGAACCAGGCAGTGGCCACCGGCCGCGCCGCCGCAATGGCGGCCGACGTTGCCTTGGTTGCCTACTACTCCCAGTTGCAGCCAGACGTTTTCATGGCCGTCGAAGACATTCTCGTCGAACCGGCGCTGGCAGGAGTCGTAGTCAACCAGAAGGACAAGGAACTGGCCGATGCCTTCAAGGCCGCCATCGACTCGTTAATTGCCGACGGCACCTACGCCGAAATCCTCGACGCGTGGAACCTGGGCAACACAGCGGTGGAAAAGTCCGAAATCAACCCCTCCTAGTGATCCGGACGTACAAGAAAGGCCAGGTCTAAAGGCATGAGCACGGAACGAACAAAGAAGCATCCGGCAGATGCCTCCCCGGGGCCGGCGGTGGACTATCTCGCACTCAGCGGCAGGCCCGTGCTGCGGCGGAAGCGCCCGGGCCAGCTGGTGGCAATCATCGTCGTCGGACTCTGTCTGCTCATCGCCGCCATAACGCTGGTTACTAACCAGGGCTTCGGATGGGACGTGGTAGCGCGTTACTTCTTCGACACACGCATCCTCAGCGGGCTGGCGACTACACTGCAGCTGACCTTCATCGCCATGCTTATCGGCTTCGTCGTCGGTTTGCTCGTGGCGGTCATGCGGATGAGCGACAACTGGCTGATTGCCGGTGTCGCCGGGGCCTACGTCTGGTTCTTCCGCGGTACCCCTCTGCTGGTCCAACTGCTGTTCTGGGGCTTCGCCGCGGCGATCTTTCCAACCATCGGCATCGGGATCCCGTTTATTGGCCCGAATTTTGTCGAATGGGACACCAACGACGTCATCTCGCTCATGACCGCGGCCATCCTCGGCCTCGGCCTCAATGAAGGCGCCTACATGGCGGAGATCGTCCGCGCCGGGCTGCTCAGCGTACCCGCGGGCCAGACCGAGGCCAGCCGATCCATGGGCTTCAGCAAAATGGCCACGCTCTGGTACGTCGTCATCCCGCAGGCCATGAAGGTCATCATCCCGCCGGTCGGAAACAACGTGATCTCGATGCTCAAAACCACGTCGCTGGTCATCGTTATCGGCGTGGGCGATCTGCTGTACAACACCCAGCAGATTTATGCCCAGAACCTGCGCCAGATCCCCCTGCTGATCGTCGCCAGCATCTGGTACCTCCTGCTGACAACCATCCTGTCCTACTTCCAAGGCAAGCTGGAAAAGCGCTATTCCAAAGGCAATTCCCTCGTTACCGGAAAGGCGGCCCGCTGATGGCGACAGTCGAATTCCTCAATGTGCACAAGAGCTTCGGTGACGTGGAGGTGCTCAAGGGAATCAACCTCAAGGTCCAGCCGCAGCAGGTGGTCTGCCTGATCGGGCCATCAGGTTCCGGCAAGTCCACCCTCCTGCGGTGCGTCAATCATTTGGAGATGACCAATGCGGGCGCCATCCTGGTCGACGGCCGCATGATCGGCTACGACGTCAAAGGCGATCAACTGGTGGAAGCGCGACAGGCCGAGATCGACAAACGCCGTTCCAAGATCGGCATGGTGTTCCAAAACTTCAACCTCTTCGGCCACATGACTGCCCTCGAAAACGTCATGCACGGGCCGCTGAAACTCCTCAAGACCCCGAGGGCCCAAGCCGAGGCCAAAGCCCGCGATCTGCTGGGCAAGGTAGGTTTGGCGGACAAAGCCGGCAACTTCCCATCCCAGCTTTCCGGCGGCCAGCAACAGCGCGTAGCCATAGCCCGTGCCCTCTCCATGGACCCGGACGTCATGCTTTTCGACGAACCTACCTCGGCCTTGGATCCCGAGCTCGTGGGAGAGGTGCTGGAGGTCATGAAGAAACTGGCACGAGCCGGCATAACCATGATCGTGGTGACCCATGAGATGGGCTTTGCGCGTGAAGTGGCCGACGTCGTCGCCTTCATGGACAACGGCGTCATCGTGGAGATGGGACCGCCCGACGACGTGCTGCAGCATCCCCAGCATGAACGGACGCGCAGCTTCCTGGCCCGCGTCTCCTAACCCGGGCTCTCCTCTAAGGACAGCCGGGCTCACCACCCCTACTGCGTGGACAACGTCGTCGTGCCCAAGCCGGGGCAGGACGTGCCTGCTCACACCCTGGCTGAGCACCGCCGTCGTCCTCCCTCAATAACTTGCACCACCCGAAAGGAACACCAGTGAGCACCACCCAGGAAACCACCGCGGCAGCCGTCCCCGCAGGCCTCGCCGCCGAAGCCAAGGCCTCGGCCCGGGAGTGGATCGACGCCAACATGGACCGGCTGTCCGAATGGCACCGGCACATTTGGGAGCTCGCGGAGCCGGCTTGGCGCGAATACCGCTCCGCCGCCTGGTACGTGGAGCGGTTGCGGGCCGAGGGCTTCGATGTGGAAGAGGCAAGCGGCGGGATGCCCACCGCGTTCAAGGCAGAGTGGACGCAGGGGAGCGGCGGCCCGGTGCTGCTGACCTACGCCGAGTACGACGCCGTGCCGGGCAACTGCCAGGCCGCGTCCACGGAGGAGACCCCGCGCGACGGGCTGAGCGCCTTCGCGCCCGGCCACACCGACCCGCACTCGGCGCTGGGCATCTCCACGCTGGCCGGGCTGCTCGGCACCAAGCACGCCATGGAGGTGCACGGCATTGCCGGCACCCTGCGCTATACCGGCGAACCGGCCGAGAAGGTGCAGGGCTCCAAAGTGGTGCACGGCCTGCGCGGCTACTACGACGGCGTGGACGCGATTGCCAGCTTCCACCCGTTCTACATGCTGCCGCTGTGCAACACCGCCCGCTGGGACACCCAGTGCGGCTCCTATTACTCCAAGGTCTACTCGTTCGTCTGCGACGAGCCGGAGACCTGGCAGCTCTCGGCCAATCCGAACTCGCCGATCCCGGCGTCGCACTCGGCGGCCCGCGCCCCGGGCGCGAACGTGGCGCTGATGCAGATGTACACCAGTTCGCGGGTGATGCAGGACGCCATGCTGCCCAGCTTCGGCGGCTGGAGCCTGTCGGACGCGATCCTCGGCTCCGGGCAGGCGACGGCGGACAACCTGCCGGCGCGGATTGCGCAGATCCAGTACTCCTGGCGCTGCGCCACGCTGGAGATGGCCGAGCACGTCCTGGCCGTGCTGGACCGCAACGCCGAGCACGCCGCCGCGATGGCGCACTGCCGGGTGGAGACCACCTGGGTGGCCCGAAACCGCCCCGGCATCACCAACCACGTGCTGGCGCAGGCGCTGTACAACAACCTTGAAGAGGTGGGCGCGCCTTCTTATAACGACGACGCCGTGGCCGCCGCGCAGCAGATCCAGTCCGGTCTGGGGATCGAGCCGATGGACAAGCCCTTCCTGGACGAGTGCGAATCGCTGATCTCGCCGCAGGACGCCGAGGAGGCGCTGCGCGAGCACCTTGCCCCGTGGCAGAAGAACTGGACCAGCGACGATTACGTGGAAATGACGCACTACGCCCCGACCGTGCGCTTCTACATCTCCCGGCCCGCGCTGAAGCCCGCGCCCGGCAAGGGGGCGTACCCCGGCTGGGTGATGAACGCGCTCGGCGGCATCCCCGCCGCCATCGACCCGACCATCGAGGTGGCCGGCAAGACTATCGCGGGCACCTTCGTGGACATGCTGACGTCGCCGGAACTGTTGGCGGAGGCGGGGGAGGAGTTCCGTCGCCGCAAGGCCGAGGACCCCACCGGAGCCCTGCTGCCCGCCGACTTCATGCCGCCGACCGGCCTCGCTTGGCCAGACTACGCCCCGGCCGAACCGACGGCTTCCGGCGAGCGGGTCTGGCACCCGCAGGCGCTGTAGCATCCTGAAAAACGTAAGGGTGCCGTCCCTGGCGGGACGGCACCCCTCATGGCTGTCCGCAGGTTAGGCGGTGGGCTCTTCGACGACGGGCTCTTCGATGATCGGGTCTTCGACAACCGGCTGTTCGGCGGCGAGCTGCGCCTCGTAGGCGTCGGCAACGGCCTGGTAGGCAGTGCGGGCTTCGTTGACGAGCACGCGGTTCTTGACGCGGAGGTCCTTCAGGGCAGCGGTCTGGGCTGCGCGAAGGTTCTTGACCTGCAGCTGCGCGGCTTTCACCGCCTTGCCCTTGGCAAGCTTCGCCTTCTTGGACACGGCCTTCAGCTCGGCGGCTGCGGTGGCGCGGGCCTGCTGTTCGGTGGTGCGGGCATTATTCTGCGCTGCCTTGAAGGCGGCCTTGGCGGCTTTGACGTCGGCCTCGGTCACGACCGGCTCGGCGCTGACGGGTGCGGTGATGACCGGTTCGGCGACGGGCTCAAGGTTAGCGGCGGACGCGGCGGTGGCGCTTCCGCCGGCCAGGAGGGCGGCTGCGAGGAAGCCGGCGGCGATCTTGCGGATTGCAGTCATGTGTACTCCGTGTTCGGATGAGGTGGCCGGCCCAGTGCCCGCCACCCTTCGAAAATAGCGAGTCCGACCGCCGCAATGGCCCTCCTTGTGGCTAACCTGCCGAAACGTTGCCGCAGCTTTCCAAAACCTGCGTCTTTGGTGGGACGAGACGTATCTGAAGTGACTGCAACCTGCCCCTGGGAAGGAGGCGGGCAGCGCCGTCGTGATGGGTTTCCGGCTCTTCCGCCGGAACCCTTTTAGCGTTAACCTGATTAACATGAAATCCGTGCAGGACACGGGAGCCCGGGGCTACCGGATGGGCAAGCGGGCCGAAACAACCGCGGCCACGGCTGACCGGATCCTGACTGCCACGGTGGAGCTCTTCACCGCGGAAAGCCTGGCCGGCGTGACCCTTGGCAAGGTGGCCGAGCGCGCGGACACCACGGTCCAGACGATCATCCGCCGTTTCGGCGACAGGGACGGCCTGCTGGGAGCGGCCGCGGAACGGGCCAGCGCGGAAGTAGCCCGGGCCCGCGGTGCGGTCGAACCGGGTGACGCGGCCGCCGCCGTCGTCAATCTAGTGGAGCACTATGAGCACGTGGGGCGGACTGCCTTGCGCATGCTCGCGGAGGAGGCCGGTTCGGACTTCATGCGCCGCATCACGGGGGAGGGGCGTGCCTTTCACCGGCGGTGGTGCGCCCGGGTTTTCGCCCCGTCCTTGGAAGGGCTGGAGAATGCGGACCGGCGCCGCCGGCTGGCCCAGTTCGTCGCCGTTTGCGACGTCTACACCTGGAAGCTGCTCCGGCTCGACGCGGGCCTCAGCCGTCACCAGACGGAAAAAGCACTGCTCGAGATGCTCGAGCCCCTCATCGGGAGGACGCCATGTCCACCATCCTTGCGTACACCTCGCCCGCGCTCGGGCACCTCTACCCGCTGATCCCGCTGCTGCAAGAACTGGTCCGGCGGGGGCACGACGTCCACCTGCGCACCCTGGAATCCCAGTTGCCGGCGGTCCGTGCCCTTGGCATCCGCGCGGAAGCGATGGACCGGCGGGCCATCACCGAGATCGAGGACTACCGGGCCGGGAACACCCGAGATGCCCTCGCCGCCTCGGCCAGCACCTTCGTTGAGCGGGGCCGGTTCGACGGGCCGGATCTGCGCGCGGCGATGTACGGCGTGCGGCCGGACCTGCTGGTGGTGGACATCAACGCGTGGGGTGCCCGCATGATGGCCGAATCCTCCGGCTTGCCGTGGGTGCTGTTCAGCCCGTACACCCCTCCCATCAGGTCGAAGGGCACCCCACCGTTCGGGCCGGGGCTGCGTCCCTTGAGCGGTCCGTTGGGGCGGATTCGCGACGCCGCCGTCCGGCCGCTGGTGATCGGCGCCGTGGAGCGGCTGGTGCGTCCGGGCATCAACGCCCTGCGGGCCGAGTTCGGGCTGGGCAGCATCAAAACCGCCGACGAGTTCTTCCGCCTGGCGCCGTTGATGCTGGTGGCCACCGCCGAGCCGTTCGAGTACCCGCACCCCGACTGGGGCGACCGGATCCGCATGATCGGTGCCCTGTCTTGGGAACCACCCGCCGAACCGCCGGCCTGGCTCGCCGAGACCACCGGGCCGCTGGTGCTGGTGACGACCTCCTCGGAGTACCAGGCGGACGAAGCGCTAGTCCGCGCCGCGGTCGACGGCCTTGCCGGCGAACCCTACACGGTGGCCGTCACCGTCCCCGCCGGGACCGCGGACTTCGGGCCGTTGCCGGACAACGTCCAGGTGGAGCGGTTCGCTTCCCACCTCGCTCTGTTGGAGCGGGCCGTGGCTGCGGTGACGCACGGCGGCATGGGAGCGACCCAGAAGGCGCTGGCCCGCGGGGTGCCGGTGTGCGTGGTCCCGTTCGGCCGGGACCAGCTGGAGGTCGCCGCCCGGGTGGTCGCCTGCGCGGCCGGTACCCGCTTGTCCGTGAAGAAGCTGTCGCCGGAGGCCCTGCGCGGCAAGGTTCGCCAGACAATCTCGATGGCCGACGGTGCCCGCCGGGTCGCGGCCGGCTACGACGCCGCCGGGGGAGCTCCTGCCGGTGCGGACGCAATGGAGGAGTTGCTGCGGCGGGGCGTTGGGGTGGGATAACCGTTTTGGGTGGGGGGCTCATCGGTTTGCAGCACAGACACGGCAACGGGGTGGCGCGGAGTCAGCGCGGCCGGATTCCAGTCCACCCTTGATGGTCAGGACGCAAGGGGCGGGAACCGATCCTGATTGCTCGTTTGACCAACGAGAGGGCGTTCAGGTAGTGTTGCGCCCCACACGCGGCCGCAGGTCCAGCGGCTTCTCCTCCCCGTCTCGTATTCCTTCACGTGAGAGTCCCTCCATGCGCCTGGCCTTAAAAATGATGCTGATCCCGGTCCTGATGGCGCTCGCGCTCCTGGGCGGAGGGGTTGTCCCCGCTCAGGCAGCCACGGCCGCGATAACTCTCAGTCCCTCATCCGGACCGGCAGGGACCTCCGTCACGGTGACCGGCACAGGCTTTCCCAAGAAGTCCTCCGGAACAATCACGGGAGGAACAGAGCCTGTCCCCTTCCTCTCAAGTGCCTCGGGATACTTCCGTACCACGCTGGTTATCCCTGCGACCGAGCAGGCAACTGTCTCCATCGAGGCTAAAGCCGGCGCCACCCGCGCCTCCGCTCCCTTCACGCTCACCTACAGCAGCCCCTCGGGGACACAGGAGGAACCGGCGCCGCCCCAGCAGTCTCCCGCCCCCACCGCGCCATTGATCAGCAAGGCGCCGCTTCGCTTTGGCTTGGGAACGCCCGGTGGACCGCTGGCTTCGGCGGAACTGGACGCAGTGGCTGCCCTGGTTGGCGAAGCACCGTCGATCATCCTCTCCTACAAGGACTTCAACCAAGCCCCGCCCATCACCGAATTGGAAGCGGTCCGCTCCCGCGGAGCTCATACCTTGCTCACCTGGGAGCCCTGGACCTGGGGCGGAGGCACTGCACAGCCCGCCTACTCGCTGGACCGGATCACCGCCGGAGACTTCGACCCCTACCTCCGCGAATGGGGTACCGCGCTGGCTAAGTGGGGCCACCCCGTGATGCTGCGCTTCGGCCACGAGATGAACGGAAACTGGTACCCCTGGTCCGAGGGAATCAACGGCAATACGGCCGGGGACTATGCCGCCGCTTGGCGGCACGTGCACGACGTCGTCTCTTCCACCGGCGCCCGTAACATCACCTGGGTCTGGAACCCGAACGTCCCCTACGCCGGATCTACCCTCTTGGACGGTCTCTACCCGGGCGCGGGTTACGTGGATGCGGTTGCCCTCGACGGCTACAACTGGGGAACCGCCGCCGCGTGGAGCACCTGGACCCCGCCGTGGGCGCTGTTCGCCGACGGGCTTGGACAACTCCGGTCGCTGGCCCTGGGCAAGCCCATCCTCATCGCCGAAACGTCCTCCGCGGAAGAGGGCGGCTCCAAGGCGGCCTGGAACAAGGACCTTGTCTACTACCTGTCCCAGCAGCCCGACATCACCGCCCTGGTCTGGTTCCACTACAACAAGGAAACGGACTGGCGCATCGACAGCAGCAAAGCGTCTGCCACTGCGCTCGCCGAAGCCCTGGCCGCCCGGCCCAAATAGCGAACGGACGTGCGAGCCTTCCACTAATCTGGATAATCCGGCAGCGCCGACCCTGAAATCCTGCACGCTCTGCTGGCCGAGCGGCCGGATGGGGCGCGACGTTACACAGCAGCATCTGGTCTTCAGCGCGCACGCGACGAGCCTGTCCGACCGTCGCTGCCGCCGGGTGCAGCCCATCGCCAGCGACTTAGGATGGGAGGCGCACGGAGTATGAGGGTGCGCAGTCAAGAGGAGGACCCAATTCCCGCCACCGCGCCACGGACGCAGCGCCCACAGCTGCAGCAATTGCTGGTCACGCTCTACGGTCTTTATGCGGGAGGCGCCGGAGCGTGGCTGCCGGTCTCTGTGCTGGTGGCCATGTTGGCGGATCTGGGCGTGGACGGCCAAGCGGCGCGGTCGACCATTTCCCGGTTGAAGTCAAAGGGTGTGCTGTCCGGCCGCCGGGTCGACGGCGTGTCCGAATACGCCCTTTCCGAAGGGGTGCTGGATATTTTCCATGCCGATGACCAGCGGATCTTCGCACCGGAACGCTCACGGCCGGACGATGCCTGGGCTTTGGTGGTGTTTTCCGTGCCGGAGGCGGAGCGAAACCGCCGGTACGAACTGCGCGCCGAACTGACCAGCCTCGGCTTCGGGTTTGTGGCGGCGGGTGTGGCGATCGCTCCCACTACGGTGATGGAGCAGGCTAAGCGCCGGCTGGCTGACCGCGGCCTTGACCGCTACACGGAGTACTTTGCCGGAAGTTACCTCAAAGAGGGCGACATCCGCGAGCACGTGCAGCAGTGGTGGGACCTGGCGCTGCTTGAGCGCCAGTACGAAGATTTTCTACAGTGCTACTCGCTCCCGGCGGACGAGTGGCAGCGCCGGACCGAAGCAGGTGAGCGGCCGCATCCGCGCGAGGCTTTCAGCCTGTACGTGCCGATGCTGACTCAGTGGCGAAGGTTCCCCTACCGGGACCCGAACTTGCCCTTCGAATACTTGCCAGAAGGCTGGAAAGCACCGCAAGCCAAACAAGTGTTCCTGACCCTGGACGGCATCCTCCGTGCTCCGGCCGCCGACCGTGCACATGCGCTGTTGGGAACACCAGTTCCCTGAGCCGGTACCCGTATCCCGAATGATCGCCGATGCCGGTGCCCTGCCTGCGGGAGGAGGGCACCGGCGTCGTGACCACAGGGTCACCTCGGCCGCTGGAGCGGGGATTACGCGCCGGGAACGCTGCCCTCGGGCAGGAAGTTTACGTCGTGCAACGCCGATCGGCGGACAACTTCTTCCGGATCGCTGAGGTCGTGCAGCTGGTCGAATAGCTGGGCGAGCCGGCCTGACGGGCTGACCCAGAAGAGAGCCTTGCCCGGGGTCTCTCCCTTGTTGTAGTAGGCGTGCGGCAGATCCCGGGGCATGCGTACGGTGTCGCCCGGGCCCGCAGTGGTCCACTCGCCGTCGAGGTACAGCGTGTAGACGCCTTCCATCACGTAGATGTGCTCGTCCTGAGTCGGGTGGACGTGCGGCGGCACGCCCGTTCCGGTGGGATCCAGCGACAGCCACGCAAAGCTTGTGGCGCTTTCCGACTTGGCCAAGTAGGTGTGGCCGAGGACGTTCCAGGTTTTGTTACCCATGGCTTCGCTGGCCAGAGTGATGCCCTTGGGCAGGTCTCCCAGAACGATTTCCTGATCCTGTTGCGCCTGCATGGCGGCTCCTTTCGTTGAACGAACTGTGCAGCCAGCATGGCAGGCCAAAGGTTTATATGCAATAGGTATTGCGATCGCAAAAGTAACTCCATATGATGTGTGTCACGCTTCGATCGCTACCAGGCCGAGGCGCGTCACGACGCCGCCACATCACCTTTCCGGGCGGCTCCTTTCCCGCCCACCTACCGAAGGAAAGAGGGCACATGGCTACAGCACCGCAGGGTATGAGCGTTCACACGCTTGGAACGGGAGGCGGTCCGATTGTCTCCACCAGTCGCGCAGGAACCAGCACCGCCATCCGCGTAGACGACGCTGTCTACGTGGTGGACTGCGGGATGGGCAGCATCCGCAACTACCGATCCAGCTCCACGTGGGGTGAACTGCGGGGGATTTTCCTGACTCACCACCACTCGGATCATGTGTACGACCTGGGTTCGTTCCTGGTCACCGGTTGGCAAGTCCCCGGGGAGTCCTTCAGCCGGCAGATCCAGATTCTGGGTCCGGGCCGTCCGGAGCGTGTACCGGCTCTGGATGACGATCATGCCGGGCAGATCAGCACCCGGCTAGGCAACCGCGGCATGACAGGTACCCGCGAGATGGTCGACGCTCTGCTGGACAAGGTTTACGCGTCTGACATCTGCATCCGGATGGCCGATGAAGGGCGCGCCGACCCGAACGACTGGGTGGTTGCCGCAGATATCGAGATACCAACATCGGCGGCCGCAGACCCTGTCTACAACCGGCATCCCGAGATGGAGCCCTTCGAGATCTACCGGGACGACAAAGTGGCCGTCAGCGCCATTCTGGTGGACCACCGGTTGTGTTTCCCGGCCTTCGCCTACCGTTTCGACTCGGCGTACGGGTCGGTGGTGATATCGGGCGATACAGCCTTTTCGGAGAACTGCATCCGGCTGGCGCAGGGTGCCGAGCTGCTGCTGCACGAGGTGATGGATCTGGAAGCCATCCTTGCGACCTTCCCGGACGGGCCGACCCGCAACGGCATAGAAGTCCACCTGCGTGAATCGCACACCCCGTACACCGAAGTGGGCAAGGTAGCCGCACGCGCCGGCGTGGGGCGGCTGGTGCTGCACCACGTGGTGCCGAACACGCCGGGCGCGGCAGACACACAAAAAATGCAGGAGGCCGCTGCCGCCGACTTCGGTGGCCCTGTGGACGTGGCCGAAGACAATGACGTTTTCGTCCTACCGCCGGGGTTCCCGGTTGGTGCGCCGTTCGCCACGGGGGCAGCGTCGTCCGTGGCCGCAGCCGAGACCGTGGAGGTCGGAGTATGAGCGCGCAGCAGGCCCGGCAGGTGACCGGGCAAGAGGAGCTGATCGCGCCGCATACCCTCCGGGCCGCGGTGAAGTATGGCCGGATGAATCGTCGAGCCTGGCTGGTCACGGGAGCGCTGGTGGTTTTTCAGATCATCAACTTCGCGGACAAGGCGGTCCTCGGCCTGGTTGCAGCGCCCGTGATGCAGGAACTCAACCTGAGTGCCGGTGAGTTCGGCTTCATTGGCAGCGCGTTCTTCTTTCTCTTCGCGGCAGCTGCCGTGGCCGTGGGCTTCCTGGCCGGCAAGGTGCCGACGCGTTGGATCCTGCTGGCCATGGGTATTTCCTGGGCGGTGCTGCAGTTCCCGATGCTCTTCGGCGGCGGCGCGGCCGTCCTGTTGGTTACCCGGATCATCCTGGGCGCCGCAGAGGGGCCGGCCACTCCCATCAGCCTGCAGCACGTCCACGGCTGGTTCCCGGCGAAGGAGCGGGGGCTGCCCAGCAGCATGGTCGCCATTGGCTCCACGCTGGGGCCCATCATTGCAGCTCCGGTGCTGGCCTGGATCATCGCACATCCCGATCTGGGCTGGCGCTGGGCCTTCGGATTTCTGGGAATCGTGGGGTTGCTGTGGTCGCTTGCCTGGCTGTTCATAGGACGCGAAGGTCCTTATAGCCACACTGCCACATCAGAGTCCGGAAAGGCGGGCGGCGAGGAGCCAACTGTTGCTGCCGCGGCGGCAGAGGAACGAACTGCGCCCGCTCCCGCGACCGCAAGTATCGCTGACCGTTCGGACCTGCTCAAGATAGTGCCGATTCGACGTGTGCTCGGCACTCGCATGTTCCTGTGCGCTGTCCTGGCGGGAGCCGGTTGCTTCTGGGCGCAGGGGTTCCTGACCACCTGGTCGCCCAAATACCTCGCTTCGGTCGTCGAGCTTTCTCCCGAGATGATCGGGCTCGTCTCCACCTTCCCCTGGGTCCTCGGCGCGCTGGCGCTGCTGGTGCTCGGCTACACGTCCCGGTTCCTCATGCAGCGCGGTGTGACCGTTCGCTGGGCACTCGGGGCGCTGTTCGGGGCATCGCTGCTGTGTTCGGGTGTGTGTTTCCTGGTGCTGCCGCAGGTTGGCGGCGCGGCAGCGGTGGTCTTTGTGACGCTTGGCGCGGGTCTGGCGCTGGTCTTTCCGCTGGCCCCGACGGCCTTGGCCTTCAGCGTCTGCGCCAAGCAGCGTGGCGCCGTCATGGCCACCTTGACCGGTTTGGCCTCGCTCGGGGGCGTGATCGCTCCGGCGATGGTCGGCCGGCTGATGGACCGTGCTGGCTATGTCATAGGCCCCAAGGGTGTTGCCGATACCGGCGAGATGGCGGCCCGGCTGGCCGCGGGGATGAACTCGGCATTCTGGATGATCGGCATCTACCTCGTCGCGGTCGGGATCCTGAGTGTGATCATGCTCAACCCGGACCGGACGGCAAGCCGGCTGCAGCAGCGGTTCGTGTTCAACGGCTGAACGGGCGGAAGGCCGCCGTCGTCTATCGACCCGGCAGGGCGCTCCGTCACCGTTGCGCCATAGGATGGACGTGGTCTGCAGTGAAGGGAGAACCATGGAGGCGAACGACGGCGGCCTGCCGGAGGTCAGCATCGAACGGACCGTCGAGTGGGTCGATACCGACGCGGCCGGCCACCAGCACAATTCCGTAATCATGCGGTGGGTGGAGGCTGCTGAGGCCGAACTGTTCCGTCGGCTGCAGTTGCCCGATTACTTCCCTAGCGCCCCGCGCGTGCAGCAGGTGATCAACTACCGGGCCAAGCTGTGGTTCGGCCAGCGGGTGACCGCCCGGTTGTCCGTGCAACAGTTAGGCCAAACATCCCTGACGTTCGCGTTCGAGGTCCACGGTCAGCCGCATGAACAGTCGCCGGGCGGTCTGGCGGCCCACGGAACCTTCACCACTGTTTACGTACCGGCCGACAGCGGCGGCGCGCAGCCGTGGCCCGACCACATGCGCGCCGCCATCTGCGGTGCCGGCTTCCGGTCCTCGGATGCGGGAATCTTGAAGGCATGATGGAGATTCCAGCGCCGCAACTGCAGCACCAGCAGTTAATTCTCACCATCTACGGCTTGTACGGGCGGCGAGGTGGATCCGCGCTGCCCGTGTCTGTGCTGATCGATATGCTTGGCGACCTGGGGCACGACGCCCCGGGCGTGCGTTCAGCGGTCTCGCGCATGAAGGCCAAGGGCGTGCTCAACAGCGTTCGGAGCGGTGGAGCGGCGCGATACGAGCTGTCGCCGCGCTCGCTGGAGATAGTGCAGGAAGGCGATGAGCGCATTTTCGCGCCGCAGCGAGGGGGGCCGGAAGGACGATGGGTGCTGGCGATTTTCTCGGTGCCGGAGTCTATGCGCGATCGCCGTCACCAACTTCGCACCGAACTGGCTCGGCTTGGTTTCGGGTCCATGTCGGCGGGGGTTTGGATCGCTCCGGCCGCAGTCCGGGAGAGCGCCCGGCGGCGGCTCGAAGACCGCGGTTTGGCCGAGTACGTGGAATTCTTCACGGGCGAGTACTCGGAAGGGCCGGATATGCGTGCCAAGGTGGCTCAATGGTGGGACCTCGACGCGTTGGCGGCTCAAATCAATGAATTCCTGGACTACTACGGTGGATCGCTGGCAGCGTGGACGGAGCGCGTCGGAGACGACGCCGCACAGGCGCTGGCCGCGTCGGATGCCGAAACCAAACGGGACGCTTTCCGGTACTACGTGCCCATGCTGACGTTGTGGCGGCGTCTGCCGTATCGGGATCCCGGCCTACCGCTGAAGTACCTGCCTGAAGGCTGGCGCGGCCCGGACGCGCGGCAAACCTTTTTCGGAGTTCATCGCTTGATCGGCCCGCTGGCCGAGGCCCACGCCCAGTCGTTGGTCGCTGGCGCCGCCGGGGCTAAGGTCTTGACGGCATAAGCTGCCGATCGCCGGTACGGTGTGGGGCTTAGGCGTCTGCCGGCCACGCCGACCGGTTGCAAGCCGAGCCAGCGGGACGCCTGCCCGTCCTCAAAGTTCATGTGCGGAAATCTGGTGACGCCCGTCACAAGCCTGTGCTATGTTGTGCCAGTATGACGCTCGTAAAGATGTCAGCATATGCCTTGGGTGGTGCAGTAGAACCGCCTAACGGCAGTCCTGCCCGTCCGGTAGAGCACTCGCCCACTTCGTCCCGAATGATGAATTGAGACCCGAATGGAAACTACGTCCCCACCCGCCTTCAGGGTGCCCCCCAAGGCAACGAAGACGGTGCTTTTTTGCTGCTGGCTGGCCATCCTGGCTGAGGGCTACGATGTGGGCGTCCTTGGTGCTGTCCTGCCGGCGCTCGCAGAGTACCGTGCCTGGGACCTTACGCCGTTGGAGCTCGGCGGACTCGGGGCCTACGCCCTGGTTGGAATGCTCATCGGTGCTCTATTCATCGGCACCCTTAGCGATATGTACGGGCGCAAAAAGATGCTGTTGGTCTCAATGGTCATCTTCACCCTGACACAAGCAGGTGCCGCGGTCGCTCCGACGCCGGAAATCTTCGGTCTTTTCCGACTCATCGGCGGCCTTGGCATGGGCGGCGTCATTCCCGTGGCCGCCGCGCTGACAATCGAGTATTCGGCTCCGAAAAAGCGTTCGTACAATTACGGACTCATGTACTCCGGCTACTCGCTGGGCATCGTTGCCGCTGCGCTCATGGCGCTCTTCTTGCTCCCGGTGGCCGGTTGGCGCTGGGTGGTCGCCATCGGCGCCGTCCCGGTTCTACTCTTGCCGGTTATCGCCAAGCTGCTGCCGGAGTCGCTGGACTATCTGGAGGCCAGCGGAAAGCGGCAGCAGGCTGAGCTTTTGGCCGGCCGATTGGGAATAGCTCCTTATGTTCCGACCGTGCCGACGAAGCCAGTCGAAGAAGGCAAGACCGACCCCTGGTGGCGGACCATCACTACGATGTTCTCTTCCCGGTACTTGCGCTCCACAGTATTCTTCTGGATTTCCCTTTTCTGCGGCATGGTCCTGGTCTACGGGCTGAACACCTGGCTGCCTTCCATCATGAAATCCGCCGGCTACGACCTCGGTTCCTCTCTGACCTTCCTGTTGGTGTTCAGCCTCGCCTCCGCTGCCGGAGGGCTGGCCTTGGGCAAGGCTGCAGACAAGTACGGTCAGAAGCTCATTCTGGTGGTCTTCTACCTCCTCGGGGGTTTGGGCATCCTGCTGCTGATATTCCCCGGGAACATGGTGGTCAATCTCCTGTTTGTCGCGTTCGCCGGTATCGGCTCCATCTCTACCTCGCTGGTGCTGACTGGCTACATTGCCGACTACTATCCCGCCAACATGCGTGCCACCGCCACGGGATGGGCGTTGAGCTTCGCTCGCATCGGAGCGATCTCCGGCCCACTGATTGGTGGATGGATCGGAAGCGCCGCACTGCCCTTCGAATGGAACTTCATCATTTTTGCGGGCGTCGCCGTTGTTGCGGCGGTAGCAGTGGCTTTGATTCCGAAACGTATTACGCCGACATTGCCGTCGGCGAAGCAAGGCGGGGAAACTGCGGACGTTAGCTTCCGCTAGCCCTACTGCTGAGCGCGGAAATGCCTCGGAGCCCAGCCGGAGCCGAGGCATTTCCGCCATTTGATCGTTGCTGCGGGCGCCGAGCTGGACTGGCCCGTATCCGAAGGGAGACGTCTTGACCATTACGACCAACAACCAACAGGCACACCCGCAAGCCGATATCCGCCAACCCGTGAACGTCGCAGAGCTCGTCGGCTATACCTTGGCACGGCTGGGGGCGGGTCATGTTTTTGGGGTAGTGGGCAGCGGCAACTTCACTGTCACCAATGCGTTGCGCCGCTACGGGGTACCGTTCACCGCCGCCCGGCACGAAGCCGGCGCAGCGACCATGGCCGACGCTTACGGGCGGATGTCCGGAAGGGTGGGCATAGCCTCCACCCACCAAGGCTGCGGGCTGACCAATGCTGTCACCGGAATCGGGGAAGCCGCTAAGAGCCGCACTCCGATGATCGTGCTGACAGCGGATACGGCGGCCTCGGCCATCCGTTCCAACTTCAAGATCGACCAAGATGCCTTGGCACGAAGTGTCGGTGCCGTCGCCGATCGCATCCATTCCCCGGAGAGCGCCATAGCGGACACCGTCCGTGCATTCCGTACCGCTGTCAATGAACGGCGGACAGTGGTGCTGTCGCTGCCCACGGATATTCAGGCGGCAACCGTGCCTGACGAGCTGCCCGTTCTTGAACATCGCCCGGTGCCGCAGGCCGTTCGTCCAGACGTCGCATCGACCTCCCGGTTGGCCGGATTAATTCGCCGCGCCCAGCGTCCGGTTTTTGTCGCCGGCCGCGGCGCCCGTGGAGCAGGCCAGCAGATTTCGGCGCTTGCCGCAGCCTCCGGTGCGCTGGTGGCGACCTCAGCAGTGGCACATGGGCTCTTCGCCGGGGATCCCTTCAATCTCGGAATATCCGGAGGATTTTCCTCCCCCTTCACTGCCGAGACCATTGGCAATGCGGATTTGATAGTCGGCTGGGGCTGCGCGCTGAACATGTGGACCATGCGGCACGGATCCTTGATCGGGCCAAACACGCGGGTGGCCCAGGTCGATCTGGAGGATTCGGCCCTCGGCGCCAATCGGCCCATCGAACTGGGCGTACTGGGTGACAGCGCCGAGACCGCCAAGGCCGTACTGGAAGCGCTGCAGGCCGAGGGCTACCAGGCCACCGGACTGCGTACCCCGGAGATGGCCGCGCAGATCTGCGCCCATGCCCGCTGGAACTCCGTGGCGACGGAAGACCTGTCCACGGATGAGGTCATCGACCCACGGGTCATCAGCCGGGAGTTGGACAAGATTCTCCCGGCTAACCGCCTGGTGTCCATCGACTCCGGAAACTTCATGGGTTACCCCAGCAGTTACCTGTCCGTGCCGGACGAATTCGGATTCTGCTTCACCCAGGCATTCCAATCCATCGGACTCGGGCTTGCGACTGCCATCGGCGCCGCCACAGCCCGCCCGGACCGCCTGCCGGTCCTGGGCACCGGGGACGGTGGCTTCCTGATGGGGATCGCAGACCTGGAGACAGCAGTGCGGGAGCGGATCCCGTTGGTGGTCATCGTCTACAACGACTCCGCTTACGGCGCCGAGGTCCATCACTTCGACGTAGGCGACGAGGAACTTGAGGTGGTCCGGTTCCCGCTCGGGGACATCGCCTCGATAGCCAGAGGCTACGGGGCCGAAGCCGTCACCGTTACCGGCTTGGCCGACCTTGCGGCGGTTTCGGCGTGGCTTGCGGGTCCGCGGGCGGAGCCGCTGGTCATCGACGCGCGGATTGCCTCCGACGGCGGTGCCTGGTGGCTTGCCGAGGCATTCAAGGGGCATTGACCGCCGGCGCTGCCGAGGTGCGGTCGGCAACGACCGCAAAAAAGTGTGGGAGGGCGGAAAACTCCGCCCTCCCACAGGATTTGGCTCTGCGTTTTAAATCAGCGCTCCGGTATCACCGCGATACCTTGGATCTCGATCAGCGCTTCTTTCTGCCACAAACGCGAGACGCCGATGCCGGCCATCGCCGGATACTCTGTCCCCGCCATCTCCCGCCACAGGCGCCCGATTTCCCGGCCGTTGGCCAAGTAATCGTCCACATCGGTGAGGTAGATGGTCACGCTGACCAGGTCTTCCGGGCGTCCGCCGGCTTCCTCCAGCGTGACGAGCACGTTGGAGAACGCTTGGCGGAACTGTTCCACAATGCCGCCCGGGACAATCTGCATGTCCTTGTCCAGCGCGGTCTGGCCGCCTAGGAAGACCGTGTTTCCGGCCAGGATTCCATGCGCGTAGCCGGATGGCTTGGGTAGTGAAGCGGGATTGATGGTGCGGTTCCCAAGGGCTGACTGATGGCTCATGTGTTCTCTCCTGGCGTTGATGGGTCGGTGTGGTCAGTTTGGAAAAAACTCTGGTGCGGATCGCTTTGATCGTGTACGTTGAGCATATGTGACGGCCGTAAAAAAGTCGACACATTGAAAAACGAAGGAGAAACCGCATGAAACTAGCCACCTTGCGAACCGGCCCCGGCAGCACCACGGCAGCCGTCCAAATAGCGGCCGGCGCCTATGTGCCGTTGCCGGCCTCCGATGTGGGAGCCTTGCTGGCGACGCCGGGCTGGCGTGCGGTGGCCGAGGAGGCCGTGCGCACCGCCGCGGGCGCCGCCGTCGTCCGGCCCGGGGACCGCGAACTGGCACCGGTGGTGCCGCGGCCGGGCAAGGTGATTTGCTGCGGTCTGAACTACGGCGACCACATCCAGGAGATGGGCCGCGAGCTGCCCGAGTATCCGACGCTGTTCGCCAAGTTCGCGGACACCCTGGCCGGGCCGGAGGACCAACTCACGGTAGCCGGCAGCGAGAACGTCGACTGGGAGGCCGAGCTGGCCGTGGTGGTGGGGGCCACCCTGACCCGCGCCGACGAGGACCAGGCTGCGGCCGCCGTTGCCGGCTACACCGTGGCCAACGATGTCTCCATGCGGGACTGGCAGCGCCGGACCCTGCAGTGGTTCCAAGGCAAGGCTTTCGACGCGAGCACGCCGCTGGGACCGGTGCTGGTTACCGCTGACGAATTCGACGGAAGCGGAGTAGAGGTCCGCGGCTACGTGAACGGCGAACTGGTGCAGCGCGGCCACACCCGCACGCTGGTGTTCGGTCCGGCCAAGCTGCTGTCCTATATTTCGCAGTTCACCACGCTGCGCCCGGGCGACGTGGTCCTGACCGGCACACCCGGGGGAGTGGGCATGGGCATGGTTCCGCCGCGCTTCCTGGCCGACGGCGACGTGCTCAGCACCGAGATCGACGGCATCGGCCGCCTGACTAACCTGATCCGCATCCAGTCCGCCGACGGCTTGTCGGAGCCCGCACCAACACTTTCAGAAACAACGACGGCGGTGCCAGCCGCCCGCGGCTAAGGCGCCTTTCCCATTCACCCCCTTCAACAGAGGAGCAACTATGACTGAAGCAGCCATCGAATACCGCACCGAGGGCGACAACTCGGTCTATGCCGGAGCGGACGGGAAAGTGGTCCCGGTCGTCACCAAATCCGGCAGCGAGGACACGAACACCGCCCAGTCCGGTGATTGCGTCCGGGTCTCCGGTGTCTCGATCCAGCACACGCCGGCCACCAAAATCTGGTTCGGCCAGGTCTCCAACGTTCCCGGCTACCGCTCGCTGCCCCACCACCACGGAGAGGCCGAAACCGGCGGTTACGTGCTGCGCGGCCATGGCCGGATCTACTTCGGCGAGGGCTACTCCGAGTTTGTGGACATGAAGGCCGGCGACTGGGTCTTCGTGCCGCCGTTCATGCCGCACGTGGAAGCGAACATGTCCGTCACAGAAGAACTGGTCTGGCTCACCGCCCGCACGCCCGAGAACATCGTGGTCAACCTGGAAGAGGTTCCGGACGAGACGCTGGAAGGATACCGGCGGGCATGAACACCGTAACTTCCCAGGACACCCTGGCGCCGACGTCCGAGACCTTCCTGCGCGCCGTCGAACTGACTGCCGTTGAACCTCAAGTCCACGACGAAGCCTACGAGGCGACCACCCAGTACGTGCCGTGGCCCAAGGCCTACGGCGGCGACATGGTGGCCCAGGCGGCAGCGGCCATGATGCGTTCGGTGGGCGAGGACCGGCAGCTGCATTCGATGCACAGTTACTTTATGCGCCCGGTGGATATTGGGGCCGTGGTCCGCTACGAAGTGGAGAAGCTGCGAGACGGTCGCGGCTACTCCACCCGCAGTGTGCGGGGCTGGCAGGACGGCAAGACCGTGTTCGCCGCCATGGGTTCCTTTCAGGTGCCCGAGGACGGCCCGGAATTCCAGCCGGAGATGCCGGCCGCCGTGGACCCGGAGTCGTTGCGCAGCGCCGCCGACGTGCTGGCAGGCGTCGAAGGCGACGCCGCTGCCTACTGGTCCGGGGGACGCAGTTTCGACATGCGGCACGTGCCCGGCCCGGTGTATCTGGAGATTGAGGGCGAACAGGTGCCGCAGCAAGCTGTATGGGTGAAGGCATTCGGGCAACTGCCTGACCAAGCCGACGAGCGCGCCACCCGGGACCTGCACCGCACCGCGCTGGCCTACGTCTGCGACTACACCATCCTGGAGCCGATCCTGCGCGCGCAGGGCCAGTACTGGGCCCAACCCGGACTCGTGACCGCAAGCCTGGACCACTCCATGTGGTTCCACCGCGACGGTCGCGTGGACGACTGGGTGCTGTACTCCCAGGAAGCGGTTTCCGGCCAGCGCAACCGCGGGCTGGCCACCGGCAGGTTCTTCGACCGCGACGGCCGCCTGCTGGCCACGGTCGCGCAAGAAGGCATGATCCGCGCAGGGCGCTAAGCCTGGCGGAGGCACGTGAACCATCCACCTGCCTCCGCTCTGGCCGCCTCACCCGCTCTTTTTTGTCCCCTCGCCCATTCTTCTCTCCGAAAGGAACGCCATGGAGCTTTCCCCGTCAGCTCATGTGGACTCGTTCACGCGCGACCACCTGCCGCCCGTTGAGCAGTGGCCAACCCTGGAATTCACCCTTCCCGAACTGCAGTATCCGGACCGACTTAACGCTGCCACGGTGCTCATCGATGAGGCCGTAACCGCCTTCGGGAGCGAGCAGCCCGCCCTGCATACTCCGGACGGCCAGACGTGGAGCTACGGCCAACTGCAGGAGCGCGCCAACCAAGTGGCGCAGGTGCTCACCGAGGATTTCGGCGTGGTGCCGGGTAACCGTGTCCTGCTGCGCGGCCCCAATAACCCCTGGCTGGTGGCCGCCTGGTTGGGCGTGCTCAAGGCCGGTGCCGTCGTCGTCACCACGATGCCGGTGCTGCGCGCCAGTGAAGTCGCCACCATCTGCCGGTTGACCCGTCCCTCCGCAGCGATCACTGATGCTCGCTTTGCTGATGGACTTGCCGAGGCGGTCGGGGAAGGCATCGCCGTCATGACCTACGGGGCGGACGACCCCGATGACCTCACCGTCAGGTGTGCTGCCAAGAGCGGCAAATTCGACGACGTTGACACAGCGGCGGACGACGTTGCCCTGCTTGGGCCGACCTCGGGTACGACCGGCACGCCGAAGATCACCATGCACTTCCACCGCGACATCCTGGCTAACGCGGACACGTTTGCCCGGTATATCTTGCAGCCCACGGCCGACGACGTGTTCGCGGGATCTCCGCCTCTGGCGTTTACGTTCGGGCTGGGTGGTTTGGTGGTCTTCCCGCTGCGCTTTGGGGCTTCCTCGCTCCTCACTGAACGGGCCACCCCGGTGCAGTTGGCGGAACAGGCAGCCAATGCCGGCGCTACCGTGCTTTTCACGGCACCCACCGCGTACCGCGCCATCCTAAAGGAAGGTCGGGCGGACCTCCTCCGGGGGCTGCGCATAGCGGTGTCTGCAGGAGAGCATCTGCCCAAGGAGACGTGGGAGGCGGTCCATGAGGCCACCGGGCTATCCCTGGTCAACGGGATCGGTTCCACCGAGATGCTGCATGTGTTCATTTCCGCCGCTGGAGACGACATCCGCCCCGGCGCCACGGGGATTGCAATCCCGGGTTTTCGTGCCAAGGTGCTGGACGACGACGGCAACGAAGCCCCGGTCAACCAGCCCGGGAAGCTGGCCGTTATCGGCCCGACCGGTTGCCGCTATCTGGACGACCCGCGGCAGGCAAACTACGTGCAGAACGGCTGGAACATAACCGGCGACACGTTTCTGCGCGACGAGGAAGGCTACTTCGTCTACCAGGCCCGGTCGGACAACATGATTGTCTCGTCCGGCTACAACATCGGGGCCCCCGAGGTGGAAGCAGCGATCGACCAGCATCCGGACGTGGTGGAGAACGCCGTGATCGGTCGGCCGGATCCAGAACGCGGCAGCGTCGTCTGCGCCTTCGTGGTGCTGCGCGAGGGTGCGATCGGCGACGACGCCACACGCAAGGATATCCAGGACTTCGTCAAGGCAACCATCGCGCCTTACAAATACCCGCGGGACATCAGGTTCGTGACCGAACTGCCGCGCAATCCCAGCGGAAAACTTCAGCACTTCAAACTCCGCGAGCAGGCCGGCCAAGGGGCAGACCTGGCCGGCAGCCCGGCTTAGACCAGACCGGAAGGACAACAGACATGAAAATCGCAATTGTGGGAGGCGGCCCCGGCGGCCTGTACTTCGCAGCCCTGATGAAGCAGTTGGACCCGGCGCACGAGCTGACCGTCTGGGAGCGCAACGCGGCTAATGACACCTTCGGTTTCGGCGTGGTTTTTTCGGACGAAACCCTGGGCGGGATCGGCAACGCGGACCCTGTGGTGGCCGAGTATATGAGCCGCCGATTCGCCCGCTGGTCCGACATCGACATTCACTACCAGGGCGAAACCATCGCCGTGGGCGGCCAAGGTTTCGCTGCCATGAGCCGCAAAGAACTGCTCGAACTGCTGCAGCACCGCTGTGCGGAACTCGGTGTGGACCTGCGCTTCTCAACCCTGGCACCTCCGGTGGAGGAACTCGAAGCCGGCTATGACCTGGTGCTGGCAGCAGACGGCGTAAACTCCCAGATCCGCTCGAAGTACGCCGACTCGTTCGGCCCCAATCTGGACCCGCGGCCGAACAAATTCATGTGGTTGGGTACCGACCTGGTCTTCGAAGCCTTCAAGTTCTTTATTAAAGAGACCGAGCACGGGGTCATGCAGATCCACGGCTACCCGTTCTCCGATCAGGGCTCCACGTTCATCGTGGAAATGCCCGAGGACGTCTGGCGCGCTGCCGGCTTCGATGAAACCGAGAACGAGGTGTTTGCCCCGGGCGTCTCCGATGAAAAAGCGATCGCGAAGATCCGGGAGATATTCGCTGACGAGCTTGAGGGCCATCAGGTACTGGCCAATAATTCCAAGTGGCTGAACTTCACCACGGTCCGGAACAGCAGTTGGCGGCACGGCAACGTGGTGCTGCTCGGCGACGCCGCGCACACCGCACACTTCTCCATCGGCTCCGGCACAAAACTGGCCATGGAGGATGCCCTGGCCCTGGCGGCTTGCCTCCACGAACACCAGGATCTGGAGACGGCGCTGGGAGCCTATGAAACCGAGCGGCGGCCAGTGGTCGAATCTACCCAACGCGCCGCGCAGGCGTCACTCGAATGGTTTGAACGCGTGGGCCAATACACCGGGCAGGACCCGGTCCAGTTCACCTTCAACCTGCTCACCCGCAGCCGGCGCATCACGCAGGACAACCTGCGGCTGCGCGATCCGGAATTCGCTCTGAAAGTCGAGGAACACTTCGCCACCTCGCAGGGTCTGGAATCAGTCGCGCCGGCGATGTTCCAGCCGTACCGCATAGGCGGCTTGGAGCTGAAGAACCGCATCGTGGTCTCGCCCATGGATATGTACTCCGCCACCGATGGGATGCCGGCTGACTTCCACAAGGTGCACCTGGGCAGTAAGGCCATGGGCGGCGCCGGCCTGGTCATGACCGAGATGGTGTGCGTCTCGGCAGAAGGCCGTATCACTCCGGGCGACACGGGGCTCTACACGGATGAACAGCGCGACGCATGGGAAGACATTGTCGAGTTCATCCACGGGCACTCCGACGCCAAGATCGGCGCCCAGATCGGCCACGCCGGCCGCAAAGCGTCCACCAAGCTGATGTGGGAAGGCATCGATCAGCCGCTGGATTCGGGCAACTGGGAGGTCATCGGCCCGTCCCCGCTGCCCTACGGACCGGACAACCAGGTTCCTCGGGAAATGGATCGTGCCCAGATGGATAAGGTCGTGGCAGACTTTGTCGCCGCCACACGTCGAGCAGACGAGGCCGGATTCGACTTGTTGGAAGTGCACGCGGCCCACGGTTATCTACTCTCCTCCTTCCTGTCCCCGGTGGCCAACCACCGAACGGACGAGTACGGCGGCAGCGTGGAGAACCGGCTGCGATTCCCGCTGGAGGTCTTCGAGGCGGTGCGGGCTGCGTGGCCGGCGGAGAAACCGCTGACGGTACGCATCTCAGCGACCGACTGGATCGACGGCGGCAACACGCTGGATGAAGCTGTCCAGATCGCCAAGGCGTTTGCGGCCCACGGCGCCGATGGAATTGATGTATCCACCGGCCAGATCGCCAAGGGGGAGAAGCCTCAGTTCGGCCGTAGCTACCAGACGCCGTATGCGGACCGGATCCGCCAGGAAGTGGCAGTTCCCGCGGGCATCGCTGTCATCGCTGTGGGAGCGATTTCCACTCACGACGACGCGAACTCGATCCTGCTGGCCGGACGCGCCGACCTGATCGCTCTGGGACGAACACACCTGTATGACCCGCACTGGACGCTGCACGCGGCTGCGGAGCAGGACTACCGGGGCGACGGCGTCGCGTGGATCCCACAATTCCGGGCCGGACGGCGCAAACCGCCGAGCGCGCGCACGGACGCGGTCCGCCCGCGACTCTCCCTCATCCGGGAGGTTAACGAGTCGGCGGACAACTCGCATCTACGCTGGAAGCCATTGCGCCCGGCTGAGCCCGCACTGGCAGGCTAAGGTGCGTGGCATGTGGTGACCGATGACGGTTTGGCCCGGGCAACGTCCCGGGCCAAACCGTCATCGGTCACATTTCGTATCCGCCAAGCCGAGCAGGCCGAAAGGGAAGGTTCAGTGAGCACACCCGCAGAAGAAATTCAGACGATCCACTACGGGCCGGAGGCGTCCCAGCGCGTTTATTGCTGGAATCCAGCCGGCCACGCCGCCCCCGTCGGATTAGCCTTGCTGGTGCACGGCGGCTACTGGCGTGCCCAGTTCGATGCCTCGCTGATGGAACCCATGGCGTCCGACCTGAGCTCGCGTGGATGGGCGGTGGCGAACATCGAATACCGGCGCGGAGCGGTGGAGAGTGAGTGGCCTGAACCGCACGAGGACGTTGACGCGGCAATCCGCGCGGTCACTGAAAGCCCTTGGGCGCAGGAGATGCCCGGACCGCGGATTGCCATCGGTCATTCGGTGGGCGGGCAACTGGTCCTGCTGACCCGCGCGCCGGTTGACGCAATGGTTGCGCTGGCGCCTGTGACGGATGTGGCACGAACCTACGAAGAAAACCTGGCGGAAGGTGCCGTCGTCGAATATTTTGGCGCTGGCCGCCATGATTTGTACCGTGATGCATCACCGGTGCGGCATCGGCCGTCCTCCATCCCCACCTTGGTGGTGCATGGCGATGCTGACCTACGAGTGCCCTTGAACCACACCCGCGACTTCGTCCGCCAGGCCCGGACACATGGTGCCCAGGTCGAACTAAGCGTTCAGCCCGGCATGGACCACGTCCAACTCATTGACCCGCAGGCCGGACACTGGGACAAGGTTCTGACGTGGATGGATGAACAGCAATCCCGGTTGGAAGGGGTGCCTTAACTCGGCCGCCATCGTCCGGCAGCGCTGATGCCATTCCTGGCCGCTCGCTACTTCGTCATCGACCTATGGGATTCTGGCAGCTTTACCTTCTTCTCGCCCTTGAGAGCGCCGTCCATGGTTTCCTTCCAGACCGGGGCGGCGACTTCGGAGCCGGTCAGGTCTGTGTAGGTCTTGCCGTAGGCCTTGACGCGTTTGAGCGGGTACTCGGCACCGCCGCGCGGGTCGCCGAGCCAGACGGCGGCCGTGAGCTGCGGGGTGCCGCCCACAATCCAATTGGCGGCGAAGTCGTTGGTTGTTCCGGTCTTGGCTCCGGCCTCCCGGTTTCCCTTGAGTTCGATGCGCGGTCCCAGGGTTCCTCTCGGGTTGAAGGGTTCCTTGAGCACGTCGGCAACGGTGTCCGCGACAGCGGGTTTGATGGCGCGGTGGCAATCCGGGTCCGGAACCGGCAACTCCTTCTTCGTGTCGGTCTTGACTGCCTTGATGATGGTGACCGGTTTGCAGACCGTCCCGTTGCTCATGAAGGCGGCGTAGGCGCTGGCCATTTGCAGCGGCGTGACTTCGTAGGCGCCGAGGGCCAGCGAACCTTCCCTGCCGCTGAGCTTGTCGGGGTTGATGGAGGTGATGCCCAGCTTGTTGGCCATCTTTGCCGCGTTGATGACGCCGACGCGCTCGACCAGCTTGATGAAGTAGATGTTCACCGAGGCCCGAATAGCCTGGTACGCGTTGATGACTCCGTAGTCGACGTTGTCGTAGTTGATGTACCCGCCCTTCGGATTGTCCAGTTTCGGTGAGCGGTAGGGGCCGTCGGCCCGGAACTTTTGGGAGGTGGGGATGCCCTGCGTGAGCGCCGTCGCGAGCACGATCGGCTTCATGGCCGACCCGACCTGGAAAGCGTGACGGACGTAGACAACCTGGGTCTTGCCTTTGCCCTTGCCCCAGGCCCGGTTCTGCGCGATCGCGGCCACGTGGCCGGTTCCCGGTCGGACGACGGCGGTCCCCAGCGCTGCGCGGTTGTTGTTGCCCAGCGCCCTCTCCACGGCTTTTTGTGCTGCGTCGGCAGCCTTCCGGTCCAACGCGGTGGTCAAGGTCAGGCCGCCCACGTTGAAGCGCTGCTCTCGGATTTCCGGGGTCTTGCCGAAGGCCGGGTTGGACAGGAGTTCTTCGCGGGCGGCCTCGCAGTAGAACGGATACTTGGACCCGCCGCAACCGGATGGCACCTCGCCGCGCTTCACGCCCAGCGGGGCCTCGCGGGCGGCCTGCGCTTCGTCGGCCGGCAATACGCCCTGCTTTTCCAGCACATCCAGCACGGTGTTGCGCCGTTCCGTGGCGGCTTCGGGGTTGGCGAAGGGGTCGAAGGCCGTGGGCGCCTTGAGCAGCCCCACCAACAGGGCCGACTGCGCATAGTCGAGTTTGGCCGCCGGCGTGCTGAAGTAGTAGCGGGCCGCGGCCTCCACGCCGTAGGCACGGTTCCCGAAATAGACGGCGTTCAGGTAGCGCGTGAGGATCTCGTCCTTGGGCAACTGCTTTTCCAAGGCGACGGCATACTTCATCTCCCGGAGCTTGGCGTTGTAGGTGTTGCCCACAGCGACCTTGTCTTCCTCTTCGTTCCGCGCGTGGTTGACCAGCAGGTTTTGGACCAGCTGCTGGGTCAGGGTGGAAGCGCCCTGGACCTCGCTGTTGGTGGCGTTATGCATCAGTGCCCGGGCGATGCCCAGCGGGTCTACGCCGCCGTGTTCGTAGAAGCGGGCATCCTCCGTGCTGATCAGTGTTTTCTTGAAGGCCTCCGACACCTGGTCCAGCTCAACATCCACGCGGTTCTCGCTGGCGAACCGGGCGAACTCCTTACCGTCCTTGTCCAGCAAAACTGTGTGCTGGGCCAACGGGCGATCCAGCGGCAGGTCTGTCGGCAGCTCTTGCCACATGTCCAGGACCGAATTGCCGACGGCGGACACGCCCACCGCCGCGGGTGCGACGATCGCCCCGGCCCCCAGGGCCGCGACGGCAACGCTCACCACCCACAAGTCGAGGCGCCGACGCCGGAGCTTCTTCTTCGGGCGGCGGGCAGACGCCATCAGTTCGTCGAGGTCGACCTGTTGAAACCTGTTTCGTCGAAAGGGCCACATGATGCGTTATGCGGGAAATCAACGTGACGGATGCATCCGCGCGCAGCCTTCGGGCGGGGCGTTGGGGAGCATTTCCTGACGCTGAATCCCACACCCCTCCTTCCCCGCAGTGGAGCAGTAGAGAAAATGGTAGAAGCTCAAAACCCCCTTCGGTAGGGGCCGGCCTACCCTGTTTTGGCCAGGGGAGAGGCGCCGGCGTGGAGGGCTGCTGCAGGATGGGCGAGGCGCCGGATAGGGTGGCCACGAACAGCCATTTCTGATCCAAGGAGAAACATGCAACGCGACGTGCAATCTGGTTTCGCGGACCAACAGACCGGTGGGCGCCCGCCGGCGGTGGCCACCGTGCAGATCGACAACGACCGGGTGACGGTCACCGAGTGGCGGTTTCCTCCCGGCGCGGAAACCGGCTGGCACGTGCACCCCGTGGACTACGTTGTAGTCCCCATGAGCACCGGGACCCTGACCCTGGAGACCAGCGAGGGGGCGTCGGCCAGCCAGTTGACCGCCGGCGTTTCCTACACGCGCACGGCAGGCAGCGAACACAACGTTGTCAACGAGTCCGACGACGACTTTGTGTTCGTCGAGATCGAGCTCAAGTAGGCGCTTGGCAGTAGCCCGGCCGACGGTGATTCAGCCGGCGGCCACGTGCGCGTCGATGAGGATCGGGCCGTTGGCGGCGAGTGCTTTTTGGTAGGCGGCTTCGAATTCTTCGCGGGTGTTGGTGCGTTCGGCGGGGACACCGTAGCCCTCGGCGATGGAGACGAAATCGATGCCGTCGAGCTTGAGTCCGGGGACGTCGGGCACGCCCATGCGCTGGGCAAAGCCGGCGAGGGCGCCGTAGCCGGAGTTGTTCACGATGACGAACACGGTGCGCGTCTGCCGCCGGGCCGCGGTGTAGAGGGCGGTGATGCCGTAGTTGGCGGAGCCGTCGCCCACGGTCGCGACGATGGTCTTCTCCGGGGCGCCCAGGGACATGCCCACGGCTGCGGGCAGGCCGAAGCCCAGCCCGCCCGACGCCGGAAAGTGGTACATGCCCGGGCGGTCGATGGCGATGCGTTCCAGGTAGTCCAGGTCCAGGGTGGTGGTCTCGTTAACGTAGGCGACGGTATCGTTGACGTGGGTGTTGAGGACTTCGAGGATTTCGCTGCCGGTCATGCCGTCCGGCGAGGTCTTGGCCGCCGGCAGCTCCCGGGTGCCCGGCTCACCGCGCCGATGGCCCCGGTCCCTCACCCCGGCGGCCAGCGCCTTGGCCGCGCCTGCCACGTCGGCGACGACGGACCGGCCGAACGGCGCCCGGGTCGCCTCGCGCGGGTCCTGGGTCAGTTGGATGACGCGGGTGCCGGTCTCGAGGTAGTTGCTCGGCTCCCAGCGGTGGTAGCGGAAAACGGCGGCGCCGAGGACCAGCACGACGTCGTGGCCAGCCAAGCGGTCGCGCACCGACTGTATGCCCGGGACGATCACGCCCTCGAAGTTCGGGTGGGTGGTCGGGAACGGACCCCGGGAGGGGGAGGGCGCGACGTAGACCGAGGCGCCGGTTTTCTCCGCCAGCGACACGACGGCGTCGAACACGGCCGGGTCCTCGACCGCGGCGGCGTCCACCTGCGGGCCGACGACGAATGCAAGCCTTTTCGCGCCGTCGATCGCCGCGATCACTTCCCGGGCCAGGTCCTCGGTGAGGCCGCCGGCCGTGGTGACCGAGCGGTCGGTGAGTAGGGCGTCGTCGTCGAGGGCGGACTCGGCCCAGTCATCGAGGGGGACCGAGACGTAGACCGGTCCGCGGGGCTGGGTGCAGGTTTCGAATACGGCCTGGGACAGGGCGCGCGGCACGTCGGCGGCGGCCAGCGGCTCGTGCGAGTACTTGACCAGCGGGGCCGGCAGGGCAGCGGCGTCGGCGCTGGCGAGCATCACTTCCTGGCCGACGGTGCGGCGGACCTGCTGGCCGGCGAGGATGACCATCGGGATGTGCCCGTAGTGGGCGTTGGTCAGGGCGCCCATGGCGTTGCCCGATCCGGAGGCGGCATGCAGGTTCACCAGCGCGGGCCGGCCCGTGGCACGGGCGTAGCCCTCGGCCATGCCCACGACCACCTGCTCGTGCAATCCGAGAACGAAGTCGAAGTCTCCGCCCAGGCCGGCGAGGAACGGGAGCTCGTTCGACCCGGGATTGCCGAAAATCGTGGTCAGCCCGTGGGCGCGGAACATCTCCAGCGTCGCCTCGAGGACCGTCTTCCTCTTGCCCGTCACTCCTGCTCCTCCAACCTCGCGAACCCGGCGGTCGGTACCGTGACCGGCCCCGCCGGCCCGACGTCGTGCCCTTGGACGCAGCCTATGTGCAGCGAATCACTAAATCCAACAGTCGCCGGGTTTCTCGGAAAGCCTGCGCCCGCCGTCAGCAGCGGTCATATGCAGGCGAGCGGCAACGCGACGTCCCGGACGCGATAGCGTGGACCCAGGATGGTCCGGGCGGTTCGGACCCGAAAGGAGCAGCATCGTGTCCGTCGTCGTCATTAACGCGCTCAAGGTCCCCGAGGGCTCGGGCACCGAATTGGAGGCGCGCTTCGCCGCACGCAAGCACGCCGTCGACTCCGCTCCGGGGTTCGAGGGCTTCCAGCTGCTGCGTCCGGTCGCAGGCGAAGACCGCTACTTCGTGTATACCCAGTGGGCTACGCGTGAGGACTTCGAGAACTGGCGCGACAACCGTGCGCCACGCGATCACAGCTCGAAGACCCCCGTGGCCAGTGGGTCGGAGCTGCTCGAGTTCGAGGTTGTTGAGCTCGCCGACTGACCAACAGTTGGTTGACCCGGCGCGCTCCGGGTCACAGGACTTGCGGCTGGCGCATCCGGACAAGTCCCGTGATGCCGCCGAGGACTAGGAGGCCCGCGGCCAGGGCGGCCAGCACAACGGGCGGCAAGGTCCCGTAAGCCACTCCAAAGCCGGCGGACCCCAGCGCCTGTCCGACGGCCAGTGCGATGAAGAGCCACGAAGTCCCTGCGCCGGCACTCTGAGGCCAAACGCTGCGCGCCCAGAGAATGAGCACGCCGGACAGGCTCATGTAGCCGGCACCGAAAACGGCCATGCCGGCATAAGCGACCCAAGTGCTGCCGGAGGCTACCGATATTGAGACTCCTAAGCTGGCGACGGCCAGGACGCTGGCAGAAAAGCACCATGCGGCCCGCATGCCCATGCGCCTGGCCAAGGCTCCCGTGAGTACGCCGAGGACCCCGCCCAGGCCCAAGGCGATCCACAGCCATCCGGCCTGAGCGGCAGCAACGGAACCGGCTTCCGTAACCAGCAACGGTCCAAACGTCCAGATCAAGGCCGAGCCGGCTCCTGCAATGACCGCGGCCCCGGCCGGGACGAGGAGAACGTGCCCCGGTCCATGGCGACGTTCGGGGCTCGAAGCCGCTGCAGCGGCTGGGAGGCCAGAGGTACCCGGATCAGCACGAGCCCGGACGGGATACCACACCGCGACCGCCGCCGCCGCGCAGACCAGCGCCATGAGCACCCATGCCCCGGCAATCGAAGCGGCCAATGAGGCGACAATGCCGGCTCCCACCACGCCGACCGCCGTTCCCGAGTTCACCAGGGACTGTGCTGTCGCACTGGTGCGGCGTGCAACGAGCGCGTCGATAACCGGCACCAATGCGGGCGAGGCGAAGCCCCCGCCCATGCCGCCGACGAATACAGCCGCCACGAACATGCCCGGAGCTGAGGCGACAGCCACCCCCAAGCAACCGACCGCGGCAGTGCCTCCGGCGAGAAGAAGTCCGGCCCGAGGAGCGCGGTCGACGAAGCGGGCGGCCGCCACGGCGGCTATCGAATAGGAGGTGAACTGTGCAGCCGCAGCCCATCCCAGCACCTCGGTAAGTTCCGGCCGCTGTTCGGCCAAGAGCGGGGCGAAGAGGCCGACCCCGAACCGGGCCATGCCATACGTGGCCGCGATCAACAGCATTCCGGCCAGCGCCACGCCAAGGCCGGAGCCGGCTCGACGACCCACCGTGTTTCTGCCCATGGTCCGGCACCTCCCAACACACAACGCCCGTTACACCACAGCGAGCGTTACACAGATGGTAACCGACCGTCTGGGCGCGGCTCGCGCAGGAAGCCGGCGCCCCGACCCGGACGCCGTCGCGGCCCGGTGCAACCCGCCCGGTCATAGGAGCAAGCTTCCGTTATCGTTAGGGCATGCCCGAGATGCCGGAAGTGCAGGGACTCGTCGACTTCCTGCGGCTTAAGCTCATCCCGCCCGACGCCCCGCCGGCCCAGGTGGCAAAGGTGGAGGTGCTGTCCTTCTCCGTGTTGAAAACGGCGGACGTGCCGCCGGAGACGATGGGAGCCGAGCCGGTGTCCGCGGTCTCGCGACGCGGCAAGTTCATCGTCATCACCGCCGGGCAGACGCACCTGGTGATGCACCTGGCCAAGGCCGGTTGGCTCCGCTGGTCGGATGCCCTGAAGCCCGAACCCCTGCGGCCCGGCAAGGGTCCCATTGCGCTGCGCGTGCGGTTCGTCGCGGCCGACGGCGCCGGTCAGCCCGGGTTCGACCTGACCGAAGCCGGCACCAAGAAATCACTGGCCGCCTACGTGGTCAAGGACCCGATGGAGGTGCCGGGCATCGCCCGCCTGGGACCCGACGCGCTCGACGTCGACCACGCGGCGTTCGCGGAGATGCTCGCCTCCCACTCGGGACAGATTAAGGGCCTGCTGCGGGACCAGTCGGCGATCGCGGGCATCGGGAACGCCTACAGCGACGAGATCCTGCACGCGGCGAAGCTCTCCCCGTTCGCCAACGCCTCGAAGCTGGATGCAGAGGACGTGGAGCGCCTGTTTTGGGCGATGCACCAGGTGCTCGAGTCGGCCATCGCCCACGCCTCCGGCCGTCCGGCCAGCAAGCTGAAGGATTCCAAGCGCAAGGCCATGCGCGTGCACGCCCGCACCGGCGAGCCCTGCCCGGTGTGCGGGGACACGGTCCGGGAAGTGTCCTTCGCGGATTCCTCGCTGCAGTACTGTCCCAGCTGCCAGACCGGCGGGAAGCTGCTGGCGGACCGGCGGATGTCCAAGTTCCTCAAGTAAACCTCCCGCCGTTCGGTGGTGCATGCCGTAGATATTCTGGTGTGTTCCTGGTGGACGGTTCCTCCGACCGCGGTAAGTTCAATGGGACGACACGTACTGCGGGAAAGAGGGGGCATGGTCACTGAACCATACGAGGCAAAACCTCGAGCCACCGACTTTGGTTTCGGGTTGCACCACGTTCAGCTCGCAATGCCGCCGGGTGGTGAGGATAACTGCCGAGAGTTTTACGTCGAAGTCCTGGGGCTCACGGAGGTTCAAAAGCCGCCGGTATTGGCTGCCCGTGGTGGGCTGTGGGTGCGCGCCGATAACTTAGAGATTCATCTAGGAGTCGAGGAGAATTTCCGTCCTCAGCGGAAGGCTCATCCCGGCATCCTCGTCCGGGATATAGATGCGCTGGCCCGGCGATTAGAAGCTCATGGGCATGCTCCCGAGTGGGATGACAACTTCCCGGGAATGCGCCGGTTTTACCTGTTGGACAACAACGGAAATCGGCTCGAGTTCCTCTCGCCTCATAGCGGGTAGCAAGAGCACTCTAAAGGACTTGTTCCGTCGGACACCAGCATGATCCTCAGAAGTAGCAGTTGAGACTTTGCTTTAAGCAGAGGGCGGCGGAAGCAGGTTTGCTTCCGCCGCCCTCACTGCACCGATCAGGCGTGCACCGCGCCGGTGCCGGCCGCCGCCGTCGTTGTTTCCGCGGCCAAGCTGCCGCGGATGAGGTCGGCGCAGCGTTCGCCGATCATCATCACGGTCAGGTTGGGGTTGACCGTCACGTGCTCGGGCATGACCGATGCGTCAGCCACGCGCAGGCCGGTGACGCCCTTGACCCGCAGCTCGGGGTCCAGCGGCGACATGACGTCGTCCACCGGGCCCATGCGGACGGTGCCGACCGGGTGGTAGACGGTGTTGTGCGTCTTGCGGATGTAGTCCTGCAGCTCCTCGTCCGTCTGCGCCTCGATGCCCGGCGAGAGCTCGCGGCCGGCCCACGGGGCCATGGCCGGCTGCGCGGCGATCTCGCGGGCCTTGCGGATGCCGGCGACCATCACGCGCATGTCGTGGCCCTCGGGGTCGGTGAAGTACCGGGGGTCGACCATCGGCTTGTCGCGGAAGTCGCGGCTGCGCAGCCGGACGGTGCCGCGGGAGCGGGCGTGCGTGACGTTCGGGGTGAGGCTGAAGCCGTTCTCCGTGGTGGGGTAGCCGTGCCGCAGGGTGTTCATGTCGAACGGGACGGAGCCGTAGTGCATCATCAGGTCGGGGCGGTCCAGGCCCTCCTCGGTGGGCGTGAAGATGCCGATCTCCCACCACTGGGTGGATTCGGTGACCATCGGCTGCTTCGCCTCGAACTGGACCACGCCCTCGGGGTGGTCCTGCAGGTGTTCGCCGACGCCGGGGGAGTCGACCAGGACCTCGATGCCGTGCTCCGCGAGGTGGGCGGCCGGCCCGATGCCGGAGAGCATCAGCAGCTTCGGCGAATCGATGGCGCCGGTGGACAGCACTACCTCGCGCCGCGCGGACAGCGTGTGCGTGCGGCCGAAGGCATTGTCCACGATCTCGACGCCGGAGCAGCGCTTGTCCGCGTCGATCACCAGCCGGCGGGCGCGCAGCCCGGTCAGCAGGGTGAAGTTTTCCCGCTCGATGATCGGGTGGATGTAGGACACCGAGCTGGAGGAGCGGGTGCCGTCGGCCCGGCGGTTGATCTGGAAGAAGTTGGCGCCGTTGACCACGGTGGTGCCGTCGTTAAACTTGGCGCGCGGGATGCCGGCCTGTTCGCAGGCATCCAGCAGCGCGACGCCGGTCGGGTCGGCCGGCGGGACATTCATGACGTGCACCGGGCCGGAGTCGCCGTGGTGCGGGGCGTCCGGGCCGGCGTCCTCGTTGGTCTCCAGCCGCTTGTACAGCGGCCAGGCGGCGTCGGCGTTCCAGCCGGTGACGCCGTGCTTGGACTCCCACTCGTCCAGGTCCTCGCGCGGGGCCCAGAAGGCGATGCAGGAGTTGTGGCTCGAGCAGCCGCCCATGACCTTCGCGCGCGAGTGGCGCATGAAGGAGTTGCCGTTCTCCTGCGGCTCGATCGGGTAGTCCCAGTCGTAGCCGGACTCGAGCAGCTCCATCCACCGGTCCAGCTGCAGGACCTCGGGCACGCCCCGGTCGTCCGGGCCGGCCTCGACCAGCGCCACGGACACCGCAGGGTGTTCGCTCAGGCGTGCGGCGGCGGCGGCGCCGGCGGATCCACCGCCGACGACGATGTAGTCGAATTCCCGGTCGACGAGGTTCTCGACGTTGTCGATGTGCATCAGTTCTCCTTGCCGTGGTCAGCGAACCAGCCGGTCACCTGCGGGCTGGTGTTCTGGTAGATGTGCTTGGCTTCCTGGTACTCGGCCAAACCGGTGGGGCCGAGCTCGCGGCCGACGCCGGACTGGCCGAAGCCGCCCCACTCGGCCTGCGGGAGGTAGGGGTGGAAGTCGTTGATCCAGATAGTGCCGTGACGCAGCCGGCCGGCAACGCGCTGGGCCTTGCCGGCGTCCTGGGTCCAGACGGCTCCGGCCAGGCCGTAGATCGTGTCGTTGGCGGTGGCCACTGCCTCATCCTCGTCGCGGAACGTCTCCACGGTCACCACCGGGCCGAAGGCTTCGTCCACGACCACGGACATCCCCCGCTCCACGCGGTCCAGGACGGTGGGCAGGTAGTAGAACCCGTCGTCGTACTCGGGGCTCTCGGGGGCGGCGCCGCCGCAGCGCAGCCGCGCGCCCTCTTCCACGCCGCGCTTCACGTAGGCGTCCACCTTCTCCCGGTGTGCCGCCGAAATCAGCGGCCCAGTTTCCGCGGCCTCGTCGAACGGGCCGCCCAGGCGGATGCCCTCGGCGCGGCGGACGAGCTCGTCGACGAAGCGCTCCGCGATCGACTCTTCGACCAGCAGGCGCGCGCCCGCGGAGCAGACCTGCCCGGAGTGGACGAAGGCCGCGTTCAGGGCGTTGTCGACGGCGGCGTCGAAGTCGGCGTCGGCGAACACCACGTTCGGGTTCTTGCCGCCGAGTTCCAGTGCCACCTTCTTCACGGTGCCGGCGGCGGCCGCCGCGACGACCTTGCCGGTCACCAGGCCGCCGGTGAAGGAGACGAGGTCGACGTCGGGGTGTTCGGAGAGCGGTGCGCCCGCCTCCGCGCCGGGGCCGGTGACCAGGTTCGCGACGCCGTCGGGCAGGCCCAGGTCCTTGAGCAGTTTCATGGTCAGGATGGCCGTGGACGGGGTGAGCTCGGCGGGCTTGAGCACGAAGGTGCAGCCGGCGGCCAGCGCGGGCGCGATCTTCCACGCGGCCTGCAGCAGCGGGTAGTTCCAGGGCGTGATCATGCCGCAGACGCCCACCGGCTCGTAGACAATCCGGCTGACGACGGCGGGGTCCCCGGCATCGACCACGCGGCCCGCCTCCTGCGAGGCGATCTTGCCGAAGTACTCGAAGGAGGCGGCGATGTCGTCCATGTCCATGCGGCTTTCAACGATCCGCTTGCCGGTGTCCAGAGACTCGGCGCGGGCGAACTCCTCGCGGCGCTCCCGCAGGCCTGCGGCGACCTTGAGCAGGAAGTCGCCACGCTCGGGCGCCGGCACGGCCGCCCACACGCCGGAGTCGAAGGCGGCGCGGGCCGCGGCGATGGCCCGCTCGGTGTCGGCACGGCCGGCCTCGGACACGGTGGCAACAACCCGGCCGTCGGCCGGATTGCGGATCTCGCGCACCGCGCCGTCGGCGGCCGGCTCCCAAGCGCCGTTGATGAACAGGGTGGAGGCGGTGGTGGTCATGGTGTCTCCTTTGAAAGTGCGGCGACGGGTTCTGGGACGGCGGCGACGGGTTCGTCGACGGTGTCGTAATCGGTTTCCCAGTCCGCCTTGGGCGGGACGTTTTCGGCGGCGGTGCTGTAGGGCAGCGTCGCGCGGTGCTGGTGCAGGAACTCGAGGTGCACCTCGTAGTGGTCCAGCACGTCGGCGATGACCTCGTCCTTGCTGTACCCCATGAGGTCGTAGCCGTGGCTGCCCTCGAGCGAGAACACCTCGATGCGGTAGTACTTGCCGCCGGCGGCGGAGGAGCGCGCATAGGACGGGACGTCGTTCTGCACCGGATAGATCTGGTACTTGAAGGTGCGTTCGCCGTCGAGCTCCACGCAAAGGTCCGCGGTGTCGATCCCGAAGGCATCGACGGTGCTGGTCTTCAGCGTGGCCTCCAGCCCGCGGGCGGCGAGGTCGGTGCGGACGTCATTGAGCGCGGGCATGGCGACCTCGGCCACGAAGCGCTGGGCCTGCCGACGGCCCGGGTAGTTCATGGCCCGGGCCAGGCGCTGGCGCCAGCCACGGCGTCCGTCCGCCCCGTGCGGCACGTTGGTGCGGGAGTTCAGCACGGAGTGCAGGCCGGCCTGGTAGCTGTCCGCGAGGGCCGTTTCCAGCCGCAGCGCCTTGTAGAGGCCGAGCATGATGAAGACCAGCACCACCGAGAACGGCAGGCCCATGATGACGGTGGCGCTCTGCAGCGTGGGCACCCCGCCCACCAGCAGCATGGCCAGGGTCAGCAGGCCGGTGGCGACGGACCAGAAGACGCGCAGCCACTTGGGGCCGTCGGAATCGGCGTCCTTGAGGTAGGAGGTGAAGTTGCTCATCACCAGGGCACCCGAGTCGGCGCTGGTGACGTAGAACAGCAGGCCGGTGAAGGTGGCGATCGCGGCGCTGAGCGGCGCCATGGGGTACTGCTCCAGCAGCCCGTAGAAGGCCCGTTCCGGCTGGCTCATGGCCACCTCGCCGAACGCGGCGTTGCCGCCCATCACGATCTCGAGGGCGCTGTTGCCGAAGATGGAGATCCACAGCAGGATGAACGCGAACGGCACCACCAGCACCCCGACGACGAACTCGCGCAGCGTGCGTCCGCGCGAGATGCGCGCGAGGAACAGGCCCACGAAGGGCGCCCAGGCGATCCACCAGGCCCAGAAGAACAGCGTCCAGCCGTTCAGCCAGGCGTCGGGCCGGTCGTAGGCGAAGGTGTCCAGTGCCATCGACGGAAAGCGGGAGAGCGTGTCGCCGATGTTGGTCACGATTCCGTCCAGCAGGAACCGGGTGGAGCCGGTGATCAGGATAAAGACCATCAGGGCGATCGCCAGGATGACGTTGAGTTCGGACAGCCGGCGGATGCCCTTTTCGATCCCGGTCAGCACGGAGATGGTCGCCATCAGTACCGCGACGGCGATGAGGGCGATCTGCACCACCGTGTTCTCCGGGATGCCGAACTGGAAGCTCAGGCCGTAGTTGAGCTGCGCGACGCCGATGCCCAGGCTGGTGGCAATGCCGAAGATGGTGCCGAGCATGGCGGCAATATCGACGGCGTGGCCCACCGGCCCGTGGATCCGCTTGCCGAGGATCGGGTAGAGCGCCGAGCGGATGCTGAGCGGCAGGTTGTGCCGGAAGGCGAAGTAGCCCAGCGCCAGTCCCATCAGGGCGTAGAGGCCCCAGCCGAGGATGCCGTAGTGGAACAAGGTCCAGACCACGGCCTGCCGGGCGGCCTCGACCGTGGAGCCGTCGCCCGTGGGCGGTGCCAGGTACTGAGTGACCGGCTCCGCGACCGAGAAGAACATCAGGTCGATACCGATGCCCGCGGCGAAGAGCATCGCGGTCCACGTGAAGAGGTTGAAGGTCGGGCGCGAATGGTCGGGCCCCAACCGGGTCTTGCCCACCCGGGAGACGGCCACGAAGAGGACGAACGCCAGGACGGCGACGACGATCAGTGAGTACCACCAGCCGAAGGTCTCGCCCACCCACGCGACGGCGGTGCCAATCACCGCGTCTGCCGATTCGCGGTCCAGGATGGCCCACAGCGCGATGCCGAGGACGCCCGCCGCGGAACCGATGAAGACGGTCCAGTTGACCCGAGTCCGCGGTTCGGCGGCGTCGCTGCCGGCGGGGGACTCCGGTGGGGCGGCTCCGGGCACCGGCGCCGGGCGGTTACTGTCTTCGCCGTTGAGCTTAGGCTCGTCAGTTTCGGGCGGCGTACTCATATCGGTCTCGTACCTCGCATCGTAGGAGTGCTGGTCGCGGTCTCGCTGTTGTCTTGGCCGGGTGAGGGCAACTTTCGACGCTAGCAAGAGCAGGAAGTGACCAGCCTGCGCGCGTATAGCACATGAACTAAGTGAGGAGGATCACCTCATGAAGTGGCGAGGTTCACGTCGATTGCCCCGCGTGTTCTGTTTACGGGAGGTCAGTGGGGCGCCACCAGAAGGGGATGCTTCAGGCGCCGTCGTCGTAAAACTGGCTGTTCATCCCGAACTCCGGATCCTGCTCCGAGCGGATCATCCGGTGGTCCTCGGGGTGCTCCAGGCAGGGGCTGGTGAAGGAGAGGACGACGGCGCCCACACCGCCGGCCACGTGGTGCGCGGCGGTGGCGCCGAGGTCGCCGTTGCGGAAGTAGAGCGTGCGGACGTCGCCGGTTTCGGCAGTGGCCTCGTTCTTTTGCTCCCAGCCATGCGCGGTCAGGTAGCCGGCGGCGGCGTCGAGGGCTGCGTTGGCCTGGTCCGCGTCCGCTACCTTGCCGGTGGCCCGGGCGATCCAGGCGGTCTGGGTCTGCGGTTGTTCGTCCTCGGGTCGCAGGCAGGTTTGTTCGCGCAGCAGGCTGACCTTCAGGTCGGCGGCGGTGGACGCCTCGGCGATCGCCTGGGGGAGCAGCTGCTCGAGCTGGCGGCCGTAGTCCTGCGACGTCGGTTGTATCTCCTGCGACTGGTTCTCCTGCGGCATGGCGCAGCCTCCTAAAATGACGGCGGAAAGGGTGGCAGTCGCGGTGAGGGCGGCGGCGGAACCGGGTCGCCGCCGTCGTTCTTCGCCGCGCGGCCGGGCCGGGCGGTGCCAAGGGGAGCGAGCCCGCATGTTCATTTCTCCAGACTTTCGACCGTCACGGTTTCAAGGTTGCCATATGCGTAGTCCTCGGGATCCTGCTCGAGCGGGCTGGTGATCAGCGGGCCGTAGGGGGAGTAGGTTTGCTGGATTCGGTCCTCGACAAACGTGCTGACGCTGGTGCCTTCGACGACGCCCTGGATGTTGGTGGCCGAGGTGGAGCCCGGCCAGAAGTAGTCGGTGTGCCCGTTCATCAGCGAGTCCGGGTCCTCCGGTCTCAGGAAGCCGGTCTCGAGCCGGACCGGGTCCATGACGGTGGGGCTGCCGCCGCGCCAGAACGACGCTCCGTGGTAGCCGCCGCCGAGGAGCTGGGCCGCGCTGATGGGGTCGTCGCGGGTCTGCAGCCAGTAGCGGTGGGCATCGGGGTTAGCGGTGTCCGCGGGGCTGCCCACGTTGTGTCCGGTGCCGGCCGGTGCGACGTAGACGATGTTGGTGGAATCCAGGCCCTCGCGTTCGGCGGTGCCCAGCAGCGAGCCGCCGGCGCTGTAGCCGATGTACGTGGTGCGGGCGTCGGGCCGGGTCTCGAGGTCGAGGGCGTGGTCGAAGGCGGCCAGCAGGGGCCCGCCCCGCTCGTTGAACGAGGTGGTGATGTTGTCGGGGACCTCATCCGGCAAGTCGGTGCCCTGCCAGTAGAAGGAGACCGTGCCGGCGGGCGGTTCGCCGTTCACCGCGTCGAGCCGGGCCGAGTAGGCCTCCAGCTGACCCAGGTCGGCGCCGGTGCCCGGGACCAGGGCGGCCACCGTCCTGGTGTCCGGCGTCAGGGTGCCGTTCATGGTGACGATCCTGCCGTCGCCGTCCAGGCTGACCAGGACCACTTGGGATTGATGGCCGACGGCGTAGTCCAGTCCCGTCCTCAGCGTTGCCAGCCGGTCGTGTTCGGCCTGCCAGGTCTCGAGGTCGGCGGTGTACTGCCGGTAGGCCCGCTGGTAGACCATCCGCGGGTGGCCCTGCTGATTCCCCGCGGCCGCGAGGTAGTCGCTGAGGTCGGGCTGTGGGCCCAGCTGTGCCTGCCGGGACACCACGGTTTCGCGGTAGCCGGCGGCGGTGATGGTGTTGGCCCGGATCCGGCTGGCGAAGGGGATGCCGTTCAGGCTCCCGAACACCGCGGGGTAGAGCAGCAGCATCCGTTCCTGTTCGGCCGGCGCCAGGGTGAGCCAGGCCTCGCGGATTCCCGCAATCCCGCCCTCGGTCAGCGCGGCGTCGCCGGCCATCGCCTCCGCCATGACGGCCTCGGACGAGCCGGGCATCCGCCACGCGGGCAGTTTGTGGGCGGCCAGCAGGGCGGCACCCTCGGGGTTGGCCGCGGCCCAGGCCCGCAGTTCCTCGTCGGTCAGGCCGGCCAAGGACGGCAGGTACGACTCCGGCGTCAGCGGGCCGAACCGCTCGTCGAGACCGCTGGTGAAGTGGGCCCACGGCGGGGAGGACGGACCGGCGGCCAGCAGCGGGGTGGGCGGCAGCGAGTCGACGGTTCCGCCGCCGATGGACCGCAGGGCGGCGGCGGTTTCCGCGGTCAGCGCCTGCCAGTCGGCCCGCAGGGAGCGGACGCGTCCGTTGAAGGCCTCCGCCCGCTGCTCCGCTTGGTCCGCCTCGTCCCCCTCCTGTGAACCGGCATCCTTCAGCGCCCTGGTCAGGCCGGGGCGTGCCGCCGCGAGTTCTTCGGCCTCCGCCTGCAGCGCCCGGCCGGAGGCGACGAAGGCCGTGACGGCTTCCCGGGCGGCGGCCAGCGCCGCAGTCCATTCCTGCGAGGGACCCTCCAGCTCGTTCAGGGCGGAGTGGACCTCCAGTTCGGTGTCCGGTTGCTGGTAGGCGACGCTCAGCCCGGCCCAAGCGGCACCGGCATCGACCAGGTAGTTTGCCGCAGACGCGGCGCGCAGGGACATCTCCCGGACCGCATCGCCGAGCCGGTCCCAGGGGACGTTGATCTCCGGGACGCTGCCCAGCCGCACCGTCACGGCTGCGGCACCCGCCCGAAGCCGCGCGGGGTAAGGACGGCCGAGTGGCCGGCATTCAGGGACTCGGCGAAAGCGGCGGCGGCACCCGACATCCGCCCGTCCGCCTCGACGAACAGCTCCGCGGTTTCGGCCACGACCCGCGACTTGTTGTACACGAGGCCTGCAATCCGGTGGCCCACGTCCCGCCGCGGCGACCAGAACTCCGCGAACGCGTCGGCCACCTCCGTGGCGCTGCCGAACGACGACGTCGCCTCGTCGCCTGCCGCCGCCGTGTCGCCTGCCGCCTTGTCCAACGACTGGCCGTCCGCGGCCACGTCCACCAGAATCATGTGGAGCTGCCTCGGATTGATCCGCCAGCTGCCCATCCCGCCGCCCTCCCGCTTAACCGTTTCCCTCACACTGTTGCATGCGGCGCCGCGGAACTGAATGGGGACGACTCCCCATGGTTTAGCGATTTTGCACCTCCGGCGGCTTCAGGACCCGGAACCCTGGCCCCCGGCGCGGGGCGGGGGACATACTGGGGCTCCTTGCTGAAATAGATCCGGGGAGGTTGCATGGAACGTCCGGAACAGTGGGGGGCCGCCCGCCGGCCGACTGGACCCGAAACCCTGTATTCGCCGTTCATGGAATTCGATCCGCCAGCTGTCGTGGCGGAACCAACCCGCGCCCGCGGAGCGCATCGGCCGCAGCTACAACGGCCTTCGCGTTGTGGTCGTCGTCGTCCTATTACTGATCAGTTTCGGACAGTCATTGGTGCTCATCTCGATGCTGGCCAGCGCCGCATTAGGCGATGCTCCCCCTCAGTGGCCGGTCGCCGTCGTCCTAACGGCAGCCTGTTTACTGGGCCTTGGCGCGATTGGCAGGCACTGGGGCGTCGCGGCGCCGAAAAAGGTTGCCCGGCAACTGGTGTTCGGCGCGGGTGGCGCGGCCCTGTCGGGCGGCTGGTCCCGGTTTCGGCGCGAGGACATCGCCAAGGGCGCGGAGGGCGAGCGGTGGACGGCGCAGGCACTGGAGACCCTGCTGGCCATTCCCGGGACCCGGATCTTCCACGGGCTGCGGTTCCCGGGCAGCCACGTGGCGGACATCGACCACGCCGTCATCAACGGGGACCGGGTGGTCTATATCGACTCCAAATTCTGGAAACCCGGGCAATACCAGTGGATCGACCGGGAGACGCTGGCCTCCGTCCATCCGCGCGGGTTCAGGCGGCGGACCATTCACATGGACGTTGTGCAGACCGACCCGCGCACGGCCAGGGTTGCGGCCGAGGTCGCCTGCCACGTCATTGCCCATCCGAATGCGCCGGGCCCGATCACGTTCACGCCCGGGCACCAGATTTCTCCCACCGGCATCCCCATCACGGGGGTGCAGGCCGGCGTCGACGGCATTGGCCACTGGCTGCTGCAGGGGCAGAAGGCGGGAACGGTGAACCGCTACGCGCTAGCGAGGCTGCTTACCATGCAGAAGAAAGCACCGGCCGGTACCGGTACGCGCCGGACCGACCGCGGGCAACGGCGCTGATCTTTTAGCGGGGGCACGTGGACAGGCGCCTGTCGAGACGGCGAACGACGGCCGCCGCGCTGTCTGCGTGCCCGGGCCGGACCAGTTGCGGCGGCCGTCGTGTTGTGCTGGGGAGGTTTAGCTGTCGCTGACCGTGAAGCGGGTCTGCCGGTGCGCGGGCTTCTCGATCTCGTCCAGGATGGCCACGGCCATCGTGCCGGTGGTGGTGTGCGATTCGCCGTCGGCGGCATAGAGGAGCCGGTCGGTGCCCAGCACCGGGGCGGTGGCGTCGCCGGGCGTGAACAGCGCCGAGGGGGACACCCCGACCCAGTCAACGTCCGTGACGCCGCGCAGGTATTCGAGTTCCTTCAGCTGGTTCTCCGGGATGGAGATCCAGGCCTCGGCACCGGGGATGTTGCGGATGTCCTCGACGAACAGGTGGTTGTCGTCGCCGGTGGTCAGGCTGCCGGCGCCCAGGATGAAGACCAGGCGGAGTGTGGTTTCCCCGGCGAGCTCGACCAGCGAGCGGGCCAGGTCAACGTGCCGGTAGGCCTCGTGCGGAGCCGTGCCGAACGCATTGACGACGACGTCGAAGGCTGCGAGGTTTTCTGCGTCGAGAGAGAAGGCGTCGCGTTCCAGCACTTCGGAGTCCGTGCCCAGGACCTCCGCGGCCTTTGCGGCGCTCCGGACGATCGCTGTTGTCTGGTGGCCGCGTTTGGCCGACTCGTGGAAGAGGGCGCGTCCGGCGTTGCCCGTGGCCCCGATGATTCCGATCTTCATGCTGTCCTTACGTTGGCGTGATGACTTTCAAAAGGCTTGGCCTCTGCTAGGTGTAATCGATTGAAGCATCAACTTATTCCGACGCGAGTGCCTCTAGGCGACGGACCGCCCGCTCCGCGGCCGGCCGTAAGTGCCGCCGAGGCGACCGCCCGCTCAGTCAGGGCCCGCTGTCGTCGTCGTTAGGCGGGCAAGTGAGGGCATGGGCCGGGAGGCCCAGCTAGCTGGCAGGAGGGGACACAGTCTCCATGACGCGGCGCAGGACGTCGCTGCGGGACCCAACCGCGTCGACGACCTGCCAGTCCAACGACTTGGCCCTTCGCAGGTAGACGTTGCGTGCCGCCCGCAGGTAGTCCGCCGACTCGGAATCCTCGCCCCGCGCGATGATCCGGGCGTGCGCAGCCTCGGCGGGCAGATCCAGCAGCACGACGACGCCTGGTCGAGGCAGGGCTCGGACCAGCCAGGGCAGGACGCCTCCCGGCGGCAGGCCACGCACGTCACGAAGGACCTGCTGGCAGTGCAGGTGCCGGTCCATCACCGTGGTCCCGCGGAAGGCAGCCGCCCGGAGGTGGGCAGCCAGCACGTTCACAATGCGCACCATCGACTCGAACCGGTCGGCCCAGCGCGGAGTAATGCCGATGCCGAGGCGTGCAGCTGCCCGGGACAGCCAGCGCCGTCCGGCCGGGTTGCGCACTAACTGCGCGTAACGGCCCGCCGCCCGCTCAACTTCGACCAGCGAGGCCGCGGCCGTCGTCTTCCCGGCTCCGTCGATGCCGAGGATAACGACGGTTCTCCGCGGGTTCCGCCGCGGGCCGCGTCCGGTTTCCGTGGGCAAAAATTCCCTGCTCTCCTGTGGTGATGTCTCCTCAACAACGCACGCGCGGCCGGGATCGATGCCCGGTCAGGCTGTGAATTTGCTGAGACATGCCGAGCAGGCGAGGGGCTCCGAGCCAGAAAGACGACGGCGGCACGTGAGCGCCGTCGTCGTCCCTATGGGGCGATCGGTACCGCGAAATTCAGGCGGGCAGGTGAGGGTAGTCTTCCGAGCGGTTCTGGAAGGCGAGAACCGCCGGGTTGGCGATGACGCCGTCGCGGATTTCGATGGCCCGGCTGATCGTCTCGTCCTCGAGCCAGCTGCCGGGGCCGCCCATCACGGTGCGCAGGAACGGGATCAGGGCCGTGCTGATCTCCCAGGTCGCGGAATTCCACAGGTACGACGGCGTGTGGTCCACGGCGTAGTAGCTCACGTGGTTGCCGACCTCGAACGTGGGTTCGGCGAAGGTCGTCATCTTCGCCCAGCTGAAGCCCATGCCTTCGTCGCAGGAGACATCGACGATCAGGCTGCCCGGCCGGAAGCCGTCCAGATCCGCCTCGTCGAGGTAGATCAGCGGGTTGTTGGGATCTTGCAGCGTGCAGTTGACCACGATGTCCCGCTCGGCGAGGAACGGAGCCAGTGGCACCCGTCCGTCGTCGTCGGTGATGACGTGGCTGAGGTGCGGGGCGGTGGCGTCCTGGTCGAACTGGGTGATCCGCGCGGAGTGGATCGGGGATCCGACGGCGGCCGCGGCGCGGTTGGTCAGGACCTGCACGTCGTGGATGCCGTGCGCGTTCAGCGCGGTGACCGCGCCTCGGGCCGTGGCGCCGAAACCAATGACGACGGCGGTGAGCGGGCGGCCGTAGTCGCCGGTGGATCCTGCCAGTTCCAGAGCATGCAGTACCGAGCAGTAGCCGGCCATCTCGTTGTTCTTATGGAAGACGTGGAGGGCGAATCTGCCGTCCGCGGCCCAATGGTTCATGGCTTCGAAGGCGATCAGCGTCAGCCGCTTGTCGATGGCCAGCTGGGTGATGGCACGGTCCTGGACGCAGTGCGGCCAGCCCCAGAGGATTTGTCCGTCACGGAGTTCGGCAAGGTCTTCCGGCTGCGGCTTGGGCAGCACCACCACGTCCGCTGCTTCGATGAGTTCCTCGCGCGGCGCGATCCGTCCCACCAGTTGTTCCAGGTGCGCGTCGGAAATGCCGAAGCGCTCGCCGTAGCCCCGTTCGAGGATAATCCGCTCGCGAAGGTCGGCGTCGAGGCGCTCGATGTGCGCAGGATGGAGGGCCAGCCTGCGCTCATCGGGCTTTCGCGTCGTTGCCAGGACTCCGAGCGAGAGCAGAGTCAAAAGCCTCAGCGTTTCTTGATAGTGGTCAGGGTCTCCGAGGCTGCGGCGCCGGCGGCCTTGGCCTTCTTGTCGCTGCGCTTTTCCTTGATGGACTTGCCCGATTTCTTCGAAGCGGTCTGTCGGGGAGATTTGTCGGCCATGAGTGCCTCCTTGGCGCCAGCGAAGAATGCTGCGCCTTAACGGGAGCACAGACGTGCTCCGTACTCCTGACCATACGCCATCGCGCGTCAGGCAGGTGCTCCGGTGGCCGTCGGCGGTGCACGTTGTGGCACGACGGCGGGAATGGGGCGCCAGTCCAGCTGCAGTCGAGGACGACGGTGGGGATGCGCCGTCGCGGGGCGGCCCTGAATCCTGGTCCGTCGTCGACAGCCGCCGGAAACGCCGAAAGCGGCCGGAAACGTCGACAGCGGCCGAAAACGGCGAAACGGGCCGATAATGTCGTAGCCCTGTCGGATATCGGCCCGTTTCGGCGCGCGGTGCCTCTGCATTGGGACATGGCAGGGGCCGCGAGGCTCGAAGCACCAGGGCAAAGCGGCCTGAAGCACCAGAGCCCCGCGAGGCCTGAAGCCCCAGAACCCCGCGAGGCTTGGAACACCAGAGCGTGGGGCTTGGGCCACCTGAGCGCCCGTGATTCAAACACCAGTACGCTGGATCTGAGACGCGAGTAACCGGGAGGGTGGATGTCCGAGACGACGGTAACCGAGGTGATGGCCGAGCTGGCCGCGCTTGAGGACCCGAAGGTGCGCGAGGCGAATGAGAAGCGCGGCGACGACCACGGCGTGAACCTCGGCAAGCTGCGCGCTGTCGCCAAGCGTTTGAAGACGCAGCAGGACTTGGCGCGCGGGCTGTGGGCCACGGACAACACGGCGGCCCGGCTACTGGCCCTGCTGATCTGCCGGCCGAAGGATTTCGGACGGGACGAGCTGGACGCCATGCTGCGCGAGGCGCGCGCGCCCAAGGTGCACGACTGGCTGGTGAACTACGTGGTCAAGAAGAGCCCGCACGCCGAGGATCTGCGCGTGACTTGGACCGGCGACGCGGACCCGGTCGTCGCCAGCGCCGGGTGGGCGCTGACCACCGAACGGGTGGCGAAAAAGCCCGAGGGCCTGGACCTCGAGGGACTGCTGGACACCGTCGAGGCGGAGATGAAGGACGCCCCGGACCGCCTGCAGTGGGCCATGAACCACACCCTCGCCCAGATCGGCATCGAGCACGCCGAGCACCGCGTCCGCGCGATCAACATCGGCGAACGCCTCGGGGTGCTCAAGGACTACCCGACGCCGCCGAACTGCACGTCCCCGTATGCGCCAGCCTGGATCAACGAGATGGTGAGCCGGCAGGCCAAAGCCTGAGCGCTCGTCAGCGGCGCCGTTGTGAAGACCCGCACCGGAGTCGCCCCCTCAGCGGGTCTTAGGCGGCGACGGCGACTCAACGGTCAACCGCAGGCGTCTACAGCACCTTCGCCAAGAACGCCTTCGTCCTCTCCATCTGCGGGTTGGCGAGCACATCAGCCGGCGCGCCGGATTCGACGATGGTCCCGGCATCGAAGAAATGAACGGTATCGGCAACCTCACGTGCGAAGCCCATCTCGTGGGTGACTACCACCATGGTCATGCCTGCACGGGCGAGTGCCTTCATCGCCTCAAGGACTTCCTCGACCAACTCCGGATCCAGTGCGGAAGTGGGTTCGTCGAAGAGCATGATTTCGGGGTCCATGGCCAGAGCGCGCGCAATCGCCACGCGCTGTTGCTGTCCGCCGGAAAGCTGGTGCGGGCGTTTCTGCGAATGGTCGGCCAGGCCCACCTTCGCCAGTTCATGCAGTGCCCGGGTGCGGGCGGCGGACTTGGAGACGCCTCGGACCTCGGTCAGCGCGCAGGCGACGTTTTCCTCGGCAGTAAGGTGTCCGAAGAGGTTGAAACGCTGGAAGACCATGCCTATGCGCGAGCGGAACGCGGCGAACTGCTTGGCGGTCCACTCGTAGTAGCGTCCATTCCGATACTCGTACCCGACGTGCCGCCCGTGGACCAGCAGCGTGCCGTCGTCGTACGCCTCCAGCGCATTCAGGCAGCGCAGGAAGGTGGACTTGCCCGAGCCGGAGGGCCCGACGATGCAGCTGACCTCGCCGGCGGCAACCGTGAAGTCCACGCCGGTGAGCACCTGGTGGGCGCCGAAGGACTTGGTGACGCCGTGGGATTCCACATGCAGCTTGTGCGCCCGAGCCGTGGAGGCGGTACCGCCGGCGGCCGTCGCGGGGGATGACGCGGAGACAGATTCGCCGGCGCGAGGTGCAGGGGGGGCGGAAAGGCTATTGGGTTCGGTAGTCATGGGAGATCCTTTCCGGCCGTGGCGACATCATCCGCCGCGCGCGGTTCCGCCGTCGTTCTCTTGGCTGTAACGGTCTTGAGCAGGAAGCCCGGCCTGCGGACCAGACGCACGGCGTCGGCTCCGAAACGGGCCTCGAGCTTGGACTGGAAGAAGGTTGCGATGGCGGTCATGACCATGTACCAGAGCGAGGCAACGATCAGCAGTTCCATGATCAGGTTGTTCTGCTTGTAGATCTGACTGGCGTTGGTCATCAGGTCGTTGCCCGCGACGACGTACACCAGCGAAGTGGTCTTAAGCATGGAGATGAACTCGTTGCCGGTGGGCGGGATGATGATGCGCAGCGCCTGCGGCAGCACGATCTTCCGCATCCGTTTGCCCGGGGTCATGCCGAGCGCATACGCGGCCTCGCTTTGGCCGGCGTCGACGGCCTGGATGCCGGCGCGCACCGTTTCGGCGAAGTACGCCGCAAGGTTCAGCCCTAGCCCGAGCAACGCCGCGTTGAACCCGGTCATCACGTCATTGGTGTTCCACATGTAGCCGATGTTGGTGAACGGGATCTGGATGATCAGCGACGGGAACAGGAAGGCCAGGTTGTACCAAAAGATCAGCTGCACCAGCACGGGGGTGCCGCGGAAGAACCAGATGTACAGCGTGGATAGCCAGTTCAGCACTGGGTTGTGCGAGAGCTTCATGACCGCCAGCAAGACGCCGAGGACCAACCCGAGCACCGTGGCGAGCACGGAGATCATCAGGGTGACCCAGATCCCGTCGATAATCTTGGGGAAGAAGAGGTACTCGGCGACCTTGCCCCAGCGGATGTTGGGGTTGGTGGCCAGCGTGAAGGCCAGCCAGGCGAAGACCACCACGGCCAGCGCCCCCAGAATCCACCGCTCGGGGTGGCGGAGCGGGACCACGGTCACGGCGGTGCCGTCGGGCCCGCTCAGCTGCCTGGGCCGATTGCTGCGTCGGAGCGCTTGGCTCATCTGCGCCCCCTATTTTCCGTCGTTGATTGTGGCAGTGTCGATCGCCATCTGCTGGACGTTCCAAGCGGCGAGGATCTTCCCATAGCTGCCGTCGTCGATCAGCTCCTGCAGGGCCTTTTGCACCGCGTCGATCAGTTCCTTGTTATCCTGCTTCATCGCGATGCCCCAGACGCTTTCATCGCCTTCGATGGCCACGGCTTCCAGGACGCCCTCGGAGGTCTGCGCGCGGTAGGCGGCGACGGGGTAGTCGTTGATCCCCGCGTCGGCGCGGTCGTTGCGCACCTGCAGGATGGCGTCCTGGTCGCCGGAGAACTTCAGGATCTCCAGTCCGTCTTTCCCGGCGGCCTTGCAGTCCTTGTCAAAGCCCTCCGCGAGGGCGAGCGAGGAGCCGTTGTCCACGACGGCCACCGTCTTGCCACAGGCCGTCGACGGGTCACCCATGCCGGCGGGATTGCCCTTCTTGACGACCCAGCCGTTGCCGGCCTGGACATAGTCCACGAATGTGACGGTCTTGCGCCGCTCTTCGTTGTCGGTCATGGAGGACATGATGATGTCGTAGCGCCCGGTGGTGATGCCCGGGATCTGCGCGTTGAAGTCCTCGTTGTTGATGGTGATTTTGACGCCGAGCTTGTTCGCGATCGCCCGGCCGAGGGAGGGGTCCACCCCGATCAGTGTCTTGCCGTCCTCGGCGAGCAGTTCCATGGGCGGGTAACCCTCGGATGTGGTCATTTTGATGCCCTCGGTCTTGATCGACTCGGGCAAGCCGGCGGCCAAATCGGCGTTCGGCGCGATGCCGTCGATGACGGACTTGGCCAGGTCCTCATCGGGTGCCGGTGCGGCGCTAAAGGAGGTGTCCTCGTTGCCGGCGGCGTTGCCCTCGGTGGAGGAGAGTGACTGCCCGCCGCAGGCCGTCGTGGCCAGCAGTGCCAGCAACGCAGCGGATGCCATGACGCCGGAGCGGAGGGTACGGACTCGGGTGATGTTCATGCGGTCTCCTTGGTGCGGATGGTTGGAGCGGATTGTGTGCTGGAGGTGTGTAGCGGGCGGAGCGGTTACAGGTCCCTCCGGTACCGGAGGGATCCCCCAACGGCGGTAGCCATGACCGGACTGTCGCGTAGCTCGGCGGGACCGACGGCGTAGGGGTCGGCCCCGAGGGCCGTGAAGTCGGCCAGCATTCCTGGGCGCAGCCGGCCCTTGGTCGCCTCTTCGCCGGAGGCATGCGCGGCGCCGGTGGTGTAGCCGGCGATCGCCTCGGCGACGCTTACCCGCTCGCCGGGCTGCCAGCCGCCGACGGGCTCGTTGTCACGGTTCTGCCGGGTCGCGGCGGCATGAATCCCGTGTAAAGGGTCGGGCAATTCCACGGGCGCGTCGGAGCCGAAGGCGGGAAGTGCGCCGGCGTCGATCAGCGAGCGCCACGCGTAAGAGGCCAGTTCGCGGCCAACGAGCAGGGTGGAGGCCAGCGGGATGTCGGACGTGCAGTGGGTGGGCTGCATGGAGGGAACGACGCCGAGGCGCGCCACGCGTTGCACGTCCGCGGGGCGTAAATGCTGCGTGTGTTCGATCCGGTGCCGCAATCGGCTGGCTGCTCGTTCGGTGTGGCCCGTGATGTTGGGGGAGACATCGAGCGGGTTGCGGACCAGGTCCTGATAGGCATCCAGCACCAGCTGGTTGGCGCGGTCCCCGATGGCGTGAGTAGCGACCGCGATTCCGGCGCCGGCGGCCCGGCGAACCAGTGCGAGCAGGTCGAGATAGGGGATGACCTCGATGCCAGTGTTCCCGTCCTCGCCGGGGAAGGGCTGGTTCATGTGACAGGTGTGGGAACCCAAGGCGCCGTCGGAAAAAAGCTTTACCGGACCGGTGCTCAGCCAGGCGTCGCCGTTGCCGGTGGCCCGCCCTTCGTCGATCGCTTGGTCCAAGGCGATGCGCGGGATTGCCTTATGTACGCGCAAATGGAGGTTGCCGCTCTCGCGCAGAGACCGGTATGCATGCAGGCAGTCCTCGCCATCGAAGTCGTGGATGCCGGTGAGCCCGACGGCTAGCAGGCGGTGCTGGGCCTCGGCAAGCTGTGCCTCGAGGTCCCCGGCCTCGGCGCTGTGCATGATGTCGCTCAGCTGGGCATGGGCCGTCTCGCGCAGGATGCCGGTGGGATGGCCGTCGCCGTCGCGGACGATTTCACCACCCACCGGATCCGGCGTGGAGGCGTCGATGCCGACGGCCGCCAATGCCGAGGTGTTGGCCCAAACCGTGTGCCCGTCGATGCTTGGCAATGCGGCGGGCCTGCCACCTGTGGCGGCATCCAGCGCTTGGCGGTCCGGTTGAACCGGCACATCCCAGGCGTTGAAGTCCCAGCGTCCGCCGAAGACCCAGGCCGATGCCGGCAGCGCCTCCGCGTAGTTCCTCACCCTGTCCAGGGCGTCCTCGAGGCTGGTGGCGCCGCGAAGGTCCAGGGCGGCAATTTCGCGGGCGTAGTTCGCGGTGTGGATATGGGCGTCGGTCAGGCCCGGAACCACTGTGGTGCCACCGAGGTCGATGGTTTCGTATGTACCGGTGGCGTGGGTGCGCATTTCCTCGGGTGTGCCGATGGCGAGGATGCGTTCGCCCCGGGTCAGCAGCGCGGTGGCCCGGGGAAGCCCGGCCCATTGGGTGTAGAACGTGGCATTGACGTAGAGGCGTTGCTCAAGCATTCCTAATCCTTTGCGGCATGCTAGCGCCGAAAGCGGCATGCCCAAGCGTGTCTTGCGGAACTTCTTCGTCCCGTTCGCAACACTCTAGGCGACGATGTAGCAAACTATGACGTACAACACAGCGGTGATTCGACGAACTCAGTTCAAGGAACGCTAATGCTCAACCTGATCCACCTGCGCACCCTCGTGGAAGTGCTGCGGCTCGGTTCCTTCACGGCGGCCGGCAATCGGCTGGGATACACGGCCTCGGCGGTGTCCCAGCAGATGTCGGCACTGGAGAAGGACATGGGCACGCGGTTGTTCGTGCGCAGCGCACGCAGCGTGCAGCCCACGCAGGCCGCGCATGCAGTGGGCCAACATGCGCTGAAGCTGTTGCGCGACGTCGACGGGTTGTTGGCCGCGGGGGCCGCCGCCAGCGGAGATGCGGTACGCGAGTTGCGCATCGGGGCATTCCCCTCGGCCGCGACGTTCATCTTGGGGGACGTCCTGGAATCAGTGCAGTGGCGGGAGCTGGGTGCGCAATTGAAAATTTCTATCGGGGAACCGAGCGCCGTCGTGCCGGGAGTTCGAGTCGGTGGGGAGCTGGATGCGGCCCTTGTGTACCAGGTGGGCGAATCCGGGCTGGTCCTGCCCCAGGGGGTGACCCGGCATTGGCTGGGGGAGGACCCGTTCCGCGTCGTTATTCCCGCCGCGGCGGGCTACCGGGAAGACCAGCGGATGGACGTCAATGCGCTGGGCGCGATGCCCTGGATCATCCACCTGCGCGGTTCCAGCGACGCGAACGTAGTGGACGCAGTGCTGGCCAACGCCGGCCTGCACCCGCGTATCGTGGCTTCCAGTGACGACTTCCACGCGACGCTGCGGCTGGTCGCCGCCGGCCATGGGGCAGCTATGGTGCCGCAACTGGCGATGGGCGCACGGCCAAGCGGACTGACTGCCGTGCAGGTGCCCGAGCTGCAGCTTTCCCGGAAGCTCATGGCGTTGTCGGCCGAGGACGCACCCGCGGACCTCGTCGGGGAACTAGTCGGGTGTTGCGAGAACCTGTTGCAGCCGGAGAGTTGAGGCGTGGGGACCCGGGGACCACCCCCGCTGATCCGGTGGCGGTCAGCGCCGGCTGGGGCGCTGAACCCCGAACTGCGCGTCCCCGTACGCGCCCATCTGGGCCAACGAACTGGCCAGCAGGCAGGCCAACGCTTGCTACCGGCGCGAGGCGGCAAAATCCGGGCGTCCTTAGGTCAGCCGGAGACCCGTGATGCAGGTGGCGCTGTCATCGGTCGTCGAGAAATCGGCCGAGCCGGTGTGCCCGTCGTAACTCACTTCGATGGTGCCGTGGATGTCGCCGGGAACCCAGAAACCTGCGAAACCGTTGCTGAAGGTTTCAATCTGCTCATCCACCAGCGTCTCCCCGGTGGTGTCGTCAGTGATCTTGACGCTCATGTCCTTGTTGCCCAGTTCGCCAAGGCAGGTCGTCAGGCTGTGGTAGAAGCAGTCGTGGGTCTGGTTCAGGTACGGGGCGACTGAGATGTAGGAACTGTCCTCCGGCAGGTCCAGCGTTACCTCGTTTTGGCCGTCGGTGAGCAGTAGATCGCCCTGCCGGGCAGATGCCATCAAGTCGGTGGGCAGCTCGACAGTGTCCAGCCGGTCGAGGTGGTCGATGATGCCAACCGCGTCCATATCGTCGAGCCCGAAGCCAGCGAGGAATTCGGCGTCCGTGGCCTCCCCCGCGGAGGTAGTCCCCTGGGCTGGCGCGCAGGCAGTCAGCATCAGGCCAAGCGCAGCCGCGGCGATAACGGCCCGTTTCATATCCCATCTCCTCATCCCCGCACCATGGGCAACGCGGGGCCTACGGTGGTGATCTGTCCGCAAGAAAAGGACGACGGCGGCACTTTCGCGCCGCCGTCGTCCTTCTGAAGGGTAAATCAGTGCTGCGGCTCGCGGGCCTTCAGCAGGGGCGCGAAGAACTCGGCCAGCTCCGCGGTCGCGGACAGCGGCAGCACGTCCGCCACGTACTGGTCCGGCCGGACCACCACGATGGCGCCGTCGCGGGAGATGCCGCGGGCATCGAAGATGTCCTCATCCTTGGCGGTGCCGAAGACCTTCTCGAGGTTGGTCAGCTGGAACGGGCCCACCTCGGGCTTGAACACGGCGGGTACGGCGTTGATGTCCACCTCCTCGTGATGCTGCTGGTAGATCACCTTCACATCGAACCAGGCGTCGAGGTCAGCGCCCTCCGGCCGGGCGGCGAGCGGGGAATCCGGTGCGGTCACCAGCCACTCCGACAGGTTGGCAACGGCCGCGGACTCGCCGGCGTGCGCCTGGTCGGCGAAGACATAGATGCGCCAGCGCCCGTCGGCCTCGGCCAGGTGGCCCAGGTGCAGCGGGTTGGTGTCGCAGACGCGGGAGACCTTGGCCGACTTGAAGCGCTTGCCGACGGGGAAGCCGGTGGCCAGGTCCTGGTGGCTGCGCGCGCCTGTCAGGATCGACTGGGCGTACTCGGTCATGAAGCCGGCCGGGAATTCGGCGGTGCGGACGTAGAAGTCCTCGAGCTCCGTGGGATCGGCGAACTCCTCGGGCTTCTTGGCCATCATCGTCGACCATTCCTTGTCGAAGTCGATGAGGTCCTTCGCCACCACCTGGCGCTCGGCGGAGTAGGTGGAGAGCAGGCTCTCCGGGCTGCGGCCCTCCAGCACGTGGCCCAGCTTCCAGGCGATGTTGAAGCCGTCCTGCATGGAGACGTTCATGCCCTGGCCGGCCTTGGCGCTGTGCGTGTGGCAGGCGTCGCCGGTGATGAAGACACGCGGAGTGCGGGTGCCGACGTCCTCGGGCAGCAGGTCGTCGAACCGATCGGTGAGGCGGTGGCCCACCTCGTACACGCTGTGCCAGGCGACGCTGCGCACGTCCACCGTGTACGGGGTCATGATCTCGTTGGCCTTGGCGATGATCTGCTCGATCGAGGTCTGGCGGATCTTGCCGTTGTCGTCGTCGGGCACCACGCCGAGGTCCACGTACATGCGGAACAGGTAGCCGCCCTCACGCGGGATCAGCAGGATGGACCCGCCGTCGTGCGACTGGATGGCGCACTTGGTGCGGATGTCCGGGAAGTCGGTCTGGGCCAGCACGTCCATGACGCCCCAGGCATGGTTGGCGCTGTCGCCGGCCAGGGTGCTGCCGATCGCGGCGCGGACCTTGCTGCGGGCGCCGTCGCAACCCACCACGTACTTGGCGTTGACGATGCGCTCCGAGCCGGCGTCCGGGCCGGCGCTGCGGATCAGCGTCACCTTCACCGGGTAGTCGCCCTCGTCGGCAACCTCGAGGGTCTTGAATTCCCAGCCGTAGTCAGGCGTCAGGCGGGTGGGCGAGTTGGCCGCGACCTCGGCGAAGTAGTCGAGCACGCGCGCCTGGTTGACGATCAGGTGCGGGAACTCGCTGATGCCCATCTCGTCGTCGACGGCGCGGCCGCCGCGGACAATGTGCTTGGGGTTTTCGGTGCCGGGGCGCCAGAAGTTCATTTCCGTGAGCCAGAACGCCTCGGCGGTGATGCGCTCGGCGAAGCCAAAGGCCTGGAAGGTCTCCACGCTGCGGGCCTGGATGCCGTCGGCCTGGCCGAGGACCAGCCGTCCCTCCCGGCGCTCCACCAGCCGCGTGGTGATGTTCGGGAACTGGGCCAGCTGCGCGGCCGCGAGCATGCCGGCGGGACCCGAGCCCACGATGAGCACATCGACCTCGTCGGGAAGCTCCTCGGGGCGGTCGATGCCTACGCCGGCTGCCGGCTTGACGCGCGGGTCTCCGGATACGTAACCGTGGTGGTGAAACTGCACGGGTGTCCTCACTTCTATTGCATCTGCGGCCGTCGCCAGTGTTCTATATCCGAACACCGGGTTCTATAACTGAATAACCGTTCGGTTGCAGATACTGTACGGCAAACATGACGCAGCTAACAAGTAACGCCGCTATCGGCGGGTGGCCCTCCGGGTCCGGCGGTGTGGTTCTCTTGCCGCCCGACTGGGGTGTTCTGGGGACAGGAGGGCGTAAATTGCGCTGTCGCCGCGCGACTTGGGTGTCGTGGGGACAGAAGGGCGGAATTGCGGAATCGCCGCCCGCCGGGGCGGCCCACGTGAAGTGACGAGGGTCACGAAAACTGAAACCGGCGGATGTTGACCGTAGAATCCGGCCAGCAACGGACTCCAGATGCTGCGAGAGGACTTTCTGTGACCATCCCTTATTACGACGCCGATGCCGTGCGTGCCGCCGTCCCCTTCAGTCGCGCGGTGCGCGCCATCGAGGAGGGGCTGCTGTCCGGCGTTGATCCGGAACTGGACAGTCCCCGGTTGTTCAGCCCCGCGCCGGACGGGGAGTTTCTGCTGATGCCGACCGAGGGCGGCGGCCGCTACAGCGGGGTGAAGGTGGCGACAATCGCACCGAGGAATCCGGCCCGCGGGCTGGAGAAGATCCAGGGCATCTACGTCCTGTTCGACGCCGAGACGCTGGCCCCGCTGGCGACGATGGAAGGCGCCGAGCTCACGGCCATCCGCACTCCGGCGACAACCCTGGCGGCCGTGAAGAACATTGCGGCGGCGGCACCGGACGGCGAGGGCTTTGGAGATGCCCCGCAGGTGCTGGTCTTCGGCGCGGGGATACAAGCGCTGAACCACATCCGCGCCGCCAAATCCGTATTTCCGAACGCGGGCTTCGCGGTCGTCGGCCAGCGTCCGCAACGCATCTCGAACCTGATCGCCGTGCTGGCCGCGGAGGGAATAGAGGTGGCCGACGCAACCGGTGCGCCGGACGCTGCCGTGGCGGGCGCCGACGTCGTACTTTGCGTGACATCCTCGCCGGAGCCGCTGTTCGACGGCAAGCTGCCCAAGGACGGGGCGATCATCGCGTCGGTCGGGCAGCACGGTTTGGACGCCCGGGAGGTCGACGCGGCGCTGGTGCTGCGCAGCGACGTGGTGGTGGAAGGCCGGGCGTCGTCCTGGCGGGAGAGCGGGGACCTGATCCCGGCCCGAAGCGTGGAGGAATGGCGGCAGATCCAGCCGCCGAACCTGCGTGATTTGGTGCAGGGCAAGCTGGTCCGGCGCCCGCGCACGTGCTGCCTCTACACCGGCGTCGGCATGGCCTGGGAGGACCTGGTGACGGCGGCCGTGGTCTATGAAGAGGGCGGGCCGCGCGTTACCGGTGCGCGTAGGTGAGGCAGTCCGCGTTGTCCGCGCCGGGACCCACGTGAACTTCGGGCGCCTGGCACATGAGGTGGTCGTTGTGGGTGCACTCGGTCCGCTGGCAGGCGCCGACGCTGGCCAGCACCTTGGGCAGCCCGCCGTGCACTCCGGTGTCGATAAAGGTGGCACAGGCGGCATGGTTCTCGCCGCCGGCCACGGTGATGGCGGCCGCATTGCATTCGCTGTGATCGTTGAAGGAACAGTTGGTCACTGAGCAGTCGCTGACGTGTGAAGTCACAGTCATGGCACTTCCTTCCATCCTGGGACAGCCCCGGGTTGGGCGGCTCCATTAACTACGGTAGGCGCGATGCGGCCGATCAAAAAGGCATAACACTGTGAGGTAATTGCCGTCGCGACAATAGGCGTGGGGCCTGCGGCTCAGGCGGCCGCGCGGCTGGCTGTCCGGCCGTGTACCAGGTAGTACAGCGGGATGCAGGCGAGCATGAGCAGGCCAAGCCAGCCGTACATTCCGTCGAAGCCGGTCAGCGGCACCAGCAGGCCCAGCAGCACCGGGCCGAAGCCGGTGCCGATGTCCAGCATCAGGTAGTAGGTGGCCAGGGCGGTGCCGAACCTCCGCTCCGCAACCAGCCGGACGGTAATGGCCTGCGTTCCGGGCAGCAGGGTCCCGAACCCGAGTCCGCTGAGCACCGCGGAGGCGACGACTATCCAGGTGTCCGGCCCGAGCGCCAGCAGCGCCAGGCCGGCGGCGAACAGCACCAGCGCGGGATACAGCACCACGTTGTCGCCGCGGCGGTCTTGGACCCTGCCGGTGGTCACCCGCGACACCAGCACCGCGGCGGCAAACACCATAAAGAACAGCGCCGCCGCATCCGCTGCACCCGCGGCAGCGGTATACGAGGTGAGGAACGAGAGGATGCCGGAAAACGCCAGCCCGCTCACCAGCAGCACGGTGGTGATCGGCAGGACCTCGGGCGCGAACACCTTTCCGAGCAGGACCGCGGGCGACCGGCGCTCCCTTGTTGGCTCGCCGCCCGGACCGCGCTGATTGACGACGGCGGTGGGCGCCGCCGGCGCTTCCGGCAGTTTCAGGATCAGGGTCACCGCCAACGCCGCGACCGAACATGCCGCACAAAAGAGGAACGCGACCTCGTAACTGCCGTCAACAACCAGCACCACGGCCAGCAGCGGCCCGAGGGCGGTGGCCAGCGTGGTGGACACGGCGAAGTAGCCGGTGCCTTCGCTGCGGCGGGCGGGCGGAATCAGCGCCTGCGCACCGGCCGTGACGGCGGTGTTGGCGAGGCCGAAGGCCACACCGTGGGCCAGCCGCAGGACCACCAACGAGGTGAGGGAGTCCGCCGGGATGTACAAGAGGGAAGCCGCGACGAAGGCGGCCAGGCTGATCAGCAGCATCCGCCGCCGTCCCGCGTTGTCGATCAGCGGCCCGGCAAAGAACCGCGAGACGAGCGCCCCCAAAATGAAGGCGCTGGACGCAAAGCCGGCCCCGGCGTCGGAGGCCAGGAACCGCTGGGCCGCGTAGAGCGCCATGGACGTCATCAGCAGGTAGAAGACGATGTAGATGAACAGATTCGCGCCGATGGCCAGCACGAAATTTCTGCTCCACAGCTTCTCCTGCATTCGGACTGCCTCCTAGCCTGCCTGGGCCGGTCCTCGTTGTCCCAGCGTTCCGGACAGACCAGCAGTCCCGATTATGCCGCCGGGCTACACTTCCGGCACGCACGGCCCGGTGCCCAGCAGCGCCAGGCCCGCCCGGTCGCCGTCGGCCAGTGCAGTCACGTCGTTTGCCCCGGCATACATCAGTTGCTCCGGATCATCCACATGCGCCAGCCCCAACACGTGGCCGAGCTCGTGGATGATGACGGCGCGCACGTGCTCCCGACCGTCGGGATACGTGAGGACGTTCCGGAGCGACGGCGCATCCAAGGTGATCTGGCCGGCGACGAGAACGTGCGGCGTTCCCCGTGCGCCGACCGAGGAGCTGCCGCCGAGCCCGGCTATATCTCCGGCCAGCCGGGACACTTCGTCTGGATCCGACCACGTGATCAGCACCGGCGCCCACCGCTTGCCGTACCGTTCCGGCTGAAAGCGTTCGCGGCCTTCCTCGGCGAAGGCCTCGTCAGTAGGTCCGTCGTAAGCGAACCGCAGTCCGCTGGCCGCGGAAACCTCAGCGATGGCTTCCTGAATGATCGTGTCGCCCCCCGGCGGCGCATTGTCCGGACGGACCACGTAGTGGATGGGGCGGCAGGGGTCATAGGCGAGGAAGGGCTGCGGCAACTCCGGCGGTGTTGCGTACAACTCGTAGGCGTCCGACTCCGCGACGGCGGGCGGCCGGCCCAGGGGGTTGTCGGCAGCTTCGACGCCGCGGGGCGGAATGTCCGCGCCGGGAAGGTAGGGGGCTATCGCCGGCATGACGTGTCGGCTGAACACGCCCGGGGCGAAGCACAGGGCGATGATGAAGGCGAGGGCCAGCCCGGTCGACAGGCGGCCGGCGCGGCGCGGGGAAACACCCCGCTGCACGGAACGCGGGCGGGACTTTCTTGCCGGCGTCGGCCAGCCGGCAGCGGGCCCCTCGGCGGGCCGGGGCGGGGAAGAGGTTCCCAGTGCCTCGTCCAACGCCCATTGCGGGATCCTCCCGCTGGGTGACCGCTTGACGCCCGGCTGCCCGGGCCCGGTTTGCGCCCCGGGAGACGCGTCCCTTGACAGTCCCTCTGCCCGGTGCTGCATCTGCTTCCCCCAACTACCCCAATTCGGCCTCGCCGAACGACGACAGCAGCAAAATTATACGTTTCATCATCGCGAAACCACCAGCGTAGAGGCAGCTCCAGGGCGGTCGCCGGCCCGAATAATTCCGCGGCCTACTACCGCTCGGACACCCGCACGGCCAGCGGCCGGCCCGCGGCCTACTGCCGCTCGGACGCCCGCACCGCCAGCGGCCGGCCCGCGGCCTACTGCCGCTCGGACGCCCGCACGGCCGACAGCCCGCCCGCGGCGAACGCCACCGTGCACGCGAGGACAAGAAGCAGGGGAGCGGTCCAGCCGCCGGTCACCGTGTTCAGCCATCCGGCCACCGGCGGAGCGCAGGTCGCGGCCAGATATCCGCCCGTCTGGATCCGAGCGGACGCGGAGGCCGCTTCATTGTCGTTGCGGGCCACGCGCGGGATGACCGAAAAGATGGCTGTGAACCCGCCGCCCTGGGCGATCCCTCCCGTGATGGACCAGAGAATGTAGGCGTCGGGTGCCAGGAGCAGGCCGAGGGGGAGGGTCATCCACAAGACGGCGATGCCTGCCGTCGGCACCCAGAGCCGGGTTCGTGCTGCCACGAGCGGCACCCCGAAAGCGCCGACAATGGCGGCCACCTGGAAGAGCGAGGCCGTGGCTCCGGAGGCGGCGATGGACATGCCCCGGACTTCGGACAGCAGCAGGGGCAGCCAGGTGGTCGTTCCGTAGTAGGCGGCGGACTGGCCGCAGAAGGCCAGGGTCAGCAACCAGATGATCCACCTGTTGGGCCGCCCGCCGCCGGTCTTCGGGCGCGGCAGCGACGCCGTTCCGGATCCACCGGTGCCAGAGGGTCTGGCTGCGGCGGTATTGGCGGGCGGTTCAGCGAACGCGCGGTCCGGCCCGGCTGCCAAAGCCGCGCGCCGCCGTCGCGCCGTCGGCAGCCAGTAGGCGAGGCCGAGGATGGCCAACACGCCCCAGGCCGCCAGTGCCCACCGCCAGCCGACGAGCGCGGCGAGCGGTGCGGTGCCCAGCAAGGTCGCCATGGAGCCGACGTTCATCGTGGCCGAGTAGACGCCGGTGGCAGCGGAAACGCGGTTCCAGGGCACGTCGCGGCGAATCAGCACCGGAACCACGATGTTGCCGAGCGTGAGCGCCGCGCCGATGATTACCGTCCCTGTCAGCACCACCGGTACCGGGCCGAGGGATCGGATCACGGTGCCGGCCAGGACGCCGGCCAGGCACAGCACCACCGTGGCTTCCGGACCCCAGCGCCGGATCGTCTGGGTGGCCAGGGGAGTGGCCAGCGCGAAGAGCAGCACCGGCAGCCCCGTGAGCAAACCCGCGCCCGCGGCCGACAGCCCGGTGTCGGCGCGGATGTCCCCGACGACGGCGGTGGGCGCGATGATCGGTGCACGCAGGCTTAAGGCCAGGATGGCGATGCCCAGAAGCACCCACGGCAATGCCGGCCGGGAGGCGAATGCGCGGACCGTGGCTGGCTCCTTCGGGTCGTGTGGGCGGCAACGGAGAATCCCCCAGTCACCCTAGCCGAAGTGATCGGTGCCGGTTCTTCACTGCCGCTGGTCGTTACGGTGCAAGGCGCCGTCGTGCGGGCGCAGAATTCTCCCAAGGAAGTGGTACACGAAACCGACGGACTGGCATGGCAGTATTCAGGCATGATCACACTGGACGCAGAAAAGCTTCTCGCATACATGGATTCAAACGGAATTGCCGGATCCACAAAAATCACCCGTGGTTGGTCCCATATGGGGGCGATCGTGGTTGACGCTGTTCTCCAACGACGGCAGAAGTACAAGAGCACAGTTCTACCGCGCGTGCAGGCCCTTATTGCTGCGTGGCCCGATGCGGAGACGACTTCCGGCTTCCGCCGACACCTGGATCAGGGCGGGCTCTCGGGTGTAATTCGGTGGAGGGGGCAGGAACGTCTGACCCAGATTGAAGAAATCGTCAAGGTTCTTGAAAGTGACGGATTCCAAATCGACACGGTTGAAGATCTTCGTGCTCAGCTCTCGGATGCTCCTCAACGTCAGGTACTTCGCGCAGCCCTGCGTGAAGTCGATCATGTGGGCCCGAAAACGGTGGACTACTTGGACATTCTCGCGGGGATCGATTCAGGGACAGCAATAGATGTACGCATTCGTCGCCACATGCGGTCGGCTGGCATTTCGAATCTGCAGTATGACCACGTGCAGGCAGTCATTCGTTCTGCTGCTGATATGAGGCAATGGCGTCACGGTGATGTCGACGCTGCACTGTGGAACGCCTGACCCGATCACGGGAAGGATACTGAGTTCCAGTTCGGATGACTGCTAAATCCGCCGAAATTAGGACGGCTTTCGAATCTGCTCAGATGCGTTGCATCCAGCATCGCGGGGGAACCAAGGTCCCCCGAGGACGATGCACGATAAATGCAAGACGCAAAGCACTTTGCGGTGCCAGTAGTCTCGGGTCGGAACTGAAGAAGCGAAGCGTCAACGATGGTAAAGTCGGGAGAAGTATGCTTTCCGTCCGCACCCGCTGCGCGGAAGGCCGTCGAAGCGCCTCGGGCGCATCGGCCACCCAAGACTTCAGTGCCGGCAACTCCGGCTTCGGGCGTTGATGCCCGGCAACACACCGCACCACAGATCGGAATCCATGAACACCAAGCCGTTGCAAACTCCTCCGAAACTCGCCAAGGACGCCTTGCGCATAGTCCCCTTGGGCGGACTGGGCGAGATCGGCCGGAACATGACGGTGTTCGAGTTCGGCGGCAAGCTGCTGATCGTGGACTGCGGCGTCTTGTTCCCCGAGGAGCAGCACCCGGGCGTGGACCTGATCCTGCCCGACTTCTCCTACATCCGCGAACGCCTCAACGACGTCGTCGGCATTGTCCTCACCCACGGGCACGAGGATCACATTGGCGGCGTGCCGTACCTGTTGAAGGAACGCGCCGACATCCCCGTGATCTCCGCGAAGCTGACGCTGGCCTTCGTGAAGACCAAGCTGCAGGAACACCGCCTGAACGCCAAGATGGTGCAGGTCAAGGAGGGCGACCGGAAGAAGTTCGGTCCGTTCGACCTGGAATTCCTGGCCGTCAACCACTCCATTCCGGACGGACTGGCCGTGGCCATCCGGACCGGGGCGGGGCTGGTGCTGGCAACCGGCGACTTCAAGATGGACCAGTTCCCGCTGGACCGCCGGATCACCGACCTGGCCGGGTTCGCGCGGCTGGGCGACGAGGGCGTGGACCTGTTCCTGCCGGATTCCACCAACGCCGAAGTCCCCGGTTTCCTCGCTGCCGAGGCCGATCTGGTGCCGGCCATCGATACGGTCATGCGCACCGCCCCGCGCCGCGTGATCGTCTCCAGTTTCGCCAGCCACGTGCACCGCATCCAGCAGGTCATCGACGTGGCACACAAGTACGGCCGCAAGGTCGCCTTCGTGGGCCGGTCCATGGTGCGCAACATGACGACGGCGCGCGAGCTCGGCTACCTGAACATCCCGCGCGGGGTGCTCGTGGACTTCAAGGAACTGGAGAAGCTGCCGCCCACCAAGGCCGTGCTGATCTGCACCGGCTCCCAGGGCGAGCCGATGGCTGCGCTGGCCCGCATGGCCGGCGGCGACCACATGATCGACCTGACCGAAGGCGACACCGTGCTGCTGGCGTCCTCGCTGGTGCCGGGCAACGAATCCTCCATCTACCGGCTGATCAACGACCTGACCAAGCGCGGCGCCAACGTGGTGCACAAGGGCAACGCGAAGGTGCACGTCTCCGGCCACGCCTCGGCCGGCGAGCTGGTGTACTGCTACAACCTGGTCCGCCCGAAGAACGTGCTGCCCGTCCACGGCGAGCACCGCCACCTGAAGGCCAATGCCGAACTGGCCGTTCGTACCGGCGTGGACCCGAAGCGCGCGCTGATCGTGGAAGACGGCACCACCATCGACCTGAAGGACGGCGTGGCCCGGGTTTCCGGCCAGATCGCAGCCGACTACGTCTACGTGGAGAACATGGTGGCCGGCGCGGCCACCGAAGCCTCCCTGCAGGACCGGCTCCGGCTGGCCGAAGACGGCGCAGTCACCGCGCTGCTGATCGTCAACCCGGACACCGGGCGGCTGGAGGAAGACCCGGAGTTCTTCCCGGTCGGCTTCGCCCCGGCGGTCGAGCAGTTGGAGAAGGCCACCGGCATCGTGGAGAAGACGCTGATGCAAATGCGCGGCGACAAGACCGGCCCGGACGCCGAGAAGGCGATCGCGCAGGCCCTGATCCGCTGGTCCGACCGGGCGCTGCGGCGCAAGCCCGTGGTCACGGTCATCATCGTGGAGGCGTAGCCGGCCCGTTCGTCACAGCGAAGAAAGCCGGGAGGGACGGACGGGCATAAGCCCGTCCGTCCCTCCGCTCTTTTAAGGAGCGCTCCTGCCTCCCGCTCACTGCCCGAGGGCCGGCGGGTTCCGGCAGCCCGTGGAGGAATTCCTGGTCACCGGCGCTCCTTCTGCCGTGAATCAGCCGTTGGCCGCCGGCTTTCCCGGGCGGCGAGCCTGCCCGAAAGCGGTCCCAGCACGATGAGCGAGGCCCAGGTGAGCTTTCCCGCCGTCCCGCCGGCGGCGAAGGCCACCGGGATCGATATCGCGAAGACCAGCGGCGGGACGAGGGAATCGAGCACGAACGCCCGATGCTGCCTGCGGTTCATCGGCTCGATCTCGAGGCGGTTCCTGCGGGCGATCTCGAACATGGCCAGCTGCGCCAAGGCAGCGAGGGCAAGGTTGGCTGCGTACAGCACGGTCGACAGTTCCAGGGACGAGGTTTCGGGGTCGCTGATGCCCTGCGTGGTGAACGGAATCAGGATGACGAAGGAGGCAGCCACCAGGTTCGCCGTCGTCGTTGCGGAATCCAGCGCCGAGAGCCGTTGTATCAGGCGGAGGTTCATCCGCCAGAACACGGCGATCACCACGAAACTCAGGACGAAACCGGCAAGCTGATGCACCAGGCCGGAGCCTGCCAGCGACCGGAGGTCTTGCCATGCCTCCGGCGAAGGAGCATCCAGGTTGGTGATCAGCAGCGTGATGGCAAAACCGTAGATCACGTCGTAAAAGCCGATGCCGCGGTCAAACTCGCTGGACTCCCGGGCCAACATGGCGGAATTGCGCTCCGGCTGTTCGGAATGTTCCGCGGAGCTTTCGGGGCCCGCGCCGTATGCCGGCGGTTCGCCGTCCCGGGGTTGTGCCACGAGATCAGCGTGGCGCAAACCGTGGTCACTATGCAATGGGCGGAAGGCGCGAGGGCGGCGCCCGCCTCTGGTCGGGACTGAGGCCCGATGGTGTACCCCGCACCGCCGTCGTTGGTGGCGCAGTGGCGCGGCGCGGGAAAGCGCCGCGCCACTGCTGGCAAGGCCGGCTACGGGACCGGGATGGTCCCGGCGTAGTCGGTGTTGTAGCCGGTGACCGGCTGATGCGGGATCTCCTCCCAGCGGTCCGCGTCCTCCTGCTGGACTTCGCCGGTGGCCAGGCCCAGGAGCAGTTCCTTCATGGCGAGCAGATTCTGCCTGACGCTCTTGCCCCTCGCCTTCTGGCCGAGGCTGCCGTCGGACGTGTTGCCGGACGTTTCGAAGAAGACCACGGGGTTGGAGTGGCCCTCCGGGTTCATTCCCTGATAGTCCAGGCCCAGCATCATGGCCGAGACCACGCCGCCCTTGATGTCGATCTCAAGGCCGTTGCCCACCTGGTAGCGGTCCATATTGATGGAACCGTACTGGGAGAGTTCGTCGTAGACGTGGACGTGCATCTGGCGGGTCAGTTCGTCGTAGGCCCCGTCTTTGATCCCCGGCAGGGTCGGTCCGCCCGGGGCGAGCGAGATGCCCAACGACAGCGTGACGTCGTCGCCGGTGCCCCACTCCTTCTTCAGGCCCTGGTGGTGGATGTCGATCCCGTAGGCCGGCTTCACATCGGTCCAGTACTCGTAGAAGGCCAGCGACTCGTTGGCCACGAATCCGGTGGGCGTCCAGTCCCGGTTCAGGTCGATCCGCTGTTCCCGCCCGTTGGCGCCGAACTCCGGCAGATCGGCGGCCTGGTCCCAGAGCACGGTGTGGCGGATGTTCGCCTCTGAACCGTCCGGGTTGTACATCGGGATGAAGTGGAAGGTGAACTTCTCGCGCAGCAGCTGATAGTCCGCCGAACCGTTGGTGCCCAGGTCCTTCAGCAGCGACAGGATCGACTCGGTGCCGTAGGGTTCGTTGCCGTGGATGCGGCCCTGGATCCACACATGCTCGGCGCCGGTGCCGACGGTGGCCACCCAGAGGTCGCGGCCCTGCTCGGACTTGTTGACCTGCGTGCCGGCCTCCTCCAGCGTGAAGGCGTCCACGCCGAAGCGGCTGTTCTTTTCCAGCTTCCGCAGTTCCTTCACGAGGTCGTCATAGGTCAGGATGCTGGCGGTATTGGTGTTGCCCTCGGTGGAGGGGAAGTTGGCATCCGCAAGAACAGGGGTTGCGGCGCTAAAGGGAATGACGACGGCGAGGGCCGCCGCCGCGGCCAGGCTGCGGTAGCGCCGGGGCTTGGTCGAACCGTGGCTGGTGCTGCTTTTGGGCTGGTGCGTCACTGCATGTCCTCCAAAGGTTGAGCGATTCATGCTTCAGCGCAGCCGGCTCAGGCGGCTGCGCTGAAGGGATCGGCGGCTCGAGGGAACTGCCGGTAATGAGACGCTAGCGGTGGGTCCCGGGATTGCACCAGAGTTCAGGGGCGGATCGCGGACTGCCACCCCATAGTTGCCGGCCGCGACGTCCAACGACCCGCCACGGCTGCATCCGGGGTCCGGGAAACCGCGCGGCGGCCGCCTGCCGCCGCCCCGCACGGCTACCCGTCGCTCCGGGCAGGGGATAACCTCGACGTGTGACCCCTGAGGAACTGGTCAACCTGGCGCATCTGCGCCGGGCGCGGGACCTGATCGACCGGGACTTTGCCCGGCCTCTCGATGTGCCGACGATGGCGGCGAAGGCGCTGATGTCGCCGGCGCATTTTTCGCGCCGGTTCAAGGCGGCCTACGGGGAGACGCCCTACAACTACCTGATGACCCGCCGGATTGAGCGCGCGATGGCGCTGCTGCGCTCCGGGGCGAGCGTCACGTACGCGTGCATGGAGGTGGGCAGCACCTCGCTGGGATCGTTCAGCACCCGGTTCACCCAGCTGGTGGGCGAAACCCCCAGCGCTTATCGGGCCCGGGAGCATCCGGCGGCCGAGGCGATGCCGCCCTGCATCGCGAAGCTGCTGACCCGGCCCGTGAACCCGAGATCGAGCAGGATCGAAGAAGCGGCCGCCCCGGCCCCTGCGTAGGTTGGGTGCATGAGCATTTCACTTCAGTACTGCAACATCACGGTCAATGACCCCGCGGAATCCATCCCGTTCTACCGGGACGGCCTGGGGCTGGAAGTCCGCAACGACGTCGCCAACGACGGCTTCCACTGGATCACCATGGGCAGCCCCGACCAGCCCGGGCTGGAGCTGGTGCTGTCCGCTCCCCACGCCGGGCGCTCGCAGGCCGACGGCGACCAGCTCCAGGAGCTGCTGGTCAAGGGCGTACTGCCCATGCTGGTCTTCAGCACCGATGACCTGGACGCCGCCTTCGAACGGCTGGTGTCCATCGGGGCGGAGGTCCTGCAGGAGCCCATGGACCAGCCGTGGGGACCGCGCGACTGCGCCGTCCGCGACCCTTCGGGCAACATGATCCGAATCAATCAGGACGAGTAACCCCGGAACGACGGCGGCCGCTCACCGGTTGAGGCGAGCCTCCGCCGTCGTCCCATACCCCGGCATGCGTCCGCGGGTCACGTGTCCGTGACGGGCGCCGCGTGGGGCAGCAGCGACGACGGCGCCGCTCCGACCATCACTTCCACGGCGCGGGCGAGGTGGGTGTGCCGGTCGCTTACCCCGTTCCAGCGCACCAGCCCCTGGGCATTCAGCCCGTCGATCATGCCCAGAACCTGCCAGGCCACGGTTTCCGCGTCCGGCGTGGTGAATTCGCCGGCGGCAACGCCCGCCTCGAGCAGCTCCCGGATCACCGCCTGCCACGCGTCCATCTGCGCGCGCACGCTGACTGCCAGCGCCTCGTTCCGGCGGCCCAAGGACCACGCTTCCACCCATACCGCCGTCACATCCAGCCGGCGGTCGTCCAGGAGCGTGTCAAGCAGCAGGCCGAGGCCCTGCCGGGGCGTGGGCCTCTCCGCCACCATGGCCGACACCTCATCGATTTCGGCGGCCACGATGGAGGTGAAGGCGCCGGCCACGAGGACGTCGACGGTGGGGTGGTAGTGCGCCACCAAGCCCGGGGCCACACCGGCCCTGCCCGCCACGTTGCGCAGGGTGATCGCGGCAAGGCCCTGCTCGAGCCCGATGGCCCGGGCCGCTTCGGCGAGTTCCGCGGCGCGTTCGGCGGGCGCCTTGCGCGGGGTGCGTTTGGGTGTGCTTGACATCACAGAACAGTCTAGAGTAACTTCGCTGCATTATTGATCAAGCGATCAACAAGCGGGCCGGGCGGCCCTTCCTGTTCCTCACGAGACGGAGGCCTCTGTGGCTTGGAGAATGCCGGCGGAAACCGATCCCCATGAGCGCACCTGGATGGCGTTCCCGCGGGCCGGCCTGACGCTGGGCGCGGATGCGGCGTCGGCCGAGGAAGCGTACGGCGCCTGGGTCGCGGTCGCGCATGCCGTCGCGGAGTTCGAACCGGTTGCCATGGTGGTCGACCCGACGGAGCGGGAGCGCGCCGGCCGCATGCTGGATGGCGGTATCGACCGGCTCGAGGCGCCGCTGGATGAGTTCTGGATGCGTGACATCGGCCCCACCTTCGTGGTCGACGACGAACGGCCGGACGTCCTGGGAGCGGTGGACTGGACCTTCAATGGCTGGGGCGCGCCGGCTTGGGCCGAGTGGGAGAAGAGCCGCGGCATCGGAAGCTTTGTTGCCGCGCAGGCAGGCGCCGAACTCGTCACCTCCCTGCTGGTGAACGAAGGCGGCGCCATCCACGTTGACGGCGAGGGCACCGTGCTGGTGACCGAAACCGTGCAGCTCGATCCCGATCGGAATCCGTATGCGGACAAGGGGCGGGTGGAAGCGGAACTGGCCCGCACGCTGGGCGCCACGCATACAGTGTGGGTCCCCCGGGGCCTGACCCGTGACTACGAGGACCTGGGCACGCGCGGGCACATAGACATGGTGGCCGCCCTTCCCTCGCCGGGACGAATCCTGCTGCACATGCAAAACGACCCCGCACACCCCGACTTCGACGTCAGCCGGTCCCTGCGGTCCTTCTTTGAGACTCAGGTCGATGCGGCGGGCAAGCCGTTCGACATCGTCGAACTGCCCGCCCCGGACACCCTGAAGGACGAGGAGGGTTTCGTCGACTGGAGCTACGTCAACCACCTGGTGGTCAATGGCGGCGTCATCGCCTGCGGCTACGGCGAGGAGCGCGCCGATGCGCTGGCGGCCGAAATCCTGGCCGAGGCCTACCCCGGCCGCCGCGTGGTCACGGTGGACGCGCGGCCGATACTGGCCCGCGGCGGCGGGATCCACTGCATCACGCAGCAGCAACCCAAGCTCGGCGCGAAGGCGGCAGCATGAGCCGGTTCGACGTGGTCGAGGCCTCGATTGCCCAGCTGCGCGAGGCGCTGCACACGGGGCAGGCGACCAGCGAGGAACTCACGAACGCCTACCTGGAACGCATCGCCGCCTACGACCACGGCGGCATCCGGCTGAACGCCGTCGTCGTCATGAATCCCGAGGCGCTCGCGGACGCCCGCGCTTCGGACCGGAGGCGTTCGCGCCGAGAAACCCTGGGACCGCTGGACGGCATCCCCTATACGGCCAAGGACAGCTATCTGGCGGAAGGCCTCACCGCCGCCGCGGGCTCGCCCGCCTTCGAGCATCTGGTCGCCAGGCGGGACGCGTTCGCCATCGAACGGCTGCGCGCGGCAGGGGCGGTGCTCCTGGGCCTCACCAACATGCCGCCGATGGCCAATGGGGGCATGCAGCGCGGCCTCTACGGGCGCGCCGAAAGCCCCTACAACGCCGACTTCCTGACGGCCGCCTTCGGCTCCGGCTCATCCAACGGCTCCGGAACCGCGACCGCGGCAAGTTTCGCCGCCTTCGGCCTCGGCGAGGAGACCTGGTCCAGCGGCAGGGCCCCCGCGTCCAACAACGCTTTGTGTGCCTACACCCCGTCGCGCGGCGTCATCTCGGTCCGGGGCAACTGGCCGCTGGTTCCCACCATGGACGTGGTAGTGCCGCACACCCGGACCATGGCCGACCTGCTGGAAGTGCTGGACGTGATCGTGGCGGACGACCCCGAGGTTCGCGGCGACTTCTGGCGCCTGCAGCCCTGGGTGCACCTCCCCGCCGCCTCGTCGGTCCGGCCCGCCTCCTACCCGGCCCTGGCGCCCAGCGGACTGCAGCAGGCACGGGACGCGCTGCAGGGAAAACGGTTTGGCGTGCCCCGCATGTACATCAACGCCGACCCCGATGCCGGCACCAGCGAGGACCCCGGCATCGGCGGTCCCACCGGGCAGCGGATCGAGACCCGGGCCTCCGTCATCGAGCTGTGGGAAGCTGCCCGCCGAGACCTCGAGGCGGCGGGGGCCGAGGTGGTTCCCGTCGATTTCCCGGTCGTTTCCAACTACGAAGGCGACCGGCCCGGTGCCCCGAAGATCGGCACCCGCGGCCTGGTCAGCCCGGAGTACCTGCGGCGGGAGATCCTGGATCTCTCCGCGTGGGCGTGGGATGACTTCCTCGCCGCCAACGGGGACCTGGCGTTTCGGACCCTGGCCGACGTGGACGGGTCGAAGATTTTTCCGCACCCGCCCGGAGCCCTGCCGGACCCCTACGACGATTTCGACGACATCGCCGCCTATCCGGCGCACGTGCGCGAACACGGCGTTGCCTCGTTCACCGACATCCCCCATCTGGAGGAGGGGCTGCGGGGACTCGAGGAAACCCGCCGGGTGGATCTGGAAGCATGGCTGGACCACCATGCGCTGGACGCCGTCGTCTTCCCGGCGGTGGCGGACATCGGCCCCGCGGACATGGACGTCAACCAGGCTTCGGCAGACCTTGGCTGGCGCAACGGCGTCTGGGTGGCCAACGGGAACCTCGTCCCGCGCCACCTCGGCATTCCCACCGTCACCGTGCCCATGGGCACGACGGCGGACATCGGCATGCCCGTGGGGCTCACCTTCGCGGGGCGAGCCTACGACGACAACGCCCTGTTGGCCGTGGCGGCCGCCTTCGAGGCGACCGGCGCCCGCCGCACCGAGCCGCCCCGGACCCCGCGGCTCGGCTGACGGCAGGGCGGGCCGGCAGGGGCGGGGGCGACGCCCCCTGATGTGCCCGCCCGCAATCCCGCAGGCTATTAGTGCGGCAACTCCTGGACCACGAGGAACATGGCGCCGGTCGGGTCGGTCAGGGCGGCGACGCGGCCGAAGGACGTGTCTTCGGCGGGCTGGACCACGCTCCCGCCCAGGGCGGTGGCCTTGTCGACGGCCGTGTCGGCGTTCTCGACGGCGAAGTAGATGCGCCAGTGCGCCGGGACGCCCTCGGGCAGCCAGGCGCCGGCGTCCATGATCCCGGCCGCCGCGGTGTCGCCGGAGCCAAGCGTGGTGTAGCGGAACTCGTCGGTGTCGCTCATGACGTCGGTGTCCCAGCCGAACACGTCCTGGTAGAACTTCACGGTGGCGGGGTAGTCGCGGGTGAAGAGTTCGTGCCAGGCGGGGGCGCCAGGTTCGGCGGCCAGCTCGTAGCCGGTATGCCCGGCGAACTCCCAGAGGCCGACGGCGGCCCCTCCGGGATCGGCGAGCATGCCCATCTTGCCTTGTTCGGGAACCTCCATCGGCTCTACGTAGACCTGGCCGCCGTGGGCCGCGGCGATGCTGGCGGTGGTGTCGATGTCGTCCACGCGCAGGTAGGTGGTCCACGTGTCCGGGGTGTCGGCCTGCTGGCTCTGCATGATGCCCGCAACGGCATGGCCGTCCTTGAAGGCCATGATGTAGCCGCCGTACTTCTCCTGGTCGCCGGTCTCATAAGTCCAGCCGAAAAGCTCCGTGTAGAACTGCTTGGCCCGCTCCGGATCGGAGGTCATCAGGTCCACCCAGCAGGGTGCACCGGGTGCGAGGGTGGGCTTGGGCATGGCTGGCTCCTGTTCAAAGGGTGGGTGCTGGAGACAAGCGCGAGCCTACTCGGGGCCGGGCCGCGGCGGCAATGGGTGTTCCGGGGGACCGAGGGGCGCCGCAACATTGCGGCCGCATTAGGTTAATTAGGTAAGCCTTAGCTAATCTGTTCCGCGTGATCCAACCAACACGAGCAGGACTCCACGCACGCGACTTGGTGCTGCGCTATGGAAACAAGGACGTTGTCCACGGTGCCGGCCTTCAGTTGGAGCCAGGGCGGATCATCGCACTCGTGGGGCCGAACGGCAGCGGAAAATCAACCCTGCTGCGGGCGCTCGCGCGGCTGCACGCAGTGTCTGCCGGAACGATCGCCGTGCAGCCCGACGACGGAGCCCCAACCGATGCGCTCATGATGAAACGCAGCGAATTTTCCAGACACGTGACTCTCCTGTCGCAGAGCCGGCCGGTTCCGCATGGACTAAGCGTCCGCGAGGTGGTGGAATTCGGACGCCACCCGTACCGCGGACGCTGGAGGGCCGCCGATCCTGAGGGGCCCGTCGCAGTCGAACGGGCGATGCTGCTCACGGGTATCACGGATCTGGCGGACCGGGGCGTCCAGGAACTGTCCGGCGGCCAGTTGCAACGCGTGTGGCTGGCCAGCTGCCTGGCGCAGGATGCTGCCGTGCTGCTGCTGGACGAGCCCACCAATCACCTGGACCTGCGCTACAAAGTGGAGATCCTCGATCTGGTCTTTGACCTGGCCCGTGTCCACGGCGTAGCGATCGGCCTGGTACTGCACGATCTCGACGAGGCCGCCGCGCTCGCCGACCACGTCGTGGTGCTCTCGGAAGGCCGCATCGCAGCCGCCGGCCCGGCCCACGAGGCGCTGGACGCGGAGCTGCTCAGCAGGGTTTACTCCATCCCCATTGTCACCCATGCCGACCCGCTGACCGGGCGGCTGCGCACCCGGGCCGTGGGGCGGCACACCGACCAAACGCATGACCAACACGAAAGGACCATCCGTCCATGAAGATCCATAAGGCCCTGGCGGCCCTCGGCGCCGTGGCATTGTTGCTCACCGGCTGTGGCACCACCGAAGAGCCTGCCGAACCCGCAGCCGCCGGCAGCGGCGGCAGCCTCACGGTCACCGACTCGCGCGGCGTAGACGTGGAGCTCTCAGGACCGGCCACCCGCGTGGTCGGCACCGAGTGGAACGTGGTTGAAAACCTGGTCACCCTGGGCGTGATGCCGGTCGGAGTCGCCGACGTCAAGGGCTATGGCGCCTGGGTGAATGCCGCTCCGCTGGACGACACGGTAACTGACATCGGCACCCGCGGTGAACCAAGCTTCGACACGATCGCCTCGCTGGACGCGGACCTGATTGTCGCCACCACCGACCTGGCCGAGAACGTCGTTTCCCAGCTGGAAGAGCTGGCCCCGGTGGTGGTGGTTAAGTCCGCCGACGCCAGCCGCCAGATCGATCAGGCCAAGGACAACCTTCGGCTGATCGCCGAGGCCACAGCCACCGAAGCGAAGGCCGACGACGCCATCGCCGAGTTCGACGCCGCCATGGCGGATGGCAAAGCCGCACTGGAAGAAGCAGGGCTTGCCGGCTCCCGGGTCGCTTTCGCCGACGGCTGGGTGGCCGACGGCCAAGTCTCGATCCGGCCCTTCGTCGAAGGTTCGTTGCTGGCCGACATCAACACCGGATTGGGTCTGGTCTCTCCCTGGGATCTCGAAGGAGATGCCGCCTACGGCCTGGCCTCCACCGACGTTGAGGGGCTGACCACGGTTGACGCGCACAGCTTTGTCTACATCACCAACAGCGTCGAGGGTGACTTCACCGACGAACTGGCCGACAATGCCGTCTGGAAGTCGCTGCCGTTCGTAAAGGCCGGCGAGGTCCACAGGCTGGAGGACGGCATCTGGCTGTTCGGCGGTCCCGCGTCGATGACCCAGTACGTCGACGCCATAGTTTCCACGCTCACCAAGTAGCACGGGACGGACCAACCATGACCGAGACGGTGAACAGGCCCGCGCCGTCCGTGCAGGCGGCCGTTGCAGGGGCTCCCGAACCGGTTCCCGCCGGGGCAGGCGGGCGACGGGCCGCAACAGGGGTGGTCGCCGGAAGCGGACTGGTGCTCCTGCTCCTCTTCTCACTGGTCCACCTCACCCAGGGGACCGCCGCCGTCGGGCTGGCCGAGTTGCTCGGCCTGCTCGACGGCGGCGGTTCCGACCAGCAGACCGCCGTTTTGGTTGCTTCCCGCATTCCGCGGCTGCTGGCCGGAATCCTGGTCGGCGTTGCCCTCGGGGTAGCGGGTGCCGCGTTGCAGTCCGCTACCCGCAATGTCCTGGCGTCCCCGGATACATTGGCGGTCGACGCCGGCGCCCATTTGGCGATCGTCGCGGTCGCCGCGTTTGGGATCACGCTACCCGCGCTGCTCTCCGGCGGCCTCGCATTCATCGGTGGCCTCGCCGCTGCTGCACTGGTGCTTGCCTTGTCCGGGGCGGGGGCCAACAGCAATGGCGGCCCGATCCGTCTGGTGTTGGCGGGAACCGCCCTGGCCCTGGGACTTCACTCGGCTACCAGCGGCCTGCTGCTGTTGTTCAGCCAGGAGACCACCGGCTTGTATGCCTGGGGCAAGGGCAGCATTGCCCAAACCAGGAACGATGAGCTGCTGCAGTTCACCCCGATCATCCTGCTGGCTGTTGCCGGGCTGATGTTCCTGGCCCGGAGGATGGACCTGCTGGGTCTGGGCGACGATGCTTCCCGCTTGGCCGGCGCCGACCCCCGGATCGCGCGCACCGGCGCAATCGTCCTGGCCGTGATGCTGTCCGCTTGCGCGGTGACCGTTGCGGGTCCGATCGGCTTCGTGGGTCTGTGCGCACCCGCCATCGTGCGGCTGCTGGCCTCCCGCGTCCGGGGCTTGGGTCACCACCGGGTGCTGCTGCCCATCTCAGGGCTGGCGGGCGCGGTGGTCGTGGTCGGCGCCGACGTGGCGGTCCGGGTGGTGCTCGGTGCGCAGGCCGGGGTCGAAGTGCCGACCGGTGCGGTCACCACGGTATTCGGCGCGGTCTTCCTGGTGATCCTGGCGCTGCGGATGCCGGACGCCGGACTCAGCGCGGCCGGCGACGCCCTGGCCAGATTGCGTTCCCGCACGTTTTATCTCAGCGTGGTTTTGGGGCTTGTCCTCCTGTTGGCCGGCCTGGTGGTGGCCGGGGCGCTGCTCGGCGACGCAAAACTGCTGCTCGGCGATCTGGCCAATTGGCTCACCGGTCAATCCGGAGACCGCGTGAGCGCGGTTCTGGGTACGCGGATGCCTCGCGTTGTGGCGGCAGTGCTGGCCGGTGCGGCGCTGGCGATCGCCGGAGCGCTGATCCAGGCGGTGTCCCGGAACTCCCTGGCCGAACCGGGCATTATCGGCGTGTCCGGCGGCGGCGGGCTCGCGGCTATCATCGTCATCACCACTGTTCCGCTGGCCGGCGCCTGGGCGGTCACCGGAACCGCGCTGGTCGGGTCGGCGCTGACGGCTCTGTTGGTGTTTGGCCTGGCGTTCCGTGGCGGCCTGCAGCAGAACAAGCTCGTCCTGATCGGCATTGGCGTCTCCGCCGCGCTCACCGCGGTGATCGCAGTCCTGCTGGTCACCACGGACCCCTACAACCAGACGAAAGCCCTGACCTGGCTCTCGGGTTCCACGTACGGCCGGACCTTCGCCTCCGTGCTGCCGCCGCTGGCCGCGCTGGTTCTTGCCGTGCCGGTGCTGGCGGGGCTGCGCCGCGACTTGGACCTGGTCGCCGTCGACGACGATTCCCCGCGCGTGCTGGGCGTCGGCCTGAACGGCACCCGGCTGCTGCTGCTGACGACGGCGGTGCTGCTGACCGCCGGCGCGGTGTCCTCGGTGGGCGTGATCGCCTTCGTTGGCCTGGTCGCCCCGCACGCGGCCCGGTCGCTCGTGGGCGCCCGGCACAGCCGGGTTTTGCCGGTGGCCGCAATGCTCGGCGCCTGCACCGTGGTGCTGGCGGACATCATCGGGCGGACGGTCATCGCCCCGGCACAGATCCCGGCCGGCATCATGACCGCGTTGGTCGGCGCCCCGTACTTCGTGTACTTGCTCTGGCGCTCACGCGTCGACCGGACTGCATGACCCTTCGGGCGCCGGAACGGCCGGAACCGTTCCGGCGCACGGGGTGCCGTTAGGGCGTGAAGGACTCCGCCGGCACGTAGCCCTCGTCGGTGTGCTCCTGGACCTGTACCTCGGAGATCGGCGCCATGTTGGTGGTGGTGTCCACGCTCAGGCCGTCGAGCAGCAGCGGCGGCTCGAAGTTCTTGACGTTGCGGACCGCTTCCATCAGCGCCTCGTGGGTCGGCTCGGCCATGTTCTTGAACGCTTCCTCGAGGGTGGCCGCGGTGGCGTAGCCCCAGAGGCAATGCGGGATGATCTGGTCGGCGGTATCCGGGGCGTACTCCTTGATGTCGGCCAGGAACTGCTTCACTTCCTCGTCGTCGGTCTGCGTGGGTTGCTTGGTGAAGCCGGTGCTGTACACGTTCGGGAAGGCGCTGGCATTGCCCGGTTCCAGCACGTCCCGCTCGTTGGCGGCCACGGCCGCCAGGAAGATGGACGGGGTCCAGCCAAGGTCCTGCGCGCGGACCATCGACGACGCCGTGAGCGCCGGCACCGTGTTGGCCGAGAAGAAGACGTCGGCCTCGCTGTCCGCGAGCTGGGCCATCTGCGCGTCCACCGTCGGGTCGCCCGGTTCGAACGTGGCCCGCTGGACAATCTCCACCTCCGAGCCTTCGATGGCGTCCTCGAGCCCGGCAACAAACTCGTTGCCGGCGTCGTCGTTTTGTTCCAGCACGGCGACGGTGACGGCCGTGCCGGAGTCCACCAGGAACTTGCCGAACGAGTTGCCTTCGGCGTAGTAGGTGGGCATCCAGCCGATGGTCCACGGGTTGGCCTCGGGGTCTTCGCTGAACACCGAGTCGCCGGAGGCCACGAACACCTGCGGGAACTCTTCCTCGGTGGCCACCGGCATGACGGCCAGGTTGGTGCGGGTGCCCAGGCCGTTGACGTCGGCGAAGACGCCCTCGGCGATCATCTGCCGGAAGTTCGCCACGGCGCGGCCGGGATCGTAGGCGTCGTCGTACGCCTTGAGCTCCACTTTGCGGGTCTTGCCGTCGCCGAATTCCACGCCGCCGTCGGCATTGGCCGCGCCGAAGTAGGCCTCCATGCCCGCGACCAGGCAGCTGCCCGGCGCGCCGGCCACACCGCTGAGCGAGGTGGTGCTGCCGAGCAGGATGCTGGTGTCGGTGATGCCCTGCTCGGCTCCGCCGCCGCCCTCCGTGGCGCCCGGGCTGCCCTCGGGCGAGTTGCCGCCGTCGCCCCGGCCGCAACCGCTGAGCGCGAGCGTGAGGGCTGCCGCGGCGGCCACGGCACCCGTAGCGCCGCGTCCGATATGCCGTGTTCGCATTGTTCTCTCCTTAGCCTTGTGGGCCTTGTGCTGGATCGGAAAGCCGGCCCCCTGCCGGCTCACATAGCGGTGGTGGTCGGGGTATGGACTTCTGGGCCGGTATCGGGAGCCTTGACGGCGGCCTCGGGCTCCGCGCGTCTGCGGCGCAACCGCCGCAGCAGCGACGGCAGGGTCACCAGCCCGCCCGGGGCCACGAACAGGATGACCAGCAGGGCGGCGCCGTAGATGATCGGCGTGTGCGAGGCGTCGATTTGCCCGGCCAGGACCGGAATGAAAACGAAGAAGACTCCGCCGAGCAGGGAGCCCACGATGCTGGCCGACCCGCCGATGATCATCGCCGCCAACATGTTGATGGAGACCACGAAACTGAGGGTGGCCGGGGACATGTACTGCACGGCGGCCAGGTAGAGGAAGCCCGCGAGCCCGCCGTAGAGGGACGCGACGGTGAACGCGAGGACCTTGTACCGGTAGTTGGAGACGCCCATCGCGGTGGCCACGGCCTCGTTCTCGCGCACGATGGCGAAGGCCCGTCCGATCCGGCCACGGGTCAGGTTGGCCGCCAGCACGAAGAGCACGGCGGCGATGCCGAGCACCACGTAGTACCGCCACTGGTCGTCGGCCAGGCCGCTCCAGTCCGGGGCGTTCATCCACTGCACCGTGATGCCGACGGAGCCGCCGGTGAAATCGTCCAGCCGCTTGGCCAGCCGGTCCGCGATGATCGGCAGCGAGATGGTGACCATGGCCAGCGAAACCCCGCGCAGCCGGACCGCGGGCAGGGCGACCAGGAATCCGACGACGGCAGGGATCAGGGCGGCGAGCACGAAGGTCAGCAGGACCGGCCAGCCCTCGGTGACGCCGTACGCGGTGACGTAGGCGCCCAGCCCCACGAACGCGCTCTGGCCCAGCGAGATCTGCCCCGCGTAACCGGTCACGAGGTTGAGCCCCAGGATCGCGACGGCGAAGGCGGCCACCACGGTCAGCTGGTAGTTCACGTAGGGAATCAGCTGCAGCGGCGCCAGGACCGCCAGCACCACGACGACGACGGCGGCGGCGATCCGGAACCAGCGCGAGGTGAACACCTTGCGCCTCATACCCGCACCACCTCCTTCTGCCCGAAGAGGCCCTGGGGCCTGACCAGCAGCACGATGAACATGGCGATCAGCGGCACGGCGATCTTGAGGTCGTCGCCGATGAAGCCGATGTAGGCCCCGGCGAGGTTTTCCACCACGCCGATCAGGCCGGCGGCGACCACCGCGCCCAGCGGGCTGTTGAGGCCGCCGAGGATGGCGGCGGCCAGGGCGTATACCAGCACCTGGTCCAGCATGTGCGGGGACAAGAAGACCTTCGGAGCGATCAACACGCCCGCGATGGCGCCCAGCACCGCGGCCAGGGCCCAGCCGACCATGAGCAGCCGGCCCACCGGGATGCCCGAGAGCGCGCTGGACTCCGGGTTGTCCGCCACCGCCCGCAGGGCCAGGCCGAGCTTGGTTTTCTTGAACAGCAGCTGCAGGGCCAGCACCACCAGCAGCAGCACCACGATGTTGCCCAGCGACTGATAGCTGATGAAGGCCCCGGCGACCTGGAAGGTGCCCAGCGGGAAGAGGGAGGGGAACTGCTGGGAGTTGTAGCCCCAGAACAGGCCGGCCAGCCCGGTGAACAGCACCAGCAGGGCCACCGTGACGATGATGGCGGTGTCGGGCAGCCCGCGCTCGAAGCGGCGCATGATCAGGCGCTCCACCCCGGCGCCCAGCGGCGCGGAGATCAGGATGGCCAGGGGGATGGCGAGCGCCGGCGGAATGCCGGCCTGCCACAGGGTCCAGGCCAGGAAGGTGGAGAAGACCGCCATGGCGCCCTGCGCAAAATTGATCAGCCCGGTGGCCCGGTTCACCAGCACGATGGCCAGCGCCAGGGCGGCGTAGATGGCCCCGTTGCCCAGGCCGTCGATGATGAGCTGCAGGAACAGTGAATCCACGGCTCACCCTCCCAGGTACGCTTTGCGGATGGCGTCCATGCCCATGAGCTCTTCGCGCGGCCCGGACAGCACGGTGTGCCCGGTTTCCAGGACCGTGGCCTCGTCCACAATGGAGAAGGCCAGGGCGGCGTTCTGTTCCACCACCACCATGGACAGCCCCGTTTCGGTGCGCAGTTTGGCGATCGCCTCGTAGACCTGGCCGGCGGTGCTGGGCGCCAGCCCCAGGGACGGCTCGTCCAGCAGCACCAGTTTGGGCGCGGACATGAAGGCGCGGCCGATCGCAAGCATCTGCTGCTCGCCGCCGGACAGCGCGGCGGCGGGAGTCTTGCTCCGCGCCGCGAGCTGCGGGAAGAGGTCGAAATAGTGGTCCCGGTCGGCGGCGACGCCGCGCTGGTCCTTGCGCCGGTAGGCACCGACCAGCAGGTTGTCCTGCACGCTGAGGTTGGCCAGGGTGCCGCGGTCCTGCGGCACGTGGGCAATGCCCAGCCGGGCCACCTGGTCGGGCCGCATCCCGGTGATCCTGCGGCCGTCGAAGGTGATGTCCCCGCTGGTCTTGACCAGGCCGCTGATGGTGCGCAACGTCGTGGTCTTGCCGGCGCCGTTGGCCCCCAGGATGCCGGTGGCACCGCCGTCGGCCACGCTCAGGCTGATGCCGTGCAGCGCCACGGCCCGGCCGTACCAGGCGCGCACGTTGGAGAGTTCGAGGAGGCCCATCACGCCGCCCCCTGCCCGAGGTACGCCTCGACCACGCGCGGATCCTGCCGGACCTCGGCGGCCGTGCCCTCCGCCAGCTTCCGCCCCTGGTTGAGCACGGCCAACCGGTCCGTCACCGCGGCAATCAGGCCCATGTGATGTTCGACGACGACGATGGTCAGCTCGAATTCCGCGCGCAGGTTCCTGATCCAGCCGATCAGGTCCTCGACTTCCGCATGGGAAAGCCCGGCGGCCGGCTCATCGAGCAGCAGCAGTTTGGGCTGGCTGAGCAGCGCCCGGCACAACTCCACCCGCTTGCGGAAGCCGTGGGCGAGCTCGCCCGCCGGCAGGCGGGTGGCCCAGTCCAGGTCCAACCGCGCCAGAACGTCATGGGCCTGCCGGCGGAGTTCCCGCTCGCCGCGGACGGCGTGCGGGAGCCGCAGCGCCCAGGACAGCGCGCCGCCGGACAACCGTGAGTGGCCGCCCAAGAGCACGTTATCCAGCACCGTTTGGTCCAGCTGCAGCGCGGGATGCTGGAACGTGCGGGCCAGCCCCATCCGCGCCAGGGCGGACGGTGCACGGGAGAGGACGTCCGCGCCGTCGATGCCGATGGATCCCGACGACGGCTTGTAGTGCCCGCTGACGCAGTTGAACAGGGAGGTCTTGCCGGCGCCATTGGGGCCGATGAGCCCGAAAACCGTCGACGGCTCCACCTCGAAGGAAACGGAATCCAACACCTTGATCCCGCCGAAGTGCAGAGAAACATCCTCAACGGTCAGCCTGGCCGTCATGGCCGCACACTCTCTGCCATACGCCACATGGATTCAACGCTTCCTGGAGGCGGGAGACTGCTCGATTCCGGCGCCGCGCGCCGGTGGTGCTAACAAGAATGTTGACATTGAAGCTAACGATGTGGTCTATCTCATGTCAAGGTGGTTGCGCGAACGTTATGGCCCGCCGCGGGACAGGCGAAACACGCGCGTTCGGCGGCGGCCACGGCTGCACTGCGGAAAGGCGGACACGATGTCTGGCTCCATCCCGTATCTCTTCAGGGGGCACCGCCATGCTCCGGAAGAGCGCGGCGCCCGTCCGCCCCAGCCGCGGACCGAACATCTGCCCGGCATGGTCATCGAGCGGGACGTCGCCGTGGCCGCCTCGTCCGGCGCGGTGATCCGCGTGGACGTCTATCGGCCCGACGGCGCGGAGCCGGCCGCTCCGCTGGTCAGCTGGTCGCCGTACGGAAAGCACATCACCGAGCAGCTGGGCCAGGTCCGCCCCACCAGCGGGGTGCAGGCCGGATACACCAGCGAACTGACGACGTTCGAGGCGCCGGACCCCGCCTACTGGGTGCCGCATGGCTACGCCGTCGTCGTGGCCGACATTCCGGGCACCTGGTACTCGGAGGGCGCGGCCACCTACTGCTCTCCGGAGGAAGCCAGGGACTTCTGCGACCTGATCGAGTGGGCCGGCGGGCAGCAATGGAGCAACGGCAAGGTCGGGCTGTCCGGCGTCTCCTACCTGACCGTGTCCCAGTGGCGCGTGGCGGAGCTGAACCCGCCGCACCTGGCCGCGATCAACCCCTGGGAAGGCTGGACCGACACCTACCGGGAAGTGGCGCGGCACGGCGGCATCCCGGAAACGTGGTTTTGGCCCTACATCTGGGAACGCTGGGGCTACGCCACCGGCCCCATCGAAGACCTGGAAGCCGAAACGGCCGCGCATCCGTTCTACGACGCGTTCTGGGAGTCCAAGAGCGCCGACCTGGAGAAGGTCACCGTGCCGGCCTTCGTCGTCGCCAGCTGGTCGGACCAGGGGCTGCACACGCGGGGCACCCTGGAGGGCTTCCGCCGGATCGCCTCCGAGGAGAAATGGCTGTACGTGCACGGCCGGAAGAAGTGGGCCGAGTACTACCGCCCCGGCATGGTGGAGCAGCAGCGGGCCTTCTTCGACCACTTCCTCCACGGGCGGGACGGCGGCCTGGCGGACTGGCCGCGGGTGCGGCTGGAGGTACGGGACCGCTTCTACGAGGGGAGCACCTACGCTGCCGCGGATTGGCCGGCACCGCAGACCCGGTACCGCACCCTTTACCTCGATGCCGCGGCCGGCTCGCTCACGGACGAGCCGCCCGCCGCAGAAGCCGCCGCCGGCTACGATTCGCTCGGCAGCGGGCTGCGGCCGCACCGGGCGGAATTCAGCCTCGCCTTCCGCGAGGAGACCATGCTCGTGGGCCACGCCAAGGCCGTGCTCTTCCTGTCCGCCCCGGACGCCGGCGACCTGGACGTCTTCGTGGCACTGTTCAAGAAGGACCGGGACGGCACGGTCGTCGGCTTCCCCTACTACGCCATTTTCGACGACGGCCCCGTCGCCGTGGGCTGGCAGCGCGCCTCCCACCGCGAACTGGATCCGGACCGCTCCACCGACTACCTGCCGGTGCTGGCCCACCGGCGGGCCCTGCCGCTGCCCCAGGACGGCCCGGTCCGGCTGGAGATCGAGATCCTGCCCTCCGGTACCCGCTTCGAGGCCGGGGACACCCTGGTCCTGGTGGTGCAGGGGTCCGACGTCATGCGCTACCCCAAGCCCGACCTCTACGCCCGCCACGAGGACTCCGTCAACCGCGGAGAGCACCGCATCCACACCGGCGGGCAGTCCGCCTCGCACCTGGTGATCCCGGTGTTCGCCGAAATCCCCGGCTAAACGAAACGGCCGCCGCCCGGGCCGCGAACCGGGCGGCCGGCCACCGGCCCGGCCGAAGAACCAGAACACGGATAGGGAGAACGACATGCCTGCCGAAAACCTCGAAGCGGCCATCCAACGCACCGGCAACCCGGTGGAGCTGCTGCGGAACCTGCCCGCGCCGCCCATCGTCTTTCCGATCCAGCCGGAGTTCACCAACTGGCGGTCGGAGCAACGGGCCTGGGACCGGTCCGTTGCCCTGCTGGACCAGTCCCACCACATGACCGACCTGTTCCTCGACGGGCCCGACGCCCTGAAGCTGCTCAGCGACCTGGGCGTGAACAAGTTCGCCAACTTCCGGCCGGACACCGCGAAGCAGTTCGTCGCCGTCAACGAGGACGGCCACCTGATCGGTGACGCCGTCCTGGCCTGCCTGGCCGAGTGCAGCTTCAACCTCGTGGGCCACCACATGGTCGTGGACTGGGTGCAGTTCCATCTGGAGAAGGGCGGCTACGACGCCACCGCCGAGCGCGACGGCAACTCCCTGGTCCGGACCGGCAACCCGAAGATCTACCGGTACGAGCTGCAGGGGCCGCAGGCGCTTCCGCTGGTGGAGAAGCTCACCGGTGGACCGGTCCCCGACGTGAAGTTCTTCCACATGACCGGCTTCAGGATCGCTGGCTGCCGGGTCCGGGCGATCCGGCACGGCATTGCCGGCCAGGCCGGATTCGAGATCTTCGGCCCGTGGAAGGAGGGCGAACGCGTCCGCCAGGCCATCCTCGAGGCGGGCGAAGAGCTTGACCTGCGCCAAGTGGGAGCCAAGGCCTATTCCACCTCCCCGCTCGGCTCCGGATGGGTGCCGACGCCCGTGCCCGCCATCTTCAGCGGGGACCGGCTCGCCGACTACAGGAAGTGGCTGCCGCTCGCGGCCGCCGGGTCGCTCGGCGGCAGCTTCGCCTCTCCAAACATCGAGGATTACTACCTGACGCCGTGGGACCTGAACTACGGCCGCGTGGTCTCCTTCGACCATGACTTCCTGGGCCGGAGCGCCCTGGAGCGGATGCGGGAGAACCCGGCCCGCGAAAAGGTCACCCTGGTCTGGAACAGCGACGACGTGGCGAGCGTGTTCAAGTCGCTCGGCGAGGACGGGCTGCCGGCCAAGTACTTCGACATGCCCAAGGCCCGCTACGCGTTCTACCAGGTGGACCAGGTGCTGGCAGGTGGGGAACCCGCCGGCCTGTCCTTCGACTGCGGCTATGCGGCCAACGAGCAGGCCTTCCTGTCGCTGGCCACCGTGGAGAAGCGGCACAGCGCACCGGGCACGGAAGTCACCGTGCTCTGGGGCGAGGAGCCCAATACCCGCAAGCCCCAGGTCGAGCCGCACCGCCAGGTGGAGATCCGGGCGACGGTCGCCCCGGTGCCGTACGCCGACTTCGCGCGGAAGACCTACCGCTCCTGACCGGGCACCCGGCCACGTCGTCGACGATCAACGGGCCGGCGGCGGCGGCAACGTGGCCCGGAGGAGCCGCCGCCTTCTAGAACACGATGGTGCTGTTGCCGTCGCGCAGCACCCGGTCCTCGCAGTGGGCCATCACCGCGCGGGACAGGACGCTGCGTTCCACGTCGGCGCCCAGCCGGGCGAGGTCCTCGGCGGAGTCGCCGTGCGAAACCCTGATGACGTCCTGGTCGATGATCGGCCCCTCGTCCAGGTCTTCCGTGACGTAGTGGGCCGTGGCCCCGATGAGTTTGACGCCGCGTTCCTTGGCCTTGCGGTAGGGCGCCGCGCCGATGAAGGCGGGGAGGAACGAGTGGTGGATGTTGATCACTGGGACGCCCACCTCCTCCAGGAAGCCGGGCGAGATGATCTGCATGTACCGGGCCAGGACCACCAGGTCCACGTTGCCCTTCAGCAGCTCCAGGTGGCGCCTCTCGGCCGCGGCCTTGTCATCCTTGTCCACCGGCACGTGGAAGTAGGGGATCCCGAACTGGCGGACATCGGAGCTGAGATCGGGATGGTTGGAGACGACCATGGCGATGCTCACCGGCAGCTCGCCCCGCCGCTGCCGCCAGAGCAAGTCCAGCACGCAGTGGTCGGACTTGGACACGAAGATCGCCACGCGCTTCTGCCGGCTGACTTCCACCAGCCGCCACGACAGGTCCGGGTCGCCGGACAGCTGCTGCTCCAGGCTGTGCGCCAACTGCTCCACCCGGGCCGTCAGATGGGGCAAATGGAAAACCGTCCGTTGGAAAAACCGGCCGCCTTCGGGATTGGTCGAGTGCTGATCCAGCGAGACGATATTGGCGCCGGCCTCGGTCAGCAGGGTGGAAACGCTGGCGACGATGCCCGGCCGGTCGGTGCCCTGAACGATCAACCGCCCCTGGTCTTCTACCGACGGCGCTCCTGCCGGGGGCTTCTGCGGGTAGGTAGTCATGGCGCCCTGCCTTCCGAGGGCTCGCAGTTTGTTGCCAACAATTTAGCAGGCCCGGGACCCGGAGGCTCCTGGTGGGAAGGGCATATTTTGCCGGTCTGGCGGCGCCCGCGGGAAGTGGAACCAGAATTGTTGACGATTATGGTTCCCGGTGGTTGACTTCCCCTAGGACAACGACCACGGGAGGACCTTTGAGCGACACCGAGCCGGCCCTGTTGGTGGTCAGCGCGCACGCGGGCGATTTTGTCTGGCGGGCCGGCGGCGCCATTGCCGCCGCGGCACAGCGCGGGGAACGCGCCGTCGTCGTGTGCCTGTCCTACGGAGAACGCGGCGAGTCCGCCAAGGCCTGGCGCGAGGGCAAGGAACTGGAAGAGATCAAGGCGATCCGCCGGCAGGAGGCGGAGAACGCCGCCGCGGCGCTCGGCGCCGAGGTCCGGTTCCTGGACGCCGGCGACTATCCGCTGGTGCCCACGCGGGAACTGGTGGACGAGCTGGTCAGGATCTACCGCGAGGTCAAGCCCACGGTGGTGCTGACCCATCCGCTGGCCGACCCCTACAACGGGGACCACCCGGTCGCCGCAAGGATGGCGCTGGACGCGCGGGTGCTGGCGCAGGCCATCGGCTACGACGCCCCGGGCGACCCGCTGGGCGCCCCGCCGGTGTTCTTCTTCGAACCGCACCAGCCGGAACAAAGCGACTTCAAGCCCAACGTGCTGCTCGACATCACGGCGGCCTTCCCGGCCAAACGCACGGCGATGGAATGCCTGCCAGCGCAGCAGCACATGTGGGATTACTACACGGACCTGGCCACGCGCCGCGGCGTGCAGGTCAAACGCAACGCCGGCCCCAACCTCGGCTTCCCCACGGACACCAAGGGCGAGGCGTACATGCGCTACTACCCCCAAGTGACCGGCACGCTGGCATGAGAAACGTCATCGTCACCAACCCGCCCCGCGCCGAGCTGGCCGACGCCAACGCGCTCGCAGGCTTCGGCGTGGCCACGGTCCACGAGGCGATGGGCCGCACAGGCCTGGCCGGCCCGCAGTTCCGGCCGATCCAGTCCGGCGTCCGGGTGGCCGGCACCGCCGTCACGGTGCTTTGCTGGCCCGGCGACAACCTGATGATCCACGCGGCCATTGAGCAGTGCCGCCCCGGGGACATCCTGGTGGTCACCACGACGTCCGAATGCACCGACGGCCTGTTCGGCGAACTCTTCGCCACCGCCCTGCAGTACCGCGGCGTCCGCGGCGTGGTCACCAGCACCGGGGTGCGCGACGTGGCCGAACTGCAGGCGATGGGCTTCCCCGCCTGGTCCGCGGCCGTCCACGCCCAGGGCACGGTGAAGGCGAGCGCCGGGGCGGTCAACGTTCCCATCACTCTGGGCCGGGTCACGGTCCGGCCGGGCGACGTGATCGTGGCCGACGACGACGGCGTGGTCTGCGTGCCGCGGCTGGAAGCACCGGCAGCGGTCGAAGCTTCGCAGGCGCGCCTGGACAAGGAGGAGAAGACCCGGTCCCGGTTCCAGGAGGGGACGCTGGGCCTGGACTACTACGGTTTGCGGCCGGTGCTGGAGAAGCTCGGCGTTCAGTACGTGGCGGCCGAGGACTATGACGGCTGAGCACGACGGCGATGCCCGGCCCTTGGGCGCGGCCGCACCTTCCGGAGCCGGCGGGGACTACGACCACGGCGTCCGCTGCATGCTGATGCGCGGCGGCACCTCCAAGGGTGCCTACTTCCTGGCCCGGGACCTGCCGGCGGACAGCGCCGGCCGCGACGACCTGCTGCTGCGGATCATGGGCAGCCCGGACGCCCGCCAGATCGACGGCATCGGCGGGTCGCACCCGCTGACCAGCAAAGTGGCGGTCATCTCGCCGTCGGCCGGCGAAGAGACCGACGTGGACTACCTGTTCCTGCAGGTCGCCGTGGACGAGGCGACGGTCACGGACAGCCAGAACTGCGGCAACATCCTCGCCGGCGTCGGACCCTTCGCCGTCGAACGCGGCCTGCTTCCGGCGCAGGGAAGCACGACGGCGGTGCGCATCCGGATGGTGAATTCGGACAGCAGGGCCACGGCCACCTTCCCGACGCCCGGCGGCCGGGTGGACTACCGCGGGGACGCGGCCATCGACGGCGTGCCCGGTACGGCCGCCCCGGTCACCCTTGACTTCGCCGACACGGCCGGATCCTCCACCGGGGCGCTGCTGCCCACCGGGCGGGAGACGGACGTGGCGGACGGCGTCGACGTTACCTGCGTGGACAACGGCATGCCGTCGGTCCTGCTGCGGGCGGCCGACCTCGAGGTCACCGGCTACGAGGATCCGGCCGAGCTGGAAGCCGACACCGCCCTGGCCGACCGGCTGGCCCGGATCCGACGGGAGGCGGCGAAGCTGATGGGCATGGGCGACGTGTCCGGCAAGACCGTGCCGAAGCTGGTGCTGCTCTCCGCGCCGCGGAACGGGGGCACGGTCAACACCCGCAGCTTCCTGCCGGTGCGCTGCCACACGTCCCTCGGCGTGCTCGGCGCCACCACCGTGGCGGCCGGCATCCAGCTGCCGAACGCCGTCGGACACGAACTGGCCCGGCTCCCCGCGGGCGGGAGGCCGCTGCGGCTCGAGCACCCTACCGGCTACCTGGACGTCGGCGCGGAACTGGCCGACGGTCCCGCCGGCATCACCACCACTTCCTCCACGGTGCTGCGGACGGCGCGGAAGCTGTTCGACGGCACCGTCTTTCCCCGAGACCGGGCCGCCCCGCAACCACGTGAAGGAAGACCATGACACCCCAGCACCGCGACATCGCCCACCTGGGCAACATCGAACTGTTCACCGACAAGTTCGACGAGAGCTACCGGTTCTTTAACGACCTGCTGGCCATGCGGGAGGTCGCCCGCGCCGGAGCCTCGGTCTTCCTGCGCACCTGGGACGACTACGAAAACTGGAGCATCAAGCTCACCCCGCGCCAAGCCTCCGGCGTCGGACTGGTCGCGCACCGGGCGGCCTCACCCGAGGCGCTGGACCGGCTGGTGGCTTCGATCCAGGAATCCGGGCGGGGCGGACAGTGGCGGGACGGGGAATTCGGCGTCGGGCCGTCCTTCCACTTCGCGGACCCGGACGGCCACCCGATGTCCGTCTACTACGAGACCGAGTGGTACCGGGCCACGGACGACAAGCCGGCCCTGAAAAACCAGGCGTCCCGCTTCCCCGGCCACGGGGTCAACGCCCGCCGGCTGGACCACATCAACTACCTGGCGGCCAATGTGGAGGAGAACGCGAAGTTCTCGGCCGACGTCTTGGGCCTGAAGGACAGCGAACTGATCCGGCTGGACAACGGACGCATCGCGGCCCATTGGTTCCGGTTCGGCCAGAAGTCCTATGACCTGGTCTACTCGGCCGACCACCTGGGCGCCTCCGGCCGCCTGCACCACATCGCCTTCGCCCCGGACACCCGCGAAGACATCCTCAAGGCCGCCGACATCTTCCTGGAGAACGGCATCCACATCGAGTCCGGCCCGCACAAGCACACGATCAACCAGACGTTCTTCCTCTACGTCTACGAGCCGGGCGGAAACCGCATCGAGTTCGCAAACGCCGGCGCGCGGCTCCTGCTGGCGCCGGACTGGGAACCGGTGGTCTGGACCGAGACGGAACGGAAGAAGGGCCAGGCCTGGGGGATGCAGACCATCTCGACCTTCCATACCCACGGCACACCGCCCGTCGAGGTGCCGGACACGCACTGAGAACCGATGGGCTAGGTTATTGGCAACAACTTTGTCAGCACACTATCCAAGCATGGAGCAACCTCCCGTGAGCACCGCCAGCCAAACTGCCGTACCCCGATCAACCGACTCGGCCGCCGTCGTCGCCGGGCTGAAAAGGGCGATCGACCGGGGCGAACTCGTGCCCAACCAGCGACTGGTGGAGGCGGATATCTGCGCCGAGTTCCATGCCAGCCGGGCCACCGTCCGGGCGGCGCTGGCGGAGCTGACGCTGGAGGGGCTGGTGGAGCGCATCCAAAACCGGGGCGCCCGGGTGCGCGCGGTCGCGGTGGAGGAAGCGGTGGAAATCACCGAGGTCCGCGCCGCCCTGGAAGCCATCTGCGCGGCCAAGGCCGCCGAACAGGTCACCGACGAGGACGTGCGGGAACTCCAGGCCCTGGGCGAGTCCATGAGCCGGGCCGTGGCCGCCGGCGACCTGCTGCAGTATTCGGACCTGAACAAGACCCTGCACCGCCGGGTCGTCGAATTGAGCCGGCACGAAACGGCGGCGGCACTGATCGCGCGCCTGCGCGGCCAGAGCGTCCGGTTCCAGTTCCGGCTGGCCATGCAGCCGGGCCGGCCGGCCGTATCGCTGCCCGAACACCTGGAGATTCTGGACGCGGTCTGCGCCAAGGATCCGGAACGGGCCGCCGCAGCCATGGATAAGCACCTCAAGAGCGTCGCCAATGCCATCACGCGGGCGGCCGAGGAGCCCGGCCGCTAAAGAAGCCGGTTCCCCTGCCGCCCGCAATCGAACAGCATGCCTTCGGCCAACGGAGGCATGGAAGAGACGCCGGCCCCGGCCGGCGGGGATAGGGGAATCATGAGTGCACAGAACCTGCAGGACGTCCTGGACCAGGCCGGCAATACGGTGGATCTGCTGCGCAATTCGCAGATCGGCGCCTATGTTTATCCGGTGGTGGCACCGGAATTCACGAACTGGCGCAGCGAGGTCCGGGCCTGGCGGGAGACCGCCGTGCTGTACGACCAGTCCCACCACATGGACAACCTGTTCATCAAGGGCCCCGATGCGCTGAGACTGATCTCCGACACCGCAATCAACTCGGTGGCCACCTTCCCTGTAAACAGGGCCAAGCAATATGTGCCGACGACGCCGTCCGGGCACGTGATCGGCGACGGCATCCTCTTTCACGAGGCCGAGGACCAGTTCGTCTACGTGGGGCGTTCCCCCGCGGCCAACTGGCTGCTCTTCCACGGACAGACCGGCGGGTACGACGTGGAGCTTCAGGTGGACCGGCGGTCGCCGTCGCGGCCGATGGGCAAGCCCGTGCAGCGCAGGTACTGGCGGTTCCAGATCCAGGGTCCCAACGCGTGGCAGGTCATCGAAAAGCTCAACGGCGGCACCGTGGAGCAGCTGAAATTCTTCAGCATGGACCACATGCAGGTGGCCGGGGCACAGGTGCGCACGCTCCGCCACGGCATGGCCGGCGCCCCCGGGCTGGAGCTCTGGGGGCCCTACGAGTCCTACGAGCGCGTCCGCGAATTTATCCTGGACGCCGGCCGGGAGTTTGGCCTGCTGGCCGTCGGCGCCCGGGCCTACTCGTCCAACACCCTGGAATCGGGCTGGATTCCGTCCCCGCTGCCGGCCATCTACTCCGGGGCAGAGCTTCGCCCGTACCGGGAATGGCTGGGCGCGGACAGCTACGAAGCCGTCAACGCCGTGGCCGGCAGCTTCGTCTCCGACAACATCGACGACTACTACCTGAACCCGTGGGAGCTGGGCTACGGCTCCTTCGTCAAGTTCGACCACGACTTCATCGGCCGCGACGCGCTGGAGAAGATCGACGGCGAGGCGCAGCGGAAGAAGGTCACGCTGGCCTGGAACGCCGAGGACATGACCAAGATCTTCGCCTCGCTGTTCGACACGGAGGGGACGCCCTACAAGTACTTTGACCTGCCCAACGCCAACTACGGCTCCTCGAACTACGATTCCATTGTCGACGCCGGCGGCACGAACGTGGGCCTGTCCCTGTTCACCGGTTACAGCGCCAACGAGCGGCGGGCGCTGTCGCTGGCCACGGTCAACCCCGACGTCGAAATCGGTACCGAGGTGAACGTGGTCTGGGGCGAGCCCGACGGCGGCACCCGCAAGACCACCGTGGAACCGCACCGGCAGCTGGAAGTCCGGGCCGTGGTCAGCCCGGCGCCCTACTCCGTCACCGCGCGCAAGGAATACCGCGGCGGCTGGCGGACCGCCCAGGCCGTCTGAACCGGGGCCGGGCCGCCCGCGCGGCCGGCCCGTTCCTCGGGTGCCTCGGCGTCGGGCGGAGGAAGGGCCGCCCGCCGCCGCGGTAGCCCGCCCGCCGTCGTCGTATTTAGTGGCCTGCGGCGGCCGCCGCCTCGTCCAGGTGGGCGATGGCGCGGGTGTCCTGGAACGCACGGATGCCTTCGATGCCCTGTTCCCGGCCGAAGCCCGAGTGCTTCATGCCGCCGAACGGCGCCCGGAGGTCCAGGCGGGTCGCGCCGTGGTCGTTGACCCAAACGTAGCCGCAGACCAGTTGCGAGCCGACGGCGTTGGCCTTGTCCGTGTCCGCGGTCCACACCGAGCCGCAGAGGCCGGCCCAGGTGTCGTTGGCCAGGGCCAGTGCTTCCTCTTCGGTGTCGAAGGGGAGGATCGGGATGACCGGACCAAACTGTTCCTGCGTGACCACGCGCAGCTGCGGGTCCGGATCGACCACCAACGCCGGCCGCAGGAAGTTGCCGCCCTGCAGCTCCGGGTCCGCCGGCAGTTCCCCGAATTCGCGGACGTCGGCGCCGGCGGCCTTCGCCTCTGCGATGAGTTCTTCGACGAAGGTCTTCTGCGCGGGCTGGTGCAGCGGGCCTATGGTGGTGCCCTCGTCCAGGCCGTAGCCGACGACGGCCTTCTCCAGCCTCTCGGACAGCCCGGCGACCAGTTCCTCCAGCCGGGAGCGGTGCACATAGATGCGCTTGGCGGCCATGCAGATCTGCCCGGTCGTGTCGAAGACCGCGGCATACAGCCGGTCCAGGTGCGTGTCGTCCAGGACGGCGTCTTCGAGGACCACCGCCGGGTCGTTGCCGCCGAGCTCCAAGGTGACCCGGGTCAGGCTCTTGGACGCCATCTCCATCATCTTCTTGCCGCCGCCCACGCTGCCGGTGAAACAGACCTTCGCCACGTCGTCGTTCTGGATCAGGCCGCCCATCTCGCTGTCCTGGCCGGTGACAATATTCAGCACCCCCGGCGGCAGCTTTTCCGCCACGCGCTGCACTACCCGGGTGATTGCCAGCGGGGTGGTGGGCGGCGGCTTCACGATCGCGGTGTTGCCCGCCAGCAGGGCGTGCGGCAGCGAGGCGCCGAGGATGGCGATGGGCCAGTTGAACGGAACAATCACCGTGACCACGCCCAGCGGCTGGTACGCCACGGAGGTGGTTACCGGGATGCCCGGAGCCGGTTCCAGGACCTTGCCCTGGTCCACCTCGTCCGCGAGGGCGAGGGCGAGCTGGAAGCGGATCTCGAAGACCAGGGCGTCCACCCAGGCCTCCATGCGGATCTTGCCGTTTTCCTGCGACAGGATCGCCGCGTCCTCGTCGCGGAGATCGGCGATGCCTTCGATGGCCGCGCCGAGCTGGGCGGCGCGTTCCTTGGCGCCGAGCGCCGCCCACGCGGGGAAGGCGGACTTCGCGGCGGCGACGGCGTCGGCCACATCCTGCCGGGTGGCGGCCGCCGCGTAGCCGACCACTGAACCGGGCTTGCCGGGGTCCGCTACCGCGTATTTTTCGCCGGAGTCCCGGACCTCGCCGCCGATATAGAGCCCGGTGGTGACCTGGCCGGTTTCGCCGGTAGTGCTTGCTACGTCAGTCATCTCGAAACACCTCTCTGTGTTTTGACCGTTCCGGCCCCATGCCGGAACTGCAGGAGCGACGTTCTTCAGCGTCGGCGCCCCCGGCCGGCTGAAGGCGACAACCAGAAGAGCGTGGTGGCGCCAGTTTCCCCTGCCTTCAGCTTTGCCTATCCACGGGGGGAGTGCTAGGGGTAGGTGCGCCCTATTTTCCGGCTGGCGCGGCCCGCTTTAGTAGCCGCGGTACGGGTTTTCGTCCGTGCCGCCGCTGCGGCCCTGGTCGTAGCCTTCCTGCCAGGCTTGGTGCACGGAAGCCACCAGCCCGGCGAGCAGTTCGTAGGAAGGGTGGTCCGGTCCGATGTACACCATCTCTTCTCCGGCCCGGTTCAGGATGCTGTGGATGTGCGTGCTCATCGTGGTCTTTCCTTTGCAGTTCCCGGGCATCTGCCGGCTGGGGTGACGCCGCCCGCGGTGTCCTAGTTATTCTTGGGGGATGAGTGCTTCAGCACAATCAACCCTCGCGTTTGATGGCCGCTTCGCCCGCGAGCTTGCGGAGTTGGCCGTCCCCTGGCGGGCGCAGGAGGCCCCCGACCCGCGCCTGCTGGTTCTCAACGAGCCGCTGGCCGCCGAATTGGGAATCGACCCGGCGGCCCTGCGCAGCCCCGACGGGCTGCGGCTGTTGACAGGCAACCGGATCCCCGGCGGCGCCACTCCGGTGGCGCAGGCGTACGCCGGCCACCAGTTCGGCTGGTACTCGCCCCGGCTCGGCGACGGGCGGGCCCTCCTGCTGGGCGAGCTGACCGATGCGGGCGGCCGGCTGCGCGACGTCCACCTCAAGGGTTCGGGGCCCACGCCGTTCGCGCGGGGCGGTGACGGCCAGGCCGCGGTGGGCCCGATGCTGCGCGAATATGTGGTCAGCGAGGCCATGCATGCCCTGGGCATTCCCACCACGCGCTCCCTCGCCGTCGTGGCCACGGGGCTGCCGGTATACCGTGACACCGAGTTGCCGGGAGCCGTTCTGGCGCGGGTGGCCGGCAGCCATCTGCGCGTGGGAAGTTTCCAGTATGCCCGGGCCACGGGTGACGCCGGCCTCCTGCGCCGGCTCGCCGACCATGCCATTGCCCGCCACCATCGGGCGGCCGCCGAGGCCGAGCACCCGTATCTGGCGCTGTTTCAGGCAGTGATCGGCGCCCAGGCCGCGCTGGTGGCGCAGTGGATGCTCGTGGGATTCGTGCACGGGGTCATGAACACCGACAACATGACGATCTCAGGTGAAACCATCGACTACGGGCCCTGCGCCTTCATGGACGCCTTCGATCCGGCCTCCGTCTTCAGTTCCATCGACGAGGGCGGGCGTTACGCGTATGCCAACCAGCCGCTTGCCGCCGAATGGAACCTGGCCCGGCTCGCGGAGGCTCTCCTGCCGCTCTTGCACGACGATCAAGAGCAGGCGGCCGCGCTCGCGTCAGAAGCCCTGGGCGCCTTCAGGAGCGAGTACAGCGCCGCCTGGCTGGCCGGCGCGAGGAGCAAGATCGGCCTGGGCGACGAGGTCGATGCCGCGGGGGCCTCCCTGCTCGTGAATGACCTCCTGGCCCTGCTCCAGGCGGGCAAGGTAGACCACACAGCGTTCTTCCGCAGCCTCGGCGCGGCCGCCCGGGGCCAAACAGAAGCGGCCCGGCGCCTGTTTCCGGACCCCGCAGGGTTCGATGACTGGCTGGGACGATGGCGTCCGCTCGGACCGGACGCGGGTTTGATGGACCGGGTCAACCCCGTCTACATTCCCCGCAACCACCTGGTCGAGGAGGCCCTCGACGCCGCCACGCACGGAGACCTGGACCCGCTGAGCCGCCTGCTGAACGCGGTGACCCGCCCCTACGACGAGCGTCCCGGTTTGGAGCGCTACGCCGCCGCCGCGCCGGACGACTTCGGCAGCTACCGGACTTTCTGCGGAACCTGAGGGACCGCCGTCCTTAAAGCCACGACGGGATGGCTGCCGTTGCCCGTGAACGCACCCCCGATGGTCGCCGCCGGCACGCGCCGTCGAAGGAAATCCGTGCCCGGTTTCCGGCCTCCATGCGGGGCGAATCCGCCCTTTTGACCGCCCCGGCAGGCGGCAGCCGAATGTAACCGCAAGGCTGGCTCTGTAGTATGGGCGCAGGCTACAGCGACCGCGACGGAAGGGTGATTCTTTGTTGAGAGCCATCAGCTACAACCTGCGGAAACACAGTGCGAGCGCGGAGCTCGAGGATTTGACCGACCGCTACGACGTCGACGTCATGTGCCTGCAGGAAGCGGACACAGAGAAACTTCCGCACACGCTGGGACACCTGCGGTTGGCCGATTCGACCAAGGGAAACAGGCTGGGGCTGGCTGTCTATTACGACGAGAACAGGTTCTCCGCACTCGATACCAACACCTTCGAACTCAAGAAGTCGCTGCACGATTATGTGCTGGCGCCGGCCCACGAGCGGCTGCTCGGAGTCAAAATGGTGGACAACGAGAGCAAACACGAAATCGTCGTCGGTGACTTTCACGCCGCGCCGCTGACGGCCACCAACTCCCTGCGCCGGCACCAGATCAAGGCCGGCCACGAAGCGCTGCTGGGCATGGGCGGCAACGGCGAGCAGATGACGCTGATGGTGGGGGACTTCAACTACCCCTTCTTCACCAAGAACCTGATTGAGCACCTCAAGGAAACGGGCTACGAACTGACCCTGAGCAACCGCCGGACCTACACGCGCTACAAGCTGTTCCGCGGCCACTTCGATTTCGCCACCTCCCTGGGCCTGGACATTCAAAGCGTGGAAACCCTGCCGCGCGGCCAGTCCGACCACCTGCCGATCCTGGTGACGGCGGAATACGTGGACGAGAACCGCGAGGCCCGCGCCAGCTGACGGGTTCGCCATATTCCGCCAACTGGCGGTCGGCTGAAGGTCTGACAGACGAGAACCAGCGGAAGTGCATGCGCCGAATGGCTGCCGCGGCGGCGGAGGCCCGCCCGCCCCTTGCCGTCGCCTTGGAATTGGAGGCGACCAGTGTTGCCAAAATCAGCAACGCCCCCGCTGTTTGACCGGGGGCGAGTTCCTGATAAAGGACCAGCCATCCGGTGGCGGTGGCGACGACGGGACTCAACAGTCCCAGTAGCGACACGCTAAACGCCGGCAGCAGCTGCAGCCCACGGAACCACAACGCGTAGGCCACAGCAGTTCCGATCACCGACAGGTAGATGTAGCCACCGATATTCGAACCGGTCAGCTGCGGCAGCGGGCCCTCCATGAGGAGGGCCAGCGGTGCCAGCAGCAAACCACCGGCCGTCAACTGCCAGCACGTAACGGCCAGAGCCGTATCCGGCTGCCCCCACTTCTTAGCCAGCACCAGGCCGGCGCCCATGGACAAGGTGCCGCCCAAGGCGGCCGCGACCCCCACCGCGTCGAGTCCGGCGTGTGATTGCAGCACTATCAGCGCGACGCCAAACAAGCCGACGGCCGCTGCAATGACCTTGGGGCCGGTCAGCCGCTCGCCGATCCAACGCGAGGCCAGGGCAGCCACCAGCAAAGGCTGCACGGCGCCAATGGTCGCCGCCACTCCGCCGGGCAACCGATGGGCGGCAACAAACAGCAGGGCGAAGAAAACGCCGATGTTCAGTGCGCCGAGCAGTGGGGCCTTCCACCACCAAGGGCCCTGCGGGAGCCGCCGGACAATCAACAGCAGGAGGAGCCCTGCAGGTAGCGCCCGCAGTGCCGCTGCCAGGAGCGGCTTGTCTGCAGGCAGCAGTTCGGTGGTGACCGCGTAGGTCGTTCCCCAGGTCAACGGGGCGAAGGCAGTGGCTGCCAGGAGGAGCCATCGATTGCTAAGCACTTAGCCAATATAGCTAAGCTCTTAGCGAATCGTCTATGCTGGATGCGTGGAAGACCCGGTAGCGAAAATTTTGGCGCAGTGGGCTGCGGAACGGCCCGACCTGGACGTTTCGCCTATGGCAGTGATTGGACGGATCACCCGCGCGTCGCGGAAGGTGGACGCCGTGCTGGCGGCAACGTTCGCCCGCCACGATCTCGATTCGGCCAGTTTTGACGTCTTGGCGACACTGCTGCGCTCGGGGAAGCCTTACACGCTCAGTCCACGGGAGCTGACCCAGGCCGCCATGGTGACCTCCGCCGCCATCGCCCAGCGCTTAAACCGGCTGGAAGAGCGGCGGCTGGTCACAAGGACCAAAGACATCACGGACGGCAGGGGCAAGCAGGTTACCCTCACGCCCGCAGGGCGGGACCTCGTCAACAAGGCTCTGCCAGACCATGTGAACACCGAACGCGCCCTGCTCGCCGGATTGACTCGGACGGAACGCGACCAGCTCGCGCGCCTGCTGGCCAAGGTGGAGCAAGCGGCCGAAGCGCGCTGCTAGCCGACCGGTACGAAGTCGGCTCCTACAACGAGCACGACCGGAACGGTTCCGCGGTCCTCGTACCCGGCAGCGGTCCACTTCCTGCTGAAACCGCCCGGCTGACCGGTGGCCCGGGGTAGTGGTGGCCCCGGCCGTCTGGCAATGTTGGGGGTAGAGCCCGTCTGGAGAATTCCAGCCGTCGAGCACAAAGGAGATGACGCCATGAAGGATTCGGTTCTGCGGCACGATCCCGTCCTTGACCGCACCAACCATGACGACGGCGGTGCTGCCGCGAGGGCGGACGGGGGTGCTGCCAGGGCAGACGGGGATGCCGCCGCGGCAGACGGCGGGAACACCGCCGTCGAGCCCCTCGCCGAACCCCAGGCGCCGGACATCAGCTTTGACGAGCAGTTCTACCCGGCCCGTCCCCGCTCGCTGCGCCCCACGGCCCGCCGCCGCCAGTTCGTCCCCGGCCAACCGCCGTTCGAGCCGGACGCGCGCAACAAGGTCTATGTGGAGTGGCTGCGCAACCAGTCCATGCTGGGCGACGCGAAGGTTTTGGGGCGCCAGCTCTCCGGGCAGGCCAGCATGTGGCAGAACCCGTTCGCGTACCCGAATCCGCGGGCGGCGGTGGAGCGGGCCTCGGTCTGGTTCACGGCCTACCCGCTGTCGCTGATCACCAGGCCCGGACAGACGTTCTTGGCGGCGCTGGGCGATGCCGCGCTCTGGGAGGCCTTCCAACAGATCGGCATCAAGGCCATCCACATCGGGCCGGTGAAGCTGGCCGGCGGCCTGACCGGCTGGAACCATACCCCCAGCGTGGACGGGCACTTCGACCGCATTAGCATGGCGATCGACCCGCTGTTCGGCACCGAGGACGAGTTCCGGAGCATGTGCGGGGTGGCCGCCGAACACGGCGGCACGATCGTGGACGATATTGTGCCCGGCCACACCGGCAAGGGAGCAGACTTCCGGCTGGCGGAGATGAACTTCCGCGACTATCCGGGCATCTACCACATGATCGACATCCCGGAGTCCGACTGGGACCTGCTGCCGGATGTCCCCGAGGGCGAGGACTCGGTCAATATCGACGTCGCGACCGAGCGCCGGCTCCAGCAGGCCGGCTACATCATAGGCGAACTCCAGCGGGTCATTTTCTACGAACCCGGCGTCAAGGAAACCAACTGGAGCGCCACCCCGCCGGTCCTGGACACCGAGGGCAAGGCCCACCGCTGGGTCTATCTGCACTACTTCAAGGCCGGCCAGCCGTCCATCAACTGGCTGGACCCCACCTTCTCCGGCATGCGCCTGGTGATGGGCGATGCCCTGCATTCGCTGGTGGACCTGGGGACCGGGGCGCTCCGGCTGGACGCCAACGGCTTCCTGGGCGTGGAGAAGAGCGCCGAGGAAACGCCGGGCTGGTCCGAGGGGCATCCGCTCTCAGCGGCGGCCAACCAGATCATCGGCAGCATGGTCCGCAAGGTCGGCGGCTTCACCTTCCAGGAGCTGAACCTCAGCATCGACGACATCAAGGCCACCTCGGAAACCGGCCCGGACCTGTCCTACGACTTCGTGACGCGCCCGGCGTACCACCACGCCCTGGTCACCGCGGACACCGAGTTTCTCCGGCTGACGCTGCGCCTGGCCATGGACATCGGCGTAGACCAGGCGTCGCTGGTGCACGCGCTGCAGAACCACGACGAGCTCACCTACGAACTGGTGCACTTCACCACCAAGCACAAGGACGACGTCTACGAGCTCGACGGCGAGGAGCTCACCGGCGCGGAGCTGGCCCACAAGGTCCAGCAGACCCTGCGGGACGGGATCACCGGCGAAGCCGCCCCCTACAACCTGGTCTTCACCGCCAACGGAATCGCCTGTACCACGGCCAGCGTGATCACCGCGGTGCTGGGCATCACCGACCTGGATTCGATCACCGAAGAGCAGTCGGCCGAGATCTGCCGCGTGCACCTGCTGCTGGCCATGTACAACGCGCTGCAGCCGGGGGTCTTCGCGCTCTCCGGCTGGGACCTGTGCGGGATGTTGCCGCTGGAGCGCAGCCGGGTGGCCCGGCTGATGTCCCGGGGCGACACGCGCTGGATCAACCGCAGCGCCCATGACCTGATGGGTTTCGACCCGACAGCCGAGACGTCAACCTCCGGCATGCCCATGGGCAAGGCCCTGTACGGCACGCTGCCCGAGCAGCTCGAGGACGAAGCGTCGTTCGCCCGGCAGCTGGCACGCATCCTGGCGGTCCGGGAAGAGCACGGCATCGCCAAGAGCGCCCTGATAGATGTTCCCGACGTCTCCCATCGCGGCATGCTGGTGATGGTCCACCAACTGGTCTCGGGCGGGCAAGAGGTCACGGTCCTGAACTTCTCCGGGCAGGAAATCGCCGGTACCGTCCGCTCCGAAGCTTTGGAGCTGGGCTCCGAAGTGACCGACGCGTTCAGCGGCGAAACAATCGGCACGGTGGACGACCTGCACAGCTTCTATCTCCACCTCGGACCGTACGCGGGCACCGCCTTGCTGATCGCGCCGCCGGTTGCCGAGGCCGACGACGACGCTCCCCAGGCGGGTGCCTGATCCGCTAGATCTCCCAGTCGCCGAGCCCCTCGGCGCCGTCGCCAAAGAAACCACCGAAGCCTGCGTTGTCTGCAAAGCCCTCACCGGCGGAGGCGACGGTGTCGCCGAATCCTTCCGCGGCGCCGGCCAGTCCTTCCCCGATGCCGGAGAATCCTTCCAGCAGGGGACCGGCGATGGCCGAGCCGACGAAGCCGGCGGCCACACCGGCCAGCAGGCCGGCGCCCAGACCTCCCGCGGCGCCGGCGGCTCCGGCGGCAAGGCGGCCGCCGCCCCGCCCCGTTCCGCTCCGGCCGAGGATCCGTTCCATGAAGCCCGGCTGCGCCAGTTCGGCGCGGGTAGCGGTCCTGGCCAGCGTCTCGGGCCGGTCGGAGGCGGCCCGCTCTGCCGCGGGGAGCTGGCTGTTGAGCTCGTCCCGGAGCATCGCGCGCTGCTGCGGGGTCAACCGGTTGAAGGCTTCGGCGTGGGCCCGCTCCATGTCCTGGGGCGGTGCAGTCTGCAGCATGTACTTGTATTTCGCGATGGCCGCCTGGTCGGCGTCCCGGCCGGCGGGTTGCCCGGGCCTGCCGTCGCGAGGCTGCGGCCGGGACGGATACCTTTGACCGCCGTCGCCCCCGCCACGGTTGTACCCGCCGTCGTAGCCGCGGTCCTGCCCATAACCACGGTCCTGCCCGTAACCGCGGTCGTAACCACGGTCCTGACCGTAGCCGCGGTTGTAACCGCCGTCGTAGTTAGGGTCCTGGCCGTATTCGCGGTTTTGGCCGCGCCCGTAGCCTGCCTCCTGGCCGTAGCCGGGTCCCCGGCCGGAGTCCTGGGGCCGCGGCGGGCGCTGCTGTCCGGTGCGTTGGGCCAATTGCTCCTTGGCGTACTGGATGGCCTTTTGCTTGCCCTTTTGGACCAGCTTGTCAAACATTCCCACGGTTCCGCTCCTTGCCTGCCCGGTGGAAGCCGGTGCACGGGGTCATCTCTCCCCGTTAAGAACTGTTGGCGACGGCAAAGGGTTCCGGCGGTCTCCCTAGCCCGCGACGCGTTCGACCGCTTGCACGTGTTCGGGCCGCACCGGGGTGGTCTGGGGCAGGTACTCCGGGTGCTTTTCGACGTAGGCCTTAATGTAGGGGCATACGGTCACCACGGACACCCCGGCAGCGGCCGTGTCATCCAGCGAGTAGCGGGCCAGGCGTCCGGCCAATCCCTGCCCGGCATACTTCTCGTCAACGGTGGTGTGGAAGAAGACACGCTCGGGGCCCGACGGCCCCTCGAACGGCAACCAGTGGGCCTTGCCGATCACCTTGCCGCCGTCCACCAGTTCGTAGCGGCGCCGTCCGGCATTGCTGCGGACGGCGATGGGGGCGTCGGCTTCCATGGTTACTCCTGATGATGGGTCGGTCCGGCAGTGCTCAGCCGCGGGGTCGCAGCTGGACGGTCGGCAGCGTCGGGGCGGGCAGCGGTGCGGGCGTCCCGTCGGGGAAGGGGCCGAACCGGGGATACGGGGCACCGTCCGGATAGGTGCCGTTTTCGGGTTCCGGCGCGGGGTCGACGTCGATCTCGGCCTGCCAGGCGGCGCGGTACGCCACGATCTCCTCATGGCTCCGGCCCACGAAGTTCCACCACATGATGATCTGCTCGCCCAGCGGCTGGCCGCCGATGAGCAGCAGCCGGGCCGGGGCGTCCCCGGCCTCGAGGACGAGGCGCTTTCGCCCGGGGGCGAGGTAAACCAAGTGGTCCACCGGGACGTCGTTTCCGTCCAGCCGGAGGTCGCCGGTATCCAGCAGGACTCCGTGTTCGAACCCGGCGTCCAAGGCGAGTTCCAGCCGGGACCCCGCACGCAGCGTGGCCTCGGCACCGAGCAGCGGAGGGGTGTAGGTGTTGACGGGAGACGTGGAGCCGGCCAGCGAACCGAAGAAGACGCGCAACTCCGTCCCCTCGCCGACGACGGGTTCCGGTGCGTAATGTTCGAACGTCGGCGGCATGTTGCGGGTCGAGTCCGGAAGGGCGAACCAGAGCTGCGCGCCGTGCAGGACGGTGGTGTCCGGCGTCGAAAATTCCTGGTGGGAGATGCCCCGGCCGGCGATCATGAGGTTCACTTCCCCCGGGCGCACGATGGCTTCAAACCCGGCCGAATCCCGGTGCGCGATCTTGCCGGAGAACAGCCAGCTGACCGTGGCCAGGCCGGTGTGCGGGTGGCGGGGAACCTGCATGCCGCCGGTACCGGACACCAGGTCGGGCCCGTAATGATCCAGGAAGCACCAGGAACCGATCAGGCTGCGCCGTTTCTGCGGCAGGGTGCGGCGGACGTTCATGGCCCGGATGCCGCCCAGCGGGACGTCACGCGGCGCCAGGACCTCCGCGTCGGCGGAGTCTGCTTCCAGTGAACAGACAACTTCCCTCGGTGCCGCCTCCAGGTTGCTCATGGCCTCAGTTTAGACGGGCGCTTGCAGCGTGCCGCCAGATGCAGCGTTGCACCTGCACCGCCGTGCATCGGGGAGGATGGGGGGATGGACGAACTCGGCGAACTGCTGCGCAGCCTGGATTACTGGTGGATCTACCCTGCCGGTGCGCTCTTCGTGACCGTTTCCGCGCTGGTTCCTCCGGTGCCGAGCACCACGCTGTTCGTCGCGCTGGGGTCGCTCTCGGTGCACTCGGACCACCTCGACCCTTACGTACTGGCGGCCGCCATGCTGGCCGGCGCGGTAGCGGGTGACGCCGGCACGTTCTTTCTGGTGCGCCGCTTCAACCTCGCCGAGCGGAAGGTGTTCTCCGGGCGACACTGGCAGTCAGGCTTCCGCAAGGCCCGCACCGGGCTGGGCCGCAAGGGGCTGCCGCTGGTGCTGACGTCCCGGTTTGTTCCCATGGGGCGGGTGACGCTCAATGTGGCCGCCGCTATGATTCCCCAGCCCGGCCGCCGGTTCCTGGCGCACTCCGCCCTGGCCGGTGTGCTGTGGTCCGCCTACTCGGTGGGCATCGGCACCGCGTCGGGCGTGTGGCCGCAGCTGTCCACCGAGTTCGCGGTGCTGCTCGCCATCGCAGCGTCCTTGGTGCTCGGGTCGCTGATCAACCACACGTTGAAGTGGTGGGAAAACCGGCAACGGATGGAGTCCCTCCAGAAGCGGGGCCGCTAGGCGGTCGCCGGCACCGGCAGGAAGCGCGGGTGCCGGCGACTGTGTCAGGCCCGCTCTTCCACGCCGCACCAGTTGGCGATGAACAGAGCGATGCTCTTGGTGATTCGACGGACCGATTCGATGGATACCCGCTCGTCGAAGCCATGGATCGCTTCGGAGACCGGGCCGTAAACAAGCGCGGGCGTGTCGGCATAGAGCGCGAAGACACGCCCGTCCAGGTAGCCGGGAGTGGTGAAACTGCCAAGCTCCTGACCGAAGACTTGCTCGTGCGTGCTCTCCAGCAGGGACTCGGCTTCGCTGCCGGGCTCCAGCACGTAGCCTTCGGAGAAGAATCCGGTTTTGGTGGCGACGGCCTTGATCGGCTCGGGGCCGGCCCCCAGCCGGGCGAGGCATTCCTGCAGTTCGTGCCAGGCCTGCTCGGCCGGGATCCCGGGGTAAATGGCCGCCCGCACATCGAATTCACACCAGGCGGGCACGCTGGAGGGCCAGTCGCCGCCGATGATCTGCCCGAAGTTGAAGTTAATGGGGTGTTCCAGGTCCTCGAAGTAGCGGTGCCGGCCCCGCTCCGCGTTCCACTTCTCCTCGACTTCGCGCAGGGCGGTGATGGCGGTATAGGCGGCGTCGATGGCGTTGAAGCCGGTGCCCATCTCGCGCGGATGGGTCGGGTTGCCGGTGACACGCACCTTGAACCAGAGCACCCCGACGTTGGCCCGGACCAGCATGTCCTCTTCGGGCTCGGGAATGATGACCGCGTCCGCCCGGTACCCGCGCATCAGCGCGGACAGGGAACCGTTGCCGGTGCATTCCTCTTCGACGACGGACTGGAAGTGGATGCGGCCGGCGGGGTCGAGGCCGGCCGCCTTGACGGCGTCGAACGCGAAGAGGTTGGCGGCCAGGCCGGCCTTCATGTCGCCGGCGCCGCGGCCGTACATCCAGCCGTCGATGATGGGAGCATCCCAGGGGGAGCGCGACCATGCCTCTTCCGGCCCTTCCGGCACCACGTCGACGTGTCCGTTCAGGATGAGCGAGCGGCCGGTTTCGGCGGCAGGCCGGTAGGTGCCGACAACATTGTCGACGTCGTCGTAGGAGACGGTGACGGGGCCGAAGCCCGGATGCGTGGCGAGCTCGTCGGGATCCAGCTGCCAGCGGTCCATTTCCAGGCCGCGGGCGGCCATCGCCGTGTGCAGCAGGTCCTGGGCGCTGCCTTCCGCGGTCCGGAGCGACGGGTGCTTCACCAGCTCCTGGGTGAAGGCCAGCTGCGCGTCGAACGCGGCGTCGACGGCATCGAGAATACGTTGGGACTGTTCGTCATTGATCATCCGAATGCTCCTTGATATGGCGCGGGGGAGCCGCCCGGCTGGACGGCTCCCCCGCGAGGTGGTGAGAGGCTGGCTTCCGGAGGCGGTGTCCACCGGAGGCCGGAGCCCGCCCCGGGGTGGGGCGGGCGTGGGGACTTAGCTGTCGGCTACGATCTGCTTGTCCTTGACCCGCAGCCGTTCGCCGAGGAACCCGCCGAGGGCCGTGAGCAGCGCGATGATGGCAAGGATCATGGCCGCGCCCCAGGATTGGTTGCCGGAGACGCCGAGCATGGCGGTGGCGATCATGGGCATGAAGCCGCTGGTCGCGCCGGCGATGTTGTAGCCCAGGGCCACGCCGGAGTAACGCAGTTTCGCCGGGAACAGTTCGGTCAGCAGCGCGCCGTTGACCGCGTACGCCACGGCGATCAGCATGATGCCGAAGGTGATGGCCAGGGTGATCAGCAGCGGGGACTTGGTGTCGATCATGGCGAACAACGGGAAGGCCAGGACGGCGGTGAGGATGCCGCCCCACATGGTGACCTTGCCCGGGCCGATCTTTTCCGCGAGCCGGCCCATCAGGATGGTGACGATGATCTGGGCGACGGCGGCGATCAGGGTGGCGTTGACCATCACGTTGCGGTCCACACCCAGGGTGTTGACGCCGTAGCTGACCACGAAGGTGGTGATCATGTAGAAGCCGCCCACGCCCAGCAGGGCGGCGAGCACGGCAACCACCAGGCGGCCGCCGGCGTTGCGGAAGACGTCGAAGGCCGGGACCTTGGAGGTCTCTTCCTGGGCCAGCAGATCCTTGAAGATCGGCGACTCCTCCACCTTGAGCCGGATCCACAGGGCGATCAGGAGCATCGGGAAGGCCAGCAGGAAGGGAATGCGCCAGCCCCAGGCGTCAAAGAAGTCGGACGGGAAGAGCAGCACGAGGGTGAACGCCGTGGAGGCCAGCAGGGTCGCCACCGGCGAGCCGACCTGGACCAGGGCGGCGTACCGGCCGCGCTTCTCGGCCGGGGCGTGCTCGACGGCCATCGTGACCGCGCCGCCCCATTCGCCGCCCACGGCCAGTCCCTGGACGAGCCGCAGGACGGCGAGCAGGATCGGGGCCGCCAGGCCGATGCTGCCGAAGTCGGGCAGCAGGCCGATCAGGCCGGTGGCGACGCCGATCATGACGATGGTGGTCAGCAGGGCGGGCCGGCGGCCGTACTTGTCGCCGATGTAGCCGAAGAGCATGGCGCCGATCGGGCGGGCTGCGAAGCCGACGCCGAAGGTGGCGAATGAAGCCAGCAACGCGGCCGTGGGATCCAGTTCGGTGAAGAACAGGCGGTTGAACACCAACGCCGCGGCCGTGCCGAAGAGGTAGTAGTCGTACCACTCGAGAGCCGTTCCGACGAAGGCGGCCCGGGCGATCTTGCCTGCGTCCTTGCCGGAGACTTTCGGCGGAGCGCCGGGGGTGTTGAGAGATTGCGGCGTCGTCACGTGTTGCCTTTCAAGCTGTGCGGGGCCGGCATCGTTGGAGGAGGCAGCGGCAGCCCGTAATTCCTATGGCCCTGAACGGAGGACATCCCGAGGTAGAGCTGTGAAGTACCTCTCGACTGTAAGGTAGTGCCATTCCCCTGAACAATGACAATACTCACCGGCTTGACAACGCTTACTTGTGCCTTTTCACAACTTGTGCCCATTTTTGTAGTCCGCGAGCGCCACGAGTGCGAGCGCTGCCTGCGCCGGAACCGTCATGTCCAGCCCGATGACTTCCTCCAGCGAATGCAACCGGTTGACCACCGTGTTTCGGTGGCAGTAAAGTTCCTCCGCGGTTTCCTTGATCGAACCGGTGCGGCCGTAACTTTGCGCCACCTGCAGCAACCGCTGGCGCTCATGCGGCGTGCAGTGGTCCAGTGCCGTGGTGACGGGGAGCGAGAATCCGGGGAGCGCCTTCTCCAGGAGGTCCCGGGCGATGGACATCCAGGTGCCCGCGATGGTGGCCAGCCCCGTATCGGCACCGTGCTTGGCGGCCAAAACCAAAGCCGCCGCTGCCGCCTGCGGAATCGCGGCCAGGCCCTCCACGCCGGGCATATAGCCGGCCGGAAATTCGGGCGGATCGTCCTGCCAGGTCCGTCCGGCTCGGCTTACCCGGAAAAGGTAGAGGGCGCCGGCGCGTTCGTAGGAGAAGGTGTGACGGTCGGCCGCCGGCTGGTCCGGCAACTTCGCCGCGGCCTCCTTGGTGACCGCAATCAGTTCAAACACGTCCGAGCTTTCTACTTCCAAGCCGGCGGCGATGTCGGAGACCTCGCCGGTGTTTTGGGTGTCGGTGTTAAAGAGCCGCGAAAGCAGCCGTTGCCGGTGCAGCTGCTTGTCGCGGGCAAGCAGGGCTTCTTCTTCCGAAAACGCCTGCTGGATGCTGCTGACATATCTCTCCACAGTGTCCAAGACCCGGTCCATGTTGGCAACGAGCACGTCGGTGCCGTGCCCCCGCGCAACGCGTTCAAGGCCTTTCCACAGGACCCGGAAGTCGTTGCGTACCGCGCTCAGGAAGGCCTCCAGCGGAACCCCCTGGCGTGCCCGGCGGGAAGCCACATCCCTCGGCAGGGACCGAAGATCGGGCGGCAACTCGAGGCCGGCCATCTGGAACAGGAACATCTCCATCGTGTCCACCGCTGTCCGGCGGACATCCTCGTCCGGAACCAACGCCCCCTCATAGGAGATGGCCGCAAAGCGCGCCAGGAAGTCGCTGACCAGTAAATCGCGTTCCTGCCACAGGCGCCGGATAAGTTCGGTCCACTGAGGTTCGGCCGACGGGTCGGGATTGAAGTCCCAATGCCGGCTGGCGTCGTGGGGGAAGGGCTCTACGCGCGGCTCGCTCATGCATCCATCTTATGCATTTGCCTAATCCTTCCGCCGGAGATGGCGTCTTTTGTCCATTGAGCGTGACATTGCTCCAGTGTTGAAATGGAGGCGGCGCCGGGCACGGCTGGCTGCGCCATCTACCGCTCCGGGCACGCCGCAGCGAAAGCACGAAGAGGACTCATGCTCGTCGATCTCCTGATCCGCAACGCCCGCATACTGACCCAGGACCCCGGACATCCGGTGGCAGAAAACCTGCTGATCCACGACGGGAAGGTGCTGGCACTCGACGTCGACCCGCAGGCCGCGCCCCGGGCCCGGAGGGTCGTCGACGCCGCCGGTGCGGTCATCGTCCCCGGCTTCAATGACGTGCACGCCCACAGCGTCTGGTTCGGGCTCGGCCTGATGGAAGCGAATTTGGGGACCGTCGCCAGCCTCGATGAGGCCTATGCGGTGATAGCCGACGCCGCGTCCACGCTGGCGGAGGACGAATGGGTGGTGGCCTCGGGGTACAGCCCGCTGCTGCACGGCGGAGCCCAGCCTGACCGCGACCGGCTCGATGCTGCCGCCGGCGGCCGCCCGGTATGGATCAAGCACTCCTCCGGCCACGCCTGCAATGTCAACGGTGTTGCACTCGATCTCATCGCCGCACGCGGCGCCGACCTTGCCGCGCCGATCGATGGCGGCGTCGTTGTCACGGATGCCCAGGGCCGGCCCACCGGGCTGCTGGAAGAGAACGCCATGCGGTTGGTGCAGGACATCATGCTGCCCTACCCGCTGGCGACCATCGAACGCGCGCTGGACCTCGCGACCACCCACTATCTGACCGAGGGCATCACCAGCGTCACCGACGCAGGCATCGCCGGCGGCTGGATCGGCTACTCACCGCGCGAGTTCGGCGCCTACCAGAGTGCACGGGACAAGGGGCTGCTGAGCGTCCGGATGCAACCCATGCTGGTTCTGGATGCCCTGCACGAGGTTCCAGGGCACGACGCAGACCCGGTCTCGCGCGGCCTCGATGCCGGCATCCGCACCGGCTTGGGGGACGACTGGCTCCGGCTGGGACCGGTGAAAATCTTCAGCGACGGATCGCTGCTGGGCAGCACCGCCTACGTCACCGAAGAGTATGTCGGCTGCCCCCACAACCACGGCTACCTGCAAATGGACGCCGAAGTGCTGCGCGCATCGTCCCTCGAGGCGTACCGCGCCGGGTGGTCCATCGCGATGCACGCGATCGGGGATCACGCCATCGACCACGCGATCGACATCATCACCGAAGCCCAGGAAACCTACGGCCACAGGCCGCTGCCCAACAGGATCGAGCACGGCGGCGTGATCCGGCCGGAGCAGCTGGACCGCATCGCCGCGGCCGGCATCGTCCTGGTGCCGCAGCCGCATTTCATCACCGAGTTCGGCGACGGCATGGCGCGGCTGCTCGGTCCGGAGCGGACGGCGACGTCCTACCCGGCCAACAGCCTGCTGCGGCGCGGCGCTACGTTGCCGGGCAGCTCGGACCGACCGGTGTCCAACGGCCGTCCGCTCGACGTGATCCAATCGTTCGTGGAGCGGCTGACCCCGTCCGGCGAGGTATACGGCCCCGACGAGCGGATCACCGCGGCCGAGGCGCTGGCCGCCTACACCGTCGGTTCCGCGGCGGCGACGGGAGCGGGGGACATCAAGGGCCGGTTGGTACCGGGCCTGCTGGCCGACCTGGTCTTTTTGGACCAAGACCCCACCGCCGTCGAGCCGTCGCGCATCGGCGCCACGCAGGTGCTGGCCACCATGGTGGGCGGCGACATCCGCTTCGGCGCGGAGAAATTTCCGGCACTGGAATCCGCTGATGCGGCGACGGCGTCGACGGGGGAGGAAGCACGATGAGCACGACCGGCCAGGAATTTCTTGACGACTTCGGTGCCATGTCCGGGTTCGGCGCGACCGCCGGCGGCGGCGTGGACCGGCAGGCCGGTACGCCGGAGGACCATGCCACCCGCCGGTGGTTCGGCGAGTGGCTGGCGCGGCACGGCTTCACGGAAAAGGTAGACGCCGCCGGAAACCAGTTCGGGACCCTTGAACTTGTTCCCGGTGCTCCCTATGTCTTGCTCGGCTCGCACCTGGACTCCCAGCCGTTGGCCGGGCGGTACGACGGCGCCTACGGCGTGTTGGCCGGGGCCCACGCCGCGGCCCGCGTGGCGGCCGAAGCTGCCGCGGGCGGGATCGACCCGGTCTACAACGTGGCCGTGGTCAACTGGTTCAACGAGGAAGGCAGCCGCTTCACGCCCAGCATGATGGGCAGTTCGGTTTTCACGGGGAAGCTGCCCCTGGAAGAGGCGCTGGCCACCGCGGATCCGGCCGGGACGACGGTTGCCGCGGCCTTGGCCGCCGGCCACCGCACCGCCGACGACGGCGCCCCCCGGCTCGCCGACGTGGCCCGTTACGCCGAGATCCATATTGAACAGGGCCGGAGCCTTGAGGAAACCGGCGCGCAGGTCGGAATCGTGGACCGCACGTGGGCGGCGAGCAAGTACCGCGTCACGGTGGACGGGGAGCAGTCGCATACCGGCTCCACCCGGATGGAGGACCGCAGGGATGCCCTCTACGCAGCCGCCCTGGTCATCTCCGCCGCCCGCGACCTCGCCGCGGAGTTCGCCCCCGGCCAGCTGCACACCTCGGTCTCCGAGATGTACGTGTTGCCCAACTCGCCAGTGACCATTGCGCGCCAGGCCGTCATGAACCTGGACCTGCGGTCGCCGGATGAGGACGTCCTGGCCCGCGCCATGGAATTGCTGGACAAAAGGATCGCCGAGGCGGAGGCCGTGTCCCGGACGACGGTCGGTTTGGAGCTGACCCACCGGTGGGGACTGGTGTCCTACCAGCCCGCGGGCGTGGCGCTCGGCATCGCCAGCGCGGAGCGGCTCGGGTTCAGCCACACGGATATCATGACCGTGGCCGGCCACGACTCGACGAACCTGAAGGACGTTGTGCCGACGGTCATGCTCTTCGTTCCCAGCGTCGAAGGGATCTCCCACAACGAGGCCGAATTCACCCGGGACGACGACGCCGTGCGCGGCGTGGAACTGCTGACCGAGGTCGCGCGGCGGCTGGTCGCCGGGGAGCTCGCGGCCGGCTAGGAGCCGGTAAGCAGCCGGACGGCGGCTTCAGGCGCTGTCCTCGGAGGCATGGCGGCAGAGGACCCATACGTTGTCCTCGCCGTGGCGCTCGAAGGTGACGGTGCTGACCAAGGCATGGATCAGGTTGAGTCCGCGCCCTGACTCCGACTCGTCGTCGACGTCGTGCTCTTGCGGGTTCGAGATGCCGGGGCTGGAAGGTGCTGCGCCGATTTCGGAAATGCGTGCTTCCAACCGGCGGGACCAGATGGTGATCTCAACACCGAGCTGGAGGGGAGTTTCGGAAGCAGGGACGGCGTGCTGGACCACATTGGTGGCGGCCTCGATCACGGCAGTCGAGAAGGCCATCCGGTCCAAGTCCGGAACGAAGTCGGCTTTCGTCCACAGCGCCTCGAAGTCCTCGTGCAGGGCCTCGACGGTTTCGGCCGTGGCCAGCCCCTGGCGTGTCGTTCGGGCGAGGACCTCAGTCATCGGAAAACGCCGCGTCGACGCTCTGGTAAGGAGTCAGCACGCGGTGCATGCTGGTCAGCTCAAGCACCATCCTCACCTGCGGCTGCACGTTCGCGATGCGGAGGTCGCCCCCGGCTTGCCGGGCGATCTTCAGGCAGCCGATGAGCGCCCCGAGGCCGGAGGAGTCCATGAACTCCGTACCCGCCATATTCACCACCACATGGTGGTTTCCTTTAGCCACGACGGCCGCGACAACTTCCCGGAGGCGGGGTGCTGCGACCATGTTGAGCCGGCCGCTCCCGATGACTTCGGCATAGGCGGGCGTGGTCTCAACGGTGAACTGCATCCACGTTCCTTTCGTCGGGCTTGAACCCTTTGTACCTGACGGCCTTGACCAGCACGCCCAGAATCAGCAAATCAAACATAACCCAGGCCACGTTCACCAGCGTGCCCACGGGTTCGTTCAGTCCGGCCGCCAGTCTTGCCGCGCCCGTCAGGAGGGCAGCAACCAGCAAAGCCATGGTGACCAGCTGGGGTGTGATCAGGTTCCAGCTGCTCCCCCCGGATTGGCGGGCTTTCGGAGTGACGGCAAAGCCGAGGGGCCGTCCCAGCCACACGTTGCGGGCCGCCGTCGTGCAGGCCTTGATCCAGGTGGGGAAGAGGGCGAGGCTGTACTGCTGCCCGCGCCAAGTGCTGACGCCCTTGCCCACCACGGCGAACAGCAGTTGGTTGACCACCATGAACGGGATGAACCGGATGAAAAAGTCCGTGCTCAGGCTGTTGACGGGGAGGATGCCCAGGGTGAGGTAGACGATTGGCGCGGCGAAGTAGATCACCGCGGCAAAGCCACTGAGGTAACTCCACATCGTGGAGAAGTACATCAACCGTTGGCCGAGCCTCAGCCCGCGTTGCGCCAGCGGGCTCTCGCGCAGCATGACCTGGACGGTGCCCTGGGCCCAGCGCAGCCGCTGGGTCAGCATGGTTTTGAGGTCCTCCGGGGCCAGGCCGTGGGCGAGTACCTCGTGGTGGTAGACGCTGTGCCACCCCATCGAATGCAACCGCATCGAGGTCGCCATGTCTTCTGTCACGGAGATAGTGGCCAACGGCATCACCGGCTGGGCCTCGTCGGGGCGTTCTATCGAGACGGCGTCCAGCACCGCCTGCACTGATCCCAGCGCCCCCAGCGGCGACCAATCCCGCCGGGACATCCGCTCGACCGCGCCGTCCAATTCGTCCGGCTCGGGCACACCGGCCGTGCCCCCGAGTTCCATGGCGGCGATCTCGGCCAGGTCCGCTTCCACGGCCGCGAAGTTCTCGGCAACCAAGGACCGCACGGCGTCGTCGACCTTCTTCCGGAGGTCATAAGTGATTTCGCTGAGCGACCCGCCGCTTCGGAGGCTGGCGCGGGCCGTGTCGGTGGCGGCCTCCACGTCGTCGAGCAGCATTGCCACGAGTGGATCTGCCGCCTCCGGGGACCTTCGGGCCTTGCGGATGGCACTTCGCGCCCCTGCGAGCGCGCGGTGAACCCCGCGGTCGACTTCGGTGACATAGCCGGCCAGGCCCAGCTGCATCAACGCTTCGCGCCGGAGCAGGGCATTGGAACCGCAGAAGAACGCTGCGTTCCAGCCGTCCTTGCCTTGCTGAATGGGCCCGTAGAACAGCGGGGCCTGGCTGCCCAGCGGATCGTCGGCCGGAACGTTGCTGAAGTACTGGGGGGTCTGGACGAGGGCGACCCTGCGCTGGTTGAAATACCCCAGCGTCTTGTCCAGAATGTCAGGCCGGGGGACCTGGTCGGCGTCGAGGATCAAGAGGAATTCCCCGTGGGTCATCATCAGCGCGTTGTTCAGGTTGCCCGCTTTGGCGTGCCGCGGCTTGTCCGCCCAGTCACCGGTGCGGGTCAGGTAGCCCAGCCCGTGGCGGGCGGCCAGTTCGCCCAGCTCCGGCCTGGCGCCATCGTCCAAAATCCAGGTGCTGTGGGGGTAACGGATGTCCCGCGCCGCCAGCGCGGTAGCCATGACGAGGTCCAGCGGCTCGTCGTAGGTGGTGATGAAAACGTCGACGGTGGCGTCCGCAGGCGGTGGCGGCGCTTTGCGCTCCCGGAACCGCCAGACCGTTAAACCAAAGAGTCCGACGTCGATCAGGCTGTAGGTCTCGGCCAGCACCAAGGGGACGGCTATCCACCACGCCGACCAGTTGAGCGAGTCGAGCCATCGCCACGCGAGGTAGTTGGTTCCGAGGATGACCGTCAGAACCACCAGCAGCCGTATGGCAAAACGTTTCACAAGGGTACCGGGCTGTCCGCCGGGCACCGGCGCAGCATCACGGCGGTGATGTCGTCCGCCACCGCGGCGCCGGCCAGGTCCAACACGGCATCGCAGACGTCCCGGACATCGTCACCGGAGCTGGCAACGGCGGCCACCGCGTCCATGGCTGCATCCACCGAGTCGAAGGCGTCGAGAAGCCCGTCGCTGAGTACAAGGAGCGATTCGCCGGGCTCCAGCAGCAGGCGGCTTGCGGCCCACGTGCTGCCCGGGACGGCACCGACGGGCGGGCCACCGGAGGGCAGGCGGCGCAGGCCGCCGTCGTAGAGGTGCAGCCCAAGCCCGTGCCCCGCGTCCACGTAGTCGACCGTTGAGTTCCCCGCGTCCAGCCTGGCGTGAAAGATGGTGACGAAGGAGTCGGACTGGGCCAGGTCGCTCTCGAGCGACTGGCTTGCCGCCTGGAAGGCCGGGACGATGTCCGCGTGTCCGTGGGAGGCGCGCAACACCGCGCGGACCGTCGCGGCGATAAGGGCAGCGCCCATGCCCTTGCCCATGGCATCGGCGACCGTCAGTTGCAGTCCGTTTTCCGTGGCGCACCAGTCGAAAAAGTCCCCGCCCACGCTTCGGCTGGGCCGGCAACGGCCGCCGATCTCATAGCCTTGAAGTCTCAGGGGCTCGGCCGGCAGAAGGCTGCGCTGAACCTCGGCTGCGCGTTTCTGGTCTTCGCTAGGAATCGCCTCAACGGGTTGGGATCGCGGGCGGCGGAAAAGCGCTCCGATTCTTGCCTGGAGCTCCCGGGGGCTGAACGGCTTGCTGATGTAATCGTCGGCGCCCGTGTTCAACCCGCTGAGCCGGTCCAGCTCCTCAGCGCGCGCGGTAATCATCAGTATGTAGGCGTCGGAAAAGGTCCTGACTTGCCGGCAGACTTCAATGCCGTCTAAATCGGGCAGGTTCAAATCCAACGTAATGAGGTCGGCGCCGCCGTTGCGGACCAGCTCGAGGCCGTCCCGCCCGTTTTCTGCCTCCGCAACCGTGAAGCCTTGGTCGGAGACGATTTGGGCCAGCAACCGGCGGATGTCCGCGTTGTCCTCGACTATGACGGCACGGCGGTTGCTGGGGGCAGCTGGCATGCTTTCATTAAGGCGGTTATCTTCCCGTTTGTCACATCCGTCACTGCAGAATCCGCCCGTGACGACGATATTGGAGTTCGCCGCCATGGAAAAAATCCTCGACCTGCTGACCCTGCATCGGGTAAAGTTCCACGACCTCTCACTGCGCGGGCGGGTAGTGATGAGCCAGTTGCCGCTGTCCATCACCATGCTGTTCCTGGGGGTGGGCACGTGGCTTTTTTCTCCCCCGCTCCTGGTGAATCCGCTCTTTGAACTCAGCATGGTGCTCAACGCGGTACTGCTGGCGGCGTGTTTCCTCGTTCCGTGGGAGAAGCTGCCGTACCCGTCGTTCCTGATCATCCCGCTGCTGGATTTCATTCCGATCGGCCTGCTGCGCGAAGGCGCCGGGTCGCTCCTGACAGGGGTAGGGCTGCTGGCCGCTTTCCCGGTGATCTGGCTGGCGGCCTCCGGACAACTGCCGCGGCTGTCCGTCATCGGGGGCGCGCTGGCCGCGCTGGCGATGGTGTGGATTCCGGTGTTCCTCAAGCAGCCTGCCGTCACTTTCGATGCGTTAATCCACCCGCTGCTCATCCCCTTCATGATGCTGGCCATCGGAATCACCGTCCGGGTCATGACCGCGAGCATGATGGAACAGCAGCAGGTGGTCGAGGCCAAGGACGCAAGGCTCCGCGCGCTGCTGGAAGCCAGCGACAAGCGCGAACGGCTCCTGTCAGCCGTCGTCAACGCCGTGAACGTGGGGGTCCTGGCCGTCGATGAGGACGGCAACCCGACTCTGCGCAACCGTCGGCAGGAAGAGCTGCGCCGCCTGGCGCTGCCGCCGGGCGACGAGGACGCGCCGGAATCCAGGCTCGAGCTCTATGCCGACGGAGGCAAATCGCTTATGCCCGTCCAGGATCGGCCCATCCGCCGCGCACTGCGGGGCGAGTCGTTTGCCGAATACCTGGTCTGGTTCGGCCGGCCCCCGCGGCAGCGGGTACTCTCCGCGTCCGCCCAGGCGATGGTCGACGGCAGCGGCCGGCGCGAAGGCTCCGTGCTCGCCTTCAACGACGTCACGGAACTGGTGTCCGCGCTGGAAGCGAAGAGTGATTTCCTGTCCAGCGTGTCCCACGAACTGCGAACTCCGCTGACCTCCATCCAGGGGTATGCCGAGTTGCTGGCGCTGACGCCGGACTTGCCAGAGAACATGGCGGCAGGCCTGGACACCATCCTCCGCAATTCGCACCAGTTGCTCGCCCTGGTCAAGGATTTGCTGGGGACGGCCGCCGGCTTCTCCGAGCTGCAGCCGGTTCCTGCGGATCTCGGGGATATCGTGGCGCAGGCCGTAGCAGCAGCAGAACCCCGGGCCGCCGCCGGCGGCATCACGCTCGCCGTACAGGCGCCGCCTCCCCTGCGGGTGGTCTGCGACCCGGCGCGGGTCCGGCAGGTGTTGGATAACCTGCTGTCCAACGCCATCAAGTATTCCCCGCAGGGCGGTGACGTCACGGTCAGCTGCACCGGCGGCGACGAAATGGTTCGATGCGAGGTAGCGGACCGGGGCATGGGGATGGGTGCCGAGGAGAGCCGCAACGTCTTCACGCGGTTTTTCCGCAGTCCCGCCGCCCGCCGTAGTTCCATCCCGGGGCTGGGCCTCGGACTTGCCCTGTCCAAGGACATCGTGGAACGGCACGGCGGCAGCATCAGCTGTGAGAGCGAGCCCGGCCGGGGCAGCGTCTTCACGTTTACCCTGCCCGTAGCCGGTCCGCCCCGGGACGATGAATCCGAAGCCGATAAGACCAGCGTCCAAGGCGCCACCGTCGGCGCCCGGCAAGAGCCGTAACCCCGCCGCCCTGCCGCAACCTGATCGTGCAGACCATCGGGCACGCCACCACGCCACCACGCCACCACGCTGCCCGCCAGCTGCCGGGTCGGCTTCTTCCCGCTCAAGCTCACCGCAGCGGGCGGCGCCCCTGTGCGCGACGTCGCCTGGACGTAGCAGCGAACGACGGCGGGGCCCGCCTTCTACAGGTGGGCTCCGCCGTCGTTGTGGTTTTGGCGGTTTCAGTCCTTGGGTGTGGACTTGGCGGGGTCGACGAAGGGCTTTTGGACGACCTGGCCTTCGCGGACTCCCTCGGGCGTGTGGATGGACAGCGTGGTGCCTTCGCCGCTGAGGTCGATCGGCACCATGGCCAGGCCGATGTTCCGTTCCAGTCGCGGGGAGTGGCAGGCGCTGGTGACCTCCCCGATGGGGGAGCCGTCGCCGACCGAGACCGGGAACGGCTCGATCATGGAGCCGTCGTTGTAGCTGCCCAGCGGCTCGCCGCCGATCTCCACGCCGACCATCAGCCGGTCGATGCCCTTCTCCCGGATGCGGCCGAGCGCTTCCTTGCCCACGAAGTCCGCTTCCTGGTCCAGATCCACCATCCAGTTGTAGTCGTAACCAACCTCCAATGGGTTGGTGCCGAGCGTGATGTCGCACCCGTAGGCCAGCATGCCCGCCTCGATCCGGCGGATGTGGCAGGGACCGATGACCCGCAGGTCGTGCGCCTGCCCGGCTTCCCAAACCGTGTCCCAGAGGCGCCCGGCGTTTGCGGTGGCGTTGTAGAGGTAGATCTCGTAGCCGACTTCGCCGGTGTAGCCGGTCCGGCTGACCACCACGTCCATGCCGTTGAGGGTGTGGTGCTGCATGTAGTAGTACGGCATGTCCAGGATCTGCGGGCCGAACAGGTCGGACATCAGCCCCTTGGCCTTCGGGCCTTGGACCTGGACGGGCGCCACGTCCACCTCTTCCACGGTGACGTCCCAGCCGCCGGCGTGCGCCAGGCCCATGGCCCACAGGTGCACGTCGCTGTCCGCCAGCGAGAGCCAGAACTTGTTCTCCTCCACGCGCAGCAGGATGGGGTCGTTGATGATGCCCCCGTCTGCGGCGGTGATGAAAGCGTACTTGCACTGGCCCACCTCGCACTTGGTCAGGTCCCGCGGGGTGAGCATGTTGGTGAAGTCGAAGGCCTGCGGGCCGCTGATCTGCAGCTGCCGCTCCACGCCGACGTCCCACAGGGTGACGTCGTTCAGCAGCGACCAGTACTCGCTGACCGGATCGCCGTAATGGCGCGGGTGGTAGGTGTGGTTGTACACGCTGTAGGCCGCGACGCCGTGCTCCCGCGACTTCCAGAAGTAAGGGGACTTGCGCAGCCGCGTGTAAAGGGTGACGGCCGGGTTGGGGTTAACGCGGGACGAATCGGTGCCGTTGAACTGGGCGGAGCCAGAATCGAGAATCTCCGACATAGGGGCTTACTCCTTCGAGGTTCTGGCGCCAGCCGGACCTGAAGAGTTGCGCATGATGCGCAACTTTGCGCCATGTGAGACTGCCATGGTGGCAGTCGCTCCGCCGGGGAGTCAAGGGGCAGCGCCAACCGGTTGCGCGGCGCCGCGGCGCCCCATCTGCCGGCGCGCGCCCCCGGACTCGAGGGGTCCCACCGGTTGGTACTCCCGGGGACATCAGGCGCACGCGTGAGATAATTGAGGCAGCCAAGCTCGCGGGTTTGGGGCGGGTCCATCCGCATGGATCCGAGCCGGTCCGCGTGCTCACAATATCGAAGCTCCGGTCTGCTGGCCGCGGTTTCGGTCCGTGGGACGACCGTCTGGCGCGAGGGCCCCGGGGCGCTCCGTCCACTGATGTCGAGTGTGGCGCTCGTGCGAATCAGAGGACTCTTAAATGCTGTTTGCTGAAGGTCAAACCCTTGTTCACCCACACCACGGTCCGGCCGTTGTCCGAGGCATCGGGACCCGGCCCCTGCGGCAGGACGCGGAATGCCGCTACGTCATGCTGGAAGTTAAGAACTCGAACCTGACGGTCGGTGTCCCGCTGGAGCGTGCCGAGCAGGTCGGCCTGCGGCCGGTCTTCGACGAGGGACAGCTGGAGGCACTGTTCGACGTGCTGCGCGCCGCCTCGCGGGAGGAGGATCCGCAGTGGTCCCGGCGCTTCAAGGACAACCAGGAACGGCTCCGCACCGGCGACATCTTCGTGATCGCGGGACTGGTCCGCGACCTCGCCCGGCGCCTGCACGCCAACGGCAACATGTCCCATGCCGAGAAGGACATGCTGCAGTACGCCAAGAAACCGCTCGTCACCGAAATTGCGCTGTCCAAGGGCATTGACCTGCAGGAAGCCGAAGAGGTCCTCGAGTCCGTGGCGACCGGTTCGGGGCCGGAGGTGGAGCACCTGGCCGGCGCCTGAACGACGACGACGCGCAGTGCGACCGTGCATGGGGTCCCTGCTTGGCGAGGGCGGGCTTGGACGACGGCGCGTATGACGGGCGGCGCGCATGACGCGCTCATCACGAAGGGTCAGGCGCGGACCAGACGGGACGTCGCGGCCAGGTCATGGATGGCGTGGTCGTACGCGATGGTGAGCGCGCCGCCGTCGTGCTGGAACTCGTGGTTGGCGCCGTCAAGCACGCCGTACGCCCCGTAGTTTTCCTCCCACGAGCGGTTCAGTGCGAACTTGAAGTTATACCGGCCGGCGGGCAGCTCGGCGTCCAGCTTCCACAAGCCGTCCGTGGCGTCGAAGCGCATCTGCACCGCCCCGTCGGCCGGGTCCCAATCTTGGTCGGCGCCGAGCAGCACGCCAAAGTCGCCCACCACGGCGACTCCAGCAGGTTGGTCGGCGGGCAGGGCGGGCTCCGCCGCCGGCGGCGACGGTTCCGGCAGCGGGGTTCCCGCCGCGAGGGCCGCGGCCAGTTCGGCCGCATCGGGAAAGGCGGTGACCGCCCGCAGCCCCTCCTCGGTGATGGCCCACCCGCCGCGGCCCTTCGACATCCAGCCGGCTTTCACCAGCCGCGCGGTCGCCGTCGTCAGGTTTTTGAAGCCGCGGGGCACACCGCCGCTCAGCAACTCCTTCTCGTGCGCGGTCGGCGGTACGCGCCGCAAGGCCTCGCTGATGACGTCCCTGGCGTCAGGCCGGGTGCCGGTTGCGGCTGCCGCCGCCAGAATCTCGAGGACAGGTTTGAGACGCAGATGGGTTTTGAGCATGGCCGTGGCTCCTTCGCGGGGCTGCCGGAACTGGTGACGCTCCCAGTCTGTTACCCGGCCATGCCGAGCACCACTATTTGGCGTTGTGTGTCGGCTCCCCTAGACCTTGATGACCACCTTGCCCCGCACCTCGCCGGCCTCCAGGCGGCGGAGTGCTTCCGGCATCTGCTCCAGCGGATAAGTGTGGTCGAGCACGGGCTTCAGCTGCCCCGAGACGATCAGCTCACTCAGCCGTTCGAGGTCCGAAGCCGCCTGTCGGGCCATGAACATGACAACACGCTGCCGGTTGAAGAGGGACAGGATCATTCCGCCCAGCGGCCTGAACAGGCCGCCCGTCCAGCGGTCGCCGTGCTCGCCGCCGACGATAACCGCCGTGCCGTCCGCTGCAAGGGCCCGGCGCACGCGCGACAGGGACGGGTTCCCGGCGATGTCCACGATCACGTCATACTTGTGTCCTGCTGCCGCAAAGTCTTCGCGGGCGTAATCGATGACGGTCCCGGCACCGAGGCTCCGCACCAGCTCCGCCTTGGCTGCGCTGCAGACGCCGGTGACCGTGGCGCCCAGGGCCGTGGCTATCTGCACGGCGTAGGTGCCGACGCCGCCGGAGGCCCCCGTGATGAGTACGCGGTGCCCGGCCTGTACGCGGCCGGCGTCCCGCAGCGCCTGCAGCGCTGTCACGCCGGAGACCGGAAGGGCCGCTGCCTGCTCGAAAGTCAGGTCTGCCGGCTTTCGGGCCAGCAGCGACTCCGCTGCCACCGCAAATTCCGCGAAGGAACCCTTGCCGAAACCGAAGACTTCGTCTCCGATCGAAAATTTCGTGACGGCACTGCCTACCGCCGCAACCGTTCCCGCGACGTCAAGCCCGGGGACCGGGTTCTTCGGGGACTTCCACCCGGAGACGGCGCGGACCGGGTACGGCAGGCCGGTGGCCATGTGCCATGTCCCGCGGTCCAGGCCTGCGGCGCGGACCTTGATGAGGACCTGGTTTTCGCCGACCTCCGGTACTGCGATTTCTTCGGGGTGCAGGGCATCGGTGACTCCGTACCGGGTCTGCACTATCGCGCGCATGGTGGGTCTTGTGGGGTCGGGGGAGCCGCTGCCGGGAACCGGCTGCGTGTTCGCGGCCGAAGGGGTGGATTCTGTTGGTTCCATGGGACTTCCTTCTCGAGGACGTGGATGACGTGGAGCCCAAGTACTTCGTACAATGTACGAAGCTACCGTACAATGTACGAGAATGCTATAGTCGCGGGAACAATGATCAAAAAACCGGGCAGCGCCCCCGCGCAACGTGAGCCACTCAGCAGGGAACGGGTGCTCCGCGCCGCCATGGAAATCGCCGACGGCGGCGGGCTGGCCCGCCTGACCATTCGTTCACTGGCCCAGGCACTGGACGCCAAACCGATGTCGCTCTACCACCACGTGCGGAACAAGGACGAGATCCTCGACGGCATCGTCGACGCCGTCTTCGAAGAGATAGAGCTGCCGGTGCCGGGCCGGGAGTGGAAGGCGGAGTTGAAGCGGCGTGCCGCCTCCGCCCGCGACGTGCTGCGCCGGCACCCGTGGGCCATAGCCTTGATGGAATCGCGCACCGCGCCGGGACCGGCAAACCTGCGCCACCACGATGCGACCCTGGGGACTCTTCGGGCTGCCGGGTTCTCGCTGCCGCTGGCGGCCCACGCCTATGCGGTGCTCGATGCGTACGTTTACGGGACGGCTCTCCAGGAGGCATCGTTGCCTTTCGACGGGCCGGACAGCCTGGCGGAGGTCGGCGGGCCGATGGTGGAGATGTTCACCGTCGAGGACTATCCACACCTGCGGGAGTTCGCCGTGGAGCATGTGCTGCAGCCCGGATACGACTTCAGCCACGAGTTCGACTTCGGCCTCGACCTCATTATCGGCGGCTTGGCGGCGTCGCTGCAGGGCCGCTCCGGGACTGGGGAAGAGACACCAGAGCGGGCCGAGGCGCCCTCGCCCTGAACCACCGGGTCGCGGGCGAGGCCATGGGCCCGGAACCCCTGGAACGCGATTGCAGGCAGGAGGGCCCGTGAGGCCCCGCCTTTATTCCGCATTGTCGTTGGCCTGAACCGGAGCGGCGGGACACCCCACTCCGGTGGAGTGCCCCGCCATCGCTCCGGGGTTGCGATTGGTGCGCGCGGGCACATCAACCGCGCCCGGCGTCAGTCGCCGCCGCTATGCCGCAGCGGACATGCTGTCTGCCGCGACGCGCAGCCCGTCGTCGCCGGCGGCCACGCGGATTCGCCCGCCGTCTGCAACGGCCTCGGCCACCAGCAGGTCCGCGATCCGGTCATCCAGCTCGCGCTGGATCACGCGGCGCAGGGGCCGGGCGCCGTATTCGGGCTCGTAGCCGGCCTCTGCGATCCATTCCACGGCGTCCTCGCCAACCTCCAGCGCGATGCCCTGGGCCGCCAGCCGGGCTTCGGTCTTGCGCAACTGCAGCCGCACGATGGAACGCAGCTGCTCCTGATCCAGCTTGCGGAACAGCACGATCTCGTCGATCCGGTTCAAAAACTCCGGCCGCATGGTTTCGCGCAGCCGGCCCATCACCCGGGCGCGCAGATCCTGCTCGCTTCCGAAGCCGTCCACCCCGTCGTTGGCGGTGAAGCCCAGCGCTCCGCCCTTGCTGGCCAGGAACTCCGAGCCGAGATTGGAGGTCATGATCACAACGGTGTTGCGGAAGTCCACGGTGCGGCCCTGCCCGTCCGTAAGACGTCCGTCGTCGAGGACCTGCAGCAGGAGATTGAACACGTCCGGGTGGGCCTTCTCCACCTCGTCCAGCAGCACCACAGAGTACGGGCGCCGGCGGACGCGCTCGGTCAGCTGGCCGGCCTCGCCGTAGCCGACGTAGCCCGGAGGGGCGCCGACCAGCCGTGAGACGGTGTGGCGCTCGCCGTATTCGCTCATGTCGAAGCGCACCATGGCGTCCTCGTCACCGAACAGCGACTCCGCCAGGGCCTTGGCCAGCTCGGTTTTGCCCACACCGGTCGGGCCCAGGAACAGGAAGCTGCCGACGGGCCGGCCCTCGTCCCCCATGCCGGTGCGGTTGCGCCGCACGGACCTGGCGATAGCGGCCACCGCATCGTCCTGGCCAATCACCCGGGCGTGCAGGTCCTCCTCCAACCGCGCCAGCCGCTGCCGGTCGCCCTGGGTCAGCCGGGCGGCCGGAATGCCGGTGGCGCGGGAGATGATCTCGGCGATCTCGGCCTCGCCCACCACATCGGAAGACGCGACGCCGGGGCGGGCCCCGCCGTCGTGGTCTTCCGTGGCACCCGGGGCCGACTGCTGGGCGGAGGCGGCTTCCAGCCGGGCCTTCAGCTCTTCGATCTCGTCGCGCAGCTTCGAGGCGTCCTCGTAGCGTTCCTCGGCGACGGCGGCGTTTTTGGCCGACTCCAGCTCGGCCAGCCGGCCGCGCAAGGCCTCCACGTCAACGCGCGGGCCGCGTCGCAGGCTCAGCCGCGCGCCGGCCTGGTCGATCAGGTCGATCGCCTTGTCCGGCAGGAACCGGTCGGTGAGGTAGCGGGAGGACATCTCGACGGCGGCCCGGATCGCTGCCTCGGTGTAGGCCACCTGGTGGTGTTCTTCGTAACGGTCCTTGAGGCCGGACAGGATGCGGACGGCGTCCTCGATCGAGGGTTCTGAGACCATGACGGGCTGGAAGCGCCGCTCCAGGGCAGGGTCCTTCTCCACCTTGCGGTACTCGCCCAGGGTGGTGGCGCCGAGCAGGTGCAGTTCGCCGCGGGCCAGCCGGGGCTTGAGGATGTTGCCGGCGTCCATGCCGCCCTCGCCGCCGCCGCCGGCACCGATCACGGCATGCAGTTCGTCGATGAACACGATCAGTTCGCTGCTCGCGGCGCTGATCTCGTCCAGGGTCTTGGTCAGGCGTTCCTCGAAGTCGCCGCGGTAGCGGGTGCCGGCCAGCATGCCCGGCAGATCCAGCGACACCACACGCTTGCCGCGCAGCTGTTCCGGGACGTCGCCGGCCACGATGGCCTGCGCCAGCCCCTCGGCGATGGCGGTCTTGCCCACGCCGGCCTCGCCGATCAGCACCGGGTTGTTCTTGGTCCGGCGCGCGAGGATTTCGATGGTCTGGGCGATTTCGTCCGCGCGGCCGATCACCGGGTCCAGCCGGTTCTCCCGGGCCAGGGCCGTCAGGTCGGTGCCGAACTGGTCCAGCATGGGGGTTTCCGACTCGGTGCCGGTGCTCTGTTGCGGGCCGGTTGCAGGGGTGGGGCCGTCGGGCTGCGCCGCAGCTGTCTCCGCCGCCTGCTGCAGTGCCTGCGGGGTGACGCCCGCGCCGGCCAGGATCTGGCCTGCGGGGGTCTCCTGGTTCAGCACGAAGGCGGCGAAGAGGTGCTCGGGGTCGATGTAGGTGGAGCCGAACGCGCGGGCCACTTGGTGCGCATCCAGCAGGGCACGCTGCGCCGACGGCGTGAGCGACGGCGTTTCCCGGGTCGGACCGGTCTTTTCCGGCAGGCCCTGCTCCGCGGAACGCGCGATGGCCTGCGGGTCCGCGCCGGTCAGCTTGATCTGGCTGGCGGCCGGCTCCTGGCCGACCATGACGTGCAGGATGTGCAGCGCGTCCACCTCGATGTGGCCGAGGCCTGCGGCGAACCGGGCTGCCTGCGCCAGCACCTCATGGGTGCGGCGGCTGAGCAGCCGGGTGAGGTCGACCGTGCGGGATTGGGCCGCCCGCTGGCCCTGCAGGTAGCGGGCCAGGAACTCGTCGAATGAACCGTTGCCGGAAGCTGGTCCGAAGAACAGTGGCATGGATAATCCTCCTGTGGAACGTGAGTGTCTTCGACTCATGTTAACGCCTCTACGGCAGGATTATTCCAGAAGTTACCCAAACTTGAGTGGAGCTGGCTCATATGTAGGCCACGGCGGGCCGGTGCTAGTGTTGTGTTCGAAGCTTTGTTCGAAGACGGGGGTCGGGATGTTCGGTGTAGAGCAGCCGTCGGGTGCTTCGGCGGGCCCGGAGATGGGCAGCGGAGCGCCCGAGGAGGCGCGCGGTTTCCCGTCGCCGGCCAGGGACTACTTCCACGGCGGCATCGATCTGAACCGGCACCTGATCCGCGACCGCACCAGCACCTTTGTGATGCGGGTGGCCGGAAACTCGATGGCCGCGGCCGGGATCAGTGATGGCGATGAGCTGATAGTGGATCGCTCTTTGACCCCGCGCGACGGTTCGGTAGTGGTCGCGGTGCTGGACGGGGAACTGGTGGTCCGGCGCCTGCATCTCACCGCGGACGGCGTGCGCTTGCAGGCGGACGACGGCGGCGTTCCCACCGAGGTGGGCGAACTCGCCGACCTGAGGATCTGGGGCGTCGCCACCCGTTGCCTGCACCATGTCTAGCGTCCCCGTGCCCGGGGCAGGCGGGGCGACCTCCGGCCAGCCGTCGGGCTCCGGCGGAGCGACCTCCGGCCGGCCCGGCGAACGGATCGCGCTGGTGGACGTCAACAATTTCTACGTCTCCTGCGAGCGGGTCTTCGATCCGTCCCTCGAGGGACGCCCCGTCGTCGTGCTCTCCAACAATGACGGCTGCGTGGTGGCGCGCTCCGAGGAGGCCAAACAGCTGGGGCTGAAGACCGGGACGCCGTGGTTCCAGGTGGCGCCGCGGGCCAAGGCCTGGGGGCTGGTCGCGCGGTCCAGCAACTACGAGCTGTACGGGGACCTGAGCGCCCGGGTGATGGAAGTGCTCGGCCGGTTCGGGGCCTGGCAGGAGGTCTATTCGATCGACGAGTCGTTCCTGGGCCTGCCCGGCGACGAGGCCCAGTTGCTGGAGACCGCCGGCCGGATCCGTGCCGCAGTTAGTCGTCAGGTGGGCGTGCCGGTCAGCGTCGGCGTGGCGCAGACCAAGACGCTGGCGAAGTTCGCCAACCACGTTGCCAAACGGAATCCCCACATGGCCGGGGTGTGCTCCTTGGGTTCGATGCCCGCTTCCGACATCGCCTGGATTCAGTCGCGCGTCCCGGTCACCGGGCTGTGGGGCGTGGGCGGACGGACGGGGAAACGGCTGAACGCCCTCGGGATCGAGTCGATCGCAGACCTCAAGGCCGCCGACCCGCAGGCAATCCGCAAAAAGTTCTCCGTGGTGCTGCAGCGAACCGTGCTGGAACTGAACGGGACGCCCTGTATCCCGCACGCGGAGGAGCGGGCCGACAAGCAGCAGATCATGTTCTCGCGCAGTTTCTCCACGCCGGTGACCACCCTCGAGGAGATGGACCAGGTGATGGCGGTCTATGCCCAACGCGGGGCGGCCCGAATGGCGGCCGAGGGGCTCCGCGCCTCGGTGCTGACGGTGACTGCGGGGACCAGCAGGTTCGCCGGCGGCGAGGCATCGTTTCCCGCGGCCAGCGTCAACTTGGCGGCGCCTACTCAGGATCCGATCCAGCTGACCAAGGCTGCCGTGGCTGCCATGCGCGGCTGCCTGACTCCGGGCGCCCACTATGTCCGGGCCGGGGTCCTGCTGTCGGGGCTGGAGCCTGCGGCCGGCCAGCAGACCTTCGACCCCTTCGTCAGCGATTTGGAACAGCGGCACATCGGCGACCTGCTGGGCGCGGTGCGTACCAAGTTCGGCGAAGCCTCGATCGGCCTCGGGCAGGGCGGGCTGGCGGCACCCGCGGCGTGGTCAATGAAACGCGAATTTTCCTCGCCTCGCTACACCACCGAGTGGAGCGACCTGCCGGTGGTCAAGGCGTAGCAATGGCGGCCCAACGGTCGCGGCAGCGGCCCAACGGGCACGGCAGCGGGCGAACAGGGCACGGCAGCGGCCGTATCCCGACGACCGCTGCCGTGCCCGCGGTGGATCAGTCGCTCGGGCTCGTGTCGGTGGTGAGCCCGCGGTCGTCCGGCGTTTCCTGGTCCTTCTCTTCAGCCGGCCCGGGCGCGATGTTCATGCCCTCCTTGCCCTCGGGCTCGGGGGCGGAATCGGCCGCCTGCTGCTCCTGAGCATCCGGCGGATCTGCCGGGGTGCCCGACTGGTCCCGCGGACCTTTGACCTGGCCGGTGTCGTTCTCCGTCATGCCAGTCCTTCCCTCTGCCGTTAATGCAGGCGGAGCCCCGGCGAGGGGCCGGGCCCGCCAAAATCCCGGGCGGGTTACACACCGGGCGGGCGCAGGTCGTCGTCCCTGTTGAGGGTGGCGGGTCCGTCCGGCATAGTGCCTCCCTCGCCCGTCCAGCTCTGCCCGAGTTCGTCGTTCTGCGCCGGATCCGACATCGTGGTGTCGCCCAAGGTGGTGCCAGTGGTGTCGCCGAGGGTGGTGGTGCCCGTGGTGCCGCCGGCGGTGGTGGTGGGGCCCGTGGTGCCGCCGTCGTCCTTACCCGAACCGTGGTTGCCGGGCAGCTTGGAGGTTGCCGCGGACCCTGCCTTCTTGGCCGCTTCGGTAACACGGTCGGCGACGCCTGGTGCCTTTTCCTTGACCATGTCGGTGGCTTCGTGCACTTTTTCCTGTACCGCTGGGTTCTGCCAGAACTCCTGGCTCTTGGCCTTCAAGGAATCGTAGGCGGACCTTCCGGATTTCGAACCCAGGACGAATCCGAGGGCGATGCCGGCGCCGAATGTGAGTTTCCCTTTCACAGCGTGCTCCTGTCTGTAGACGGTTGATGGGCGGTGCTAGGTAGAGGTGCGGGCGGTGCCAGTCAGCCGGGGAAAGGCGCGTTGGGCGCGTCCCCGCGGCCGTCCTGGTCCTTGTCGCCGTAGGCCTTCTTGACCAGGTCGTCGGCGAGTTTCTCGTCACCGTGGACCGGGATGTGGGCCTCGTTGACTTCCTTGTCGATGCCGCCTGCGTCGGCGGGAGTCAGAGTGTCGTCATTCGCGTCGTCCGGGTGTTCCGGGCGCCGCTCCTCGTTCGGATTCATCAGGTCCTCCTTCTCGAGCGGGTCGTCCTGTGGGATCAGACCGGGCAGCTGCGCTTTTCGCGCGGCTTCCCATGGGGCCACACTACGCGCCGGTCTCCGGCTTCGCACGGGTCCAGCGGCTGCGCGGGCGCATCGCGGGGGATTCCGTGACCCCTCCGGCCCCGGCCATTCCCGCCAGGACTTCACGGATCGCCGACAACGAATCCACCTGCGGTATCCAGCCGAGTTCGTCCCTGGCCCGGCTGGTGTCCATGACCGGAGCGTAGCGGGCCATGTCCACCCAGCCGGGGTCGCTGGCCAGCAGCCGGAGGGACCACGCGGCGCCGACCAACTGCCGCACCAGCGGCACGGGAACGGGCAGCCAGCGCCGGGCACCGAACAGGGAGGCGACGAGTCCGGGCGTTACCACCGGTTCGGCCGCCACGTTGAAGGCGCCCCTCGCGCCCTGGTCCAGCACCCGCCAGTAGGCGTCCGCCACGTCGTTGGCATGCAACGCCTGGAAGATGAACTCCTCGGGGAACGGGAACAGCGGCAGCCGCAGCCGGTTGACGAAGAACTTGGGGATCCACCGGCCCACAAAGTAGCGGCCGATCTGGCTGCCGGCCTCGGCTTGGAAAATCAGGCCGGGCCGCAGCCGCGCCACCTTGATTTCCGGGTGATCGTCGGCGAACTCGTCCAACAGCGCTTCCTGCTGGCCCTTGAACCGGCTGTAGTGCGAGCTGGCGATGCCTCTGGCGGGCCAATCCTCGCGGACACGGGAGTGCTTCGGTCCGGGGCTGTACGCGCCGACCGACGAGGCGCAAACCACTTGCCCGACGCCGGCGTTGGTGGCAGCGGCGAGCACGTTCGCGGTGCCGTCCACGTTCACCCGGCGCAACTGCTCTTCATCGTGGTTCGGTTGCAGCAGCCACGCGAGATGGACGACGGCGTCGCATCCCTTAAACGCCTGGGTCAGCCTTTCCCGGGCATCGCGGGAGGCGATGTCCAGCGAAACCCACGTGACGCCGTCGTACGGTTCCGTCGTGGCATCGGGCAGCCGCCGCGCGATGCCGACGATCTCCACGTCGTCCGCGCGTTCGCCCCGCGCCTTCTGCAGCCGGCGCAGCACTGCTGTACCGACGTTCCCGCTGGCTCCGACCACGGCGACTCGCATGGACAGACGCTACCGCGGATGCCACGGCTTGGCGAGGGCCCGGCTGGGCGGCCGGCCGCCGGAATTCGGGCTGGATTCGGCCGACGTCCGGGATTTCCGCAGGTCAGCCGCCGCTTAAACGTGGAGGTCGCGCGGTGACGGCTACCGCTCCACTTTGACACGTTCGTTGGGCACGCAGTGCGTCATGGTCAGCCCGGAAACGTCCCGCGGCCCGTTCTTGCCGAGGTTGGCCATCCACTGCTGCTCCGCTTCGGAAAGGTTCTGGCTGGCCAGAGGCCCAAGGTCCTTCACCTCGTCCAGCGAGATGCCGATGCCGCCGCCCACGCCCTGGCCGAGCTCGTCCGCAATCATGTAGAGGTGCCAGAGCATGCGCTCCTGGATCGGCCGGTCGCACTGCGCCAGCGCGTTGGTCAGGTTGGTGATCAGGTCCTCGCGCTCCCAGTCCTCTTGCAGGTAGAACCGCTGGCCGGCCTGCAGGTAGTCGTTGGTCCGCTCGATCCGTTCCCTGGTCAGCCGGCCGCCGATCTCGGGACCGACGGCGTGGTGGTAACCGGAATCCTTCGCCGCCTCCTGCAGCCCGCCGGTGATAGTCGGCTCGTAGTTCACGTGCGGGTTCTGGCCCGGCGCGGTGTCCACAAAGTGCGTCAACTGGCCGTCCCGCTGGTTGGTGGCCACCGGCACCTTCGGGCTGTTGACCGGAAGCTGCAGGTAGTTCGGGCCCACCCGGTGACGCTGGGTGTCGCTGTAGGAGAACGTCCGGCCCACCAGCATCTTGTCGTCGGAGAAGTCGAGGCCGTCCACCAGCACGCCGGTGCCGAACGCGATCTGCTCGCTCTCGGCGAAGAAGTTCTTGGCGGTGCGATCCAGCACCATCCGGCCGACCGGCCGGGGAGGGAACTGCTCCTCCGGCCAGACCTTGGTATCGTCCAGCGGGTCGAAGTCGAGCTCGGGATGCTCGTCGTCGGACATCATCTGCACCACCAGCTCCCACTCGGGGTAGTTGCCGGCTTCGATGGCGTCGTAGAGGTCCTTGGTGTGTGACCCGAGGGTCTGCGCCTGCACGTTCGCGGCGTCCTCGGCGGTCAGCGACTTCACGCCCTGCTTGGGCATCCAGTGGTACTTCACCAGCACCGTCTCGCCGGCGGCGTTGACCCACTTGTAGGTGTTCACGCCGAAGCCCTGCATATGCCGGTAGTCGGCGGGGATGCCGCGCGGGCTGAAGACCAGCATGACCATGTGCATGGATTCGGGGGACTGGCTGAAGAAGTCCATCGCCCGGTTCGGCACCGACGCCTCGAACGTTACCGGGTCCGGCTTCTGCGAGTGGATGAAGTCGGGGAACTTGATCGCGTCGCGGATGAAGAACACGCCCAGGTTGTTGCCGACCATGTCCCAGTTGCCGTCCTCGGTATAGAGCTTCACGGCGAATCCGCGCGGGTCGCGGGCCACCTCGGAGGAATCACGGCCGCCGGCCACGGTGGAGAAGCGGATGGCGAGGTCGGTGCGCTTGCCCGCTTCCTGGAACAGCTTGGCGCGGGTGAACCTGCCGATCGGCTCGTCCCCCCACTTGCCGTAGGCCTCGAAGTAGCCGAAGGCCGTGGTGCCGCGCGCATGCACCACGCGTTCGGGCACGCGCTCGCGGTCGAAGTGGCTCATCTTCTCCAGGAACTGGTAGTTCTCCAGGGTCGCCGGGCCGCGGGCGCCGATGGTTCGCGTGTTCTGGTTGTCGTAGACCTTGTGGCCCTGGCGGTTGGTCAGGGGCTGGTCCGGGAACTGGGCCGCATCGGTCATCACTGATCACTCCTGGGGAAAAGGGGGAGGCCGCTCGCCGTGATTCCAGCTTCCTCCTCGGCCGCGGCGAGGGCAAGAGCCCGACGACGACGCGGCCGGGCTTCGCGGAGGAGTGCCCGTCGCGGTGCGGCGGGAGCCTCGCGGGAGTGGACGTGGCGGTGCGACGGGAGCTTCGCGGGAGTTCCCGGTGGCGGTGCTTTTCGCTCCCACGTCTTGGCAGCGGCTCCCGGCGTTTCGCCTAGTCAGCGCGCTTTAGGGGTAGCCAAAGATGGGCAGTTAGTCCGAGACATGGGAGCGAACACACCGGACGCCCGGTCCGGACCCCGGGCCCGGGCCCGGACCCGGCCCCGCCCCGCCCGGACCTACCGGTGGGCGAAGCTAAGCCCCAGGCGTTTCTCGCTCAAGTACACGCTCAGGCCAATGCCAAGGGCCGCGAACGTGCAGGTCATCCACCAGGTGGACTGCCAGCCGCCGGTAACCGTGGCCAGCCAGGCGATCATGGCCGGGCCGGTGAAGTTGCCGACGTTGAAGATCTGCTGCATCAACCCCATGGCGGCTGGCGGGGACCCGTCCGCCGGCGCCAAGTCCACGGCCATGCGGGTGAGCGTGGACGGGATCACCGAGCCCACCATGGAAAACAGCGCCACACAGGCGAACTGGATGGCCATGCCGCCCGGCGCAACGGTCCAGTCGATGCCGAAGGTGAGCACCGTCGTCGTGCCCATCAGGATGAAGGTGGGGATCATCAGCAGCCGCGGGGGGACGCCGCGCTGCAGCAGGGGAGCGGCGCCGATGGCCCCCAGCGCGTTCAGGCCGCCGACCACCGCGGACAGGATGCCCGGCCAGATCCCGGTGACCCCGTTCTGCTCATAGATGGTAGGCAGGAAACCGACCACGGCCATCCACTGGACGGTGTAGCAGGCGAACACCACGCCGGCGATCCACGGCTTGGGGGACCGGACGGTGCGGCCGATGCGACGGGTGGCCGCGGGCAGGCCGGAACCGTCGCGCCGCGGGTCCTGCGGCACGAACTTCAGCACCAGCGGGATCGGAATGAGCGTCAGGGCGGCCATGATCCACCACCACGTGTGCCAGCTGGTGGCCTGCAGGATGAGCGCGCTGGCCACCAGCCCGGCGAAGGTCGCGAAGCCCTGGTACGCGCTCCAGAAGCCGACCGCCAGGTTGACGCGGACCCCGGGCGTGTTCGCCCGGATGAGCCCTGGCGCCACCACCGTGGTCAGCAGGAAGCCCGCCCCTTCAAGTGCGCGGCAGGCCATCAGCACGGCGGCCGAGTCGGCGAACCCCCCGATGACCGATCCGATGATGAGCAGCCAGAGGCCGGCCAGCAGGCAGCGGCGTGCGCCGATCATTTCCGCCAGCAGGGAAACCGCCAAGCCACCGACCATGCCGGCCACCTGCACCACGCCCAGCAGCACTCCGGCCTGCACCAGGGACATGCCGAGCTCGTCACGGATCACGGGAATGGCCGACGGCAGCTTCCAGATGTGCATCGCGGCCGTGACGCCCGCCAGGACGACGACGATCCATGCCGCGTCTGCCCGCGGCCGGATGGCGCTGGTGGTGGCCACGCTGCTCCTTTCCGGGGGGTTCGATTAGTTGCCCGTACAGACTATCCGCGGCCGGAGAAGGGTGACGCGCGGCACGTAAGACGGGCGCCGGCGTCGTAATAGTTGACTACGATATGGGCGGAGCCGGGCGGGCTCGGCGCGCCATGCCGAGGCGCGGCGGCACCGCACCGCCGTGGATAGACTGGCCAAGGCGGCAAACCCGCCGGGGAACTACGGGAGGGCAACATGTTCGAACCTGGGGCGCCGATCGACGAGGTCGAGCGCGACGTCGAAGCGATCATCATGGAATTGGTGCACGAGCTGGGCGAGCGGGCCGACGCCGATCCGGAGCCGCTGGGCGCCGAGGAGCGCGCCTACATCGCGGCGTTTTCCGACGCCAGGGCCAACAACGACCGCAACCAGACGGCGTTGCTGTCGACGGCAATACGGCAGCCGAACCTGGCCGAGTCGCTGGTCTACCTTAACCAGCGGCTGGACCGGCAGGATCTTGACCCGCGCGAGCCCGTGGGCATCATCGGGATCATCGTCCGGCTGGCGATGGACGGGCTGTGGGTCTCCGACATGCTGGACAGCACGCGGTTCAAGCCGGAGGACCGGCGCCGGATCACCGACGTGCTCACCGGCATGACGTACCTGACCGACGCGCGGCTCAAGGAACTGCTGGCCGAGCTGGCGCCGAAGGGACGGGCGTCGCAGAAGGACTGACCAGCGCAGCCTGCGCCACCGGGCCCGCCCGCAGCTTCAACGGCTGGGGGCGGGCCGGCTGTCGTAAGGGTGTTCCCGTCGTCGTAACCGGCCCGCCCACAGCTTGACCGCTGGGGGCGGGCTCGTCGTCGTGAGGGGTCCGGGCCGTCCGGGGGGAACTAGGCGTCGGTTGCGTCGTGGCCGCGCTGCCGGGCCAAAGCCTTGGCCACCCGGGTGATCAGGTCGTACGGAACGGGCCTTCCCAGCGGAAACTTCAGGGTTCCCTTGGCCGCCAGGTACGGTTCCATGTCGTGCTGCAGCGCCGCATCGGCTTCCGGTACGGGGTAGAGCGAGACGTGGTGTTTCCAGCCGGCGAAATAGACCAGATAGTGTCCCTCAAACATGATGGTCGGTATGGCGTAGCTGATCTTCTCTTCAGCCCCCGGGACCGCGCTGTGGATGGTCTGCCGGATTTCCTGCAGGATGATCCTGACGTCCTCGGGGAACGACGCGATGTAATCGTCGATCGTCGCAAACTGCTCCGCCATCCTGACCCACCTGCCGCCTTCCGGCCTTGCCCTATCAGACGTCCTATCCGGCCACGTCCTAGCCGGCGTGTCCCGCAAACGGCGTCAGCACGATCTTGCCGGACGCGTGGCCCTCCTGGCTGTAGCGCATCGCGTCCGCGGCCTGATCCATCGAAAACGTGCGGTCGATGTCCACGGTGAGCTTGCCCGCGTCGGCCAGCTCGCTCAGCCGCGCGAGTTCGGCAGCGTCCGGGCGTACCCAGATGTAGTGGCCGCCGTGCTTGCCTGCGGTCGGATCGGCGATCGACGCGTGCCGGCCGCCATTGCGCAGCACGGCCAAGGTTTCCTCCAGAACCCCTCCCGCGAAGTCCGCCACGGCGTCCGCGCCCTGCGGAGCGAGCCCGCGCACGCGGTGCACCAGCCCGTCGCCGTATTCCACCGGTTCCGCGCCGAACTCCCGCAGCCGTTGGTGGTGTTGCTTGGAGGCGGTGGCGATGACCCGGAGGCCGCGTTCGGTGGCGAGCTGGATGGCGATTCGACCGACGCCGCCGGACCCGTTGTGGATCAGGATTGTCTCGCCGGTTGACGGGGCCAAGGCGTCCAGGGTCCGCTGTGCTGTCATGCCGGTGAGCGGCAGCCCGGCGGCCTGCTCCCAGCCCAGCGATTTCGGCTTGCGCGCCACCATGGATACCGGCAGCGCCACGAACTCCGCGTAGGTTCCGCCGCTCACGGTGTCCCGGCGGCCGTAGGCGTAGACTTCGTCGCCGGGAGCGTATTCGGGGGTATCCGGTCCCACCTCCTCGACGACTCCGGCCACGTCCCAGCCGGGAATCACCGGGAAGTGCACGTCCAGCATCGCGTCCAGTCCGCCGGCCATCACTTTCCAGTCCACCGGGTTCACGCTGGCCGCTTTGACCCGGATGAGCACCGCACCCGGTGCCACCTTTGGCCGCCGAACCTCCGACTGCTCCAGGACCTCCGGCCCGCCGTACCGCGAGTAGGTCATGGCCTGCATGGTCTTAACCAACGAATGCCGCCTTCCTGTTTTCGCTCCACCCTAGCGGCGGGTTGCAAGCCTTGCCTATGCAGAGGGCCGCGTAACGAACCTCACAGGCCCGCAGGAAATTCCGGCATGGAGGGGCGGTGTTCAACCCTGTAGACCCATCCCGCAACTAAGGAGTCACATGAGCGTCGAAACCGTTGACGTCAGCCTCGAGAACGAACTGGCCGTGGACCGCGAGGCCGCGAACCAGCTGTTCCTGGAAGCCCGCACCGCGAACACCTTCTCCGCCGAGCCGGTCTCGGACGAGCAGCTCGCCGCCATCTATGAGCTGGCCAAGATGGGCCCGACCATGATGAACAACCAGCCGCTGCGCATCACCTGGGTCCGGTCCGCCGAGGCCCGCGAGAAGCTGGGCGCCCGCATGGCGGAGGGCAACCGCGCCAAGACGCTGACGGCTCCGATGGTCGCCGTGCTCAGCTACGACGCCGACTGGCACGAGCACTTCGAGACGTTCTTCCCGCACGCTCCCGAGCGCAAGGCAATGTTCGACGACAACGCCGAAATGCGCGCCGAGGTCGCCAAGAACAACGCGTGGCTGCAGGCCGGTTACTTCATCATGGCCGTCCGCGCCGTGGGCCTGCACGCCGGCCCGATGGGCGCGTTCGACGCCGCCGGCATCGACGAGGACTTCAACGCCGGAACCTCCCACCGCACGTTCATGGTGGTCAACATCGGCACCCCCGGCGAGAACCCCTGGTTCCCGCGGCTGCCCCGCCTGGACGCGGAAATCGCCGTGCAGACGGTCTGATCCCGTCAAACCGCTGACGACGGCGGTGCCCACCCACCGGGGGCTCGCTAGCTTCCCGGGGGAGGGCGCCGCCGTCGGCGTTTAAGGGTGGCGGGCGAGGGCCGCCACCGGAAGGACAGCCAGGACAGCACAGTTCCTGCCGGTCATGACAGCGCGCGCCCCGCCGGACAGGGCGCCACGGCGTCGCCGGCCGGTCAGGACAGCGCGGCGCCGCCCTGCCAGAGTGCGTCGAACGGGGCGTGGGAGGAAACCCGCGCCTTGATGCCCTCGGTGACGAAGTGCTTGGCGGTCTTGGCCGCCTGCAGCGGGGTGGCGCCCTTGGCCAGTTCGGCGGTCACCGCGGCGGCCAGCGAGCAGCCGGCACCGGAGACGGCCACTTCGCCGACCTTCGGCGCGGAGAGCACTTCGAGGGTTTCGCCGTCGTAAAAGACGTCCACCGCGTCCGGGCCGGCCAGGCGCACGCCGCCCTTGGCCAGCACCGCGGCGCCGGAGGCCTCATGGATGATCTTGGCGGCCCGTTTCAGGTCCTCGACGTCGTTGATCGTGATCCCGGAGAGGGATTCGGCCTCGAAGTGGTTCGGGGTGACGAAGGTGGCCAGCGGCAACACCTGGGCCTTGAGCGCCTGGTCCGTGTCCAGCGCGTGACCGGGTTCCTGCCCCTTGCAGATCAGTACCGGGTCCAGCACGATGTTGTCCCATTCCTGGTTCTGCAGCGCCGCCGCGACCGTGTCGATGGTCGCGGGCGAGCCCAGCATGCCCAGCTTGACCGTCTTCAGCGAACCTTCATAGCAGGTTTGGATCGCCTCCAGCTGATCCGCGATGACGCCCGCGTCCACCGGGACGAAGCGGTGGTTCCAGTTGTCCTGGGGATTGAAGGACACGATGCAGGTCAGGGCGGTGATGCCGTAGGTGCCCAAAGCCTGGAAGGTCTTCAGGTCGGCCTGGGCTCCCGCGCCACCGGTGGCTTCGGAGCCGGCGATGGTCAGCGTGATGGCGGGCCGGTTGGTTTCGGTGATGGAAACAGACATGCGGCTATTTTCCACTGACACACCCTCAGCCTCCTAATGACGACGACGGCAGTGCCCCCACCGCCGGCGAGTGTGCGGTGGCCATCAGCTGAGCCGGCTGCCGCCCTCAAGCGCACGTCGGCTCAGCGGATGTCCACCATCCGCCATACGCTGAACCGGCCGATTGCCGCGGCCAGCCCGATCAGCGCTGCCAGTTCCAGCGTGCCGAGCGGGTCGCCGCTGGAGAGCGAAACCAGGATCAGGAACGAAGCAGCCGTCATGACCGCGAAGAACGCGAGCACGTGCAGCCATTGGTTAGCCACCGGCCGGAGCAACATGCCCAGCACGAAGGCGATGGGTGCGCCGATGACCAGCCCGATGCCGCCGGCGTACAACCCGACGACCAGCGCCAGGAGCGCGGCCGACGCGAATTGGTGCCAGCTAAGCGGGCCGCCGGCCAGGGTGAGCAGCAGGGCGCCCAGCGCGAATACGGAGACGGCCACGAGGAATCCGACCACGAAGGCCCCGAACCCGAACGTCACCCGGTGGCGCGGGTTGTCGTCCTCGAAGTCGTCGGGTTCGGGCTCCTCACTCATACAGCCAGAATAGGACGGCGGCGCCGTGAAGCAGTCGGGCATCGCAGGTGCCGGAGCGCGCAGCCCCGCGCGCATGGGAGAATGGTAGGCGGTCCGGGTGGCAGACGGACCCCTAGTGCTAATACAGCGGACGTTTCTTCAGGTCACCGTGAGGTGCGAAACGTTGCGCGAACCACTACTACGAGGGTGAACACCACTGATGACTGAACTGAAATCCCGCACGCCTGCCCGCTTTGCCTCGATCGGCAGCCCCTACTTCGGCGTCATGCTTGCCGTAATGGCGGTGGTCCTGATCCTGTCCAACATCGGCGCCTCCAAGGGCGTGGCCCTGGGCCCGATCATTACTGACGGCGGATTTTTCCTGTTCCCGCTGGCGTACATTCTGGGCGACGTGATCAGCGAGGTCTACGGCTTCAAGGTGGCGCGGAAAGCCATCCTCACCACCTTCGCGCTGTCGGTCTTCGCCTCGCTGTGCTACTGGGTGATCATCGCGCTGCCGGGCTTTGACGACGAGTTCGGGCAGATGAAACAAGAGGCACTTGAGGGTGCGCTCGGCCCGGTGCCTCTGATCGTGCTGGCCAGCCTCCTGGGCTTCCTCGTGGGGCAGACGCTGAATTCCTGGGTGCTGGTGCGCATGAAGGAGCGCTGGGGCGAACGCCGGTTGTGGGCGCGACTGATGGGTTCGACAGGTGTGGGCGAGTTCGCGGACACGCTCATTTTCTGTTCCATCGCGGCCTCGGTGATCGGCATCGGCGATGTCCCCACGTTCATTAACTACGTGGTCGTCGGCTTCGTCTACAAGACCGCGGTGGAATTCCTCTTCGTTCCTGTCACGACCGCCGTCATCGGGCGGGTGAAGAAGCGCGAACCGTCCTACAGCGCGGCGCCTTCTTCGTCCGCCGGCTGATCCTCGGCGGCGAGCGCCGGGACGCGTTCACTGAGCTCCGTCGGCGACAGGTTCGCTGCCCCGCTGATCTCCTCCGGGGCGGCCCCGGCCTTGAGCGCTTCGTCAATTGCAGAGTCCAGGATCGTCTCCGCCTGGTCCATTTCGCCCTGCAGCGTTTCTACAGCCGCGGAGGCGGTCCAGACCTGCTTCAAGTGCTCATCCATTGCTCTACTTCCTATCTCGCCGAGGGATGAATCCCGCCCGAAGGGCATGTCGGCATCGGTGGTGCGGAGTCCGGGGCCCGGAAGCCCCAGCTTACAATGTAAGCCCTGGGGAAATCGAGCCCCGCCGCCGATTTTGTGGCGTCTTCTGCCCAAAACTTTTCATACTTTCGCCAACGGCGGCAAAACCGCGGGTTACCGCGGAAAATCACGTACTTTTGGTACCGGATTAACCGGCTGCCGAGGGGGCTCCGGCCGACGGGCGGGAGGACAGGGCGAAGCCCGGCGCGTAGGCTGGGGCGCGAATGCAGGAGGGAGCGGTCAATGGTCGAACCCGAAACATCTTCGGCGGCTGATGCGGCCCACGGCGGCCACGACAGGCAGCGCCTCGATCGACAGCGGATCCTGGAGGCTGGGGCAGCCTTCATCGAACAGCACGGGGTCCGTCAATTGAGCATGCGGCGCCTCGGGGCGGAGTTGGATGTTGAGGCCATGTCGCTCTATCGCTACGTGCCGTCGCGGGAGCATCTGCTCGATGGCATCGTGGAGATAGTGGTAGATGAGCTGTACAGCGACCCGGAAGTGTATGTGGAACCCCGCCACGGGTGGCAGGACTACCTGCTGCGGTTGGCTCATGGGCTGCGGCGGCTTGCCGTTAAGCATCCGGAGGTTTTCCCGCTGATTGCCACACGCCCCACTGAGGCTCCCTGGGTACAGCCGCCCTTGCGCAGCCTGAAGTGGGTGGAGTCGTTTCTCAAGGCCATGACCGGCGCGGGTTTCAGCAACGAACAGGCCGTGGAGGCCTACCGGGCCTTCAGCAGTTTCCTTATCGGCCACTTGCTACTGGAGGTGGCTGCGCTCGGTGCCGATATAGGGCCGGTCGAGGAGGGCACGCCACCGCCGCCCGGCCAAACTGACCTGACCGACTATCCGCTGCTGCAGAAACTGCAGGGCCTGCTGTCCCAGGACCGCGCCAAGCAGGAATTCGAGGCCTCGCTGGACTGGCTGCTCGAGCGCCTGGACAGCCAGCTTTCCTGATCGCGGATACGATCCACGCCGTGCCGCGGCGGCGCTTCCGCCGTCGTACGTTATTGCGTCCGTAGTAAGGGAATTTAGCTGCGCCGTTTTGCAGATTGATAATAAGCATGCTTTGCTTACATCGTAAGCATGATTACCGTTTGGTCCGGCACCGCCGGACCGAGGTTCCCAGCCAGGGGTCCGGTCGGGTCACGCCCGCGCCCTCCGGTTGGAGACGCTAAGTGAGGAGAGGCATGCAGGTCATACGCAACAACTACGACGCATCACGCTTCGACGCCTATGTAGACGGAGAAGTAGCGGCGTCGCTGCAGTACAAGATCCAAGACGGTGAGATGTGGCTCCTCCAGATTGACGAAGACCGTTTGCACCGCGGGCTTGGCCTGGCCGACGAATTGGTGCGCCGGGCATTGGTTGAAGCCCACCGCCGCCGCCTGCGCGTATTGCCGTTCTGCCAGGAAGCCCGGCAGCAGGTCTTTAACCATCCTGTGTTCCTCCGGCTGGTACCGCAGGAACAGCGCAGCCGCTTCCATAAGTCGTGGGCCTTGGAGAGCAAGGCCGGGGCGGGTCGTCGCCGGCGCCGGGTGTCCTCCGGTGTGGCCCGGAATTCCACCGCGCCGAAGGCAACGGCCCGAAGTTCCGCTGCGCCGAAGGCAGCGGCCCGATGAGTGGCAAACTCAAGGTCACGGTCCGGGTCGACCTGGAGTGCTCGGCCGCGCACATCGAGGTACGCGGGCGCGTCGACGAGCGGAACGTTTTGGCCGTCTACTCTCTGGCCAGGCGGGCAAACTCGCTGGCGTCAGGACTTCAGATAACCATTGACCTGCAGAATGCCTCCGTGGACGGGGCAGTCCTGGCAGACCTGCAAGGATGTGCGGAGGCCGGAGCGCTGCCCGCACATGCCGACCCCGGGCAGTCCGACTGTTGGCTGAGCATTCTGGCTCCGGCCACCGAGCTCTCCGACGTGGCGCTGGCCGCCTGATACCCGGCCCGCACCAAGACACGGAAGGCCGCCGTCGTTCTCACGGAAACGACGGCGGCCTTCCGCCTGCCCGGACCTTGACCCGCCTCCGGCCTGCCGAAACCCTGTTCCGGGCCGCGCCGGTAGATCAGGCGTAGTAGCGGCCGAGCACCTCGGCCTTGAAGTCAAAGAAGGAACCGTCGTCGATGGCCAGCCGCGCGTCGTCGACCAGTTTTACGGTGAAGCGCTCATTGTGGATGGAGATCAGCGTGTGGCTGACCATCTCGTTTGCCTTGTACAGGTGGTGGATATAGGCGCGCGTGTAGTTCGCGCAGGTGTAGCAGTCGCAGCCGTCCACCAACGGGGTGAAGTCCATTTTGAACCGGCGGTTGGACAGGTTTTTGCGGCCGTCGGGCGTGTAGAACGCGGAATTGCGCGCCACCCGTGTGGGGGAGACACAGTCGAAGGTGTCGGCGCCGTTCTCTATCGCGGTGAAGATGTCGTCCGGTTCGGAAATACCCAGCAGGTGGCGGGGCTTGTCCTCGGGCAGCTCCTCGGTGCACCAACGCACGATCGTGCCCAGGTTCTCCTTCTCCAGCGCGCCGCCGATGCCGAAGCCGTCGAAGTTCATCGCTCCAAGGTCGCGGCAGGCCTTGCGGCGCAGGTCTTCATACTGGGCGCCCTGAATCACCCCGAAGAGTGCCTGGTACGGCCGGTGGGAGCGCTCCTCCGTGAGCCGCTCGTGCTCGGTCACGCACCGCTCGGCCCACCGCCGCGTGCGTTCCAGCGACTCCTCCTGGTAGCCGCGCGAATTCATCAGCGTGGTCAGCTCGTCGAAGGCGAACATGATGTCCGCCCCGAGCTGGTGCTGTACCTGCATGGAGATCTCCGGCGTGAAGCGGTGCTTGTCGCCGTTAAGATGCGACTTGAACCAGACGCCGTCGTCGTCCACATGGGCCAGGCGTTCCTTGCCGGGGGCCACCCGGTCGTCGGAGCCGCTGCCGGCCGCGGCCGCGTCCATGCTGATGACTTTCTTGAAGCCGGAGCCCAGGCTCATCACCTGGAAGCCGCCGGAGTCGGTGAAGGTGGGACCGTCCCAATTCATGAACCTGCCCAGCCCGCCGGCCGCATCGAGCACCGCCGCCCCGGGCTGCAGGTACAGGTGGTACGCGTTGGCCAGCAGCGCCTGCGCGCCGAGCTCCTTCATCGACTCCGGGAGGACGGCCTTGACCGTGGCTTTGGTGCCGACGGCGATGAAGGCGGGGGTCTGTATCTCTCCGTGCGGCGTGGTGATGGTTCCGGTCCGGCCCTGGAACGCGCCCCCGTTGTCTTCTACCTGGGCGGGGGCGGGGCTGGCGGTGTCGGACAGGCGGCTGCCGACGCGAAAGGAAAAATCAGACTGGGGCACCCCACCATTTTGCCTTACCGGGCGGCGGCCGGACTCCGGGGCATTGGGTGCGTGGGCGGTGCGTGCGTGGCTGCGCCCGATGAAAGACGGGAGCAAGGTAGCTACAGTAGGCAACCGAAAGGCGGAAGGCATGCTGAAGCAGCACGTGCGCGAGTTCTTCCGGGTTGGTCCGGCGCGCCAAGACCATATTGTTGCCACGCGTTGCGGCCTCAGCGTGGGCCTGCCGCTGCTTGCCCTGCTGGCGTTCGGCCGGTTTGACCTGATGGTATTCGCCGCCTTCGGCGCCTTCACGGGGATCTACGGCCGCGGCGAAGCACACGGCTCCAGGCTGCGGCACCAAGGCTGGTTTGGCGTCCTGATCCTGATGGTCATGTTCCTTGGCGCGCTCACTGCCCGGGCCGGCCCCGGACCCTGGGGGATCGTGTTCGGCACCACCGTGGTAGCCGGGTCGTGCTCCCTGGCAGTCAACTACCTCCGGTTGCGGCCGGCCGGGGTCATCTTCTTCACCTTCGGTTATGCCGCCATCGGCTCGATTCCGCCGGCGGCGCCGTTGTGGCAGGCGATGCTGACCGGACTGGTGAGCGTGGTGCTGGCCATGCTGATCGGGATCAGCAGCCGGTTGGTGCCGTCCTGGCGGACGTCCATGGCCGCGCCGCCGAAACAGGAACTGACCGCTGCACACTGGCGGGAATTCGCGGTGGAGGCCGGCGCGAATGCCGTCGCGGCGCTCGCGGCCGGGACGCTCGCCACCATGGTGGGTCTGGGGCACAACTACTGGGCGATGGTGGCCGCGGTGGCCCCGATCGCCGGTCCCAGCCTGGTCCAGCGGGTGAACAAGGGCGTGCACCGCATCCTGGGCACCTTTGCGGGCGTGGCGGTGGCCGGGGTGCTGCTGGCCCCGCACCCGGCGCCGTGGGTGCTGGTGCTGATGGTGGTGGCGCTGCAGTTCGCGGCCGAGATGTTCGTGCTGCGCCACTATGCCCTCGCGCTGATCTTCATCACGCCGCTGGCCCTGATCATGACCGAGCTCGCTGCCCCCACGGATCCTCAGGAGCTGATGGTGGACCGGGCTTTGCAGACCGCGATCGGTGCGCTGGTAGGGCTGAGCCTGGTGTACCTGATGCACCAGCGCACCGTGCGCATGAAGAACCGGCGGCGCTTCCAACGCAAGCACCGCGGCGAGGGATGAGCGGGGTTCGCCCGCCCGCCCTCCGGACTGCTGCGGTATGGTCTATTCGGCGACCGGCCCCGCGGTGCTGCCGAGCACCAGCGGGTCGGCTTCGGGCAGCGCGCTGCTGCGCCAGCCGTCCCAGGCTTTCCGGATTTCGGCGAGCCGGCGGGCACCGAGGCCGTAACAGCTGATCAGCACCTGGCAGCCGCCCTCCGGCCGGCCCTCCGGATGCGGCGGCGTCGTCGCAACAATCAGGAGGCCGCCGCCATGGTCGGCATATGAATCCACCGTCAGCCCGAGCTGGCGCTCCGACCGGAACCACACCTTGCCGGAGAGAGCCTCACCGGTGGACAGCGTGGCGGAGTACGGCTCGTCCGGCTCCGGCAGGTTGTCGAGTCCCAGGCTGGCGAGCAGGCCGCCGGGCGGCAGCGAGTCGGCGCCGAGGTACGTGGTCTGGCGTGGGTCGTTGGGGTGCCGCTCCAGGGCGAACCGCAGCTGCTGCAGGAAGGTCAGCCAGCCTTCGGTGACGTCCTCCCACCACTCGTCGGACTTCTCGCCGGACTCCCGGCCGCGCTCGAGGCTTAGCTGGACGCCGTCGCCCACCGGCTTCAGGATAAAGGCATCGCCGCCGCTCAGCCTGAGTTGTTTGTGGTCTTCGGATTCGGTGGCACCGGTGAAGTAGATCTCGCGGATCTCCTCGTCCAGGCCCTTCATGTCCCAGCCGTGCCACTGTGCAATGGACCTGGGCTCGCGCAGCATGACCCAGACCTGGCGGGCGTCCGCATTGATGTGGACGCTCAGGGGACCGGTCGCCGGTGCAACGTCGCTATCCGTCATGCGGCCGACTCTACCCGCGGGGCCGCAGGGGTGGCCAGAGTCGGGCGGAACGGGCCTAGGAGTTCCGCTGCTGGGCGTCCAGTGCACGGATCGCCACCAGCTCGTTGCTGATCCGGCGGTCCAACTCGACCGGCTCCAGGGTCTCCGATCCGCCGTGCGTGCGCAGGTACAACAATGAGCTCAAGCGCAGTTCGCGCCACTCACGCTCCACGTCGCGGTCGGCGGCGGCCATGGCGCGGTGGATTTCCTTGTCGTAGAGGTTCGGCTCGTTCAGCTGGCGCTGGCGGACCTCCGCGTTGACCTTCGCGCGGAACGGGTCCTCGTCGGCGTCGTCGGGGGTGCGCAGCGCCTCGGCCAGCCTCCGGGCTTCCTGCTGGTCCTCCTCGTCGCCGGACTCGCGCAGCATGTAGGCGGCCATGGCCATCGCCGACTGAATCCATTTCCACCGGCCGAAGTTCCCGTCGAACGGCTGGTCGATGATCAACCGGCAGACTGTGAGTGCGCGTTCGCGATCGTCCAGCTCCACGAACAGGATATGGGCCAGGTCCCGCACGTCCTGCAGGTGGCTGCCGGCCTTGGTGTTGAGGCCCCGGCTCAGGCGTGCGGCCAGCCGCTGCACCCGGGCATTGCGTGCGTGTGCCCGCGCCACCTCGACCACCACCGCCTCGGGAGTGCCTTCCTCGGCCGGGATCAGTTCCAGTTCAGCCAGCGCCAGCGCGCCGGGCAGCGGCGCGGGCCGGCGGGAGGAAGCCACGCGGATGCGCGAGCCGTGGGCAATGCGCACCTTGCTGCCGTCTTCCAGCGTGGCCACCACCAGCGCCGGCGTGCCGAAATCGTCGGGTACGACGGCGGTGCTCGCCACCGGCGCCGAGTGCTCGCCGGAGCGGGTCAGGAACCGGGCGCCCGCGGCCACGGCCTCGGCCTTGACATGGTGGATGTATGTCTCGGCCTGCTGTTCCGTCATGGGTAAATCCTTAGTCACGCTCGCGATCGTCTGAACAGTATATGAATTCGTTATCTTTTCGGGGGGAGGTGCGGCCCGGTGTCCAGCCCGCCGACCTGATGAAACGATGGATTGTGATCGGCCTCTCGCGCTGTCCAAATCCTGGGAATAGGGACGGTGCGCCCGGGCGTTGATCTCGGCACCGGAGACCGCGGGCCCAAAAAATCGGTGTCCGGCTCGGGATCGAGGACCAAAGATGACCGCGATCGCCGATAGCGTCAAGACATCGAAGTTCCCGCCGGAACCGTACCTCGTCGGTTGTTCCGACGAAGCACCTCACGCACAGCAGCCCTACATCCTTGTGAAAGCTGAATCCAGCCATGAGCATCATTCTTGCCCCGGAGGCCCGCCTTGGCGAAGCGCCGACACACGCCCCCGTGTACCCCGAGCAGTTCCGCAGCAGGAGCCGTTTGACCGTGCTGCTGCATGCCGCCGGCGCGGCCCTGACGGATCTGGCCAACCGCCGAAGCCAGCGGCCGGTCCAGCTGAAGCGGCTGAGCTACCAGGACCAGCACCGGGAGGAGTCCCGGGACCTCGCCGCCCAGATGTACGTCTGGATGCTGCCGAAGTAACCGGGCGGTCAAGCCGCCGGCACTCGGCGGGAGGCCTGCGCCGGCACTCGGCCGCGGTCAGCCCGCCGACCCACCGGGCGGTAAGCCCTCCGACATCCGGGCGGCGGTCAGCGGCACCAGCCCGCGTGAGCCAAGGCCTGGCGCAGCAGGTTGCCGCGGCCGCCGATGAATTCGGACTGGACCGCCTGGCTCAGCGCATCTTCCGGCGTCATCCAGCTCAGTTCCAGGGCATCCTGGCGCGGGTTGCATTCCCCGGTGACCGGGATGACGTAGGCCAGGGCCACGGCATGCTGCCGGTCATCGGTTAGCCCGGTCTCGGACGGCGAGGGGAAGTATTCCGCCACCGTGAAAGGCACCGGGCTGGCCGGCAGTTGCGGCAGGGCCAGCGGGCCGAGGTCCTTCTCCAGATGGCGCAAGAGGGCGGCCCGGACCGTCTCGCGGTACATGACCCGGCCGGAGACGAACGTGCGCACCATCTCGCCTTCGTCCGAAGCCTGCAGCAGCAGGCCGATCTCCGTGACATATCCCAGCGAGTCCAGCCGCACCGGCACCGCCTCTACGTAAAGCATCGGCAGGCGTTGCCGCGCCTCGTGCAGGTCCTCGTGGGACAGCCAGCCGGGATACGGGTCGGGAGTACGTACGCTCATGTACTTGTTCTACCGCACCCCTGCGACGCCAGTCACGCCGGCCGCCCCGCCGGCGCGTCCGTTCCAGTGCAGCCCAGCCACGGCCGGACCCGCCAGAACCGCGGAACCGCTGGTCCCGTCAGGGCCAAAGCGTCGGCGGCAGCGGGTGGTCTCCAGTCGAACCGTTTCGCGGGGCGCTGAACCGCAGGTACCCTCCGCTGGCCTGGTTCGCGCCGTCAGGATGCTCCACCAGTAGGACCACCCGGCCGGCCTCGTCCGCCCGGGAGCAGTCGTAACCGGCCGTGGCGAGGCGCTCCCGTAAGGCGCACAGGTCGCCGTCGTACTCAAAGGCCAGCCCAAGCTGCTCCGTACCGCCGTGCTGTACCTCGACCAGCCCGCCGTTCTTCGCCGCGAAGACCACGCAGGTGCCGTCGCCGCTGAACCGGGGGCGCGCGCCGATTCCGCGGAGGGTGGCCGCAGCACCGGATACGTCCGGCGTCACCCAGACCGGCATGACGGCCCACACCGGATCGGGCGGGTTGTGCCCGGCCTCGTGCCCGAACGACGGCGCGGCGGCCCGTGCCAGGAAGCTGAGGCCCGAGGGTGCGGTGATCCGCGCGGACCGGTCGTTGCCGGCCTCCTCGATTTCCGCCCGCGTGCCGTCGGCCACGGTGCGGCGGACAAATTCGTCGAGGTCGCGGACCTCGAAGCCCAGTTCCACGCTGCCGTCGGTGGCGTCGCCGGGATCGGCCGGGCGCAGGTCCAGCCGCCCCGAGCCGGCGGCGAACTCATGCCGGGCACCGCCGTCGTGGGCCACGCAGGCCAACCCCGCCGCGGTCAACAACTCCCGCCACGGCCCGATGCGGGAGGTGGACAATACGGGACGGACGCGCAGCATCTGGGTTCCTCCTTGGGCCGGCACGGGACGATACCCCAAAACACTAGACGGCGCGGCCCTGCCGTGCTGCCATGAGGGCATGGCCGTTGAGCTTCCGGAGTTGCTGGTGCCAGACGCCGCCGCATGGCGGGCCTGGTTGGAGGAGAACCATGCCTCGTCGGCCGGCGTCTGGCTGATCCTGGGCAAGAAGGGTGGAACGGTTACAGCCTTGGATTATGCCGCCGCCCTGGACGAGGCGTTGTGTTTCGGCTGGATCGACGGGCAGGGCAAGCGGCGCGACGCGGAAAGCACCCTCCAACGCTTCACCCCGCGGACGAAGCGCAGCATCTGGTCGCTGCGGAACGTCGGGCACATCGAGCGGCTGGAGCAGGCCGGGAAGATGCACGAGGCCGGCCGGGCTGCAGTGGCCGCGGCGCAGGCCGACGGCCGCTGGGAGAAGGCCTACGCCGGGCCCGCCACGGCCGAGGTGCCCGAAGACCTGGCCGCGGCGATCGCCGCCGTCCCGGAAGCGCAGGCGATGTTCGAGGTGCTCACCTCGCAGAACCGCTTCGCGCTGATCCACCGGCTGGCCCAGCTGAAGACCGATGCCGCCCGGCAGCGCAAGATCGCCGGCTTCGTGGAGATGCTGGCCCGGCAGGAGACGCCGTATCCGCAGCAGAAGAAGCCGTCCTGACTGCCGGGCGCAGGGGCGTGCACGGGCCCCGGCCGTGCGCCGGTTCACCAGCCCGTTCCGACGCCCGTGCCCACGCCCGCGCCGACCCCGGTGCCCACGCCCGCTCAGGCGGGCAGCGTGGCGGCGGCTTCCAGGGTCATCCAGGCCTGCAGTTGGGTGGACAGCTCGACGCCGCCGCCGGGCCCGCCCGCTGCGGCGGCCGGAACCCCTGGGTCGGGGGAGAAGAGCAGCGCCTCCCCGGTGCGGTGGTTTCCGAGGGTCCGCCCGCCCCAAAAGCCTTGCGCGGTGTCCAAGACCATCCGCGCGGCCAGTTCCCGCGCCGAGTCCGGCAGCCGGTCCGAGCGGGCAGCCAAGGCCAGGTATCGGGCCAGGATCCCGGTGAACAGGCCGCCGTCGCCGGCGCCGTGCGTGCGCAGGACGAGTTGACCGCCGTCGCCGTCGGTCGCCGAAGTTCGTTGGACGAAACCGGCCGCGATGCCCTGCACCAGTTCGGCGGCCCGCGCCAGGTCGGCGTCGCGGCCCGTTTCCAGCAGTGCCCCGAGCACCGGCCCTTGGTTGTAGGTGTAGAGGTCGTCCACCAAAACCGGCCGGCCGCCGTCGACCCGGACGCCGTCGACCCGGACGCCGTCGAGATATAGCCGCTGCCGGGGCGCGTACAGGGTGGCGTCCAACCAGTCCAGGAGCCGGGCGGCCTGCGCCCGGTCGCCCGTGCGCGCCAGATACAGGGCCGCCGGTGCCGTGGCGGGGGTGTTCTTGAAGTCCCTGGCGGTGTTCCAGAACAGGCCGCCGCCCAGGTCCGGGGTGTGCGCCGATTCCAGCTGGGGCAGCAGGCGGCGTGCCGCGGCCCTGTTCCGGAAGCGGGGCTTGTGCGCCTCGGCGGCCAGCATGTCCAGCCGCTGCGCCGCCAACGCGAGCCAGGCCATGTCGTCGTAGTAGGAGTTGTCGAAGCGGAATCCGTTGCGCCAGCGGAGCGTGCGCAGCAGCCGCGCGGCGAGACGGCCGGCGCTCGGCCCGGTGCCGCCGTCGTAATGCCGGCCCCGGCGCAGCTCCCGCCACCCGGCATCAACCAGGCAGTCCAGGAAGTGGGCCTGCCACCAGTAGTGCCACGGCCCGCCGCGGCCGGGGGAGGGTCGGCGGACCGCGCCCAGCATGGTGAACGGAAGGCCCAGCAGGCGCTGGCGGAAATGGCGGACGACGGCGATGGCGGCCTCGTCCGCGCGTCCGGCCGCCAGAACGGGCTTGGGCGGGCGGAGTGCTCCGCCGCCGGGCAGGGTGGGCATGTGGACCAGCCTAACGGCGGATCGGCGCGGCGCAGGCCGGAATCTGCCCGCCGATGCCCGGGGTGTGCGCCGGGCCACACTAGGCTGAGGGTTGCAATGCCGCCGGCAGGAAGGCGGCCGGAGGGATGAGTGTTGAGGACCCGGAGGAGGATCCAGTGGAGGTAGCCGGAACCGTAGCGTTGATCACGGGCGGAGCATCGGGGCTGGGGGCTGCGACGGCCCGCCGACTGCATGCCGCCGGTGCGTCGGTAGTGCTGATGGACCTGCCCGGCTCGAAGGGGAAAGAGCTCGCCGCCGAACTCGGGGACCGGGCCGTGTTCGCGCCCGCCGACGTGACCCATGAAGAACAGGTGCAGGCCGCGGTGGAGGAGGCCGCGGCACTGGGACCGCTGAGGATCGTGGTCAACTGCGCCGGCGTCGCCACCCCGGGCAAAGTGCTGGGCCGCGACGGGGTCCTGCCGCTGGAGGCGTTTGCCAAGGTCATACAGGTCAACCTGGTCGGCACCTTCAACGTGATTCGCCTGGCCGCCGCCGCCATCGCGGCCACCGAACCGGTGGAAACCGAACTGGGCGGGCCCGAGCGTGGCGTCATCATCAACACCGCCTCCGTGGCGGCCTTCGACGGCCAGATCGGCCAGCCCGCCTACGCCGCGTCCAAGGGCGGAGTGGCTGCCATGACGCTTCCGCTGGCCCGCGAACTGGCGCGCTCGCTGATCCGGGTGGTCACCATTGCGCCGGGCATCTTCGAGACGCCCATGATGGCCGGGCTGCCGCAACAGGCGCAGGAATCGCTGGGCCAGCAGGTGCCGCACCCGTCCCGGCTGGGCCGGCCGGCCGAGTATGCGGAGCTGGCTGCGCACATTGTGGCCAACTCGATGCTCAACGGCGAAACCATCAGGCTGGACGGCGCGATCCGGATGGCGCCCAAGTAACCGAAGAGTCGGTGGGCGGGGGAGTAATCGGCGCTTCCGGGCTGCGCCTAAGTTCGGCTCTTCCCGGGCTGCACCCAGGTACCCGGCACCTCCCGGGTGGCGCCCAAGTACCCGAGGGTCGGTGGGCGGGGGAGTAACCGGCGCTCCCGGGCTGTGCCCAAGTAACCGCACGGTCGGATGGGGCGGGGGAGTAACCGGCGCGATCAGAATGACGCAGGCAGCCGGCGCCTCCGAAACCCGTCGGCGGAAGGCGAGGCGCCGCCGTCGTACGCTTGAGGTGGACCGTGCCGAAGCTTGGAGTCCCCCGGGAACGGCACGCCCGCCGCAGCCGCCCGCAGGACGCGAAAGGACGCACCCATGCCGCACGCCGCCCGCGACCGGGACCTCGACGCGAGCCTGCGCGCCGACGTGCGCCGGGTGAGCACGCTCCTGGGGGCATCGCTGGCGCGCCAGCACGGGCCGGAGTTGCTGGACCTGGTGGAGCAGGTGCGGCTGCTGACCAAGGAGTCCAAGGAAGCGGCCCGGGGCGAGGGCGAGGCCACGGGGCCGTGGACCGCCCGCGAGGTGATCGACCAGGTCCGCGAACTGCTCGCGGGGCTGGACGTGGACGAGGCCACCGACCTGGTGCGGGCTTTTGCCTTCTACTTCCACCTGGCCAACGCCGCCGAACAGGTGCACCGGGTGCGCCAATTGCGTGCCCGGCCGGAGGAAGACGGGCAGTTGCTTCGCACCGTCGCCCAGATTGCCGAGGAAGCGGGGCCCGAGGCGCTGCAAAACGCGGTCAACCAGCTCGACGTCCGCCCCGTCTTCACCGCGCATCCCACCGAGGCATCGCGGCGCACCGTGTTGGACAAGCTGCGCGCCATCTCCGACCTGCTGTCCACCACGACGGCGGAGGGCAGCACGGCGCGGCGGCGGCAGGACCGGCGGCTGGCCGAGATCATCGACCAGATGTGGCAGACGGATGAGCTGCGGCACGTGCGGCCGAGCCCTGTGGATGAGGCGCGCAACGCCGTTTACTACCTGGGCAACATCCTCAACAACACCATGCCGGAGCTGATGGGGGACCTGGCCGAACTGCTCTCCGAACATGGCGTGACGCTGCCCGCCGACCGGGCGCCGCTGCGCTTCGGCTCCTGGATCGGCGGCGACCGTGACGGCAACCCGCTGGTCACCGTGGACGTGACGCATGAGGTCTTCCAGCTGCAGAACCAGCACGCGGTGCGGATCAACATCGGCTTTGTGGACAGCCTGATCGCCGTCCTGTCCAACTCGACGACGATCGTGGCCGCCAGCGACGAACTGCTGAATTCCGTGGCCAGGGACCTCGAGAACCTGCCGGGCCTGGACACCAGGGTGCGCGAGCTGAACGCAAATGAGCCCTACCGGCTGAAACTGACCTGCATCAAGGCGAAGCTGCTCAACACCAGCGCCCGGATCCAGCGCCGGCTCCCACATGAGCCCGGGCGGGACTACAGCTCGACGGCGGAGGTGCTGGCCGACTTGGCGCCGATCGAGCGATCCCTGCGCGCCCACACCGCGTCGCTGGTGGCGGACGGTTCGCTGGCCGCCGTGCGCCGGGCGGTCTCGACCATCGGGCTGCACCTGGCCACCCTGGACTTCCGGGACAACGCGGGGAAGCACCACAAGGCGGTCGCGGCGCTGCTGGCCGCCCGCGATGCCGCGCGGACCCCGGCCGGCGTGACCGCGGCCTCGGGTGCTGCGGTGGGCCGAGTGGCGGGTTCGGGCGGGACGGCTGCGCCGGGGGCTGTGGCGACAGCTGGGGGTGGCGCGGCTGCTCGGGCGGGTGTGGCGACAGCCGTGGGCGGCACCGAGGCCGCGGCCGACGCTGCTGCGCCGTCCGGCTACCTCGAGCTGGCCCGCGGACCGAGGCAGCAGCTGCTTTCCGCGCTGCTGCTCGAGCCCGGACCGCTGGCACCGCCGTCGTCGTTGAAAAAGAAGCGCGCACGCACCCTGGAGGTGTTCGGAGCGATCGCCGAGGCCCTGCGCCAGTATGGTCCGGACGCCGTGGAGACGTACATCGTGTCCCGGGCACGCGGCGCCGACGACGTGCTCGCCGCCGCGGTGTTGGCGCGCGAGGCGGGACTGCTGGCGCTGGACGGCTCGGAGCCCAAGGCGCTGATCGGCTACGCGCCGCTGCTGGAAAGCGTGGAGGCGCTGCGCAGCGGCGGGAAGATTTTGGACGACCTGCTCTCGGATCCGCAGTACCGCCGGATCGTGCGGCTGCGCGGCGACCTGCAGGAGGTCATGTTCGGCTACTCGGACTCCAACATGGAAGCCGGTGTGGCCACCAGCCAGTGGGAAATCCACAAGGCTCAGCTGGTGCTGCGCGACGTGGCCGCCCGGCACGGGGTGCGGCTGCGCTTCTTCCATGGCCGCGGCGGGTCGGTCGGCCGCGGCGGCGGGCCCACCTACGACGCGATCCTTGCCCAACCGAACGGCGCGCTCGCCGGCGAGATCAAGTTCACCGAGCAAGGCGAAGTCATTTCCGACAAGTACACCCTGCCGGAGCTGGCCCGGGAAAACCTGGAGTTGGCGCTTGCGGCGGTGCTGCAGGCGTCCGCGCTGCACCAGGAGCCGCGGACCTCGGAGGCCGAACGCGGCCGCTACCACGCGGCCATGGAAGCGATTTCCGGCGCGGCCTATGAGCGCTACCGGCTGCTGGTGGAGCACCCGGACCTGCCGGAGTATTTCCGGACGTCGACGCCGGTGGAGCAGCTGAGCGAGGTGAAGTTCGGTTCGCGTCCGGCCGACCACCCCGAGGCGGGCCCGGCCGCCGGCCAGGGGCTGGGCAAGCTGCGGGCCATCACTTGGGTGTTCGGCTGGACCCAGTCGCGGCAGATCGTTCCCGGCTGGTACGGCGTCGGCAGCGGATTGCGGGCCGCCCGGGCCGCCGGATTGCAGCCGCAGCTGCGCGAGATGATCAGCAACTGGCACTACTTCCAGTCCTTCATCTCGAACGTGGAGATGACGCTCGCCAAGACCGACCTGGAGATCGCGGCGCATTACGTCTCGACGCTGGTGCCGGAGCAGTTGCGGCACCTGTTCGACGACATCCGCGCCGAGTTCGAGCTGACCGTGGCCGAGATCCGGAAGCTGACCGGCGAGAACGAACTGCTCGATAACCAGCCGGTGCTCCAGCGCTCGCTGCACATCCGCGACCAGTACTTGGACCCAATTTCGTACATGCAGGTGGAATTGCTGCGCCGCATCCGGACGTCGGAGCCGGACGAGGCACTGCAGCGGGCCATGCTGATCACCGTGAACGGCATCGCCGCGGGCTTGCGGAACACCGGCTAGCGCGGGAGTGCGGCGTCGAGGGCGAGGCTTGTGCGCGCGGCCTACGCGGCGCGTCGCGTCGGGCTGGCGGCCGGGCCGGAGGCCGTGCGCGGCCTCGGCGCCTGACCGGAGGCCGTGCGCGGCCTCGGCGCCTCACGAGCGGGCCCGCGGTGTCAGAGTGCCAGGATGCCTATCCTCGGCGGCTTGGCAGCGCACATCTGCCCATGTTTAGCCATAACTTCCCATGTCTTGGCCGACCCACCCACGTCTGACTAGGCAGGATGCTTAAGCATGCGGCTAAACGTGGGAAGTTACGGCGCAAGCTCCTCGTCTGCACCCTCCGTCTGCGGCCCGCCCAAGCCTTCCCCCCCCGCCAAGCCACTCAAGCGCCCCGTTCACCCCGCCTATGCCGCCCGCGCGCACAATCCCGCCCGCCCACCTTCCGTCCAGCGGAACCACCTGGTTGCCCGCCCCGCGATTGCTCGTCATGCTGTGGGCATGACGAAGCTGCTGCCTGCCGCCAACCTGTTCGGCCACGACGTCACCGCCGCCATCGAGGCCCAGCCGGACGGCGTGGTGCACCTGGCTGCGCACTTGGATCGGATCTGGCAGCAAGCGGCTCCGTTGCTTGCCGTCCGCGATAACGACGCCCACACGCTCTACGCCTATGGCCTGGCCAAGGCCCTGCTGGCCGCCCACCCGGAGGCCGACGCCGACGTCGTCCTTCCGGCCATCATGCTGCACGACATCGGCTGGTCGCAGGTGCCCCCGGACCAGGTTCTCGCAGCGATCGCCCCCGGCGGCGGCCGGCCGGACCTCGTCTTGCTGCACGAGAAGGAAGGCGCCCGACTGGCGGCCGGAATCCTCGAAGAGGTTGACCACGACCCGGCGCTCATTCCGCGCATCCTTGAGATCATCGACGGGCACGACTCGCGCAAGGAGGCCCTCTCGATTGAGGACTCCATCGTCAAGGATGCAGACAAAACGTGGCGGCTTAGCCCGCACGGCGTCGACACCGTGATGGAGTGGTTCGGGCTGGACCGCGGCCAAGCCCTTCGGCTCTGCAGCCAGCGGGTCCTGGGCCATCTCTTCACCGAGGAGGCCAAGGCCATGGCGCGCGCGCTGTCTGCACTGGAATCGGTAACCTTGTGGCCGCAGCGCCGGGCGCTGCTGGCTGACGGCTAGACTCGGTTTCGGTCGGGTGCCGCGAGGGCACCGGCTTTGAAGCTCTGCGGCACGGACGACGGCGCTGTCCGGCTTGCCCGGAAGACGGCGCCCGGCTTCGTTTGAACGACGGCGGTGCCGGGCTTTGCTTGGACGACGGCGGTGCCCGGCTTTGCTTGGACAATGGTGGTGCCCGGCTAATTTTGAACGACGGCGGTCTCGGCTTACCCGAACGACGACGGTGCCCCATTTTGTGGGGCGACAGGCGGTGCCGGGCTTCGTCTGAACGACGGCGGTGCCGGGCTTCGTCAGACGACGGCCGTGCCGGGTTGTGTCGGACCGGCGGAAAATGGGAGGCAGCTATGGCCGGCGGTAGCCGAGATCCGGGACGCACGGTCACGTCCCGCGTGCTGGCCATCCTTGAAGCCTTCGAGCAATCCCGCAGCGCGCTGAGCCTGACCCAGATTTCCGAGGGTTCCGGCCTGCCGTTGAGCACCACGCACCGGCTGGTCGCGGAGTTGACGGAATGGGGCTTCCTCTCCCGCGGCGCCAACGGCCGCTACCAACTGGGCATCCGCCTCTGGGAGCTGGCGCAGAATGCCGGCCGGCAACTGCGTGATGCCGCGCGCCCGTTCGTGCAGGACCTGTTCTCCCTCACCGGCGAGACGTCACAGCTGGCGGTCCGGGAAGGCCACGAGGTGCTGTACATCGAGCGCATCTACGGCACCAAACGCGTGCCCCGTGCTTCGCGGGTCGGTGGCCGGCTACCGATGCACGCCACCGCCGTCGGGAAAGTCATTCTCGCGTACGAGGAGGAGTGGGTGCGCACGGCCTACCTGAACCGGCAGCTGGAACGTCCCACCGCCCACACGCACATTGTGCCCGGGCGCCTGGCGGAGGAACTGGTCCAGATTCGCGACCAAGGCTACGCCACCACGCTGGAGGAAGTCCGGCTCGGCTCCTGCTCCATCGCCGTGCCCGTTTTTCACACCGGCCGGATCGGCGCCGGGCTGGGGTTGGTGTTGCTGACGTCGCAGGCCGCCACGATGACGCGGCACCTCCCGGCACTGCGCGGTGTCTCGGCACAGATCGAACGCGCCACCGCGCACATCCCGCTGGAGTCTTTGCTGGGCAGCCACATCGCCCGGAAGGCGTGAGCGCCCGGCGCACATCCTGGTAATTCCCGGACAGCCGCACCGCGCTACGGCGTATGCCTGATTGGTCGTTGCCGGGGAGCCATGAGGCGCAAGGCCTGGGCGCCCGGCCCAACAGCCCACCCGGCACCCGGGCTTATTGCTGGCCAGTCACATCGCGTCCAAGGGCCGTACGCCGCCGCATGCCACGAGATGCTAAGCACTATTCGTTTCCACTCAGTGGAAGAGCCCCTTAGGCCCCGCGAGTGACGTGGGCAACACTGGAGTCTAATCAGCCCGCTGAAACCGACAACGGCGACGGCGGGAGCAGACCCCAAGGAGTTCCAGATGTCATCTTCGACCGAAACGGCAGCTTGCCCGTTCGGCCACGGTGCCGAGGCCCCCGCAGGACACCACGGCTATGAGCCGTTCCAAATGAAGGACCCGTTCCCGGCCTACGCGGAGTTGCGGAACGAGCAGCCCGTCATGTTTGACGAGCGCGTCGGCTACTACGTGGTTTCCCGCTACGACGACATCAAGGCCGTTTTCGAGGACTGGGAGACCTTCTCCAGCGAGAACGCCCAGGCACCGGTCCGCCGGCGCGGCCCGCAGGCCACCAAGATCATGGAAGAGGGCGGCTTCACCGCATACTCGGGTCTTTCCGCCCGCCGCCCGCCGGAGCACACCCGGATCCGCGCCGTCGCCCAGAAGGCTTTCACCCCACGCCGCTACAAGGCGCTGGAACCGTTCATCCGGCAGAACGTCGTGGACCAGCTGGAAGCCATGCTGGCCCGCCCCGATCGCCGCGGCGAACTCGTGAAGGACCTGGCCTACACCGTCCCGACGGTCACGATCCTGACGCTGATCGGCGCCGACGTCTCCCAGGTGGACACGTTCAAGCGCTGGTCCGATTCCCGCGCGGCGATGACCTGGGGCGACCTCAGCGACGAGGAGCAGATCCCGCACGCCCACAACCTGGTGGAGTACTGGCAGGAATGCCTGCGCCTGGTCCGTGTCGCCCACGAGGAAGGCGGCGACAACCTGACCGGTGACCTGGTCAAGGCCCAGCAGGACGGGGCGGAGATCAGCGACCACGAAATCGCCTCGATCCTCTACTCCCTGCTGTTTGCGGGACACGAGACCACCACCACCCTGATCGCCAACTCCCTGCGCGTGTTGCTGGCGCGTCCGGACCAGTGGCAGCAACTGGTGGAGGAGCCCAAAAAGATCCCGGCAGCCATCGACGAGGTGCTGCGCTTCTCCGGATCCATCGTCGGCTGGCGCAGGAAGGCGCTCAAGGACACCGAAGTCGGCGGGGTCAAGATCCCGGAGGGCGGCGAATTGCTGCTACTGATGGGCTCCGCCAACCGCGACGCCGCCCGCTTCGAAGACGGCGAGGAGTTCGACATCTCCCGCGGCAACGCCCGCGAACACCTGTCCTTCGGCTTCGGCATCCACTACTGCCTGGGCAACATGCTCGCCAAGCTGCAGGCCAAGATCGCCCTGGAAGAGGTGGCGCGGCTGGCACCGAACCTGAAGCTGGAGAACCCCGGGAACATCGAGTTCCGCGAGAACATCTCCTTCCGTGTCCCCGAAACCGTCCCCGTCAGCTGGGAGGCCTAAGCCCATGCGCAGCAACGAATTTATCCAGTTTTTCGACGGCGGCATCGAGCCCCGGCTCGAGAACCTCGGCGGCAAGGGCGCCTCGCTGGTCACCATGACCTCTGCGGGCATGCCGGTGCCCCCGGGATTCGTCGTCACGACCGCCCAGTTTGACCGCTTCATGCAGGAAGCCGGGATCACCGAGCACATCAACCAACTGCTGGCCGGCCTGGACCCGGAAGACATCGCCCAGGTGGACGCGGTATCCGCCTCCATCCGCGAAGACATCTGCTCCCGCCCGGTACCGGCCGACATGCGCGCCCAGACCGTCGAGGCCTATGACGCCCTGATGTCCCGCTTTGACGCGCCGGTCCCGGTGGCGGTGCGTTCCTCCGCCACCGCCGAGGACCTGCCGGATGCCTCCTTCGCCGGACAGCAGGACACCTACCTCTGGCTGGAAGGCTTTGCCGCCGTCGGCGAACACATCCGCAGCTGCTGGGCATCGCTCTACACCTCGCGCGCCATCATCTACCGGCTGAAGAACAACATCCCGGACCAGGGCCTGTCGATGGCCGTCGTCGTGCAGAAGATGGTCAACGCCAGGGTCTCCGGCGTCGCCATGACCCTGGACCCGGCCAACGGCGACCGCTCCAAGATCACCATCGACGCGTCCTACGGCGTCGGCGAAATGGTGGTCTCGGGGCAGGTCACGCCGGACAACATCGTGCTGGACAAGGTCACGCTGGCCCCGGTCGCCGAACACCTGGGCGACAAGCACGCCGAACTGATCCCCGATGCCGCCGCGCGCACCCTCGTGGAGCGGGAGGTCGACGCCGAGCGGCGGGCCCGGCGCAGCCTGACCGACGACGAACTGCTCGCGGTGGCTCGGATGGCCAAGCGGGCGGAGAAACACTACAAGTGCCCGCAGGACATCGAGTGGGCGCTGGACAGGGACCTGCCCGACGGCGAAAACCTGCTGCTGCTGCAGTCCCGGCCGGAAACCGTGCACTCCTCCAAGAAGCCGGTCGCGGCGTCGTCCGCGGTACCGGGGGCCGGCGGATACGCCGCGGCCCTGGGTGCTGCGCCCGGGACGGCGGCGCCCGCCGGAGCCGGGAACGCCGGAGCCGGGAACGCAGGCACCGCCACCGGCGGCTTCAGCCTGGGCAGCATCACCGCCTCACTGCTGAAGCCCTCCGCCTGACCATTGCCCTGAACTGTTCCGCCTGTTCCACCGCAAGGCAGCAAGGCTCCAACAGCCCCACCGCAAGGAAGCAAGGCAACAAGGTTCCACCGTTCCACCGAACCGCCCACCGAAGGCTCAATGCAGAGCCGCCACCGAAAGGACCGCCATGTCTATGAAGTCCTTCCCGAAGCCCTCCGAACTGCCGGTGCCCGCCGGCGCCGAGGGCTGGGAGAAGATTTACCCGTATTACCTGGTGTTCCAGGACAAGCTCAAGGAACAGGAAGACGCCAAGTTCTGGTTCTGCGACAGCCAGCACTGGCCCACCGTCTACAAGCCGTTCGAGACCATCGGCGGCGAGTTCGCGGTCAAGTGCCTGGGCCAGTACAACGCCCGCCACCTGATGATCCCCAACGCCAACGGCATCGAGTTCCGCGTGCACCTGGGTTACCTGTACATGTCCCCGATCCCGGTTCCCGAGGACCAGATCGCCGACCGCGTCCCGCATTTCGAGCAGCGCGTGGGCCACTACTTCCAAAACTGGGAGGAACTGCTCAAGCAGTGGCACGTGAAGGTCCGCGGCACGATCGACGAAATGGAAACCATCTCGTTCAAGAAGCTGCCGGACATGGTGCCGATGGAAGACATCACCACGGGCAAGGCCAAGGACGGCTCCGAGGTGCTGCTGGAGAACTACGACCGGCTGATCCAGCTGGCCTACCAGAACTGGCAGTACCACTTCGAGTTCCTGAACCTGGGCTACATCGCCTACCTGGACTTCTTCAACTTCTGCAAGGAAGTCTTCCCGAACATCCCGGACCAGTCGATCGCCACCATGGTGCAGGGCGTGGACATGGAACTCTTCCGCCCCGACGATGAGCTCAAGCACCTCGCCAAGCTGGCCGTGGAGCTGGGCCTGCAGTCCGCCTTCGGCAACACGGACGACGTCGATGCCACCTTGGCCGCGATCCGCGCCTCCGAGGGCGGCGACCGCTGGATCGCCCGCTACGAGGAAGCCAAGGACCCGTGGTTTAACTTCACCGTGGGCAACGGCTTCTACGGGCACGACAAGTACTGGAACGAACACCAGGAAATTCCGCTGGGCTACATCGCCGACTACATCCGCCGGCTCGACGAAGGCCAGCACATCATGCGCCCGGTCGAGGAGCTGGTGGCGGAGAAGGAACGGATCGTGGAGGAATACCGCGAACTGCTCGACGGCGAGACCTTGGCCGCGTTCGACGCCAAGCGCCAGCTGGCGGCCACCGCGTACCCGTACGTGGAGAACCACAACTTTTACATCGAGCACTGGACCATGGGCGTCTTCTGGCGCAAGATCCGCGAGCTGTCGCGGATGCTGCAGGCCGAGGGCTTCTGGACAGAGCCGGATGACCTGCTGTACTTGAACCGGAACGAGGTCCGCGACGCCCTCTTCGATCTGGTCACCGGCTGGGGCGTGGGCGCCGAACCGATCGGGCCCACCTACTGGCCGGAGGAGATCGAGCGCCGCCGCGGGATTGTGGACGCGCTGAAGACCGCGCGGCCGGCACCGGCACTCAACACACCGCCGGCCTCGATCACCGAACCCTTCACCCGGATGCTCTGGGGCATCACCACCGAACAGGTCCAGCAGTGGCTGGGCGAGGGCGAAGAAGTGGAAGGCGGCGGACTGCGCGGCATGGCCGCGTCCCCCGGCGTCGTCGAGGGGTACGCGCGGGTGGTCCACGACTCCGACCAGCTCTCCGAAGTGCAGCAGGATGAAATCCTGGTGGCCACCGTGACCGCGCCGAGCTGGGGGCCGATCTTCGGCAAGATCAAGGCCACCGTCACGGACATCGGCGGCATGATGAGCCACGCGGCGATTGTCTGTCGCGAGTACGGACTGCCGGCGGTGACAGGCACCGGCTCGGCCTCCACCACCATCAAGACCGGCCAGCGGCTGCGGGTGGACGGGACCAAGGGCACCGTGCAGATCCTGGACGTTGAGGAAGCCGCCGAACCGGCCGTCGCCGGGCCGGGAGCACACAGCCACACCTGAGTTTCCGGCAGCACTGCAGCCGACTCAAGCACACCAAGTGCCGGGCCGGGAAAAGCCCGCACCCCCAGCGGGTCCCGGCCCGGCACACCGAACATGAAAGCGTGACGATGACACAGCCTCCCCCCGACGCCACGGCCGGCCAAGGCTTCCCGAACCCCGACCAGGGGGCCGGCACCCGGACCGTGCTGATCACCGGAGCCGCCGGAGGGCTGGGCCGCGCCTTCGCCCTGGGCTTCGCGGCCCGCGGGTACCGGGTGGCAGCGGCCGACACCAACCTGGCCGGTGCCGAAAAGACTGCCGCACTGGTCCGCGAAACCGGTGCGGAGGCCGAGGCCTTCGAAGCCGACGTCACCGACGTCGCCTCCACCGAGGCCCTCGCCCGGCGGTGCGCCGACTTCGGGCAGGGGAGCATCGACGTCGTCCTTAACAACGCCGCCATCTATGCCACGGTGACCCGCACCCCGTTCGAGGAGATCGACCCGGCCGAATGGGACCTGGTCATGAACGTGAACCTCAAGGGCCCTTGGCTGGTGACCCGCGCCGCCAGCCCCTACCTGCCCGACGGCGGCCGCGTCATCAACCTTTCCTCCGCCACCATCTACTCCGGCTCGGAGCAGTGGCTGCACTACGTCGCCTCGAAGGGCGGCGTGGTGTCGATGACCCGGGTGCTGGCCAAGGAACTGGGCCGGCGCAACATCACCGTCAACGCCATCGCGCCGGGCTTCACGCTCACCGAGGCCAGCTACGGGCTGATGGAGAACGCCGAGAACTACGGCGTGGACCGCGGTGCGCTCAAACGCGCCAGCCAGCCCGAGGACATCGTGGGCGCGGCGCTCTTCCTGGCCGGCCCGGACAGTTCCTACATCACCGGACAAACCATGGTGGTCGACGGCGGCCGCCAGTTCATCTGAACCACTGCAACCCAAGGAGAACCATGCCTACGGTACATTTCACCGACGCTGAAGGCGCCGTCCGCGACGTCGAAGGCAACCCCGGCGACTCGGTCATGGAAACCGCGGTGCGCAACGGCGTGCCGGGCATCGTCGCCGAATGCGGCGGCTCGCTGTCCTGCGCCACCTGCCACGTCTTCGTCCGCGAGGACACCATGGACCAGCTTCCGGAGATGGAAGACATGGAAGACGAAATGCTCTACGGAACGGCGGTGGATCGCCAGGAGAATTCCCGCCTGTCCTGCCAGCTCAAGCTCGCCGAGGGCCAGGACGTGTACGTCACCACCCCGGAAACGCAGATCTGATCATGGAAACCACCACTACAACGACGACGGCGGCCCCCGCCCAGGCGGCGGAGGGTGCCGTGCAAACCGGGCTGCTGATCATCGGCGCGAGCCAGTCGGGAGTCCAGCTGGCCGTTTCACTGCGGGCGCTCGGCTTCACGGAGCACATCACGCTGCTGGGCGAGGAAAACCACCGGCCATACCAGCGCCCGGCCCTGTCCAAGGAGTTCCTGCAGGGCACGGTGGAGAGCGAATCGCTGATCTTCCGGTCGAACCAGTACTGGGCGGAACACAACGTGGCCCTGGTCAAGGGCGAGCGGATTGAGCGGATCGAGAAGGAAGCGGACGGCTCCGGGGTGGCGCACGCGGTCTCCGGGGCGCAGTTCCCGTTCCGCCGACTGGCCCTGACCGTGGGCGCCCGGGCCCGCAAGCTCCAGGTGCCCCGTGCGGATCTGGACGGCGTGGTCTACCTGCGCAACGCCGACGACGCCCTGGCGCTGAAGGCCCAATTGGAGGGCGTGCGGGACGCGGTGGTGATCGGCGGCGGCTTCATCGGACTGGAGGCTGCATCCAGCCTGCACAAGATGGGCAAGAACGTCACCGTGCTTGAGTACGGGCCGCGGCTGATCGGCCGGGCCGTGGGGGAAGAAACGAGCGACTACTTCCTGACCGCGCATCGTGAACGCGGCCTCGACATCCGGCTGAACTCCCGCATCCGGGAACTGGTGCCGGCGGACGGCGGGGGCAGGGTAGGCGGCGTCGGACTCGACGACGGCACCGTCGTTGCCGCCCAGCTGGTGTTGGTGGGCATCGGCGTCGTGCCCAACACCGAGCTGGCCGAGCAGTTGGGCCTGGAGGTGGACAACGGCATCGTGGTCGACCGGCACGCGCTGGCCTCCGACGGAACCACGGTGGCGGTGGGCGACGTGGCCAACATGCCCAATCCGCTGCCCGGCTCCCCGGAGGGCGAGCGAATTCGGCTGGAAAGTGTGAACAACGCGATCGAACACGCCAAGGTCGCCGCCTATTCGCTGATGGGCCGGCGGGAGGACTACGCCGGGATCCCGTGGTTCTGGTCGAACCAGGCGGACCTGAAGCTGCAGATCGCCGGCCTGACGCTGGGCTACGACCGGACCGTTGTCCGCCGCGACGACGAGCGCGGCAAGTTCTCCGTCCTCTACTACCGCGACGGCCGGATCATTGCCGCCGACTGCGTGAACGCCCCGCTGGACTTCATGGCGGTCAAGAACGCCCTGGCCAAGGGCCAGAACATCCCCGCGGACGCGGCAGCCGACCCCGCCGTCGTCCTCAAGACCATTGCGACGGACGACTGACTGCCCGCCGTGCGGCTGCACGACAAGGAGACCCACCCCATGAGCACCCCCGAGACACAGACCCCGGAGGCCAAGGGCCAAACCCCGGCATGGGCCGCCGGCGGCCAGCCAGACCCCGCCGAGGATCCGCGCGCCGCCGCCTTCGCGGCCGCCCACCCCGTGCGGCCGCTGCCGGCCACGGGCGACATCGACACCACGCCCATCGCCACCACCCCGGCGGCCGCCGGCGACCTGGACCCGATCTGGCAGGCCGTGGTGCCGGAGACACGCACCCGCGCCAACGACATCCACCTGCCGATTTCGCTGGCCTTCGCCGAGCGGCTGTGCCGGGCGTACCCGCAAGCCGACGCGGAACTGGTCCGGGTAGCCGTCCTGCTGCACGACACCGGTTGGGCGCACGTGGACGAGGAACGGATCCTCTCCGAGGGGTTCACCGGCGACTGGCGCAAGGCGGCCATCCGCTTCGAGCACGAGGCCGAGGGCTGCAAGGTGGCACGCACGGTGCTGCCCGGCCTCGGGTATTCGGAGGAGTTCGTCGACCGCGTCTGCGAGATCATCGACGGCCATGACACCCGCCATGTGCCGTACTCGCTGGAGGACGCCCTGGTCCGGGACGCCGACCGGCTGTGGCGGTTCGACCACGCCGGCATCGCGGTGGCCGCCTCCTGGTTCGGCATGACGCCGGCCGTCTACACCGACCGGCTCGGCGCCGAAATCATTCCGGAACTGATCACCGAGGCCGCCCTTGCCATGGGAACGGCCGACCTGGAACGTTCCAGGGCCCTGCTGAAGACAGGAGTCATCCGATGACCACCACCCCCGGCACCGCCAGCCCTGCACCTGGGGGAGCGCCGGCGTCGTCCGCCCCGCCCGCCCTCGCCGCGCGCGCAGCGTTGCACCTGCCCTACACCCACGTCGACGACGTCTTCATCGACGGCGCCTGGGTCCGCGCCCGCGGCACCGGGCGCAATCCGGTGACCGACCCGGCCACCGGCGAGGTCTGGGGGTCGGTGCCGGACGGTACCCCCGAAGACGTGGACGCCGCCGTGGCCGCGGCGCGGCGGGCCTTCGACTCCGGCCCGTGGCCGACGCTGGCGCCGTCCCAACGCGCGGCGTATTTGCTGCGGATTGCGGACGAAGTCGAGAAGCGGTCCGAGGAGCTCTCGCTGACCAACACCCGCGAAAACGGTTCGCCGGTCTCCGAGTCGTCCCGGGCCGCCGGCAATGCCGCAGGAATCTTCCGATACTTCGCCACCCTGGCCGGCTATCTCGAACACGAGGACGTGCGCCCGTTCCCGCACGGCGGCGGCGAATCCGTGGTGCGCCGGGATCCGGTGGGGGTGTGCGGGCTGATCGCGCCGTGGAACTTCCCGATCAACCTCATGGTGATCAAGCTGGCGCCGGCGCTGCTGGCCGGCTGCACCGTGGTGATGAAACCGGCCTCGCCCACGCCGCTGTCCTTCCGCCTCATCGTTGACGCCGTGGCCGCCGCCGGAGTGCCGGCCGGCGTGGTCAATCTGGTCACCGGGTCGGGCAGGCTCGGCGACACCCTCGTCAAGCATCCCGGCGTGGACAAGGTCGCCTTCACCGGTTCCACCCCGGTGGGACGCAAAATCGCCGCCGCCTGCGGCGAGCTGCTGCGCCCCGTCACGCTGGAACTCGGCGGCAAGTCCAGCGCGGTGGTGCTCGAGGACGCCGACCTGGACGAGATGTCGAAGGTGCTGATCCGCTCCAGCATGCGCAACACGGGCCAGACCTGCTACATCTCCAGCCGCATCCTCGCCCCGGCCGCGCGCTATGACGAGGTGGTGGACATGGTGACGGCGACCATCGCCGCCGGCGTCCAGGGCGACCCGCTGGACCCGGCCACGGACTTCGGCCCGTCGGCCACCGAGTCGCAGTACCGGACAGTGCTCGACCATCTGGAGGCGGCCAGGGCCGAGGGGGCCAGGGCCACCACCGGCGGGCGGGCGGCGCGGCTCGGCGGCGGGCTCGAGGGCGGTTACTTCGTGGAGCCCACGGTGTTCGCCGACGTAACCCCGGACATGCGCATCGCCCGCGAGGAGGTCTTCGGGCCGGCCCTGGCCGTGTTGAAGTACACGGACCTGGACGAAGCCGTTGCGCTGGCGAACAACACCGGGTTCGGGCTGGGCGGACTCGTGTTTGGCCAGGACCAGGACGCGGCGCTCGCCGTGGCCGATCGCATGGACACCGGCTCGGTGGGCATCAATTTCTTCGCTTCCAACCACTCCGCTCCGTTCGGCGGCAGGCACGACTCGGGCCTCGGCACCGAGTACGGGATTGAAGGACTCAACGCCTACGTCAGCTACAAGTCCATCCACCGTCGCTAGCCCTGTGCGGCCGTCGCCTGGCCCGTCCCGCCGTCGTTAGGTTTGTCTGGCCAGCAGCCGGGCGTAGAGGTTCAGGTGGTCAGCCGTCATGCGTGCCGCGCTGAAGCGATCCTCGGCGGCCGCCCGGCAGGCGCGGCGGTCCAGCGCGGCGGCCTGGGGCAGGAACCTGGCCAGTTCCCGATGGTCCTCGGCCAGATGCCCGGTGGCGCCGGGCTCGACGATTTCCCGGGCGGCTCCCCGCGGCGTGGCGACCACGGGGGTCCCGGCGGCCAAAGCCTCGATCATGACGAGGCCGAAAGGCTCGGCCCACTGGAGCGGGTTCAACAGGGCGACCGCCTCGCCCAGCAACCGGTATTTGTCGCCGCCGGCGACTTCGCCGAGGAACTCCTCATCCGGCCCGAGCATGGGTTCGATGACGTCGTGGAAGTACCGCAGTTCCTCGGGCTCGCGCATCTTGGCGGCGATCTTCAACGGCATCCCCGCCATGCGGGAAATCCCGATGGCCTCGGCCACTCCCTTGTCCGGACACATCCGGCCCAGGAAACAGGCGTACCCGCCCCCGCCCGCGCCCACCGGGATGGCGGCGGTATCGATCCCGTGGTGAATGACGGCGGAGACGTCGAGGCCGGTACCGGCCACCTGCTGGTGAGAGATGGCGACGAGGGCGACGTGTCGTTCCGCGGCGCGGTAGATACCGGTCAGCTGCGCGGTCAGCCCGGTGTGGATCGTCATGACCCCCGGCACCGAACCCGGCCGGTCCCGGTAGAACGGCCCCGTCAGGGTGTGGTCGTGGATCAGGTCGACGCCGTGGAGCCCCTCGTAGGCGCGGATGATGTGGTGGAGCTCCGACCAGTTGGTCCCGATGGCCTCCGGATCGGACGGCTCCGTGCCCGGCACCAGGGGAACGGGGCATGTGCTGTCGGCGGCGGCGGCCAGCACCACGTCGTGTCCTGCGTCCACGAAGCCGCGGGCGAGGTTGTCAACGACCTCTTCGATACCGCCGTAGCCGCCCGGCGGAACCGGAAACCACGGTGGGGCGATCAGCCCGATACGCATCGTTGGCCTTTTCTCCCGGAGGGGCTCCGGCGTACGACTGCGCAGCCGGGGTTGGCGAGGCGCGCAGGTTCGACGCCTGTGGTCCGGCGGAGCGGCGGCCGGTCACCGGCGGCGGGCGGCGCGGGCCGCAAGGGTCGGCCAAGCAGGGCATCGAGGCGGCTCATCTGTCCCCGGCGGAGCTTTCAGACCCTTCCGTTTCCCGGCCGCTGAGCACCAGCAGCTCCGCCAGCGGCGACCGCGCGCCGTGACGCACCCTCACCTCGGGAGCCAGGCCCTCCACCGTAAAAGTTTTCCCGGTGGCGGCCAGTGACACCCGGGATTTCCCGAGCAGCAGGTTGTCCGCGCGGAACGAGCCGAAGTCTGCCGGAATCTCAGGAGCGAGCCACAGCTCACCCGCCGGGAGATAAGGATCCAGGCGCAGGAGCATGCGCATCAGATGGACCGGCGAGGCGGCGGCCCAGGCCTGCGGCGAGCAGGACGTGGGGTAGGGCACGGGCACGTCGTATTCGCTCCGGTCGAAACCGCAGAACAGTTCGGGCAACCGTCCGTCGAAGTGAACGGCGGCATCAAAGAGCCCTCCCGCCACCCTCCGGGCCTCCTCGACAAACCCGTAGCGCATCAACCCGCTGGCGACCAAGGTGCTGTCATGGGGCCACACGGAGCCGTTGTGGTAGCTGACCGGGTTGTAGGCGCCCATGTCCGATGCCAGCGTCCGGATCCCCCAGCCCGTGAACATCTCGGGGGACATGAGCCGGGCGGCCACTTGCGGTGCCTTGTCGTCATCGACGATGCCCGACCACAGACAATGCCCCATGTTGGAAGTGCAGGCGTCCACCGGCCGCTTTTTTCCGTCCAGGGCCACGGCGTAGTACCCCAGGTCGGGAAGCCAGAAGCGCTCGTTGAACTCCTCCTTCAGCCTTGCCGCGCGGCGCCCCCACTCGGCGGCAAGGTCCTGATCACCGGCCGCGGCGGCCAGCAGGCCGCGGCCGATGTAGGCGCTGTAGACATACCCCTGAACCTCGCACAGGGCGATCGGCGGCTCTGCCAGCCGCCCGTCGGCGAAGTTAATGCCGTCCCAGGAATCTTTCCAGCCCTGGTTGAGCAGGCCGTGGGGAACAGCCCGGTTGTACTCCACAAAGCCGTCACCGTCCCGATCCCCGAAGTTTCGGATCCAGTCCAGCGCACGGTCCGCGTGCGGCAGCAGCGACTGCAGGACGTCCCGCTCCATGCCCCAGCGGTTCAACTCCGACATCAGGACGACGAAGAGGGGAGTCGCGTCCGCCGTCCCGTAGTACGCCGCGTGGTCGCCCAAAACTACTCCGGCCGCCACTCCCAGGCGCACCTCGTGGAGAATCCGGCCGGGCTCCTCCTCTGTATCGGGATTGAATTTGGTGCCCTGCCGGGCGGCGAGCGTCTGCAGCGTCCCGCGTGCCAGCGAGGGGTCCACGGGCAACGCCATGTAGGCGGACAGGAGCGAGTCCCGGCCAAAGAGCGCCATGAACCAGGGGGCACCGGCGGCAACCACGGCGCGTCCCGGATGGGCGGGGTCGAAGATCCGCAGCGCACCGAGGTCCTCGTGGCTTCGCCGCAGCACCGCTTCAATGTCGGTGTTGGCAATGTCCAGCTGCGGCGTTGATTCCCCCCAGGCCCGGTGGCGGCGTGCCGCTTCCAAGTCGGCGACGGAGCCGGTGGCGACGAACGGCTCGGCGGGCCGGTCCTGTTCCACCAGCGGAGTGACGATGACGCTCGTGGACCACTTCCCGCGCGCCGGGATGATTGCCTCGAAGTGGAGCACGTCCTCGTTCACTGCTGCGCCGCGCCCGTGCACGAGGATGCCGCGCCGGCGGCCGCGGCGTACTACTTCGAGCTGGAGCTCATCGCCGCGGGCCTGCCGGACCAGCGGGACCGCAGGCGCCGCCCGCCCGCCTTTCACGTCAAAGAGGTCGGCAAAGTCGGCTTCCACCCGCAACTCCAGGACGCACTCCGCCGGCAGGGCCGAGTGATTGGTCACCACCAGGTCCTCACGCAGGCCGGCCCCGACGAGGCGTTCGCGTTCGACCACCAACTGGGAGTCGGCCAGGCCGTCCGCTCGGCGGGCCCGCCCGACGAAGAGCGCACGGTACGGCTCCAACACGCGGGACAACAGGGGTTCGAGGGGAAGCCCGTTGACGGTCAGGCACCAGCCGGACAAGATCCGGGTGTCTTGGTAGAAGGCGCCCTGCGTCAGGCCGGGAAACATGTCGCCTCCCGCCGAGGAGATGCAGAAGGACGAACCCTCCACCACCGTCACCGCTCCGCCAGCGCTCATCGGCCCGGCCGCGGTATCGGCATTCCAGCCGCCGTCGGACTGCGCCTGCCCCGGCGCGGCGCCTTCTTGTTGCGGGGATGCAGGGGCGATCGATTGCTTTTCCACAGTTGACTCTCTTGAACTGCGCAGCGGAACCCTGATGCTGAAACCGGCTGTTGAGGGAGGCTGCTCCGGCGGCCCGCCTCAGCGGTTTCTCTTTATTTGATGTTCTGGCGGATTAGTACGTCAAGATGGCGGCGCCATAATTCCGGTTCGTCCTGCCTTTTGCCCGGGCACGGTGCGCGCCCCGCCGTCATACCGCACCCGGCGATCCGTGCTCCGGGCGTGCAATGAACCCCGTAACCTGTTGTGCTGGTGGGGGAGGTTGATAGATGAAGAATTGGTTGCTCCTCGCGGGAGCGATTGTTTGCGAGGTGGCGGCGTCCCTGTCGTTGAAGGCTGCCTTGGATTCGCCGGGAATGTACGCGGTGGTGGTCGCCGGCTACGTCACGTCGTTTGCGCTCCTCGCCGCCGTCCTGCGTGCGGGAGTGCCCGTCGGGGTCGCCTACGGGATCTGGGGTGCGCTCGGCGTCGCCCTCACGGCCGTCCTTGCGGCAGTGTTGTACCAGGAACCGTTAACGGCCTTGATGGTTGCCGGTATGGCGCTCGCCGTCGCCGGGGTGGTGCTCGTGCAATGGGGCGGGCACCGGGCTTCGTCGCGCCGGGCAGAGCGGGCGCGTACCTAATGGCCTGGGTCTTCCTCGCTGTCGCGATCGTCCTGGAGGTAGCCGCCACGCTCTCGCTGCGGGCCAGCATCGACGGGCACAAAGCCTGGCTGGTGGCCGTCGTGTCGGGCTACCTCGTAGCCTTTACCTGCCTGTCCTTCGCCCTGCGTCAGGGGCTGGGAATCGGGATTGCCTACGGCATCTGGACTGCCTGCGGCGTGGCCTTGACGGCGCTGGCCGGAAAGTTCCTCTTCGACGAGCCGCTGACAAAGCTGATGGCGGCCGGAATCGCCTGCATCGCGGCCGGCGTGCTGCTGATCGAACTGGGCACGCCGTGACGCCCTCCGCCACAGGGCTGCGAACGCGCCCGGTTGACCGCCGAGGCGGGTGGCCCGGACGGAGCTAAAGTTGAGGGATGCCATCCTTCCGCGCCCAGTTGGAGATCACCGGACTGCGGCCCGGCAACCCTCCGGAAGCGGTAATGGACGCCGCAACGGCAGCTGTGGGTTCCGCCCACGTGGTGGAAGCACACCAGTTGGACGTGGTGGCCGGCGTCCCGCGGATCACCGTCCGCTTCACCGTTGAAGCCAACGCTTATGCCGTGGAGAACCGCCAGGCGTTGCAGGCCGGCGCCAACATGCGCCACGCGGTTGAAGAAGTCGCCGGTACCGCCGGACTGGCCGTGCTGCGCCGCTCGCGCGGCAAGTGGGCTCCGGTCCGCTAAGGGGGAGATGCGCCGCCCTCGGGGTTAGTCCAACGGTTCGCCCCGGCGGATGGCGAGGCGCTCGGCATGCCCCACCTGGAATCGGCGGGACATGCCGCACACGAGCACGAAGAACAGGCCGAAGCCGGCCGCCATCGCCACCGGCGGGGACGGTGAATCGCCCAGGAAACGGTCGTAGAGCAGCCAGCCCAAACCCCAGCAGACTGCCAGCACCACTGCCATCCGGCCGCGGCCGGTCATGGCTGCCACGGCCGCGGCAAAGGACACGGCCGCCACCGCCAGCACAGCCCAGGCCGCGGCGCCCCAGCCGAACAAGTCGGCGCCGCGACCGGTCAGCCAATCCGCGGCATGGACCGCCGCTGCGAGCAGCATCCACCCGGTGAAGAGACCGATCGGAGCATCCGCCAAGAGGGCTTCCACCGGTTCCCGGCCGGGGTGGCGGGTCAGTCCGTAGACCGCCCAGCCCAGGGATGCCAGCACCAACAGGGTAAGGGCCAGCGTCAGCCCCGCCTGTCCGGCCCGCGCTGCCACGACGGTGCCCGCGGTCAGCAGCATCGCCGCCGCGACCGGCCATCCGGTGGAGCGCTGCCGTGCCGACTCGCGCACGGCCGGCCACCACTGGAAGATCATGTAGCCGAAGAGGCCCAAATAAATCAGCGACCAGATCTCGGCTGCACGGGCGTCCAGCGACAGCAGGGTCCGGTCGGGGGAGGGAGGCCCGCCGCCCGCATCATGGATCGGGATGCCGCCGAGCAGGCCCACGCTGCTGGCTCCTGCCAGCAGGCACGCGACCAAAGCGACGGTCACCGCGCACTGGCGTGCCAGGTCGGCGGCGAGCAGGGATCGAAGCCGGCGGACCGGGGGCAGGGCGGTAGCCATCAAGGGTTCCATGGAAGGCGCAGTTTTCACTCTGCTCCCAGGTCGGCGGAAGGGGATGCGGCGGGACGCGGGACGACGGCGTCGGCAGCGCCAGCGGCACGCAGGTAGGCCCGCCGGCGGAAGCCGATCACGGCCGTGATCACCGAAGCCACCAGGACGCCCACCACCGTCCCGATCAGGATGTTGACCCAAAACGGGAAGGTGGACACCGTGCCCGCGACGTAGCCCAGCCCGATCATCCACGCGGCCCACAGCACCGATCCGGCGGCGGAGGCGAGCAGGAACGGCTTGAACGGCACATCCGCCAGCCCGGAGGCCGCAACCGAGGCCGTCCGGCCGCCCGGGATGAAACGGGCCGCCACCACCGCGGCGTAGGTGGAGGATTCACCCGCTTTGCTCAGGGCCAGCGTCACCCCTCGGTCGATCATCCGGCCCCAGCTGTAACGGTTAAGCCAGGCGTTGACGCCGCGCTGAAACAGCAGGAAAAGCAGGAGGTCGCCGAGCCAACTGCCCAGCACCGCGGCCAGGATAACCAGCGGCAGGATCAGATCACCGTTGGCCAGCAGGGTGCCGCCGCCGATCACTATCACTTCCGACGGAGATGCCGGCATCGCGGCGTCGAGAATAACCAGCAGCAGCGTCATGGGGTAATACACCCACTGCAGCGGCCCCTCGGGAATCTCCATTGGCCCAATCTATCGGGAATACAGGCCCGGTGGCAGACTGGAAAAGATGGAAATCCGCATCCTTGAAGGCGACATCACCCAGCGTCAGGTGGACGCCATAGTGAACGCCGCCAATTCCAGCCTGCTCGGCGGCGGGGGAGTGGACGGGGCCATCCACGCCGCCGCGGGACCGCAACTGCTGGAAGCCTGCCGCCTGCTGCGCGCCACCGAACTGCCGGACGGGCTGCCGCCGGGCCACGCGGCGGCCACCGAGGGCTACTTCCTGCCGGCCAAGTGGGTGATCCATACCGTGGGGCCAAACCGCCGCGCCGGCCAGACCGACCCGGAGCTGCTGGCCAGTTGCTTTCGGGAATCCCTCCGCGTGGCCGACGGGTTGCGGGCCGAGACGCTGGCGTTCCCGGCGATCGGTGCCGGCGTCTACGGCTGGGATGCGGAGACGGTCGCCCGCCGCGGCATCGGCGAGGTTCTCAAGTACGACGGCGGCGGGATCCGGGTGGTCGAATTTGTCCTGTTTTCGGCGGGGCTGGCGGAGACCTTCCGCCGCGTCCACGCGGAACTGGGCGGTTAGCCCTTATCCCGGAGGCCGTAGTAGCGGCGCAGCCACAGCGAAAGACCGTCCAGGCCCGGGAAGAGCACCCGTTCGGTGACATTGGCCTGGTCAAGGTGGTCCCGGATGCGCCACTTGAGTGTCGCCGGGATGATGATCTTGCGGTAGATCCCGGGATGGCGCCCCAGCCACTCGTCCAGGCCCGCCGATGAGTCCGACATGGTGGAAAAGATCGCCGCCTGGTTCACGATCCGCTCGTCCAGCGACGGCGGTTCGAAGAACAAGGGCACGCTCCGCCCGTCCGCGTCGGTGAAACGGTCGAACTCGTCCAGGGTGAAGGCGGCACGGGAGAGAACGCCGGTGGTGAACAGGCCGCCGCCCAGTGACTCGACCGCGGCGCGCAGTTCCTCGGGCAGCGTGCGGTGGGCGGCCGCATAGTCGACGCACCAGACGGCACCGTCCTCGTCGTACCTGCTCGTGTCCCGGGTGGCGAAGTGCAGCGCCACGTAGGGCGAGTGCGACCAGTCCAGCAGCCGGGTCGGCAGGCCATGGTGCTGGGCGACGCTCAGCCAATTCCAGTCCGAGTCCCCGGGTGAGGTGTCCCGGTGGGCGTACTTGCGGAAGTTGCGCAGGATGTGCCGTTCCACATCTGTCTCCTGCTGCCCGCGCAGCCGGACCAGCCCGGTGGAGAGATCCCGGGCGGCGGAGGTGTGACCGCGGTAGGCAACCGTCGGCCTGAACTTCCCCTGTGAGGATTGCCAACGGCTCTCGGTCAGGGTGGCGATCAGGCCAAACAGGTCGTCGCCGTCCGGGCGGACGACGGACTCCTGCCCGCCTCCCGCGGCGGCAGGGCCGTTTCCGGCCACGCCTCCCGCGGGGGCAGGGCCGTTTTCGGCCACGCCTCGCGCGGGGTGGCCGTTTTCAGCCATCAGGACGGTCCGCGCTCGATGGCCTGCTGCACCGCCGAAGCGATGCCGCCGGCGAACGGCTCCCCGTGGCCCGGGAGGGCGATTCGTGCCTCCGTCTGCGCCAAGGCCTGGAGCGACTGGAGTGCTTGCCGAGTGTCCGCGGTGGCGGCGCCAGCTACTATGTGCGGTCCGCGAGCGCCGGTATACGGGTCGAGGGTGACCAGCGCGTCGCCGGTGATCAAGGCCCCGCGCCCGGGGAAGTGCAAGGCGCAGTGCCCGGCAGTGTGTCCGGGAGTGGGCACCACCGTGGGTGCGCCGGGCAGCGTTGCGGCGGCACCGTCGTCGAGCGTCCGCAGGTCCGTGACACCCTTGACCATGAGCGCGCCGGCTGCCGTCATCCGGCTCAGGATGGGTATGCACCGGGGGTACTTGACGGGATAGATGAGGCGGTTTTTCTCGTGCTTGTACCGGTAGGGATGGGCGGCGATGTAGTAGTCGCCGGGGTGGCAGTACACCGGGACGTCGAGGTCGTGCTGCAACCGGGCGGCAAACCCCACATGATCGAAATGGGCGTGCGTCAATACCAGGGCACTGATGTCGCGGGGCGAACGGCCCAGCTCCCGGATGGCTGCCACGGTCATCTTCCACATGGCCGGCAGTCCGGCGTCGACCAGCATGATTTTGTCGCCGTCCTCGACGATGTAGAGGTTCACTTCGGCATGGCCGACGCGGTGGATGTTTTCGGCGACGTTGCGTTGAAACATATCTGCCTTTCGGAGTCAGGGCATCCCCGCGGCGCTGCCGGCCGCGGGGATGCGTGGCGTGCTATTCCTTGCGCAGCTTGTCCTGGACTGCCCCGGCAGTCTTCTCGACCAGGTTGGGAAGCTCCGTGGTCCCGTAAAAGCGTGCGTCCGGGTGGGTCGGCTTCGGCATCGGGGCGGCAGTGGTGGGGCCGTCGTGGTAGGTGAACTCGCCCTTGCCGTCGGGGGAAGCCCCGCTCGCCCAGGACCCTTGTGCCGCGGCGGCCCCGTCGGAGAAGTTCTGGTACTGGTAGGCCACGTCCCGGTTCTCTTTGGACAGCGGGAAGTTGCTCGGCACCGGCAGGGTTTCGGACCCCTCTTCCTGGAGTTCCCGTGCCGCGGCGATCCACTGGTTCTGGTGCATGGTGTCCCGGGCGAGCAGGAAGGAGAGCATATCGCGCACGCCGTGGTCGTCCGTCATGTGGTAGAGCCGGGCTACCTGCAGCCGGCCCTGCATCTCGGCGTTCGCGTTGGAGGTGAAGTCTGCGAGCAAGTTGCCGCTGGCGGTGATGTAGCTTCCCGACCAGGGGTTTCCGTTGCTGTCAACCGGGCGGGCGCCCGCCCCTGCGACGATGGCCTGCTGGACATCGGTTCCGCCCACCACCGCGGCGATCGTCGGATCAGATTGGACTGCTTCGTCGGTGATGCCGAGCGGGGCTTTCTCCAGCAGCTGCGCAATCATCTTGGCCAGCATCTCCACGTGGCCGAACTCCTCCGCGGCAATGCCGAAGAGCAGGTCCTTGTACTTGCCGGGGATGTGGATGTTCCACGCCTGAAAGCTGTACTGCATGGCGACCGTGATCTCGCCGTACTGACCGCCCAGGACCTCCTGAAGTTTTCGGGCGTAGACGGCGTCCGGCTGGTTTGGTTCGGCTTTGTATTGGAGCTCTTGTTTATGGAAGAACATCTGCGGCAACCTCCGCGAAAATGGGCTCGCCGTCGCTACTGCCAACTCATCTGTCCGGGCTGGCCACGTGCGGGCCGGATGCCTTCCACGCTAGGCACGCTGAATTTAATAAGCAACCTTAGTGACCGGCAGCGGGGTGCCCGGACTTCGATTGAAGCCAGTCCTTCGGCAGCACGCGGGTCAAGGCGGCGAAGCGTGGATTTTTCATAGGCCCCTGCGGCACAATTGCCGCAGGCACACCGCCCAGATCCACTCCGACGACGGCGAGAGGTGTTCCGTATGCGCCAGGCAGGTTTGGCCGTCGCCCACGGCGTGTTCAACGTGGCCTTCGGGGTGTGGCCACTGCTGCACTACCGCAGCTTCGAAGCGGTGACCGGGCCGAAAGCGGAGCCTTGGCTGGTCAAGACTGTCGGCGGCCTCATGATTGCGGCGGGCCATGCGCAGATCAGGGGCGCCGGGACTTCCGACGGCACAGCCGCTGCCCGGCGGATCGGCATGGGGGCGGCTGCCACCTTTGCGGCCGTCGACATCCTCACCGCGGTGCCCGGACGGATCAGTAGGATCTATCTTCTCGACGCCGTGGTCGAGGCCTGCTGGCTGGTCGCCTGGGCGCGGCGCCCGGTCTAAGGGCGTCGCCGCTTGCGGGTTCCGCGGAGCCCGGCGCGCGGGTGCCGCCGCTTCCGCGTCCTTCGGTAACCGGCCACCGCCAGGCCTGCCAGTCCGCCGGCCATCACACGGGCGCGTCCCGAACGCCAGTTCCCGCTGACTTTGTTCGACGGCGGATCCGGGGCGAAAACAGTCCCCGCCGATGGCGCGACGCCCTGTCCCCGAAGTGCCAGGGTGTCCATGAGTGGCCCCGATACGCGGTCGTGCAGGCCCGGGAACCAGCGCTGGAACGGAATGAATACGTGCTGGAGCCGGCCCACCACCACCTGGCGGCGGGGCTTTGAGGCCATCCGGGCGATGACACTGGCCACCCGGTACGGGCTGACGACCGGAGGGAGGGGGTGGATGCTGCGGCCGGTGTAGTTGGCCGCGTGCTGGAAGATCGGAGTGTCGACGGTGGCGGGCAGGACGGTGCAAACGTGGATGTCCTTCTCGTCGAGCAGTTCCGGTCGCAGCGCGTTGGCCAGCCCCAGCAGCCCGGCATTGCCGGCCACATACGCGGACACGTAGGGCGTGCTGATCTTGGAGTAGACCGAGCCGACGAGGATCAGGACTCCACGCCGCTGCCGTCGGAATTGCGGCAGCACGGCCCGAATGCTGTCGGCCTGGCTTAGCAGGTTCGTCTCGACTATCTTCCGGAACACGTCGGCCGGTGTTTGTTCGAACGTGCCGTAGCCATAAACGGACGCAGCCCCGATCCACACGTCGATCCGCCCGAACCGGTCCAGCGCAGCTTGAACCAGCCTCTCGGAGCCGCCCTCATCCGTGATGTCGGTGGGCACCGCGATGGCCTGTGCCCCCAGCCTTGAGCACTCGGTTGCCGCCTCGTCGAGGCTGGAGGCGCTGCGCGCCGCCAGCACCAGGGCAGCTCCGCGCTTGGCAAGGATCCGGGCTGTCGCCCTGCCGATTCCGCTGGAGGCTCCGGTGATCACGGTGACCGGGCCGGTGGTCTGATCGGTGGACCGGCCGGTTGCCCGGCTACGGGGTGATTGCTCTGCCAATGCTTCTCCTCGCCTGGCCCTCTGGCGGACGTGGCATCAGCGTAGACCGCTACCCCGGGCCTGGCTAGGCGGCGGAGGGGGCAACCACGGCCGCCGGGCTTTCCAGCACTCTGCCGGGCCGGGACCGCCGGCCGGCAGGAGTTGCCGCACCTGGCTATATCCGCAGCATAGGCAGCGGATTATCCGCAGGAAAGGCAGCCGAATTCGGCTGAGACTGGCTGCGGGGGCTTAACTAGTAAGCAAGCTTATTGTAGAGTGTTTTGATCAGGGTCCATATCGAACGGCGTCGGGGCACGCACCTGCCAAGGCGTCAGAGGGGAAGATCGCCATGGCAAGAGAAGGCAACGTCCAGGCCCGAAGCACCGGACGGACCCCGCTCCAGACGGCGGCAATGGTCTTCGGTGCCGTTTTTCTGTTGATCGGGCTCTTGGGCTTCATTCCGGGAATCACCTCAAACTATGACCAGATGTCATTCGCGGGACACCAGTCCGAAGCCATGCTGATGGGCGTGTTCCAAGTTTCGATTCTGCACAACATCGTCCACCTCCTGTACGGCGTGGCAGCATTCGCGCTCGCGAGGACTGTGTCCGGTGCCCGGAACTTCATGATCTGGGGCGGCGCGGTCTATCTGGTCCTCTGGCTGTACGGCCTGTTTATTGACCAGCAGAGCGCAGCCAACTTCGTGCCGCTGAACACCGCAGACAACTGGCTGCATTTCGTCCTGGGCGTGGTCATGATCGCCCTGGGCCTGCTGCTCGACCGCCGGCGGGACACCAGCGCGCGCGGAACCGCTGCCGGCCGGGCCTGAAGCGGCCGAATCCCGTAGTAGTCCGCCAGGCCCGAATCCCGTAGTCCGCTAGGCCTGCCGGGCAGGGGCGAACGCGCCGCCGGCAGCAATTGCTCCGGCGGCGCTATCTGCTGCCCCTCCGCGTCGTGCTGCCCATTCGGCTGGCGCTGCCCATTCGGACAGTTCCAGTTGGCTGCGGTATTCCACCGGTCGTCCGCTGATCGGGTCGGTGAAGGAGATGCCGCGGGCCAGTAATTGCAGGGGACGCTCGAAGTCGTCAGGAGCCTGGTCCAGCAGCACCGGGTAGAACGGGTCGTGCAGGATCCCGATGCCCAGTGACGCCAGGTGCACGCGCAGCTGGTGGGTCTTCCCGGTATGCGGTTCCAGTTTGTAGCGGCCCAGCCGTCCGCGCTGTTCCAGCAACTCGATCCGGGTCTCCGCGTTGGGCTCTCCCTCGACGACCTCGGCCAGCAGGTAGGTGCGGGACTTGACCATGCGGTTCCGCACCGTGTGCGGGAACTGCAGCCGCGGATCCACCGGTGCGATGGCCTCATATTCCTTCTGCACCAAGCGTTTCTCGAAGAGCACCTGGTACTTGCCGCGGGTGGCGGGATTAGTGGAGAAGAGCAGCACTCCGGCGGTGAGGCGGTCCAGCCGGTGCATGGGAATCAGATCCGGGATATCCAGTTGACGGCGCAGCCGGACCAGCGCCGACTCCTGGATGAAGGTGCCGCCGGGGGTGGTCGGAAGGAAATGGGGCTTGTCCACCACCAGGATGTTCGCGTTCTGGTGGAGAATGCTGATCTCCACGGGCAGCCGCTTCTCCCGCGGCAAGGTCCGGTAGTACCAAATGAACGTGTGGGCATCCAGCGGGGTGGTCCGGTCCAGCACGGCTCCGCCTTCGCCGACGATCTCGCCGCGGTCGAAGCGGTCCCTGATACCGTCGGGATCCACATGGCCCCACCGGTGCAGCATGTAGTCCAGCGCCGTTTCCCACGGTCCCTCCCCGGGGAGGCGCAGGCGGGTGGCGTTGACGCCGTCACGCACCGGTAGCGGGGATTCCATCACCCATCAAGGGTACCGGGTGGCACCACACGCAACCGCAATGCTCAGGGACAGCCGGTGACCCGGTAGAGTTTTGCTTCGCCTTCGGAGTCCACCAGCTCGAACCCGTTGGCCTCGGTCAGCTCCTGCAGGCCCGGCACCGAGGTCCTCTCGCCGGGGTGCACCGAGTGGTCTCCGAAGTCGAGCACGAACTGCACGTTCTGGGCCTCGACGGCGGCGCACACCGCCGGATCCGTCTTCATCTGATCCAGCTTGTCCATGATGAGCTTGCCGTCCACCCGCGGCGACGTAACTCCCGACGGGACCAGCGCGGGACGCCCGGTGTAGGCGTAGGACAGCGAGGCGCCGGTGAGCGGGTTGCCGGCGATGACCGCGTCTTCCGGTACGTGGGCGGGAATCCGCTTGATCAACGCGAGCTCGTCCGCGGTGAGCAGGTGGGAGCTGTCCGTGAACCGGTACTTGGCGGCGGCCTCGGAAATGCCCCGCTGCACGGCAAACAGCGGCACCACTGCCAAACTGGCGACCACCAGCAGGCCTGTGGCGGCCGGCCGGAACCACGACGGCTGCTTCTTCTCGCGACGAACCAGCGTGGCCCGGAAGAAGGAGCGCGCCGTCCCGGCCAGTGCGACGCCGCCGATGGCTGCGATCAGCAGTCCGGCCACCGGAAGCATGGCGCTGATGCGGAAGAAGTCGTTGTACCAGATACCGGTCACCCACCAGCGCAGGCCCGGCATCTGGTGCCAGTTGCCGATCACGTAGAGGGCAGCCGCGATAGCGTACATTGCCAGCGCGAAGCGGTTTTTGCGGAGATTGAAGACGACCGCGGCGCCCACGATCGTCAGGACGGTCGCGAGGATGGAGATGGGGCGCTCGAGCGGCGAATGCAGCACCACGTCGGCCAGGGCCTCGGCGGCACTGCCCAGGTTGTCCCAGTTGGTGCTGCTGCTGCGGGCGGGCCGGAGCGTCATCCAGAGCGCGGCCAGCACCACCAGATAGGCGACGGTGCCCGCCAGGGCGCGCCGCCGTCGTCGTTGTTCTCCGGAGCGCAGCGCCGGGTGGGCGGCCGCGAAGACCGGCGGCACCGAGAGCGCCAGCAGTCCCATGATGGTGGCGGGATGGGACAACGCCATGCCCGGCAACAGTCCAACCAGCAGCAGCACGTTGCCTTCCGTTGACACACGCGTGTGCACGCCCACCCGGAGCAGTTGCAGCACCACCCCCAGCGCGGCCGGAAGCATGGCGATGGAGAGCATGAACGGATAGACGACGCCGAACTCCAGCAGCAGGTAGGGGAAGCTGCTGTAGGCGAGCGAGAGCACCGCGGCGACCAGCAGCGGCATGGTGCGTTCACCGGTGATCCGGCTGACCAGGAACAGGCAGCCGCTGCTCCAGATTCCGGTGATCAGCACCAGGTTGGTGATGTTGATGGCGGCCGCGGGCTGCAGCCCCGCGGTGATCATCACGAGGGAGACCACGTCGTGCCAACCCGCCGGGTAGAAGGTACCCCGGTCCGTGGTGCCCAGATAGCCCAGCGTCAGCGAGGAGGCGTTGCCCGAGTCGGAGATGTAGCGCAGCGCGTTGAGGTGGAAGATGTTGTCGTGCGACTGCGCGATGTTGTCCGGGGCGCCGAAGATCCAGAGCATGGCGGCCGCCAGCGGCACGGCCGACACCGCCCAGGCCAGCACGACCGACCGCCAGGGGGCCGGCCGGTCCGGGGTTTCGGGATCGCGGTGCAGGCGGTGGCCAACGCTGCGGCGGAGCAGCCAGAGCAGGACGGCCACGACCACGGTCACGGCCAGAAGTTGCGGCCAGGCCCAATCCAGCCCGACCAGGCGGCCAAGCTCGGCGGCGACCACGATGGCGGTGACGCCGAACGGGCCGGCCAGTGCGACCAGGGACAACCGGCGCAGGCCGAGCACTGCACCCCAGAGCAGGCCGGGTCCGAAGACGAGGACGATGGCCAACAGCGCGGCCGGAATCGTCTGCAGCCAGCTCATGGGCCCCCTTCGTCGGTCATCGTCACCATATTACGGTTTGTGCCGCCCGGCCGCCGTCGGAGCAGGCCACGGGGGCCTGTGGCAGGCGGAGGGCGGCCCCCTGCACCGGGGGCGGAGGGGGTGTGTCGGGCGAACGCCCCGCGCGTCAGGGAGCCAGCGGTTGGCAGTGCGGGCAGAAGTAGACGTCGCGCTGGTCGGCGTCGGTATTGCCTTGCTGGTCGTGGACAACCGGGGTGCCGCAGCGGCCGCACGGCCGGCCGGCCCGCCCGTAGACCCAGAACGATTCGCGGCGGGCGGGCGACGCGGTGGTGCTGCGGCTGCCGCGATCCTTGTTGACCTCCAGCAGTTGCTTGGACTTCAACACCATGGCAGGGAGATCCGGCACCTGGCCCACCGGGGTGGACGGGTGCACCCGGGCAATGAAACAGACCTCGCAGCGGTAGACGTTGCCGATCCCGGCGAGGTTGCGCTGGTCCAGCAGGGCCAGCCCGATCGGGCGGTCCGGTTCCTGCCGCAGCCGCCGCAGCGCCTCCGCCTCGTCCCAGTCCGGCCCAAGCAGGTCGGGACCGAGATGCCCCACCAGCGTGTCTTCCTTGGTCCGCGGCACCACGTCCAGCGCGGCCAGCGCGAAGCCAACCGCCGTCGTCGCGCCGGTGGAGAGGATGAGGCGGGCCTGGAAGGCGGGTTTGCGCCAGCGCTCGCCGGGTTGGTAGATCTGCCAGCTGCCGTCCATGCCCAGATGCGAGTGCACCGTCAGCGGGCCGATCCGCATCAGCAGGTGCTTGCCGCGGGAGCGGACTTCGTCCACGGTCTGCCCGGACAGGTCCAGCGTGGCATAGCGCGGCACGCGGAAGTCGCTGCCGGTGAGCTCTTGCCCGGCCAGCGCCGCATGCAAGCGCCGGGCGGCACGCCAGATGGTGTCCCCTTCAGGCACGGAACCTCAATCCCCGTGGGGTGGAATAGAAGCCGGCATCCATCAGCGCATGGGCCAGCGGCGTGTCCAGGATGCCGGCCCCATTGACCTTTTCCACGGCCATCTTGTCCGCGGCACCGCGACGGATCACCTGCACCAGGGCCCGGGCACACAACGCCAGCGCCTCCTCGTCCTCGGTGAAGGCCAGCAGCGTCTTGCCGCCACGTTCCGCGTAGAGGGCAAGCTCTCCGTCCACCAGGACCACCAGCGCGCCCGCCTTGCGGCCGGGCCGGTGGCCGGAGTCCTGCGGGGGCCAGGGCAGGGCGGCCCCATAGGGGTTGGCCGGATCGGTCGCAGCTAGGGCCACGGCCGACGGCGCCTGCTCACCCAGCTGCGCATCGCGGCTGAAGGAGCGCAGCCGGTCAACGGTGGGGGAGACCGCGAACTGGGCCGCCCCGAGGTGTTCGATGAAGTAACCGCGGCGGCAGCGGCCGGTTTCCTCCAGTTTGCCCAGCACCTTGTACATCAGCCCGAACCCGCCCGGGATCGACTCGGCGGCCACCGAGCCGCGGGTGACCACGCCGTAGCGGTCCAACAGCAGTTCGGCGGTGGCATGTGCGCGCACGGTGGGGTCGGTCTCCGGCGCCGGCAGCAGCGACCAGCGCCCCGCGACGGTCGGTGGCGAGGTGCGCGGCTGGCCGGGACCCCTGCCGGTACCCGCCCCGGCGCCGCCGGGTTGCAGGCCGGTCCCGTGCAGTCCGGGCAGGCGTCCGAGCCGGCCCAGCCGCGCCGAGCGTGCCCGCGGCGGTGCGTTGCGCTGCCGGTGCGAGGTGGTCCCGCCGGCCAGCAGCGAACGCACCGGGGCGAACGTGTCGTTGGTGATCCGCCCGGCCCACAGCAGGTCCCACAGCGCGCTGGCGACGGCGTTGTCCCCCGGTTGGGTGCCGCTGGCCGCGAGCAGGTCGGTGAGCTGTCGGAAGAAGTAGGCGCCGCCGTAGCCCCCGGTCCCGGAGAGCGCGTTGAGCAGTTCGTATTGCAGCACGCTGGGTTCGAAATCGGGCTGGGGATTCAGCGTCAGGTGCGCGGCGTCGGCCAGATGCAGGCTGATCCAGCCGTCGTTGCCGGGCATCGACCCGGCGCCGGAGATCAGGATTTCGCCCGTGGCGGTCAGCTCGTCCAGCATGGCTGGGGCGTAGTCGCTCACGCGGGACGCCAGGATGAGGGGTTCCCACGCCGACGCCGGGATGGGTACCCCGGACAGTTGGTCCACCACCGTGACTACGCCGTCCAGGCCGCGTAGCTTCGCCCCGACGTTCTGCCAGGTCGGCAGGAACCGGCCATAGGTGGCAGGATCCACCGGTTCGACTTCCTTGCGCAGGGCGGCCAACGACCGGCGGCGGATCTTGCGCAGCACCTCGACGTCGCACCATTCGGTCTGGCGCTGATCCGTCGGGGCCGGAGAAGCCACGTCGGCCGTGCCGTGGGTTCCGCCCTCCTCAGCTGGCGATGCGCCGCCGGGCCGGAACTCGCCTTCGACCACGCGGCCGTCCTTGAGCAACCGTTGTAGCGCGGTGTGCACCACGGCGGTGCCCAGGCCCAGCCGCCTGGCACATTCGGCGGCGGTGAACGGGCCATGAGTGCGGGCGAAGCGGCTGACCAGGTCGCCGAGCGGGTCGGCCACCGGCTCGATGAACGCCAGCGGCACGCCCACGGGCAGCGGCACGCCGAGGGCATCGCGCAGCCGGGCCGCGTCTTCCACCGCCGCCCAGCGTTCGCCGCCGGCGACGCCCACCTTCAGGGCGCGGTTGGCCCTCGCCAGCTCGGCGACCAAGGGTTCGACGTCGGCAATCCCGACGGGCGCGGAGCCGGCGGGAACGGGTCCGTCGACCGAGGCATCCGTCGGCCCATCCGCCGGTCCGTCCATCGGCGCATTCACGGGTCCGCTCGCCGGTTCGGCGGGCCGGACGCGGGCTGCGATCTCCGCCGTCGTCAGCGGTCCCAGCAGCCGCAGCAAGTCGGCGATGCCCTCCGCGCCCCGCACCTTGCGGTCCTCGGTCAGCCGCTGCAGCTCCTGCTCGGTTTGGGCGATGATCCCTTCGTCCAGCAACTCACGCAGTTCGGCCCGGCCGAGCAGGTCGTTGAGCAGGCCCGGGTCCAGCGACAGGGCCGCGGCCCGGCGCTCGGCCAGCGGGGAGTCGCCTTCGTACAGGAAGCTGGCCACGTAGCCGAAGAGCAGCGAGCGGGCGAACGGCGACGGCTGCTGGGTGGTGGTTTCCACCAGGCGCAACTCCCGGCGCTCGATCCCGGCGGCAATCTCCTTGAGCGCGGGCAGGTCGTAGACGTCCTGGAGGCATTCGCGCACCGTCTCGAGGATGATCGGGAACGTCGGGTACTTGCGCGCCACATCCAGCAGCTGGGCGGAGCGTTGGCGCTGCTGCCAGAGCGGGCTGCGCTTGCCCGGATTCTTGCGCGGCAGGAGCAGGGCGCGGGCGGCGCATTCGCGGAAGCGGGAGGCGAAGAGCGCGGAACCGCCCACCTCCGCGGTGACGATCTGGTCCAGTTCCTCGGGGTCGAAGAGGAACAATTCGGCGCCGGGCGGCTCTTCTTCCATCATGGGCACGCGCAGCACGATTCCGTCGTCGGCGGCCATGGCGGAACCGTCCAGCCCGTACCTCTGATGCAGCCGGGCGCCGACCGCCAGCGCCCAGGGCGCGTGGACGGGCATGCCGAACGGGCTGTGCAGCACCACGCGCCAGTCGCCGAGCTCGTCGTGGAAGCGCTCCACCACCAGGGTGCGGTCGCTGGGAACATCGTTGGTGGCCTGCTGCTGCTCGGCCAGGTAGGCCAGCAGGTTCCCCGCTGCCCAATCGTCCAGCCCGGCGGCGGCCAGCCGCTCGCGTGCCGGCTCCTCGGCCGTGCCGGACACTTCCCGGACGAAGCGGCCCAGCGCCCGCCCGAGCTCCACCGGCCTGCCCAGTGAATCGCCCTTCCAGAACGGCAGCTTGCCCGGCTGCCCGAAAGCGGGGGAGACGAGGACGCAGTCGTGGGTGATGTCTTCGATCCGCCAGCTGGTGGCGCCCAGCGCGAAGACGTCGCCCACGCGGGATTCGTAGACCATTTCTTCGTCCAGCTCGCCCACCCGGCGGCCGCCGCTGTTCTTCGCGTCCTCGGAGCCCACCAGGTAGACGCCGAACAGTCCGCGGTCCGGGATGGTTCCGCCGGAGGTCACGGCCAGCCGCTGCGCGCCGGGCCGGCCGGTGATGGTCCCGGCGACCCGGTCCCAAACGATCCGCGGGCGCAGTTCAGCGAATTCGTCGCTGGGGTAGCGCCCGGCCAGCAGGTCCAGGGTGGCCTCGTAGGCGGAACGCGGCAGCGTGGCGAAGGGCGCGGACCTGCGCACGACGTCGAACCATTCCTCCACGTCGACGGCGCCGAGGGCGGTGGCGGCCACGGTCTGCTGGGCGAGGATGTCCAGGGGATTGGCGGGGATATACAGGGGCTCGATGCGGCCGGCAAGCATCCGCTCGACGGTCACCGTGGTATTGACCAGGTCCTGGCGATGCTTGGGAAACAGCACGCCGTGGGAGACCTCGCCGACCTGGTGCCCGGCACGTCCTACCCGCTGCAGGCCGCTGGCCACGGACTGCGGGGATTCCACCTGCACCACCAGGTCCACGGCACCCATGTCGATGCCCAGCTCCAGGCTCGAGGTCGCGACCACGCAGCGCAGACGTCCGGACTTCAGGTCGTCCTCGATCTGCGCGCGCGCCTCCTTGCTGACCGAGCCGTGGTGGGCTCGGGCGAGGACGGCATCCGCGCCGGAGGCCGAACCGGCCTGGGCCATGATCTGGGCCGGCGGCTTGGTCTGCGTGCGGGAACCGGAACCGGAAGCTGAACCCGAACCGGAACCGGAACCCGAGCCGGGCCCCGGACCGGGAGCGTTCTCGGCAGCGTCGTCATGGGCGGCGGCGGTGCCCCAGACGTCCTCGCCGGACAGCGGGAGGGACTCGCGTTCGGTCCAGATTTCGTTGAACCGGGCGGTGAGCCTCTCCGCCAACCGGCGCGAGTTGGCGAAGACGATGGTGGACCGGTTTTCGGCGATCAAGTCCACGATCTTCTCTTCGACGTGCGGCCAGATGGACGCGGGCTGCGCGCCGGCGCCCAGTTCCTCCTGGCTGGGCGAGGCCAGCGCGGTCATGTCCTCCACCGGCACCGTGACCGTCAGGTCCCATGACTTCCGGGCGGGAGGGGCGACAATCTCCACCGGGGAATTGCCGCCCAGGAACCGGGCCACGGTATCCAGCGGCTCGACGGTCGCGGAGAGGCCGATCCGCTGGGCGGGCCGCTGCAGCAGGGCGTCCAGCCGTTCCAGGGTGACAGCCAGGTGGGCGCCGCGTTTGGTCCCGGCCACGGCGTGGACTTCATCGATGATCACGGTGTCCACCGACGCCAGGGTTTCCCGCGCCCTGGAGGTCAGCATCAGGAACAACGATTCCGGCGTGGTGATCAGGATGTCCGGCGGGTGGGTGAGCAACCGGCGCCGTTCATTGGGCGGGGTGTCACCGGAACGGACGCCGACGGTGATGGACGGGGCGGGCAGGTCAAGCCGTTTGGCGGTCTGGGTGATGCCGATCAGCGGCGCGCGCAGGTTCCGCTCCACGTCCACACCCAGCGCCTTGAGCGGCGAGATGTACAGCACCCGGGTGCCGCCGGACTCCTCGCGGGCGGCGCGTCCCCGTTTGGGCGCCGCTTCCGGCACAGCGGCGGGAGGTTCGGCCTGCGTCTGTGCCCGGGAGATGAACGTGTCCAGCGCCCAGAGGAAGGCCGCCAGGGTCTTGCCGGAACCCGTGGGCGCCACCACCAGGGCATGGGAGCCGGCGGAAATGGCGTTCCACGCACCGGCCTGTGCGTTGGTGGGCGCGGCGAAGGCGCCGGCGAACCACTCGCGGGTGGCCGGGCTGAAGCGTTCGAGCACAGACGTCGTCATACCGATGTCTTGAGCCTAGCGGCCGGCACCGACGCTGTGCAGTTCCCGGTGTGCAGTCCGGGGAGCGGGCGGGCGGCTACGGGGCCTGGAAGGTGCCCACGGTCATCAGCACCACGGAGGAGTCCGAGCAGCCGACCGTCTCCTGCTTCGCGACGAGCGATTCCTTTTGGTTCGGCGGGTAGACCCTGACCCCCGCCACATCCGTGAGTCCGCATTCCTCGCCGTAGTTCTGCGCGTTGGTCTGCTGCAGCTGCGCCTCGGCGGTTCCGCCCGGCTCCAGCGTGACGGCCGCCGTCGCTGCCGCCGGGTCCCGTTCGGCCGGCGCGCCCACCTGTGTGCCGTCGGCGTCGACGTAGGAGACGCCGGGGTACCCCTGGAGCGTGCAGGACCCGGTGCCGGTGTTCGTCAGTACCAGCGTGCGGTAGACGCTGCCGGCGGCCCCGGCGCCGGGTTTGGTTTGAATGGCCGCTTCCAACTGGTCGGCGCGGCAGGAACCGTCGGCGGCGCCGCCGCCGGCCTCCGGGGACGCGGTGGCGCTTCCCGCGTTTCCGGTTGCCGGGGCAGGCGCAGGGGACGACGACGGCGCGCTGGCCGCGGGGGCGGAAGACGCAGCGGCGGTGCCGGGTTCCTGAGCCGGTTGCCCGCATCCGGCCAGCAGGAGGGCGGATCCAACGAACAGGGCCGCGGCGGCCGGGCGCGCCCGGAAACGATTCATCATGGTCATATTAAACACCCTCGCCAGCCGCCCTCCGGCTTGGGATTCCAGCCGGCGGACGGCCGCCTTCAGGCGGTCCGCCCGCCGGGAGCAGCTTGTGGGTCAGGGCCTCTTGCGGGTGCGGACCAGCGCGGTCACGCCGGCGGCCAGGCCCAGCACGCCGGCCCCGAGCCCGGTCCAGCCTGCCACCGTCGCCGCGCCGTTGCCCGCTGCCCCGGCCGCCCCGGCATCCGGAGCCGCGCCGCCGTCGTCGTGCCCTCCGTGGCTGTTGGCGGATGCTTCGCCGATCACGAACGACGGAGCCGGGGAGTCCAGCTCGTGGGGATCTTGGCCCTCCGCGGGCAGCTCGGCCCAGTCGATTTCGCCCTTCTCACAGGTCTGCAGCGTGGGGAAGGCCAGGCTCTCGCCGGGGACGTCGGGCAGCAGCACCTGGAGCTGCAGCGCGTCGCGCAGCCCGTCGGCCACCGGTTCCTTGGCCGTGTAAACAATCTGGCTGACCCGCTCGGTGATGGTGGCCCCGCTGTCCAAAGTTATGGGGGCATCGATGGTTTCGGTCACCTTCTCAACGTCCCAGTTGGGGTGCACGGTGGGCGTGGCGTCGGCCAGCTGCTCGGGCAGCGAGATAGCAATCTTCGTGGTCGGTGAACCCTCACATCCATGGGAGAAGGAGAACGTCAGCACGGAGCTGCTGCCGGCGGCGTCGTCCTCGGGGGTGACGCCCACGTGGGCGGAGGCTGCTCCGGCGCCAACAGCCAACAGGCCAGCCGTGGCTCCGACGGCCAGTAAAGAGCGAAGGGTAGTGCGGTGAATGGTAGTCACAGAATGCCTTTCGGGAGGCGCTGGGCCGCGGTCCGCGTAGCAAGGCCATAGCGGCCCGTCGCGGCGCAGGGCCGGGGAATCGATGATGTTTAGGACTTGGGTTAGGTCCGGTTTTGGAAGCTCGCCGGCACCGGCGGTCCCCGCAGCGGCACGAGTGTGACCAGGTACTGGGTTAGGAGAGGCAACGGATCTTGCTTGGCGGCAAGGGTGACGCCGGCGGGCGGCAGCGCCGTCACGGTCGACTGGCGGACCAGCGGACGCAGCCAAGCGGCCAGGCTCCACAGCGCAGCCTCGCCGCGCGCCAACATGAGCGCGGTCAGTGCTGTGGCCAGCACATGGGCGGCGAGCATGGCAGGCGAACTCCCGGCGTGGGATGTGGCCGCGCAGTCGAGTGCCACGGCAGTGGATCCGGCGTGGCCCGCATGGCCCACGTGTACGGCGTGTCCGTCGGAGTATGGGTCCGGCGCGCAGCGGACGGTTGCGAGAAGTTCAAAGGCTTGGTGCAGTGCGAGCTGTCCGACGGCCAGTACCGCAAGGATCGTCACCAGTTGGAGTTTCCGCCCGGCCAGGATCATCACCGGCAACCATGTCAGCGCGCCCAGCGCCAGGACGACGGCGGCGGGTGGCAGGGTTCCTCCGGCCGCAGTGTGCGCGCCGGCGGCTACGCTGAAGACAGCGGCGGCGACTGCCGCGGACCGCCCGAATCGCAGCGCGCTACCCAAGATCATTCATGGTGGTAGGGACGCCCGCCGGCGATCTCCTGGGCGCGGTAGAGCTGCTCCATGAGGATCAGCCGGACCAGCTGGTGCGGGAAGACCAATTTGGAAAGGGACCAGACGAAGTCGGCCCGCTGGTGGATCGAGTCGTCCACCCCGTACGCCCCGCCGATGATCAAGGTGACGTTGCGGGAGCTGTCCAGCGGCTGCTGGAGGGTGCGCGCGAGGGTGGGCGAATCGATGTTCTTGCCGCGTTCGTCCAGCAGCACCACGAAGTCGTTGGCGTACTTGCCGCTGAGTTTGGCCAGCAGGGTTTCGGATTCTTCCTTGCGCGCGGCGTCATGCTCGCGGGAGGAATGGGGGATCGGCTGCCAGCTGACGTCGAAGGGCTTCTTCATCCGCTTCTCGTAGCGGTCGATTCCTTCCGCCACCCACGACTCGTGTTTGCGGCCTATGGTCAGGATGCGCAGGGTCATCCGGCTGATCCGGAAAATTTGCGGACGGTCAGGATCTGGGCGGCGCGGCCCACCGGACCCTGTTCGTCGAACAGTTCGGTGTCCGTCAGGCCGACGCCGTCGTCGCCGAAGCTCACGCGGGTGTCCAAACCCGTCCACTCGCCCTGCGGCTGGCGGAACAGGTGGATGGTCAGGTCAAGGTTGGGGAACATGTACTCGCGCGGATCCTGCCGCACCGCGATGCCGTTGGCGGTGTCCACGATGCTGACGAAGCGGGCCAGCGGGTGGCTGTCCTCGCCCTGAACCAACGGGTGCAGGGTGCGCGCCCAGACGGTCCGGTTGCCGGGACCGAGGTCCGCCGCGGTGCGGAACTCCGTGGACCGGATGAAGCCGCCGTCCCAGACGCTGGTCATGGGCGCCGGGGGGCAGCCGGCGGGTCCGGGAAGGGGCCGGCTGAAGGTGCCGGCGACGGCAGCGGTATCACCGGTGAGCAGGCGCCAGGCCTGGGCGCGGATGGCCGTGCGGCCTTGCGCGGTGAAAGTGGCCTCCAAGAGCTCAATTGTCTTGCCCGGCCGCAGGACCCGGGTCTGGACCTCGAACTCGCCGCCGTGGATGATGCCCAGGATCTCGAAATTGATCCGGCTCATCACCATCTCGGGGCGGGGATGGTTGCGCAGCAGCTCGTGCACGATTAGGCCGGAAGCCGGTGCCATGTGCTGTTCGTGGTCGTTCCAGGCTCCTTGGGAATGCAGCGTGGATTGGAAGCGTCTGCCGTCCAGGCGCACGTAGTAAGCATCCGGAACTGCACCTCCATCGGCGCCGAGGTGCTCGGTAGCGGCAATGCCGGCGGTGGCCGCGGTGGCGGTGGAATCAACCATGCCCCCACTCTAGCCAAAGCGCGCGGCAGCCCCGCCTCCCGGCACCACGGGCCCCACGCCGGCAAACCGGCGGGTGCCGGGGTCATCGTTCTCCGACAGGGCGGGGATCGGGCGGGGGCGCCGGGGCAACGGGCTTGGCCGGCGGCGCCCAATCCAAGATGGCCGGCTGGCCTATCGCGTCACAATCCGCCGGCTCGGGCCGTGAGGGCTCCCGGGGCGGACTGGGCGGCTCCGGCTGCTCTTCCTCCTCGTCTTCGTCGCCCTGGTTTTCTTCGGCTGCTTCCACCGCCTTCCGGTAATCTTCCAGCGCCTTCTTGTACTCCTGCCGCGCGTTTTTGTACTCCTGCTCCGCGTTCCGGTTGTCCGCTTCGCACTGCGCCAGGGCGTTCCGGTAGCCGGCCCGTGCATTGTCCCGCTGGGTGAAGAATGCCGAACGCTCCGCCAGGGCCTGCTGGTAGACGGCGTATTCGGCCCAGTAGTCATTCCACTGTGCCGCGATCTTGTCCCACTCCTTGTTCACCTTGGCAACCGCGGCGGCGTAGTCCTTGTACTCCTGCACGTCCGTCCGGTAGTGGTCGTAGGCGGCCCAGTAGTCCAGCACGGCCTGTTGCCATTTCCTGGCGCGGGCGGCGAGTCTCGATTCTGCGGCTTGGACACGTTCCCGGTTGGCGGCGGCTGCGTCCCTGGCGTCGAAAGGCACCGGTGACATGCCGGTGAACTGCCAGCCGCAGCCCGGCCCGGCGGCGTCCTCGGTCAGCAGATGGACCTTCGCCGACCTCGCGGGCTCGTTCGCGGGGCCCTTGGGCGGCCGGGGGAACTCCCGGGCGTCCGGCATCGGCGGCCAGACCGGGTAGGCCGGCAGGGCCGCCGGATTGGCCGGCTTGACCTTCAGGTCCGGTGCCGGGAAGGACACGGTTTCGTAGTCGGCGTCGGCCGGGGCCTTCGGCAGCGGAACGGCGGGGATGGATACCGTTCGGGTGATCGTGAACGGCTTGTAGCCGGCGGTCGACCAAGGGGAGCGGGCAGCGTCGCCGGCTTTGGATTCCTGGTCTGCGCAGACGTCGGCGAGCGCGGCCGCGAGCTTCTTGTCCAGTTGCCTGGCCAGTTTCTGCAGCGGTGCGGCTGCCTTTCCCGTCACGAAGGCCAGCACGTCCCCGCGCCGGAAGGTGAGCACCTGCATGGTGCCGTGGCCGTTCTTGGCTGCGTAGATCCGGTGGGCCTGGACGCCGGGGCCGTCCAGTTCCTCGTTCCGGACCGCGATCGCCGGCCCGGCGCAGTTGGCCGCGTTGTCCGCCAGCTTGTCCATGGCTTCGGCGCCGAGGCCGGCGGTGTAGGCGGCGGCGAGCACCTGCACCCTCTCGCCGCGCACCCTGAAGGAACGGGACAATGCCACCGAGGGCGCCGCGCCGATGTCGCACGCGTAGGGCACCGGCAGCGCCGCTCCGCGCTCCACCGAACCCTCCGGCTTCCACTTTCCGGGCGGTTCGGCCAGCAGCCCGGTCAAGGAAATGGAGGCCGGGCTGTCCGTGAGCACCGCGCTGATTGCCACCGGTGTGGCAGGCTCGGCCACCGCCGCGGCCTGTTCCTGCGCGAAGAACATCGGCAGCCCCGATGCCTGCAGGGCCACCAGCCCCGACGCGGTGAGGGACGCCAGGCACAGCGCACCGGTGGCCAGGGCAAGGGCCGGATGTTTCTCGAAGATGGACACCGGGACTCCTTACAACCCGTCGGGGACCGTGATGGCAGTGTTGCTGCCGGCGCTGAGCGTGATGGTCACTTCCTGGCGGAAGGTCAGCCTGCTGCCCGGCGGTGCCGACTGCGCGGTCACCACGTTTTGATCCACCCGCGGGTCCGGTTTGGCCGTTTCCTGCCCGACCACCGGCACCAGGTTGTTGCGCAGCAGCACCGTGATGGCCTCGTTTACGCCCAGTCCGCGGAGGTCCGGCATGGACCGGGACGTTTCGACGCTGGTGGTCAGCGGGTCGGCCTCGGGCATCGGCTCGGCGGGCAGGCCCTTGTGCAGGCCTTCCATGGTGTCCTTCCATACGGGGCCGGCCAGTTCGGAGCCGGTGAGGTCGTAGAAGGTTTTGCCGTAGGCATGCACCGTCTTCAACGGGTGCTGGGTCCCGCCGCGGGGGTCGCCGAGCCACACCGCCGTCGCATACTGCGGGGTGACGCCCACAATCCAATTCGCGGCGAAGTCATTCGTGGTACCCGTCTTGGCTCCGGCCTGGCGGCCCTTCGGCATGCCCAGGGCGCCCAGCGTGCCCGCCGGGTGGAACGGTTCGGTCAGCACGTCGGCTACCGTGGCCGCCACCGAAGGGTCGATGGCCTGGTGGCAGTTTGAGGCGGGAACCGGGAGCTTCTCCCCGGTATCGCTGCGGATGGCTGCGGTGATGGTGACCGGCCGGCACAGCACCCCGCCGCTGACGAAGGTGGAGTAGGCGTTGGCCATCTCAAGCGGGGAAATCTCGTAGGAGCCGAGCGCCAGCGATGCCTCCCGGCCGTGCAGCTTATCGACGGGGATCGAGGTGATGCCCAGGGTTTCCGCGAACTCGGCGACTTCCTTCACGCCCGTGCGCTCGATCAACCGCACGAAGTAGATATTCACCGAAGCGCGCACGGCCTGGTAGGCGTCGATAGAGCCGTAATTCTCGTAGCCGTAGTTGTGGAAACCACCGGGCGGATTATCCAGCGAGGAGTAATAGGGGCCGTTGGCCAGCAGCTTTTGGCGCGGTGAAATCCCCTGGGACAGCGCCGTGGCGAGCACGATCGGCTTCATCGCCGACCCCACCTGGAAGGCACTGTCGGCGAAGACCACCTCGGTCTTGCCCTTGCCTTCGCCCCAGGACCGGTTCTGTGCCACCGCCGTGACATGCCCGGTGCCGGGTTCGACGACGGCGGTGCCCAGCGCCGCGCGGTTCTTGTTGCCCATCGCTTTGTGCACGGCCTTTTCGGCCGCGTCGATGGCCTTGCGGTCCAGGGCCGTGGTCAGCGTCATGCCGCCGCGCGAGAGCCGGTCCCCGCGTTCTTCCTGGGTCTTGCCGAAGGCAGGATCGGTAAGAATTTCATCCCTGACCAGATCGCAGTAGAACGGGTACTCGGAGCCGCCGCAGCCCGAGGGCACAGATCCCGGGTCGAGGCCGAGCCCGCTGCCGCGGGCCGCCGCAGCTTCGTTCGCCGTGATCGCGCCATGGCGCTCGAGCACATTGAGCACGGTGTTGCGGCGGCTGAGCGCTCGATCCGGGTATTTCATCGGATCGTAGTAGACCGGTCCCTTGAGCAGTCCGACGAGCAGGGCCGACTGGGGCAGGGTGAGCTTGGCCGCCGTCGTATCGAAATAGATGCGCGCCGCCGCCTGGATGCCGTACGCGCGGTTGCCGAAATAGACGGCGTTGACATACATGTTCAGGATCTGGTCCTTATCCAGGCGCTTTTCCAGCTGGACGGCGTACTTGGCCTCGCGGATCTTGGCGTTGTAGGTTTCGCCCACCGCCACCGACTTCTCGGTTTCATCCCGGGCGTTGTTGACGAGGATGTTCTGTACCAACTGCTGGGTGATGGTGGAGCCGCCCTGGCGCTCGCCGCCCACCGAGTTGCTCACCATCGCGCGGGTGACGCCCATGGGGTCCACGCCGTGATGTTCGTAAAACCGGGAGTCCTCGGTGGACAGCAGCGTGTCCAAAAACGCGGGCGAGACCTGATCCAGGTCCACGTCAATCCGGTTTTCGCTGTAGAAGCGGGCGAATTCCTTGCCGTCCTTGTCGAGCAGGACCGTATGTTGCGGCAAGGCGGTGTCCAGTGGAAGCTCGGCGGGCAGGCCTTCCCACAGGTCCAGCACGGAATCCGTGGCAGCAGAGAAGGCGATGGCCCCCGGCGCTACCAGGGATCCGGCGCTGAGCGCGACGACGGCGACCGCACCGGCCCATCCGGCCACGCGGATCAGGGTGCCCTGCCGGTGCTCCGGCCGGGCCGCAGGCCGCAACAGCTCATCCAGCCCCACGGTTTCCCGCCGCCGGGGCCACCACCGCCGCGTTTTTCTCCGCAGGTGGGCGGCGCTTGGGCCCGCCGGAGCCGGTGTGTGACCGGCAGCCGTTATCGGGGCGCCGCTGGTTGCGCTGCCCGCCGGATCACGATCCTCTTGGTTCACCCGTAGCCCCCGTCCCCCTCAGCAGGCCCTGGACGTCCCCCGACGCCACCACAGGGAAAACCTGCAGACGAATTACCTCAAGGAGGCGGCTTTCGTCAGCCGCCGCGACCTGTGAGGTGGTCTTAGCGTACGGCTAAAATTCCACGACTCAACCTCTTTTTCCGGCGCTTTTCGATAGCTGTCGAAATGTGACATGGGCGGCATTTTTGTGATGGATGTGAGAGGCCGGATTGCGCCTGAAAGCATTGACAGGACCGCTGCATGGCACTAAAGATGGCACCCCGCCCGGGCACCATCTGCGGCATGGAAGCACGCGCTAGAGCACGCGCTGGTGAACCACGGCCGACCCTTCGGCGGGTACCGGGACCGGTTGCGGAACTCCCTGAAGATAGACCAGGAAATCCTTGCTGTGCTGCCTTCGGTGGAATGCGGTCAGGACGCCGACATGCTCGTCCCCGTTGGCCGTGGTCACTGAGACGACCCGGCCGATGGCGGTGGGCTTCAAAGCCTTGGCAGGGGTGGCCATTCTCTTACCTCCGAAAGCCAGAGAAGGTGCATGGATAAAGGCTACGCCCCACGTGGCGCAGCGGCAGGATGTTCAGCGAGACCAAGGCCCCGTGAGGGTCGGGTTGGCCGCGCCCGAGGGGTTGTGGACGTGTGCCGGATCGGCGACAGTGATAAGGAGCCGTGCTACGGGTTGGATGAGGGCGTTTGAAAAGAGCGCTGGACATCGACGCCTTCGTTGCGGGCGTGCTCCGGGGCCCCCTGACGAACACCTGGTAAATCAGCTAAACAAAGTATCTCCGGATCAGGAGCAGTAATGACGGAAAACGTTCAGCCCGGCGGCGAAGACGCCGTCAGCGAAAACATCGAAGAGTATCAGCAGGATGACCGGCTTACCCCGGCCGACCGCATGGACCTCATTGCCAACGCCGTCGCCGAGGACGCCGACCGGGACGACGAATCCCGCAACCACGTCAAGGACGAAGGAGCCGGCGACTCTGCCTGACCTGTCTGGAGGACTGTCCCGCGGCTTCTTGCGGTCCGGACCTCCGGATGCTCTTGCTGCACGGCCGGTGCTCACCTAGGTTGAAGGTGGACGGTCGCGGGCAGGTTCCCGTTGGGGGAGTCGGCGCTGCCGTTCCAGAAGGAAGATCAGCATGGCAACAGGCACCGTCAAATGGTTCAATGCCGAAAAGGGGTTCGGCTTCATCAGCCAGGACGACGGCGGGCCGGACGTGTTCGCACACTTCTCGGCCATCGCCGCCAGCGGCTACCGCTCGCTGGAAGAAAACCAGAAAGTTGAGTTCGACGTCGTCCAGGGCCAAAAGGGACTGCAGGCCGAGAACATTCGCCCGCTTTAACACACGCTCAAACCAACGCCCCGCTCTCCGAAAGTGCGGGGCGTTTGTGTTGTAGCCGCCGTGAACCGCACAGGCTAGGGGACTCATTACTTACGCTCCGTCATCTTTGGCAGACGTGAGAGCCCTCGAATTCCTTTCGCTCCGCGCTGGTAGGTAATCGCCAAGTATGCTTACTATCTTGACAAGGGCGTCCTCTGCCAAGAGAACGGAGATCCATGTCTGCGATGCCCGCATCCCATCCGGGACTGACTGGAAACAACCTCTGAAAGGCACGCACAGTGTTTCTTCTCTTCGGTCTCAAGACCGCCCTTCGCGATCTGCCCGGACGGATGGCTACGTGCCAGTATTGCGGCCGGTTCGTGCACCATCGCCTGCAGGAACGCGCCACCAAACTCACAGTCTTCTTTATTCCGGTCTTCACAACATCCAGGGGCTTAGTCATCACCTGCACGAACTGCGGGCGGAGCTCCACAACGAAATCCCGACAGAAGAACGCACTCCTTAGCTAGCTGAGAGACTGCGTTTCACCTGGAAGGACATTTTTCCGAGGCGGCATAGGGCCTCGTTGTCTTGGCCGCACCGTTCATACCGGCAGGCGCGCGGCGAAGCGGAGCGGGCGTCTCGTCCCCGCTGGCCGGGTTAGGCCGCGGCCGCTGTTGAAGCTGCTAGTTGCGTCACGCCGTTTTGTGCACTCGCACACTGACGTCCCTTTCGCGCCCTTGTAGCGTCACATGCACACCCTCCGAAAGACCTAAGCCGAAAAGGAACCTCTGTCGATGACGACACCTGTCTTATCTCTGTCAACCGCACAATCCGAGCACGGCACGTCGGCTCCCACCCAGGACGCGGGACCGCTGGAGAACGCCCACAGGCAGCTTGCTTCAGCAATCCGTACGCTGGGATACAGCGAAGGGCTGCACCAGTTGCTGGCCCAGCCGCGCCGGGAGCTTTCCGTGAGCATCCCCTTGCGCCGGGACAACGGCAGCGTTGAGGTTCTCACCGGTTACCGCGTGCAACATAATTTTTCCCGCGGACCCGCCAAGGGCGGACTGCGTTACAGCCCGCACGTCTCCTTGGACGAAGTGCGTGCACTGGCAATGTGGATGACGTGGAAGTGCGCTCTGCTGGACGTCCCTTACGGCGGCGCCAAGGGCGGGATCACTATTGATCCGCGGAATTACTCGCAGCAGGAATTGGAGCGCGTTACGCGCCGCTACACCAGCGAAATCCTGCCGATCATCGGCCCTGAGAAGGACGTGCCGGCGCCCGACATCGGCACTGACGAACAGACCATGGCATGGATGATGGACACCTATTCGGTCAACGTCGGATACACGGTTCCAGGCGTGGTGACGGGCAAGCCTGTCAGTGTTGGCGGTTCCCTCGGCCGTTCGAGCGCCACATCCAGGGGCGTCGTGCACGTCGCGCTGGCAGCGCTTGCCCACGCCGGGCTTGATCCACGGCATAGCACCGCGGCTGTTCAAGGCTTCGGCAAGGTGGGAGCCGGAGCCGCAGAGTTCCTTGCCGACGCCGGAGTCAGCGTTGTGGCTGTGGGCGACCAGTATGGGGCCATCCATAATGCTGACGGCTTGAACATCCGTGCCCTGCAAGACCATGTCAAGGAGACTGGCAGCGTCGTCGGCTTTGCCGGCGCAGGTGCCATGCCTTCGGATGAGCTGTTGGAGCTTGAGGTGGACCTGCTGGTCCCCGCAGCAGTAGAAGGCGTGCTGCACGGCGGCAACGCCAACAAGGTGCGCGCCAAGGTCATCGTGGAAGGCGCCAACGGCCCCACCACGGCGGCGGCGGACGTCATTCTGCAGGACAAGGGCGTGCTCGTTGTTCCGGACATTCTCGCCAATGCGGGCGGCGTCATCGTCTCCTACTTCGAGTGGGTGCAGGGCAATCAGGCCTACTGGTGGACTGCTGCCGAAGTTGAAGAAAAACTGGAACACCGGATGTTGGCGGCGTGGGAGAACGTCCTGTCCATTGCGTCCAAGCGCGGCCTGAACCTGCGCGAAGCCGCTACGGTGACGGCGGTCGAGCGTGTGGCACAGGCGCACCTGACCCGCGGGCTCTACCCCTGATCCTGACTGCGCGCGTCGGCGGGGTTTCGCATGCCCCGCATCAGGGACCGGGCCGGTTGGGGGATGTTGCCGAACGATGGCGACATCCCCCAACCGGCGGCGGCACCCTCGTTTTGCCTCTCTTACCACCACGCAGCGGTCAAAATACTGCACAAGATTGAGGAAAGGTCTCCCATGACGGTAGACAATTGGAAAGACCTAACAGGCCAGCACGTTCAGATCCGCAAGGATGGGAAAGCCGTCCGGAAGGGCCGGGTCGAAGAGGTGACGCGGGCAGCGGACGCCCTGTGGCTGGAATGGCATGGCGGGCACCTGCGGCAGCTGTATGAAAAAGCTGAAGGTTATTCGGTAGAGCTCGTTCCAAGCCCGTAAGGCGCGGAACAGAAGAAGCTCTGGCCGTTACGGGTGGTCGTCGAACGGGCGACTCAAGCTCGGCAAACTGTCCCGATCTGCGGCGAAAGCAAAAGGCCCCACTTCCCTTCTCTAGGAGGGGAGCGGGGCCTTGCTAGTGGCGGTGACGGTGGGATTTGAACCCACGTTGGCTTTCACCAAACAACATTTCGAGTGTTGCACCTTCGGCCGCTCGGACACGTCACCAACGCGTCAACTTTACCCGCTGTTGGCCCTGAGCCCCAAAACGGCGCGGCCGGCACCTGAGTCAGAGGGGGAGATCGCCGCGGTGCCGCGCGAAGAACGCGCGCAGCATGGCGGCTGACTCCTCCGTGCGGACCTCAGGGTAGACCTCCACCCAGTGGTTCAGCCGACGTTCGCGCAGGATGTCGAAAACACTGCCGGCCGCGCCGGCCTTCTCATCCCACGCCCCGAAGACCACTTTCGGGATGCGGGCGAGCACGATGGCGCCGGCGCACATGGCGCAGGGCTCCAGCGTGACCACCAGCGTGCAGCCGTCCAGGCGCCAGGAGCCAAGCTTTCTGGCCGCCTCCCGAATGGCCACCATTTCGGCATGGCCGGTCGGGTCGTGCAGCGCCTCCCGTTCGTTGCGTCCGGAACCCAGCACCGCGCCGTCGGGCGCCATCACCACGGCGCCGATCGGCACGTCGGAGGTCTCCAGGGCCAACCGGGCCTGGTCCAGGGCAAGACCCATCCACTGGTGGTGCTGCGGATCAATGGGGCCCATGCCACCATTCTGGCAGGCCCGATGTTTGTCCCTGCTATCCGGCTGCCGGTAGTTTTGTGGAATGCGCGTACTCGAAGTGGATCATCCCCTTGTTGCCCACAAACTCACCGTTCTCCGCGACAAGACCACTCCGTCGCCCGTATTCCGCCAACTCACCGAAGAACTGGTGACCCTGCTGGCCTACGAGGCCACCCGCGACGTCCACACCGAGCCGGTGGAAATCGAGACCCCGGTCACCCGGACCATCGGGACAGCCTTCACCAAACCAACCCCGCTGGTGGTGCCTATTCTGCGCGCGGGCCTTGGCATGCTCGAGGGCATGACCAAGCTGGTGCCGACCGCCGAAGTCGGTTTCCTGGGCATGGCACGCAACGAGGAAACGCTGGACATCATTACTTACGCCGAGCGGCTGCCGGCCGATCTCACCGGCCGTCAGGTGTTCGTGCTCGACCCCATGCTGGCCACCGGCGGCACGCTGCGCGAATCCATCAAGTTCCTCTTCGCCCGCGGCGCCGCCGACGTCACCTGCATCTGCCTGCTGGCGGCACCGGAGGGCCTGCAGGCCCTGCGCGATGAGCTCGAAGACAAGAACGTCTCGATTGTGGTGGCGTCCATCGACGAGCGGCTGGACGAGAAGGCCTACATCGTGCCCGGCCTGGGTGACGCAGGGGACCGGCTGTACGGTGTTGCCGGCTGAACCAGCCGGCGAGGTGGCACCACTCACGGAACTGCCGGCTAACACAGCCAACGAGGGGCACCACTCGCGGGAACTGGTGAACCTAAGATCGGGGCCCGCACGCTCCAGCGGGTGTCCACATTTTGGACGGTTTGCAAACGCCTGTGCTTTGCATCTAGTGCGCCTCGCCACGAGGCAAAACCAACAATGCATATTTATTCATCCGCGCCCCGCGTGAGCGGGGTTCGACTGATATTTATGCACGGCCGTGGTGTGATGTGTGGCACAAAAGCACTGGTTCTTCTCACTATGTGAGACAAGCAGGCTTATATTACTTGCACGTAGGCATTGTTACGCGCCAAACTCATGGTTGTGAACAACAACGCAACAGCATCTGCAGCCGCAGCCTTCAGTTACGGGACGTATCCCGGCGCACTGGCGGACTGTTGCCGAATGCAGGCCTAACTCACCACCCCTCGAGTTAATCCAGGCAATTCATCTGTCCAATGGCGGGCGCCAGAAACACATCCCGTGCGGGCATACCCATGCATTCGCGCCGCGATGACGGCCATTTTCACACATGAGGTTCTAATGTCAGTTTCATCCGGATACGTCCACATCTCCGTCCGCAACGCCCAGAACCGTGCGGCAGCCGCGCAGCGACAGGCGGCCGGGCAGAACCCGCAGTTCGCCGGGCAGCCGTCTTACCCGGGGGAGCAGCAGGCCTACCGCGTGCTGCGCGCGGTTCCCGGCCAGTTCGACGCCGCTGCCCCCCATCCGACCACCGCCCCCACCCCCGTGGTCACCCCCAATGGAATTCCCGGCCCGCAGCCGGTGTCGAACGACACTGTTGCCCGCGGGTTTGTTCTCTATGTGGGACTGGACGAGGAAGCTGCCGCCGCCCAGGGGACCACGCTGAGCAAGCTGGCCTCCCAGGTGCGCGCCTACGTGCAGTCGCTGGCTCCCGACGCCCAGACCCACGGGGCCGTGGCACTGGCGCCGGCCGATGCCCCGGGAGAGAACATTGACGTGGTGCGCCAGGCACTGGGCGATCCGACCGTCAGCCGCCGTCCGCGGACCGCGGCCGTGGAGATACAGCGGCAGCCGCAGCCGGCCTCGCACGCCAGCCGTCCCAGCGGCGTCCTGATCGATCTGTCCCGCCGCGAGGTGCACCTGGACGGGGAGACCCTGAACCTGACGTTCAAGGAATTCGAGCTGCTCAACTACCTCGTGGAGAACGCCACCCGCACTGTCGGCCGCGAAGAGCTGCTCTCCGGGCTGTGGAAGAACGCCGAGGAAGTTCCGAACGAACGCACCATCGACGTGCATATCCGCCGGCTCCGTTCCAAGCTGGGCCGCCTGGCCAACACCGTTCGCACCGTCCGCGGCCAGGGCTACCGCTTCTATGAGCACCCGGAAGTAGTGGTCTGGGCCGCGCCGGAGTACTCCATCTAGGTCCTGCGCGGCTCCGCCGCCGCGCTACAGCCCGTACGCCTCGAGCAGGCGGAGCCAGACCTCGCTGATGGTGGGGTAGGAGGGCACCGCGTGCCAGAGCCGGTCCAGCGGGACCTGGCCCACGACGGCGATGGTCGCCGAGTGCAGCAACTCGCTGACGCCGGGGCCAGCGAACGTCATGCCCACGACGACCCTGCGGTCCTCGTCCACCACCATCTGGGCCCAGCCCTGGTAGCCGTCGGCATACAGCGAGGAGCCGGCGACGGCGATCGGCAGTTGGGTCGCGGACACGGCGAGCCCGCGCTCCCGGGCCTGCTCTTCGGTGAGACCGACGACGGCGACCTCCGGATCGGTAAAGATCACCGAGGGGACCGCCGCGTCGTCGGCAGTGCTGGCGAAGCGGCTCCACGCTTCCGGGTCGCCGTCCAGCTCGCCGGCCGCCCGGGCGGCGATCGCGTCCCCCGTGGCCCGCGCCTGGTACTTGCCCTGGTGTGTCAGTTGGGCTTTGCCGGCGGCGTCTCCGACCGCATACAGCCAGCCCCCGTCGACGCCGACCACGCGTCCGCTGGCGTCGACCTGCAGCCGCTTCGGATCCTGTCCCAGCTCCTCCAGGCCAAGGCCGGAGAGGGCAGGCCGTCGTCCGGTGGACACCAGGAGCTTCTCGGCTGTGAAGGTGCCCGCCGCACCGGTCTCCCCGTCCGCACCCGCAGCCGTCAGGGTGAGGCTGACGCCGCCGTCGTGCGCAGCCACCCGTGACGCCGCCGTGTGGAGCCGGAGCCGCACCCCGTCGCGGCGCAGCCCGGCTTCCACCAGCCGCCGCGCGGGTTCGGGGACGCTCGCCAGCAGGTCTCCGCGTGCCACCAAGGTGACGTCGGTGCCCAACCGGGCATACGCCTGCGCGAGCTCGCAGCCGGAGACGCCGCCGCCCAGCACCAGCAGGCTCTCCGGAACCTTCTGCGCGGCGGTGGCTTCGCGGGTTCCCCAGAAATCGACGCCGTCCAACCCGGGAAGCGGCGGCACGTTCGGGGAGGAACCGGTGGCCAGCACGACGGCGTGGCGTGCGGTGATGCGGGTCAAGGTCCCGTCGTCGTCCGTTGCCGTTACTTCGCGCGGACCGCTAAGCCGGGCGGTGCCCCGGACCAGTTCGATGCCGGCGCCCTTCACCCACTCCACCTGCGAGGCGTCGTCCCAGCCGGAGGTGAAGGAATCGCGGCGGGCCAGCACGGCCTCCGCCGCCAGGCCGCCGGTCACGGCTTCGGCCGCGCCCTTGACGCTTCGCGCGGCCTGCAGGGCCGTGCCCGGGCGCAGCAGGGCCTTGGAGGGCATGCAGGCCCAATAGGAACACTCGCCGCCGACCAGCGCCGATTCCACCAGGATGGTCTTGAGTCCGCCGCGGGTGGTCCGGTCCGCCACATTCTCGCCGACCGCCCCGGCCCCGAGTACCACGACATCCGCTTCCAGGGTCCGCTCTGCCATGTCCCGAGCTTCGCATCGCGCGGAGGCGCTGACAAGGGCCGCATACACTCGTGGTGTGAACGACCACCACCTGAAGAAGCTGATGATCATGCGCCACGCCAAGGCCGCGTGGCCGCTGGGCGTCGAGGACCACGAGCGGCCGCTGGCCCAGCGCGGCCACGACGAGGCGCCGCAGATCGGACGGTGGATGGTGGAGCACAACTGCATCCCGGACTTCATCCTGTGCTCGTCGGCACTGCGGACCCGCCAGACCTGCACCTGGGTGTGCAGCGAGCTGGGGGAGAAGGCGCCGACCCCCATGCTGTCCGACGAACTCTACGACGCGCCGGCCGTGCGGGTCCTGTCCGAGATCAACCGGCTGCCCGACACCATCACGTCCCTGCTGGTGGTGGCCCACATGCCGGCGGTGCAGGACCTGGCGATGCGGCTCGCATCGCTGGATTCCGACGAGGAGGCCGTGGTGGACATGGCCACCCACTATCCGACCTCGGGCCTGACCGTGCTCCAGCACGGCAAGAGCTGGGCGGAGCTGGACGGGCGCGACGCCGCGGTGACCGACTTCGTGGTGCTGCGCTGAGCGTGGCCGGGCGGCGCCTCGCGGACGCGTTTCAGCCGGGGCGGATTCCGCCGGTCAGCCGGTCAGAAGAGGAGGATCGGCTTGATCGTGGAGCCGCTGGCCGAATCCTCGAACCCCTGGTTGATGTCGGCAAAGGGGTAGGTCTTGACCAGCTTGTCGTACGGAAACCGTCCTTGCTTCCACAGCTCGATCAGGCGCGGGATGAAGACCTGGTACACCGAGCTGCCCTGGACGTTCATTTTAAACGTCCATCCCTTCACCTGGGACTCGCCGATCTCGAACGGTGCCTCGGTGCCGAAGGTCGTGTTGCCCACGGCCACGAGCGTGCCGCGGAAGGCCAGCGCGCGCGCAGCCTGGTTGAGCACAGCGGGCACCGAGGTGGTATCGACGATGTAGTCCACACCCTCCCCGCCGGTGATGCGGTTCAGTTCCTCGCCCATGTCCGTCTTGGCGGAGTTAATGCGCCCGTCTCGCGTACGACGGCGGCGGTGACCTTCATGGGTATTCCTCCTCAATACGGGACCAACACATGACAGGAGCGCGCACGATGGCGCGGACTCCAGTTTTAACCGTCTCATGACGGCCGGGTCAGTGCACCTGCTAGATGCGGATGCGGCCAAGCTTGTCCGGGTTCCGGATGAGGAAAATTTCGCGGACCAAGCCCTCATCGATCCGGAAGCCGGCGACCGTGTCCACCGCACCGTCCGCGTCAACGGCCACCAGCCCGGGCAGCCCGTTGACGTCGGCGACATGCAGGTGGAAGGGGGCGTCCGGCTTGCCGGTGATGCCGAGCAGGAAGCGCAGCACCTTCTCCACCCCGTAGATGGGCCGCAGCGCCGAGGTCTTCTGTCCGCCGCCGTCGCTGGTCAGCACAACGTCCGGGGCCAGCAGGCCCAGCAGAGGCTCGATGGCCCCGGTGTTGGCCGCCTCCAGGAACTGTTCGGTGATCCGCCGGTGCAGGGCCGGATCCACCTGGTTCCTGGCTTGCCGGCTGGCAACGTGGCCGCGGGCACGCGAGATGAGTTGCCGCACCGCCGCGGGCGAGCGGCCCAGCGTCCGGGCAATATCCGGTGCCGGGTAGCCGAAGACCTCGCCCAGGATGTAGGCCGCACGTTCCAAGGGGGAGAGCTGTTCCAGGACCACCAGCATGGCCAGCGAAACATCGTCGGCCAGCACGGCGGCTTCGTCCGGTGCGGGAGGGCTCGGCGCATCCGGCAGGGAACTGACCGGCTCGGGCAGCCAGGGCCCGACGTAATTTTCGCGACGGCGCTGCTGGGCGCGGATCTGGTTCAGCGCCAGATTGGTTACCGTTCGCAGCAGGAAGGCGCGCGGTTCCCGGACATGGTCCTGCGGCACGTCGGAGAACCGCAGCCATGCCTCCTGCAGGACGTCCTCCGCGTCGGCGGCGCTGCCCAAGAGGCGGTACGCCGCCCCAAAGAGCAGCCCGCGGTGCTGCTGGAACACGGCCAGGTTTGCCTGGGTCGCCGTCATCTCAACCTCCTACGCTGCAGGTTTCCGTGAAGCCCTGGCTGGCCAGGCCTAGGCCTAACGCGGCGTTGACCCTCGACCGCTGGTGCTCCACACACCGAGCACATCGCGCTCAAGCTGAGTGTAGACGGTAGCCGGTGTGCCAGCGCGGAACCTCCCGCAGTTTCTCCGGGTCCACGCCCTGGTGATGAAATTCCCAGTATCCGAAGTTGAGACACTGGAGCCCGGAGAGGGGAGTGGCCGGTAAAACCGCTGGAGCCGCGGCACGTTGCCGGCAAAGAAAAATGCAGCCCGGTCGATGACCGGACTGCATTTCGTTGGTGCGCCCAGAGGGATTCGAACCCCCGGCCTTCTGTTCCGTAGACAGACGCTCTATCCAGCTGAGCTATGGGCGCTTGGCCTCGCGGCCGGATACAACTGTAGCGTGTTTGCCGGACAGTCGCCAAATCGAGGGAGCCCCGCCCGCCTCCGCCCCGGAATTCCGCGCATCGCTGCTTGTGGGAGCGCCACCTCACCCCCCGAGGCCCGTCTGCCTGACCCAGAGGAGTCTCCATCGCCGGCCCGCCGGGCGGCCGCTGATCGCGGGAAGCCGCGTCGGGCAGCCCCTGAAGGGACACATTAACTAGACCGGTCTATATGACCTTAATCACACCTGTGGGCCTTGACACGTAGAAAATCCCCGGATTTCCGGGCTCTACCCATCTAGCCAGACCTATTTTCCTTTTTCTGCAGCCCGCTGGTCTAGCCATCGACCCATAGCATCTAGAAACACCACTGGCCCAGGAAAGGGATGAGTCATGGGCGATATCACGCGTCAGCCGGTTCTTGAGGAAACACTTATGGATGCCCCAACTACACACGCAAAGCTTCTGGCCTGGGTTGCCGAAGTTTCAGAGCTGACGCAGCCCGACTCTGTCTATTGGGTGGACGGCTCCGAAGAGGAGTACGCCCTCCTGACCGATCAGCTGGTCGAGGCCGGGACGCTGAAGCGGCTGAACCCGGAGCTGTTCCCGAACTCTTTCGTCGGCTTCTCCGACCCGAAGGACGTCGCCCGGGTCGAAGAGCGGACCTTCATCTGCTCCGAGAAGGAGGCAGACGCAGGGTTCACCAACAACTGGATGGACCCCGCGAAGATGAAGTCGATCCTCACGGAGCGCTTCGCCGGCAGCATGCGCGGACGCACGATGTACGTGATCCCCTTTGTCATGGGGCCTCTGGACGCGGAACAGCCGCAGTACGGCGTTGAAATCACCGACTCGGCCTATGTGGTCGCCTCCATGCGCATCATGGCGCGCATCGGCACCGACGTGCTGCGCAAGATGGAGCAAGAGGACGCCTTCTTCGTCCCCGCGCTGCATTCCGTCGGCGCCCCGCTGGAACCAGGGGAAGCCGACGTCGTCTGGCCGTGCAATGAGGAGAAGTGGATCGTGCACTTCCCCGAGGAACGGTCCATCTGGTCCTACGGCTCCGGCTACGGCGGCAACGCGCTGCTCGGCAAGAAGTGCTACGCCCTGCGCATCGCCTCGGTCATTGCCCGCGACGAAGGCTGGCTGGCCGAGCACATGCTGATCCTCAAGCTCACCAGCCCGCAGGGCAAGGCGTACAACATTGCGGCCGCCTTCCCCTCGGCCTGCGGCAAGACCAACCTCGCGCTGCTGGATCCGACCATTGAGGGCTGGAAGGCCGAGACCCTCGGCGACGACATCAACTGGATGCGCATCGGCAAGGAGGGCGAACTGCGCGGTGTGAACCCCGAGTACGGCCTGTTCGGCGTCGCACCGGGCACAGGCTGGAGCACCAACCCCAACGCCATGCGCGCCATCGCCAAGGGCAACTCCATCTTCACCAATGTGGCGCTGACCGACGACGGCGGCGTCTGGTGGGAGGGCATGACCGACGAAGTGCCCGATCACCTCATCGACTGGCAGGGCAACGACTGGACGCCTGACTCCGGCCGGCCGGCGGCGCACCCGAACTCGCGCTTCTGCACGCCGATCTCACAGATCGACATGCTGGCCCAGGAGTACTACAGCCCCGACGGTGTGGAGATCCATGCGATCCTCTTCGGCGGGCGCCGCAAGACCACCATCCCGCTGGTTACCCAGGCCCGCTCGTGGACCAACGGCATCTTCATGGGCTCCACCCTGTCGTCGGAGACCACCGCCGCCGCCGCCGGGGAAGTAGGTGTGGTCCGCCGCGACCCGATGGCCATGCTTCCGTTCATCGGCTACAACGCCGGCGACTACCTCAAGCACTGGGGCACCATCGAGGGCAAGGCCAACCCGGACCGCCTGCCCAAGGTATTCCTGGTCAACTGGTTCCGCCGCAATGCCGACGGCGGCTTCGCGTGGCCGGGCTTCGGGGAGAACTCCCGCGTGCTCAAGTGGGCCATCGAACGCATCGAGGGCACCGCGGACGCCGCGGAAACCCCGATCGGCTACATCCCGACCGGCGACTCCATCGACCTGACCGGGCTGGACATGACCCAGGCTCAGGTGGAAGAAGCCGTCAAGGTGGATCCGGCGGAGTGGAAGGAAGAGCTTAAGGGCATCGAGGAATGGTACGCGCAGTTCGGCGATTCCCTGCCCGATGAGCTGGACGCCGAACTCAAGCAGCTCCAGGCCCGCTTCGCCTGAGTGACTGAACGCGGGACGCCATGACAGGTTCCCGACATGAGGCCCCCGCGCACCTGCGCGGGGGCCTCATCCGCTTAACTGCGGACACACCGCGCGTCCGGTCTAGACCGGCTGCCCCGATTTCGCGCTCCCAACCCCGAAAGCGCTTCGGACCGTGGAATCGAATGCCGCTCGTTGGTATGTTGAGCCCTCCTACGCACGCTCACGAGCAACGACCCAAGGAGGGGCGTCATGGCCGATACGCAGGGCGGGGATGTCATCGATATCCTCACGACCGATCACCGCGAAATGATTGAACTGCTCAGCCAGATCGAGCAGACCGCCGACCCGGGCCAGCGCCGGGACCTGGCCGATACCGTCATCGCGGAGGTGATGCGCCACGCCGTCGCGGAAGAGATGCTCGTCTATCCCGCGATCGAAGAGCACGTGCCGAACGGCAAGGAAGAGGTTGAGCATGACAAGAAGGAGCACGATGAGATCGTCCAGCTGATGAAGCGGATGGAGGACGTTGACTCCTCCGACCCAACCTTCATGGAGCTGGTCAGGGAACTCGAAGGGCAGTTGCGCCACCACGCCAACGACGAGGAGACGGATCAGTTCCCGAAGCTGCGCGCCCACATCCCCCCGGAGCGGCTCGTTGAGCTGGGTGAAAAGGTCCAGAACGCCAAGAAAGTCGCGCCGACCAGGCCCCATCCCAGCGCCCCGCACTCCGAGCTGTTCCACAAGACCCTGGGCCCCGGCGTCGGCATGGTGGACCGGCTGCGCGACAAGCTCTCGGGCCGCCAGACCGGTTGAGTCCGTGGTGGTGGCCCGCCGCGGATCACGCGGGGCGGCGGTTCAGCAATGCCAAAAAGACGGGTTCCATCTGCGACGGGTGCGGCAACGAGGACACGACGAGGGGATCCAGTTCGCGGTAAAAGGCCTCGCGGGCCCGGCGCAGCGCCCCACGCAGCGCGCAGTTGTTGTTCATCGGGCAGTCGCCGCTGGCGGACTCGCAATCCACCAGGTCCTCCCGCGCGTCGAGAGTCCGCAGCAGGCCGCCCACCGTCGCCAGCCGCCCGGCGGCGCTGATCCGGATGCCGCCGGAGCGGCCGCGCACCGCCTCGACCAGTCCGAGCGAGCGCAGCTTCAGCACCGCCTTGCTGACGTGGTTGTACGGGGTGCCGACGCCGTCGGCGACCGCCTGCGTGGTCATCAATTCGCCCTCCGGCGCCGCGGACAGCAGCATCAGTGCACGCAGGCACACGTCGGAGAAGGCATTGATACGCATGCCGCCAATTTTAGCCGTCCGGCGCGGCCGGAATTGCCGCCGTTCCGCGCGGCGCCGGCGGATCAGCCCCGGGGAGGCCCGGCTTCTGCGTCGGGTTCCTCGTCGGGCCAGACCAGGCGTTCCTGCGGGTCCACGAACGGGTCCGGGTAGCTCCAGGCGCCGTCGTCGTCGTGATGGTAGGGCTGGATGGCCGAGACCGCGATGCCGGCCGAGTGCTCCACGGCAATCTGGATCGCGTCGGCGTCCTCTTCGGGCAGGAAGATGTCGCTGATCACGGCGATGGCGCGGAAATCGGCGCGGTCATGGCGCAGGGTGGCGTACAGGTCCTCGATCATGCCATCCACGTTGACCTCGGCTGCCTCGGCGTCCAGGTCATCGGGGGAGACCACGACGAGCCGCAGGCCGCCGTCGTGCGTGGTGACCAGGGCCGCGGGCAGGAACGCCCCGTGCTCGGTCAACTGTTCCTGCGCCACCCCGAGCCCGGTTCCGAACAGCGTGTCGATATCGGCCAGGATCTCCGCGGGGATGCCCTCCCGCCACGAGGCACTCATGCTGTTTCCCGGACGCGGGCCAGGACGTGCCCGCGGAGGGTGTCGAGCAGGCCGGGGCTGGTCGCCTCGGCGTTCAGCCGCAGGAAGGGTTCGGTGTTGGAGGGGCGGAGGTTAAACCACCAGGTGCCGTCGTCGGCGATCACGGTGGTGCCGTCGAGCCGGTCCACGCTCACGCCGGTGCCCGCGTAGGGGGCCGGGCAGCTGGCGCCGGTCGTGTCGGTTCCGGCCGCGGCGGGGTCGGACGCGAGGGCGGGGGCGAAGTCGGCCAGCACGCGGGCGATCGCGGCGTCCTTGTCTTCGACCTGGGAGTTCAGTTCGCCGGTGGCGTGGTAGGGGTCGTATTCGACGGCCAGCTTGGACAGCGGCGCGTCCTGCTCGCCGAGGGCGGCGAGCACGTGCATGGCGGCGAGCATGCCGGTGTCGGCGTTGTAGAAGTCGCGGAAGTAGTAGTGCGCGGAGTGTTCGCCGCCGAACACGGCCTTCTCCTCGGCCATGTGCGCCTTGATGAACGAGTGCCCGACCCGGGTGCGGACCGGGCGTCCGCCGGCGGCGGTGATGGTCTCGGGCACGGCGCGGGAGGTGATCAGGTTGTGGATCACCGCCGGGCTGTCTTCACCGGCGGCGCGGGCGCGGGCGATTTCGCGCCGGGCGACCAGCGCGGTGATTGCCGAGGGGGAGACCACCGCCCCGGTCTCATCGATCACGAAGCACCGGTCGGCGTCGCCGTCGAAGGCCAGGCCGAGGTCCGCCCCGTGCTCGATGACGGCGGCCTGCAGGTCAACCAGGTTTTCCGGTTCCAAGGGGTTGGCCGGATGGTTGGGGAACGTGCCGTCCAGCTCGAAATACAGCGGCACGACCTGAAGCGGCAGGGCCGGCAGCAGGGTGTCGCCGAGCACGGCGGGGGTGGTCATCCCGGCCATGCCGTTGCCGGCGTCCACGACTACCTTCAGCGGCCGGATGCCGGCCAGGTCCACCAGGGAGCGCAGGTAGGAGGCGTAACCGGCGAGCACGTTGGTTTCGCTGATGGTCCCGGGTTCGGTGCCGTCGGGGATGCCGGTCTCGAGGTATTTCTGCGCCAGGTCGCGGATGTCGAACATGCCGGTGTCGGAGGAGACCGGCACCGCCCCGGGCTTGGCCATTTTCAGGCCGTTGTACTGGGCGGGGTTGTGGCTGGCGGTGAACACCACCCCGGCGGCGTCAAGGGACCCGCAGGCGTAGTAGAGCTCGTCGGTGGAGATCAGCCCCAGCATTTGGATGTTGGCCCCGCGGCCGGCCGCGCCGTGGGCGAACGCGGCGGCGAATTCCGGCGAGGACGGGCGCATGTCGCCGCCCACCAGCACGGTCTGCCCGGCCAGGGACAACACGTCCACGAACGCGGCGCCGGTCGCCTCGACGGTCGCCGCCGTAATGGTTTCGCCCACGATCCCGCGGACGTCGTACGCCTTGAAGGACAGGCCAAGATCTATGCTGCTCACTTCACCAGCTTATAAGGGGCTGCTGTGGAAAAGGGCCAGGTTGTCCTCGGCGGCTGCGATACTGGGCAGCATGGCAGAGCTGATCGACGGGACAATGCACGCGGCGACGACGGGAACGGCGGTGCCCGGGCAGGACGACGGCGGGTTGCGCGGGGAGGCCACCGCGCTGCTGCGTGCCCTGGTGGGCAATGACACGGCCCAGTTCCACGAGGGCCAGTTCGAGGCTGTCGAGGCGTTGGTTTCCGGCGGGCGCCGGGCGCTGGTGGTGCAGCGCACCGGCTGGGGAAAATCGGCGGTCTACTTCGTGGCGAGCCTCCTGCTGCGCCGCCGTGGCGCCGGCCCCACCCTGATCGTCTCGCCCCTGCTCGCGCTCATGCGCGACCAGGTGGCGGCGGCCGAACGCGCGGGGGTGCGGGCCGCGGCGATCAACTCGGCGAACCAGCTGGAATGGGGCCAGGTCCAGGAGCAGTTGGCCGCCAATACCGTGGACGTGCTGCTGGTCTCGCCCGAGCGGCTGAACAATCCGCGGTTCCGCGACGAACAGCTGCCGCAGCTGGTGCAAAGCTCCGGCCTGCTGGTGGTCGACGAGGCGCACTGCATTTCCGACTGGGGCCACGACTTCCGCCCGGACTACCGGCGGATCCGGGACCTGATCGCCCGACTGCCCGAGCGGGTCCCGGTACTGGCCACCACGGCCACCGCCAATTCCCGCGTGGTCCACGACATCGAGGAGCAACTCGGCGTGCATGCCGCCCCCGGGCACGACGGCGGAGTGCTCACCATCCGGGGCCCGCTCGCCCGCTCGTCGCTGCGGCTGGGAGTGCTCCGCCTGGCCAGCCCGCGTGCCCGGCTCGGGTGGCTGCTCACGCACCTGGACGACCTGCCCGGCAGCGGAATCATCTACGCCCTCACGGTTTCCGCCGCCGAGGACACGGCCCGGCTCCTCCGCGAGGCCGGCCACGAGGTGGCCGCCTACACCGGCCGGACCGATCCCGCCGAGCGGGAACAGGCTGAGGCGGCGCTGAAGGAGAACCGGGTCAAGGCGCTGGTGGCCACCAGCGCCCTCGGCATGGGCTTCGACAAACCCGACCTGGGCTTTGTGGTGCACCTGGGTGCGCCGAGTTCCCCGGTGGCCTACTACCAGCAGGTGGGGCGCGCAGGACGCGGAACTCCAAACGCCGACGTGCTGCTCCTGCCCGGCACCGAAGACCGGGACATCTGGGAGTACTTTGCCACGGCGTCGATGCCGAACGAGGGCACGGCAACGGCCGTGCTGCGCGAGCTCTCCGTCCCGGGGACCGTGCTGTCCACCGCGGCACTGGAGACGCTGGTGAACCTGAAACGGTCCCCGCTGGAACTCTTGCTGAAGGTCCTCTCCGTGGACGGCGCGGTGCGCAAGGTCAGCGGCGGCTGGGAGGGAACCGGCCAGCCCTGGACCTACGACGCGGAGCGCTACGGACGCATTTCGCAGGCCCGGGTGGCCGAACAGAACGCCATGCTGGACTACGAGAACACCTCCGGCTGCCGGATGGAATTCCTCGCCAGGGCCCTGGACGATCCCGCCGCGGCGCCCTGCGGGCGCTGCGACAACTGCGCAGGACCCTGGTACTCGGACACCATCGCGGCCGAGGCCACCGAAAGCGCCGGCGCCGCCCTGCAACGTGCCGGCGTCGAACTGGAACCGCGCGCCATGTGGCCCAGCGGCATGAACAAGCTGGGCGTGCCGGTCAAGGGCAAGATCCCGCCGGCGGAGGCCAACGGCAGCGGCCGCGCCCTGGCCCGGCTGACGGACCTGGGCTGGGGCGGAAAGCTGCGCGAAGTCTTCGCGGACGGGGCGCCGGACCGCGAAGTGGACCCGGCCATGCTGAACGCCTGCGTCCAGGTCCTGGCGCAGTGGGGTTGGGCACAACGCCCGGTCGGCATCGTCAGCGTCCCCTCCCGCAGCAGGCCGCTGCTGGTGCAGTCACTGGCCCGCGGCCTTTCCGAGATCGGCCGGCTGCCCTACCTGGGCGAACTCACGGTCCCGCACGGCGGACCCCGCAGCGGCCCAGGCGGCAACAGCGCCTTCCGGTTGGCCGATGTGTGGGACCAGTTCCAGGTCCCCGAGGGCGGTGAAGCCTGGTTGGCGCAAAACCGCGGCCCCGTGCTGCTGGTCGACGACGTCGCCGACAGCCGCTGGACCCTGACCGTGGCGGGACGCGCGCTGCGCCTCGCCGGTGCCGAAGCGGTCCTGCCCTTCGTTTTGGCCCTCAAGGCCTGAGCCCAAGACGGCCTGGCCGGATGGCCGTCCAACCTGATACCTAGAGGTGCTAGGGTAATACCTTGCAGCTCTAGGTATCAGGAGGACCCTTTGCGCATTGACAAGGACCTGGTCGCCGCTTCGGCCACCCCGCTCGTGCTGGGGATATTGTCGGAGGGCGAACTGTACGGCTACGCCATCAGCAAGCGCGTCAGCGAACTGTCCGACGGAGGGCTGGAGTGGACGGACGGCATGCTCTACCCGCTGCTGCACCGACTCGAACGGTTCGGGTATGTGTCGTCCTCGTGGGGCATCTCGGAGGCCGGACGGCGGCGCAAACACTACGCCATCACCGCCCAAGGCCGGGAGGTGCTCGCCGAGCGGCAGCAACAGTGGACGGTGGTCGCCGAGACGCTGCGGCGGGTGTGGCAGGCAGTGCCGCCGCCAGCGGCCCCGGTCGAAGGGTGGGCCTGATGGAACCGCATGCCGAGTTGGAAGCACAGATAGACCGGTGGCGCGGGTATGTCCGGCGGCGGCAGGCGATCTCACCCGCGGACCTCGATGAACTCGAGGACCACCTGCGCGGACAAATCGCCGACCGCCAGGCGTCAGGGCTGGACGACGAGGAGGCCTTCCTCGTCGCGATCAAGCGCCTGGGCAATCTGGATGCGATCTCGCATGAGTTCGCCCGCGAGCACTCCGACCGGCTGTGGAAGCAGTTGGTGCTCGTCCCGCAGGACGCCGACTCCGCAGCGCCGCCATGGCGGGAGCTCGCTGTCGTCCTCGCGCTCGCCGTGGGGGCAGGGGTGGCCGTCAAGGCAGGTACCCTGTGGCTCGACGGCGCGGTCCTGGCGCGCAACCTCGGCCTCCTCGTCTTCCCGTTCCTTGGCGCGTACTTCGCCTGGAAACGCCGGTTGACGGCGCCCAAGGCGGCGGCGCTGCTCGTCCCGTTCACCGCGCTGGCCGTGCTGCTCAATGCCTATCCGTTCGCGGCCGCCGGTTCCACAGAGGTGCTCGCAGTGCTGCACGCCCCGGTCGTCCTGTGGCTGCTGGCGGGCGTGGCGTACGTTGGCGGCAGGTGGCGGGAGCACAGCCGGCGCATGGACTTTGTCCGGTTCAGCGGTGAGCTCGCGATCTACTTCACGCTGCTGGCCCTCGGCGGGGCGGTGCTGATCGGGCTCACTTTCGGCGCGCTGCAGGCTGTCGGCGTCGACTTCGAGCCCGCGATGGAGGCCTGGATACTGCCGTTCGCCGTCCCGGGTGCGCTGGTCGTGGCCGCCTGGCTGGTCGAGGCCAAGCAGAACGTCGTCGAGAACATCGCCCCGGTGCTCACCCGCGTCTTCACGCCCCTGACCATCGTGATGCTGCTGGCCCTGCTGGCAGTACTCACGGCGGCAGGCGGCCTGGTGGACGTCGACCGGGGGCTGCTCATCCTGATGAACGCGATCCTCGTGCTCGTCCTGGCCTTGCTGCTGTACGCGATTTCTGCCCGCGACGCGCTGGCGCCGCCGGGCTTGTTCGACGGCCTGCAATTGGTCCTCGTCGCCGCCGCGGTCGCGGTCGACGCGGTCATGCTGACGGCGATGCTGACCCGGATCGCCGAATTCGGTACCAGCGCCAACAAGGTCGCCGCGCTCGGCCTGAACCTGCTGCTGTTGGTGCATCTGGTGTGGGCGGCGTGGCTCACCGTCGGGTTCCTGCGCGGGCGGCGGCCCTTCGCGGCGCTGGAGCGCTGGCAGACAGGGTACCTGCCGGTCTATGGTGCCTGGGCCGCCGTCGTCGTCGTGGCCTTCCCGCCGGTCTTCGGCTTCGCCTGACGTTCGGGGCCGTACGTCTCCCGCCACTTCCAATGTAGCGCGCACCGGGGGGCTTGCTGCAAGGCCCCCCTCATGCCCCAAACTGGCCCGGACGTGCCCGTGAGCGGCGCACGGAAAAGGGCTCGGAGAGGCGGGGTCGTGATGGTCGAGGTCATCGTAGCCGGGGGCGGTCCGACGGGGATGATGCTGGCCGGTGAGCTGGCGCTGGCGGGAATGGAGGCAGCGGTGGTGGAGCGCCGCCCGACGCCGGAGCTGGTGGGCTCGCGCGCGGGCGGCTTCCACTCGCGCACGATCGAGATCCTGGATCAGCGCGGGATCGCCGACCGGTTCCTGGCCGAGGGCCAGCCCGTCCAGGCGGCGTTCTTCGGGAACACGGCGCTGGACGTCAGCGACTTTTCCACCCGCCACCCCTACACGCTCGGCCTGTGGCAGAACCATATTGAGCGGATCCTGGCCGGCTGGATCGAGGAACTGGGCGTGCCGGTCCATCGGGGGCTCGAGGTAACCGGTCTGGTCCAGGACGCCGCCGGTGTGGACGTGCTTCTCGCCGACGGCGGGCCGATGCGCGCGCGGTACCTGGTCGGCGCCGACGGCGGACGCAGCGCTGTCCGCAAAGCGGCCGGCATCGGGTTCCCCGGCTGGGATGCGACGAAAAGCAGCCTGATCGCCGAGGTGGAGGTGACCGAGGAGACGCCGTCGGGCATGCGCACCGACGAAGTGGGGGTCCACGGGCTGCACCTGATGGAGGACGGGCGAACGGTGCGGGTCGTCGTGACCGAGAAGCAACTGGGGCCGGCGACCGAGCCCACCCTGGCGGACCTCGGCAAGGCGCTGTCCGAGGTCTACGGCACCGACTTCGGGGTCCACCATCCGACCTGGATCTCGCGCTTCACCGACGCGACGCGGCAGGCCGCGGCCTACCGCAGCGGACGCGTGCTGCTGGCCGGGGACGCCGCGCACATCCATGCTCCTTCGGGCGGGCAGGGGATCGGGCTCGGCATCCAGGACGCCGTGAACCTCGGCTGGAAGCTCGCCCTGGTGGTCAGGGGCAGCGCCCCGGACAGCCTGCTGGACACCTACCACGCCGAACGGCACCCCGCCGACGCCCGCGCGCTCAAGCACACAATGGCGCAGTCGCTGATGCAGCGGGCCGACCCGCGCGTCGGCGCCTTGGCCGACACGGTGGCCGAACTGCTCACGATCGACGAGGCCCGGAAGCGGCTGGCTGCACTCATCTCCGGCCTGGACGTCCGCTACGACCTCGGCGAGGGGCACCCGCTGCTCGGGCGGCGCATGCCCGATCTCGACCTGGTCACCGCCAGGGGCGCGCTGCGGGTGTTCACCCTCCTGCATGAAGCCCGCGCGGTGCTGCTGAACCTCGGCGCGCCGGGCAGCATCGGGCTGGGGCAGTGGGCGGACCGGGTGCAACTGGTGGACGCTAGGTACGACGGCGGGTGGAAGCTTCCCGTGATCGGTTCGGTCAGCGCTCCTGCCGCAGTGTTGATCCGGCCGGACGGGCACGTGGCGTGGACGGGGGAAGGGACCGGGCGGGGACTGGAGGACGCGCTCGCCCGCTGGTTCGGGCCCGGGCGGCTGTGACGCCGGGACGGGTGGAGGAGGCGGGCCCTCATCAAGCGGCCGGGCCGCCGGAACGCGAGGACCAGACGCAAAAACTCCCCCGGTTTCCCGGGGGAGTTGACGCGGAGACGGGGGGATTTGAACCCCCGGTCGAGTTTAACCCCGACCCTTCATTAGCAGTGAAGTCCATTCGGCCGCTCTGGCACGTCTCCATACGCTATTGCTAGCCACACAAGACTACCCAGAATCCGGGGCCAAGAGCAAAACCGCGAACGGCTCAGCCGGTCAGCGCGCGCCACAGGAACGCGTGCGAGAGCGCCTGCAACCGGGCCGTCTGCTTGTTGTCGCTGGCGCCGGCGTGTCCGCCCTCGAGGGCTTCGTGGAACCAGACGTTTTCGACCCCGAGTTCCTGCATCCGGGCGGCCATCTTGCGGGCCTGCACCGGGCCCACCCGGTCGTCCGAGGTGGCGGTCCAGATGAGTGTGTCGGGATACTCGGTGCCCGGCTGGAGCAGGTGGTAGGGCGAGAAGGTGCGGATGAACTCCCACTGTGCCGGGTCCTCGGGGTCCCCGTACTCCGCGATCCAGGAGTAACCGGCGGAGAGTCGGGTGTAGCGGGCCATGTCCAGCAGCGGCACCCCGCACGACACCGCGCCGAATAGGTGCGGGTAGCCGGTCAGCATGTTTCCGACCAGCAGGCCGCCGTTCGATCCGCCGGCGCAGCCCAGCCGCTCCCGGCGGGTGACCCCGCGGTCCATCAGGTCCTGCGCCACCGCTGCGAAGTCCTCGTAGGCGCGGTGCCGGTTGGCTTGGAGCGCCGCCCGGTGCCAGCCCGGGCCGTACTCGCCGCCGCCGCGGATGTTGGCCACCACGTACACGCCGCCGCGCCCCTCCTCGCTGCGCTGTTCCAGCCAGGCCCGTCCCACCGTGCCGCTGTAGCCGGGCGTACGCGCGACTTCGAACCCGCCGTAACCCGAGAGCAGCACCGGGTTGCCGCCGTCGTACGCAAGATCCTTGGGGCCCACCTGGAAATAGGGGACCTGCGTGCCGTCCTTGGAGGTGGCGAAGTGCTGCTGGACCTCGTAGGCGGAGGCGTCAAAGTACGACGGCGATGCCTTGACTTCCAGTGCCGGCCCACCGATGGTGCCGCGCGAGAGGGTCGACGGGGTGAGGTAGCCGGTGGCCACCAGCCAGTAGTCGTCGGATTCGTCGTCGTCCACCCCGGATGCATCCACGGCGTGCAGCGGCGGGCAGTCACGGAGTTCGGAGGCGGCCCACTGCGCGGCCGGATCCAGCACCAGGATCCGGGACGAGACGTCCTGCAGCAGGTTGAGCAGCAGGTAGTTCCGGGTCCAGCTCCAGGACTGCAGCGAGGTTGCCGCGTCGGGGGCGAAGAGGACCTGCAGGGAACGGTCGCCGGCCAGGAACGCCTCCAGATCGGCGGCGAGCAGGGACCCGGCCGGGTGGACGGTGCCGTCCAGTTCCCAGTCGTCCCGCGGCCGCAGCAGCAGCCACTGGCGGTGGAGATCCACGTTCACGTCGGTGGGAACGTCGATGGGCAGCCACTCGCCGTCGCGCCGCAGGTAGGTGCGGTAGTTGAAGAAATCGATGACGTCCACCGCCACGTCCCGTTCAAAGCCGGGGGTGGAGTCGTGGCCCACCTGGGCCAGCATGTGGTCTTGGGGGACGTCGAAGTACTCGGTGGCAGCCTCCGGAGCCTGGCCGCGGCGCAGGATGCGGCTGGTACGCGGGTAGGAGGAAGTGGTCAGCGAGCCGGGGCCGAAGTCGGTGCCCAGCAGGATGCGGTCCTCGTCCAGCCAGGAGACGTAGCTCTTGGCCACCGGGATGTCGAAGCCGCCGGGCACGAAGGCGCGGTCCTCGACGTCGAACTCGCGTAGCCGCACCGCGTCGCCGCCGTCGGGGGAGAGCCGCAGCATGGCACGCCGGTAGCTGGTGCCGTCGGCCGGGCGCAGGAAGGACGAACCGGCATAGACCCAGTCGACGCCCTCGGCGGCGGCCAGCGCGTCGACGTCCAGCAGCACCTCCCAGTCCGGGGAATCGGTCAGGTAGCTCTCCCAGCTGGTGCGGCGCAGCAGGCCGCGGGGATTGGCCTTGTCCCGCCAGAAGTTGTAGTAGTGCGGGCCGCGCTTGATGACGGGCGGGATCCGGTCCTCCGCGTCCAGGACTTCCAGAATGCCGGCCTCCAGCGCCGTGAACGAGTCGTCCACGAGCTTGGCCTCGGTGCGCTGGTTTTGTGCCTTCGCCCACTCCAGGGGCTTGTCGCCGTAGATGTCCTCGAGCCAGATGAAGTCGTCCTGGGGCAGATGCGCGGTGTCCTTGGCCATGGACTCATCCTAGGCATGCCGCCACGGGGAGCCGGTTCCCAACCCGTAGGCTAGACGGATGGACAATCCGGGCAGTCACCGTGTGGCGATCGTGGGCACCGGCCCGCGGGGCACCTCCGTGCTGGAGCGGCTGCTGTCCAACCACCGGGCCCACGGCGGGGCGCGCCTGCGGATCCACCTGATCGATCCCTATCCTCCCGGCGCCGGGCATGTCTGGCAGCCGGGCCAGTCCCGGTTGTTCCTGATGAACACCCCCTGCCTGTTCCCCACGGTGGTGCCGGCCCCGGGGACCCCACAGGTGGGCCCCGATCCGGTGGCGGGCATGACCTTCGAGGCCTGGCGCTCCGCGGTCGCGGCCGGCAGCTTTCCCGAGGTGCCGCAGGACGACCGCGAGGAGGCCGCTGCGCTGGGGCCGGCCGATTTTCCCAGCCGGGCACTCTACGGGCGCTACCTGACCTGGACCTTCGCGCAGCTGGCCGCCCGGACCGGGGCGGACGTGTCCCTCACCGTGCATTCGGCGGAGGCCACCGGTCTCTCGGAGCACGACGGCGAATGGCAGCTTGAGCTGGCCGACGGTGCCACCGTGGCGGCGGACGCCGTGGTGCTTGCCCTGGGGCACGTTCCCGCGGCGCTGAATCCGGAGCAGCAGCAGCTGCAGGATGCAGCGGCCCGGCACGGCCTGAACTACCTGCCGCCGAATGTGCCGGCCGACGTGGACTGGGACAGGCTCCCGCCCGGCCGCACGGTGCTGGTGCGCGGCATGGGGCTGAACTTTTTCGACCTGATGGTGCAGGTCACCGAAGGCCGCGGCGGAAGGTTCCTCCCGGCGACGGACACCGAGCCGTTGCGCTACGTCCCTTCGGGGAAGGAACCGCGGCTGGTGGCCGGCTCCCGGCGGGGCACGCCGTACCGGGCGAAGGCCAGGATCGACAGCTACATTCCGGCCGGCGTGGAGCTGCGGCATTTCACCACGCACGCGGCCAGCCTGTATGCCGAAGCCGGCGTGCAGCCCGGCTTCGACCACGACCTGTGGCCGATGCTGCACCGCGACGTCTACTGGGCCTACTACTCCACGCTCGCGCGGGTGGAACCGGAGTGCCTGAGCGTGCCGCCGGAGGAGCTGCTGGCCGGGCTGGAGCGGCTGCTGGCGGAGAAGACGGAGCCGGGCAGCCGCACCCTGCTGGTGCGGGCGGGGGCCTACCTGTCGGAACGGGTCGCCGGGCACCGGCTGCTGGACGTGGAGGCACTGGCCAAGCCGTTCAACGGGCGCAAGTTTGCCTCCGCGGCGGACTACGAGCAGGCCGTGCTGGACTATCTGGATGCCGATGCCATGGGTTCCGCCCGCGGTACCGACGATCCGCTCAAGATGGCCATCGGGGCACTCAACGCCGGGCGCTCTCTGTTGAAGAAGATTGTGGCCGACGGCGGCATCACGGAGGAATCGTGGCTTGCCGAGCTGCGCGGCTGGTTCGAACCGCTGGTCGAAGGGCTGGCGAGCGGACCGCCGGCCCAGCGCATCGAGCAGTTGGCCGCCCTGGCGCGGGCCGGCATCGTCCGGTTCGCCGGGCCGGAACCGGTCTACGAGGTGGACCCGGACAGCGGCCGGTTCCGGGTGACGTCGCCGTGGGTCGACGGCGCCGAATACACCGGCGCGTATCTGGTGGAGGCGATGATGCCGGCCAACCGGGTGGCCCACAACCGGTCTCCGCTGCTGCGGCGGATGCTCGAGGACGGCCTTGTCCGGCCGAGGCTGATGATCGGGCCCAACGGACAGCCGGTGACCTCGTCGGGCCTGGACGTGACGCTGCCGCCTTACCGTCCGCTGGACCGAAACGGCCATCCGGCCCGGAGCCTGTATGTGATCGGACTGCAGCTGTCCTCGGTCCAGTGGGGCACGTCGATCGCTGCCGAAGCCGGGGCGCCGGGCGACACCGGCGGCCGTACGCTGCAGGATGCGGACCGGATAGCGCGCGCCATCCTGGCCGCAGCAGACAACAGGAGCCTGGCCGGCCCCGCACAGGCGGGCACCGACGTGGTCGCCAGCGGGGTGCCGGGGTACTGACCCCGGCCACGGACGCGCGTAGGCCCTCCCCGGCGGGGGAGGGCCCACGCGCGTGTTTGTCTAACGGGCGCTGCCGCCTGCCCTGTCCTTGCCCATGTCCAGGCCCACGATGATCGGATCGTGGTCGCTCGCCCGGTAGGGGTCCGGCGCATAGAAGTCGGTGGCGTTGTAGTTGTACCGGCTGTACTCCAGCGCGATCGACTCCACCGAGTTGGTGTTCCAGATGTCGGTGCCCTCGACCTTCGCGTCCGCGGCGGGCGAGGCGAAGATGTAGTCCAGCGAACCGACCATGCCGCCGAAGCTGTAGCTGTGCTCGCCGGTCTTGGCGCCCTGGTCGACGTACCCGGCGTCGGTCAGGACCCTGATCGGGTCCTCCTTCGCGTAGGAGTTGAAATCGCCGGTCAGCAGCACCTTGTTGGTCCGGAACTGCTCCTGCAGCCGATCCGCAAAGTCCACCAGGGAATGCGCCTGCGCGGTGCGGGCGGCGTTCCAGGCGCCCTGGCCGTGGTCGGCGTTCTCGCCCGACTTCGGGCCGGAGCCCTTGGACTTGAAGTGGTTGGCAATCACGATGAAGGTATCCGAGGCGCCGTTCTTGGCCTTGAATGCCTGGGCCAGCGGCTTGCGGGCGTTGGCGAAGGCATCGGTGTCGTTGTGGATCACCGACTCCTTGACCGTCTTCACCGCGTCCTTCTTGTAGATGAAGGCCGTGCGGATGAAGTCCTCATCCGCCAGCGCCGGCAGCTCCTCCGGCGACCGGACGTAGTCCCACCCGCCGTGCTGAGGCCCCTTGCCCGAATGCTTGCCGTGGTGGCGGGTGTCGCCCAGATCCGCATTCAGTGCCTCGGTCAGCGCGGCCAGGGCGGCGTCGCGGTCCTTGCCGAACTGCGCGGAGTTCTCGATCTCCTCCAGCGCCACGATGTCCGCGTCCAGCGCATTGATGGCTGCCACGATCTTGTCCTGCTGCCGTTCCAGGTTCGCCGCGTCCCAGGCGCCGCGGGCGTCGCAGTTCCGGGCCGTGACCGGGTTGCCGTCGCGGTCCGTGAAGGCACCGCATCCCGCCACCTGATCGCCGGTGGTGGTGAAGTAGTTCAGCACGTTGAAGGAGGCCAGCTTCACGCCGCCGACCTGTTCCGGAGCATCAGTGCGGGTGTTCTGGAACGACGCCGGCTGGACGCTTTCCGCGTTCTCCACCGTCAGGTGTCCCAGCGGCTGGAAACGCCAGAGATCGAACCGGTAATCCAGCACGACGTTGGTGGTGAATGTGGCCGGGGACCCCACCCGGACCGGATCCTCGGCGGAGAGGTAAGGCAGCGGGATGTCCTTGTTGGCGTCGGCGCCCAGGTAGTTGACGCTTGAGCCGTCGTCCAGCGTGACGGCCAAGGCGGCGTTCTTCTCGGTTTCGGTCCAGAACGCGTCCGAACCGTAGGTCCCGACGGCGGTCGGCTGCACCAGCGGGGAGTTTCCGGCGGCCAGGCCGATTTCACCGTACTGGTTCAGGGAGTAGTTGTCGGTGACGGTGAAGCCGCCCTGGGGAGCCAGTAGCATGCCCTCGAACTTCTCGCGCTCGTCGTCGGTGGCGGGCCAACCGATGGCGGCCGCCTTCGGGGCCGCGGCCGCCTCGGTGAGCAGCTTCAGTCCGTCTGCGGACACCGTGAGCTCGGTCAGGCCGTGGAACTCGCTGACCTTGCCCGTGACCTCCACGAAGTCGCCGGCCTTCACCTGGCCGACGGTGGCGGGGGAGTAGACGAAGACGGCATCGGACGCCGTCCGGGCTGCCGCGTCGGTGTCGCCGCCGGTGCCTTCCGTCTGGAGGTAGTAGCCGTCAAAGCCGCCCGTGGCGTAGGCGGCGGTGACCACGCCCCGGGTGGTCACGGTCTGGCCGGCCAGCGGGGACTGCGTGCCGGTGCCTTGGATGTCGGCGATGGCCACGGACCGCGGCTGCGGTGCGGGATCGCCGCCGCCGTCACCCCCGCCGGCGCCCTGCGGGGTGATGTCTTCGCTGAGGCTGAAGTCCGCGGAGTTGTTGTCGGTGTCCGTTCCCTCGGCGCGGTTCAGCGACCGCACGTCCTGGTTGTTGTCCGGCGCCCGGGCCGCTTCGGTTTCAAAGGTGTTCGAGGTGCCGTAGCCCAACAGGTCCACCACGTTGGCACGGTCGACGACCGAGCCGGTGCCCAGGTCCGCCACCGCACCGGCCTGGTTTGACAGCACCAGGGTGCCTCTCGTGCCGGACGGGGCCATGCCGGTCACCAGGTCAGGCTCCGGGAGGTCTTCGCCGGCGCTGCCGTTGGAGTTGGCCTGCACCAGATAGTGCCCGCCGGCCTTGATGCTGCCGGACAGCTCCGCCACTGCACTGGGGTTTCCGGTGCCGGTGGCCGAGCGGTACTGCAGCGACCAGCCGTCGAGGCTGATGTCGGCGTCCGTGGGGTTGTACAACTCCACGAACTTGTTCCGGTAGGCCGCGCCGGCGCTGCCGCCGGACAGATAGGCTTCGTTGATCACTACATGGCCGGCGCTGGTGTCTCCGGCGATGAGGGTGGTGGGCAGCCGGAAGGTGGTTCCGGACGCATCCGCGGTCAATGTGAAGTAGCCGCCGTCCAGCGCGGACGGTGCGGTGAACTCAAGGGAGGCAGCGCCGTCGGTCACCGGGAAGGTGCCCAGCGTGGTGCTGGTGCCCGCGGCGTCGACGTAGGCCAGCGACACCTCGGTGGTCACCGGGGCGCCCAGCGACGTCAGGTCCAGCTTGGCCACCTGCACGCTGACCTTTTGGCCGGGACTGACGGATTCCGGCGCGCCGGTGAGCTGCACGCTGCGCCGGGCGAAGTCCGGGGAGAGCGGGCTGTTGCCCCGTAGGTAGGCGATCCACGCGTCGCGGTCCACCAGGCCCGAGTCGCGGGTGTCGGTCCCGTCGTTGAAAATGTGGAAGTTGTCGCCGCCCTGGGCCAGGAAGCTGAAGGTGCCCACGCGGTAGCCCCGTTCCGGGTCCAGCGGTTCGCCGTTGACCCAGACGCCGGTGATGCGTTCGCCCTCGGGCAGGGCCGGGTCGTAGGTGTAGTTGACGTTCTTGCTCAGGCCAAGCTGCAGGTAGGCGCGGCTCGGCACGTCGCCGGCGCCGGTGCGCTGCCACTGCTGCTCCAGCATGGTCTTGACCTGCGCACCGGTCAGCGTGGTGGTCCACAGGTTGTTCAGGAAGGGCAGCACCGCGTTGGCCTCGGCGTAGGTGACGGTGCCGTCGGGCGCGTAGTAGAGCTCGTTGCGCAGGCCGCCCGGGTTCACCACGCCGATCTCCGCGCCGCCGCGTTCGGCGGAAGACAGCGAAGCCAGCAGCGAGTCCGCCACCAGGTTGCCCAGCGTCGATTCGGAGGCGCGGTCATCCCGGTCCGGCTCCGTGCCCGCATCCGGCCCGTCGGGCAGGAACGCGGTGGTGATGTCGGCGGTGACGGAGCCAACCGGCTGGGCGCCGACCTCCGCGGCGTGCTCGAGTGCGGCCTGGACAATCGACGAGACCTCGGCCACCCGCGGGTAGGCGGCCGCCAGGTCACCATCCGAGGTCTTGGTCCGCGGCACCACGGCTCCGGTATGCGCCACGACCTCGTCCGTCGCGGCGTCATAGCTCAGCTGCACCTGGCCGATGTTCTCGCCGTAGGAGCCTGCCTGCACCACGGGCCGGGTCTTGCCCTCCGCACCCGGGACCGGGGCGTCGAAGCTGTAGGCCTGGTGCGTGTGGCCGTTGAAGATGACGTCCACGTCCGGGCTCGTCTCGTTAACGATCCGATTGAACACGGCGCTGGCGCCTGCCGCGCCGCCCAGATCGGTGTTGGTGTTCGCTCCCTCGTGGAAGGACGCGATGATGACGTCGGCTTCGTCGCCTTCGCCGTCGGTCAGCTGGGCCGCCACCCGGTTGACGGCGTCCACCGGGTCGCCGAACTCCAGGTCCGCGATCCCGCCGGGGGAAACCAGCGAGGAGGTCTCCTCCGTGACCACTCCGACCACGCCGACGCTCACGCCGTTGACCGTGACCAGCTCGTACTCGGGCAGGGCCGGCTCCGTGGTGCCGGCCCGGTACACGTTGGCGCCCAGCTGCGGGTAGTCGGACGCGGCCGCCACGCGGGCGGTCAGGTCGGCGAAGCCGCCGTCGAACTCGTGGTTGCCCACCGCCGTCGTCGCCAATTCGAGGGCGTTGAGCACATCGATGGTCGGCTGGTCCTGCTGCGTGGAGGACGCGAAGACGGAGGCGCCGATGTTGTCGCCGGCGGAGGTGAACAGTGTCCCCTCGGGGTTCTGCGCGCGGAGCTGCTCCACGGTGCCGGCGAACTTGACGGTGTTCGCGTCGATCCGGCCGTGGAAATCGTTGATGCTCAGCAGGTTCAGCTCGACCGGGTCGGCCGCGTGCGCAGGCAACGCGGCGAAAGGCGCCGCCACCAAGCCTGCCGTCAGGACCGCCGCCAGCGCGGTCTTCGGTGATGAAGTAGCCATGTGGCCCTATCTCTCAGGTGGAAGTGATGCTCCTCGCACCGCAGGGAAGGGCTGCGGCACAGCTGGTTGCACGGTGCACAGGGCGCACCGCCCCCAGTCCAGCGGGCACGGATGAACGGGAGGTTACCCGAGGGCCAGAAGCAGTGGAAGACTTCTGCGAAAGAACGTTTAAATTCGCCGAGGAACGGCTCCCGCTCTTGACAGGAAGGCCGGGGCGGCGTCCGGTAGCTAGCTTTGGGACGCTAGCCGGAGCTGCCACCGGGAAGGTACCTCCGGGGCGACGGCCGGGAAGTTAGCGCCGGGCGTCCTTCAGCGTGCCGGTGACGGGCTTCGAGCCTTCCTCGCCGAGCAGGCACAGCAGCTCCCGGTCCTCCTCGCCGGTCCAGCTGGCCTCGGTCGGGTTGAGGTAGGTCAGTTCCAGTGCCGAATCGTCGTAGGGGATGCCGGCGAAGGCCTCGAACTCGGCCACGCAGAACTCCTCGGCCTTGGCCGCCACTTCCTTGTCGCCGGGAAAATCGCCCTCGGGCAGGTTGCTGGCGGCAAACGCCTCCAGCTCGTGGGCCTGGTCGCACGGGACGAACTCCACCTCGGTCAGGCGGTCGGTGTCCGGATTGTTCAGGCAGTCGCCCACCTTAATCGCGTAGGCGCCGGCCGCGGCGGCCTCCGTCACCGCACCGGACTCATCCCGCGGCGGTTCCTCCGTTTCACCCCCGCAGCCACTAAGCAGCGCCAGAAGGACGACGGCGGTGGCCGCCTTGAGGGGGCGGCGGACGGGTGCTGGCTGGCTGGGCACGGGTGGACTCCTCAAGCTTTGGTGCGAACGACTCCTAGCCGAGGGTATACCGAGGGAGCGCCGGGCCAGAATACTTGACGCCGGGTGGCCGGCGTCCGGACCATGCGCCTGACGGCCCGGGACCCCGGCCCGGTGTGGGAGCCAAATGCAGCAGGTGCCCGGGCGAAACGGCCCGGACACCTGCTGGAAGCGGAAGGTATGGGATTTGAACCCATGAGACGGGGTTACCGCCTACTGGTTTTCAAGACCAGCTCCTTCGGCCGCTCGGACAACCTTCCTCACCTTGTAGTCTGACACGGAGGGGTCTACCCGGGCAAAGCGCGCAGGCACCGGGGTTTTGATGCCCCGGACAAGGCGAAAGGCTGGTATGAGAGCGGTTTTCTACGACGGAGCAGGCGGACCCGAGGTCCTGAACATGCGGGAGACCGAAGCACCGCAACCGGCCGAGGGCGAGGTGGTGATCGACGTCGCCGCCGCGGGAGTGAACCGCGCCGACGTCCAGCAGCGCCTGGGCGTCTACCCGCCGCCGCCCGGTGCGTCCGAGATCCCCGGCCTGGAGGTGTCGGGCCGGGTATCGGCGGTCGGCCCGGGGGTCGGCGGGCTTCGGGTGGGCGACGAAGTATGCGCGCTCCTGGCCGGCGGCGGCTACGCCGAGCAGGTGGCGGTTCCGGCGGGCCAGGTGCTGCCGGTCCCGCGGGGAATCGATGTGGTGACGGCCGCTGCCCTGCCGGAGGTGGCGGCCACCGTCTTTTCCAATCTATTCATGGCCGCGGGCGTGCAGGCCGGGGAAACGGTGCTGATCCACGGCGGCGCCGGCGGCATCGGCACCATGGCCGTCCAGCTGGTTGCCGCTTTCGGCGCGATCCCTGCCGTGACGGCCGGCAGCCGGGAAAAGCTCGACGTCGCGCGCGGGCTGGGTGCCGAGGTGCTGATCAACTACCGCGAGGAAGACTTCGTGGAACGGATCAAGGACGCCACCGGAGGCCGGGGCGCCGACGTCATCCTGGACATGGTGGGTGCCAAATACCTGCAGCGCAACGTGGACGCCCTCGCCACCTCCGGGCGGCTGGTGGTGATCGGGCTGCTGGGCGGGGCCAAGGCCGAACTGAACCTCGGCCAGTTGATGGCCAAACGGGGTGCGGTCATCGGCACGACCCTCCGGGCCAGGCCCGCGGAGGAGAAAGCCGCCATCGTGCGGGCGGTCGCCGAGCATGTCTGGCCGCTGGTCGTCTCCGGCGACGTCAAACCCCAGGTGCACCGCACGTTCGCCCTGTCGGAGGCGGCGGCGGCCCACGAGTACTTCGATTCCGGCGAACACACCGGCAAGATCCTGCTCACTACCTCCTGAAATCGGCCTTCCCGTTCCCTCCGAGCGGCGTCGCTGCTACGGTGCTTCGTAAAAGCGGACGGCGTTCCACGAGGGGAGCATCATGAGCGAGAAATTCAGCGGACCCCGGCCCGGGCAACCCGAAAGGAATGGTCCCGGATCCGACGTCCTGGTGCAGGATCCCACCCTGCCGCCGGTAGCGCTGGATCCGGCTGCGGACGCCGAGGCCCACAGGTGGACCCCGACCAAGATCGTGATCTGGGTGGCCATTGCCCTGCTCGGGGCCGTGAGTTGGAGTATTCTCGCGTTTTCGCGGGGCGAAACCATTAACGCGATCTGGTTCGTCTTCGCGGCCGTCTGCACGTATTTCATCGCCTACCGGTTCTACTCCAAGTTCATCGAGAACAAGCTCACCCGCCCCAACGACCTGAGGGCGACGCCGGCGGAGTACAACGCGGACGGCAAGGACTTCGTCGCAACGGACCGCCGCGTGCTTTACGGCCACCACTTCGCCGCCATCGCGGGCGCCGGTCCGCTGGTCGGCCCCATCCTCGCGGCGCAGATGGGTTACCTGCCGGGCACCCTGTGGATCATCGTGGGCGTGATCCTGGCCGGGGCGGTGCAGGACTACCTCGTGCTGTTCTTCTCCATGCGCCGGGGCGGCCGTTCGCTGGGCCAGATGGCCCGCGAGGAACTCGGCGTCATCGGCGGCACCGCGGCCCTGATCGCCACGCTGACCATCATGATCATCATTGTGGCGATCCTGGCCCTGGTCGTGGTGAACGCCTTAGGTGAGTCGCCTTGGGGTGTCTTCTCGGTGGCGATGACCATCCCCATCGCGATCTTCATGGGCATCTACCTGCGTTTCCTCCGGCCGGGCAAGGTCAGCGAGGTCTCCCTCATCGGCTTCGTGCTGCTGATCGCGGCCATCATCGGCGGCGGGATGATCGCGGACACCGAGTGGGGCGCGGCGGTCTTCACGCTGGACCGGACCACCATCGCCTGGGGCATCATCATCTACGGCTTCATCGCGGCGGTACTGCCCGTGTGGCTGCTGCTGGCCCCGCGCGACTACCTCTCCACGTTCATGAAGATCGGCACCATCCTGATGCTGGCGCTGGCCATCGTGCTGGTGCGTCCGGAAATCAACGTGCCGGCGTTCAGCGAGTTCGCCGGCCGCGACGACGCACCCGTGGTGGCCGGTTCGCTGTTTCCCTTCCTCTTCGTCACCATTGCCTGCGGCGCCCTCTCGGGATTCCATGCGCTGATCTCCTCCGGGACCACGCCGAAGATGGTGCAGAAGGAGAGGCAGACCCGCTTCATCGGCTACGGCGGAATGCTGATGGAGTCCTTCGTGGCCATCATGGCGCTGGTCGCGGCCATCTCGATCGACCGCGGCATCTACTTCGCGATGAACGCCTCCGCGGCGGCCACCGGCGGCACGGTGGAAGGCGCGGTCGCATTCGTCAATGGCCTGGGCCTGGCCGGCGTCAATCTGACACCGGACATGCTCACCGACCTGGCCAGCAACGTCGGCGAGGAATCGGTGGTTTCGCGCACCGGCGGCGCGCCCACCCTCGCCGTCGGCCTCGCACACATCATGCAGGGACTGATCGGCGGCATCGGGATGATGGGCTTTTGGTACCACTTCGCCATCATGTTCGAGGCGCTGTTTATCCTCACCGCGGTCGACGCCGGAACCCGCGTGGCCCGCTTCATGCTGCAGGACACCGTCGGCAACGTCCTGCCGAAGTTCAAGAACATGTCCTGGCGCCCCGGCGTCTGGATCTGCACGGCCATCATGGTGGCGGGCTGGGGCTACATCCTGATCCTGGGCGTCACCGATCCGCTGGGCGGCATTAACACGTTCTTCCCGCTCTTCGGCATCGCCAACCAGCTGCTGGCGGCCATCGCGCTCGCGGTCTGCCTGGCCATCGCGGCCAAGCGCGGGGCGTTCAAGTATCTGTGGATCATCGGGCTGCCGCTGGCCTTCGCCGCCGTGATCACCATCTGGGCCTCGATCCTGAAGATCTTCAGCTCGGATGTGAAGGTGGGCTACTGGGCCAACCACATCGCCCACCGCGAAGCCTTGGCAGCCGGCGAGACGAGCCTCGGAAACGCCGCCTCAGTGGCGGAAATGGAGGCGGTGGTCCGCAACACCGCGGTGCAGGGCACGCTGTCCATCGTGTTCGTGGTGCTGACCATCATCGTCATCGCCACCGCCCTCATCGCCACCTACAAGTCCTGGCGGCTGGGTGGGGAACCCTCGCACGAGGACCCCGCGGTGGTCTCCGCCATCTACGCGCCGGCCGGCCTCCTGGCCAGCCGGCCGGAGAAGGAACTGGAAAGGCAATGGAACGAACTGCCGGCCGACACCGGGCGGGCCAAGGCGGGCCACTGATGTCCGGCGTCATCTGGCCCCGCGCCCGGAGCGGCTGGCAGAGGTTCGCCTGGTTCTTCCAAGGGGTGATGGGCGAGCACGCCTACCAGGACTATCTTCGGCACCACCGGCGGGTACATCCCGGCACGGAGCCGATGAGCGAGCGTGAGTTCTGGCGGGACAAGACGGACCGGCAGGAGAACAACCCGCAGGGACGCTGCTGCTGACCGGGGCCGGATATGCTCTGCGCCCGCTGTCCGTCTCTGGCAAGATGAAAACATGAGCGAAGAGCAGACGCCGCAGCCGGCAGAACCGGTCATCCTCCCCGCGCTGCCCAGCGGCCACAGCCCGGACGGCGGAGAGCCCCCGAGCCCGGGGCCCGGTCCCGCCACGCGGCGGCCCGGCCGCGGCAATTCGGCGCTGGCCGACCTGGTCGATGAACCGGCGAAGGTCATGCGGATCGGCACGATGGTCCGCCAACTGCTCGAGGAAGTGCGCAGCGCCCCGCTCGACGACGCAGCCCGGGTCCGCCTGGCCGAAATCCATGAGCGGTCCGTCAAGGAGCTGGAGGACGGGTTGGCACCGGAGCTGATCGAGGAACTGCACCGGATCAACCTGCCGTTCACCGACGACTCCACGCCGTCGGACGCCGAGCTGCGCATCGCCCAAGCGCAGCTGGTCGGCTGGCTGGAGGGCCTCTTCCACGGCATCCAGACTGCCATCGCGGCGCAGCAGGCCCTGAACCAGCAGATGGCGGCCCGCATGCAAATGCGCCAGCTGCCGCCCGGCACCATGATCGCGCCCGGCGTCGTGATTGGCGACGACGGCGAACCGCGCCGGGCCACCGGAGCCGAGGGGGAGAACGCCGGCTCGGTGCAGGGCGGCGAACGGCACGCCGGACCCGGACAGTACCTGTAGGGCCGGTGGCGCTCTTCGGTGCCGCCCGGCAGGCCCGCCGGGAGGATAAGGAACTCGGCAAGGGCATTTGGCGCCGCGCGCACGACCGCTTCCGGCGTGCCCTGGAGCGCTACCACCAGGTCCTCGAGGGCGTGGAGGACGACGGCCTCTACGGCGAGCTGCTGCCGGTAGCCGACCAGCTCGCCGGCCTCCTGCCACGAGTGCGCAGTTGCTGCACGACCGCCCAGTCGCTGCATCCCACCGACGGACTGGATATTCCCGGCGGCGTGCTGGCAGATGTCCACCGCAGCCTTTCCAGGGCGGGCAACTCCCTGGCGGCGGCCGCACAGGCCGCGGCGATGGTCAGGCTCGGCGGCAGCCAGGGCTACGAAGCAGGCGTCGAGAACGTGCGCCGGCGCGCCGCCGTCGTGCTCGCGGACCTGGCCGATGCCGAGCGCCTGCTGGCCGGCCTGAAGCGCTGACCCGCACCCTGCCTGATATCCGAGCCAGGCTATTTGGAGCGCCTCGAATGTATGCGCCGCTTATCGAGGCTGTTAGGGCCAGAGCGCGATGGCCAGGACGCCGATGCCGAGCAGGAATAATGCAAGCGCCGCAGGAACCGATCTTTTGACCGTGCCTGTTGCGAACCGGTCGTAGACCTTCTCCAGCCGAATGCGGACCTGATCTCCGTGAGCGATGCCGAGGGCGAGCAGAATGAGGCACGGTACGCAGTAGACGACTGCGTATCCTGCGAGGACAAGCAGGCCCGTGCCGGTGGAGGTATCCGCATCCACCATGCGCTCGATCGCGATGAAATACGGGAACGCATTCGGGAGATCGGCCCCGGTGACCAGTACGCCGAAAGGGAGCGCTGTCCCCAGCCCAAACCAAGACGGCAGGCCTATGCCCTTCCGCTCGCGATCCTTGAGGCGCCGGAAGCTCGCGACGAACAGCGTGAGCGCAGCTATCAGGAAGACGATTCTCCGTAGCCAGACAAGCCCGTCGCTCACGGCGTCGGCTGCTGCTCCCGCGCCCAGGAAGATGATCAGGCCGAGCATGAAGACGGTGCTCAAGGCACCAAAGACGAACGACACCGCTGAAGCCACCGGATGAGTGCGGACGGTGAGAAGGATGAGCGTGATGGTCACGATAGTTGCCGGGTTCAGGCTGTCGGCCAGAGCCAGTCCCAGGATCGACCACAGGAGGCCGGTGCTCACGGCGCGGTCTTCCTCAGCTCCAGCCACGCAAGGATATCCTCGAGCGACGGAAGGTTGTCACGGGTCAGCGAGTTCATGACCATGCCGTCTCCCAGGAGGCGGACGACCGAGGCCGCCACTGGGTCGCCGAGCTCGCCCGCAAGCAGGTGCTCCCATCGTTCCGATGCCTCCGCGGACTGATGCAGCAACGCCTGGGCGTTTTCCCCGAGGTCGGCGAATGACATCAGGAGCGCCCTGAACAGGTCAGCGTCATCCCGTGATATTGAGACGCGTAGCCAGGTTGCCACGACGTCACCCCTATCGGCAGCAGCACTAAGGGCTTCATCCATAGACTCAATAGCCTGTGCTGCAAGACCTTCGATCAGGGCTGCCCTCGTCTTGAAGTGGTGCGTAAAGCCGCCCTTGGATACTCCGGCAGCTGCCGCTATTGCGTCCATGGAGGGTATGGATTTGGAGTTGATGGCGAGCTGCCGGGCAGTGCGCAGAATGTGATCCCTATTCGACATACGGAAACCATACCAGCAGTACAGACCGACTGGTCGGTCTGCCCTAGAGAGGGGCGACAGCTCCAGACCTTCCCCCGGCCCTTCTCGGCCTGGGCCAAGGATTCCTGGAGGTTGGCAATTTCGGCCTGCAGGCGGGCGTTCTCGGCCGCGGATTCGGCCTCCTGCTGGGTCATTGCGGAATGAGCAGCGGCCAGCTCAGCGGCAAGGCGCTCTTCACGGCTCTGCTGAGACTCCGCCGCCGCCCGGTCGGCCTTTTCGCGCAATACGTGGTCCATGTGCTGCACGGCTTCCAGGCAGCACACCGCCACGATGGGCGGCGCCGCATGCACGAAAATCTCAAGCCACGTCTGAGAGAGCACTGTGTTGACCAGGGCCGTCAGCGCTTCTGCAAAGAGGGTGAGCGTCCAGCCAAGCCGAGCACGTGCGCCGATGGCATGGCTCTGCACGACGACAGCGACGCCCACGAACACCAGGCCGTCCAAGGTCAGGGGGAGCAAGACGGCGAGCCACCATGGATGCCCCATGAAAATCGCGAGCTGGAAAATCGTCGCGAAGCTCAGCGCCGTCGCAAAGATCAGCACCGCCCAGGTGACCTTGCGGGCTAGACCGATGATGCGGGACGAACCTGCCGATTCCATGCACCCTCCAGGAGAATAGTGATATGCATGCGTTTCACCATTGCACCAGCCTGCGTCTGATATGCATGCATTGCAAGTGGGGCCTGAGAAGGTAATACTGACATCATGGGTGAGCGGAAAGAACTGCGGTCAGTCGGCGGTCTCGTGGATGTCGCGGGACTGGCGGAGTATGTCGGTACTACGCCAGCCATGATCCGGGTTTGGGCGAAGCGGAAACGTGACGGTTCAACCGGAATTCCTGTCCTATTGCCGGAGCCGGTGCCCGCAGATGACGGCGAAGCTCCGGGCATGCTCAACCGCGGATACGTCTTCCGGCGGCGGGATGTGGAGCGGTTCGGGAAGGCCCTGAAAGAGCGGAATAGCCGGCCGTCTTAGAGGCGGCCCAATCTGCGCTCTCGCGGTTACGAAGTTATTTCTGTAAGAGCCTTGGCAAGCAACATGGGTTATCGGCTCTGCGAAGAACATGATTTTCGTGCATTTATTAGGGATTGCACGGTTCTATACAGCGTCGGGATCTTCCAATAGCAGACGCGTCGAGTCATCATCAGAGTGAAGGGGCTCTAAATTGGTGCGTGGTCGCCTCGACCCTTGGGGAGCTGATGGTGAAGGTAGCGAAGGTAATCTTGAAACCCGGCATTCTTCCGGCGGATAAAGCGCGGCAGGCGGGATGGAAGCTCGAAAGACGGGCGAGTGAAACCGACGCGTCGGTACAAGACGTGCTGGTAAAACAGTTCGGCTCATCTGCACTCCTAGCCCATGAACTGACAGAAATTTGCAGGGGCCTCCAGGTCGACGTGCGTGTGAAGCGCAAGGGTCGACCCAGCATCGTTCCTCCGGACCAAGTGCTGAAGGGAATTGCCGAACTGTTCGAAACCCTCGACGGCAAACTCCTGCCGGATGAAATTGTTGTCGAGCCAGTGCCTGAACCCTCTCCGGACGGCGATTCGGACACCGATGGAATTACGGCTCCGGGTCAGTCGGTCATGGACGCCAGGCTCACGGGCCTCCCAGATATCCCCGAAATGGTGTGGAACTCCCTCAAGGAAGAAGACAAGCAGGAAGCCGCGAAGAGAATGGTGGCACAAGCGGCCCGGATTGCATCAGAACCGCTGTCAGCAGTCTCATGGGGCCCGGCAAACAGGGATGCGTTCCTGCTCGCAAACCTTGACACCGAGGCGCGGGAAAGCAAGGCGAGGAAACTGCTCGGCGCGAGGGTCGAGCGTGCAGAAAACGCCAACAAATTGCAGGAGCAGCGCCTGAAATTTGAGATCCAACGGGTGGACCTCATGGATCAAGCCGTTTCAGCAGCGAAAGAGTCGGTAGCTCATCTAAAGCAGTGGAAGAAACTATCCCAGAGTGTGGTGCCGTTCCTTATCGCGACCACAGTTTTCGCCGCTCTGATGGTTATTGTAGCCATGTTCCTCGTTTTCGTAGGCCGCCTAAACGGGTGGGAAGCAGCCCTCCTGACGTTCGTGTTCGCACTCATGGCCATCTCTCCGGCCACTTTGCTGCTTATTGGCCGCCCGTTGGAAGGCTTGGACAAGTGGCGTCCGGGCACGCCGGAGAAGGAATCCGGCGAGCCTGAGAAGGATCAAGATCCCGCCGAAGCTGCGAAACCTGCAGTAGCTGAGAGGGATCAAGTTCCCGCCGAAGCTGCGAAACCTGCAGTAGCTGAGAGGGATCAAGTTCCCGCCGAAGCTGCGAAACCTGCAGTAGTTGAGAGGGATCAAGTTCCCGCCGAAGCTGCGAAACCTGCAGTGGCTGAGAAGGAATGAGGGTCCGACAAGGCTGAGGAAACCGCATCGAACAAAAAGTACGCTGGCAGGTTTTCACTAAAGATGGACCGTCCGGCCTGCTGTTCCCCTGCGAACTAACCCGTTGTAGTCAACTTGGGCTTTCATAAACTGCGGTCGCCGCCGCTGCCGTTCTTGTGCTCCGGTAACAACCGCATCTTAAGTCTAGCGAAGAACACTCTGCCGTCTCTGGCGGGAGGGTCGGTTCCTAAAGCCAGCATGGAGAGCAACGATTGGCACATGATAGGTGGTCCTGCGCCAGACTGCACGGGCACAGCGGGGATGTGAACCATTGGTATGACCGGGCCTGCATCGATTCCGCTCTGGTCCTGGAGACCCAGGTATGTGAAGCACATTGTCCATGCACCATGAAATGGACTAATCGCACCGGGGGAGAGGGCTCAGGCTAGCCGAAACGGTTCATCGTCCTGCCATTCGAGATGAATTGCGAACGTTACAGCAAAGCTGCCACCATTTCAGCCGAGGGGCGGATTGCCGAGGCTCGCCGGGGATCTCCCTCTACAAGTGCCACGACCCAGCCCGGGGTCCTTACGTCTGTCTTCTGGTCCATTGCTAGGCGAACTCGGGCTGGGCGATGCGAATCCGCTCCACTGGGCGAGCTCGGGCCTGTCGGAAACCATGGCTACACCGACCTCCGCCAGAATTGCCACCAGCTGCGCGGGTGGGCAGGCTGCGGGGCTTCACCGGGCAGTCTCGTCTCGGCCAGCTCCTTGATCCACTCGGGCGTCGCGCCGCCGGTCTTTTTATCTGTTGTGGCGCGCAGTTTCGCAGCGGCGACGCGAATACGCTTCTCTTGCTCCGGGGTGCGCAGAGCCCGTCGCTCGTCAGGTATGCACCTGGCCCGATCGCTGGCCATGCCTTGAGCCCAGTGCGGCGGTGATACAGATGACAGGCCAATTGAACAGGCCGCTGGGCTTTTGACATAGCCCCTGATCTCAGCGAACTCTTCCTCAGTGATCAGCTCCTGAACGTGGCCCGCCAACACCTGATCCCAAGATCCCGGTAAGCGCCCCGGGTGGGGTTCGGGGGCATCCACGCCAAGGGTGTGTACGGCCAGGCTTTCAAGGTCTTCAGAAGATCCTCCCGGGGACTTTCATCGACGAACGCCCGCAGGATCAGTTCCCGAGGCGTCAGCTCGAAGGCCGGATCCGCGGCGCGCAGAGCGTCGATATGTGACAACATTTCGCTCGCCCGCTCCCGGGAATTTTGTGCATCCATGGCTTGAGGGTAGCCATCGAAGCCCACAGAATTGGCCGGCTCCGTCAGAGGCAAGTGGAAGCGTACGGACCATGCGGCCGGCAGCCGTTTTGGTGCCTGCTCACGAACCGGTGCGGTCTGGCGTGCTCCAGCACCGGAGGCGGTGGCAATGAAGGCACCAATCTCCTTCCTGAGCATGTCGACCCTGCCGCACTTGGGGAGAACTGCCACTTAGTGACTGGGAGCGTTGGAAACGGCTCCCTGACAGCAAGCGGATGTGGATTTGGCCAAGGGCGGCTCGCGGCGGCGTTGTTACGCCGGCCCGTCCCCGACCGCCACCACAGTGTCGTAAAGGCCGTAATGACGTAGGCCCTTATGTGAATCAATCCCCGCGTAGGAAAGTGAAGCGTCTTCGTAGCGGCGGAAGGCAAATACCGCCTGGTTCATGTGGGTGGCATTGAAGACGCCGAGGTTCACGAGCAAATGGAAGTCGGCGACGCTGAGGCCGGTAACGGCTTTGAACAGGTCGGGCTCCAGCTTCGTGATGACGTCTTGGAGGGTGTTTTCACGGAAGTCGGTGAGGTACATGAACGCTGGAATGCGGGTAGCGAACTTGACCAGTTTCTCCTGGATCTGCTTCCGCTTGGACTTGTACTCCTTCTCTTCGTCGGAGAGTTCCTTTTTCTCCTTTGGATCTAGCTCGCTGCCTTTCTGTTTCTTGGTGGCATTGACGGCTTCGCTCTTGTTGACGACCGTCTCGAAGATCGCCGAGCCGAGGGCACGGAATCCCTCGATGTTCATGACAGCGCTCATCGCGGCCTCGCTACCCATGATGCGACGCAGCGTTTCGTTGTCGACGTTGACGAGAATTGCAGACTCCCACTTACGCGCCAACAGCGTCGCTGAGGTTCCTGACATCGCGATGTCGAGAATTCCGCCGGCATCAATCTGTGTCATGTTCGATCCGTCGTAGGCGAGTACGGGCAGGAACCGTACCAGTTCCTGGAGCGCCTGCTCCGGGTTGGAGGCTTCGGGAGATAGTCCCGCGCCATAGTCAGCGATTTGGCGCAGCGCCCGAGTCGGGGCGAAGTCAAAAACGAAGCAGGCAGGCTTAAGGACCAACTCAGCGTTCGGGTCGTCTCCCTCGGGGTTTTTGATCGACCACACCGACTGCACCCGGAAAGCGGCTTGGAAATAAGTTTCCGGAGAGTTCAGGTTCCGCAGCATCAGGATCGATGACCATTGTTTGACGGTGACTCCGGTGGTGAGTTTTCCACATGAAAGCGTAATGCTTTTCGTGTCATGACCGTCCCTGATCGCTTCACGCACGGGAGGAAGGGCATCGAGGCCGATGCCGGCGTGGGGCCCGGCGACAACGAGGACCGAGTAATCGTGCCAAAAGGCGTTCTGACGCTCGGCCATCAGGTTGGCCATGGCCTCGCAGCTGGCCACTGTTGGCAGGAACCAGAATGAGTGCTGGAGGTACGGGAGCAGGCGCGTGTCGGAATACGGAAAGGGCGGACGGGTGCCCATGCGCATCGAGTCCAGTTGGGTAGGCAGATGCGCGCCGCGAATGATGTCGAGCCACTTCTGCACATCGTGCTTATGTACGAACGCAGCCCCTTCGCCCGTTCCTGTGGCCTCAAAGAAGGCGTTGAGGTCGAACTCGTCGAACTCGCCCTGACTTGCTACCGAGATCAATTCGTCGGGCATTTGGTACGTTAGCAGCCGCATTTCCGGCAGCGCACCGTAGGGATTTCGTTCGTGGGGACGAGAAGCAGTGAAGTCGGCCTTTGCGCGCTGCTCATCGGTATAAGTCCAGTTAAAAATCTGCTCCTCGATGAACTCACCCGTGGCCAGCGCCTTGAAGGGGGTTCCCGATAGGTACAGGTATGCCCGTGTGGTGATGGGTAGGAAGTCGTCCTCTTTGTTACCGAGCTCGTCGAGTTCCTCGCCGAATGTGTCGAGACCGTCGTTGTACTCGGTCGCCAGCTCCTTCTTGGCGACCTTCTCGTCCTCACCCTCGAACAGCTCCTTTGCCGACTCACGCCAAGCACCGAAGTGGTATTCGTCGAAGATCACCAGATCCCAGTTCGTGGTGTGGACCCATTCATTCTTCGCCTTGATCAACCCAGTGTTGCGGTCGCGGCCGAGCAAGTCTTGGAAAGATCCGAAGTAGACCAGCGGTCGAGACCAGTCCACAGAATCGGAAGTGCCGCCGGAAGCTGATGAAAGGTACTGCCAGCCGTCAAAATCTGCGTGAGACTCGAGGTCTGTCTGCCAGGCGTCCTCCACGGCGGGCTTGAAGGTGACGACGAGGATTTGCTTGGCCTCTAACGCCTTGGCCAGTTGATACGAAGCGAAGGTCTTCCCGAAACGCATCTTCGCGTTCCACAAAAAACGCGGTACGGCCTGGGGATCCTCCGCCCGGATCGATTCATAGTATTTGCGTGTCTTCTCAACGGCTTCCGCCTGCTCGGGGCGCATGGAGAACGTCTCGTGATGCGTACCGGTCAGTTGCTGACCAGTTCGCAGCTCTGCGATCGCTGTGCGGACGTCATCGGGAGTGCAGCGCACCCATTCGCGTGAGGATCCGAGGACGGGATTCTCAAATCCCTTCGCAACGAGTCGGTTGCGTACATCCGTGTCTCGGAAATTTGAGCCGTCCTCGCGCTCTGCCAGCTCTGCAACGTGAAGTGTGTAGGCCTGCTGCATCTGCCCCTGTGACTCACGGATGCGGACGTTTACATCTGCCTTAGCAGTTTCCCCAACCTTGATCAGCCCGGCGTAGTCGGCAGGGGGGTCGTTGGGCGTCCAAGCGTAGATGCGCAGCCTAGCATTGGGCTTCTCTGGGAAGAGCTCGCGCTTACTCATCAGAGTCGTCGGCTTCATCAATGCTGCCGTCAGACGCCGATTCGTCGGGCGGACCGATTTGCGACTCTATGAAAGCGATCTGCTCGCTGGTGAGCCCGTATCGTTCGTAGAGCATGGGATCAGTCCAAGCCCGGTCGAGCGGAAGCCTTGGCACAAAGCTGTAGGAGTCACGAGTGATGTTTTGCGTGATCTTCCGTAATGAAACGAGGAATCGGACAAAGCGGGTGCGCATATACGCGGCAAGATTTTCTGCCTCTTCCTCGCTAGCACAGACTCCGACCACGAGGTAAGTCTCGGTGCAGGCGGTTCCAGGGCCTGCAATAACTGGTTTGCCTAAAATCGTGAAGTCGTCGCGACCGCTCGTCCCGTGCGCTTTCACGAGAAGAACCTTCCACTGATCAACCCATGATGGGTTCGAAGTAATTGCGTTGCGGGGCAGGAAGCTTGTGATTTGGTTCCCATATACGAGAACAGGGTCGGTAATCCCCAGGGGGGTGCTCTTTCCGACTTGATTTGTGAGTCCAAAGGGTTTCCTCGGTGAGACTTGTTCGCCTAGACTTGGCTCACTCAAACCGTCAACACGGTAGCTCCGCACCTGATCGAGGATTTCGACTGCTTCATTACGCCGCACCAGAACGTCGTACGCGTCGAGTCGTCGGGAAGCTGACTCGCCCTGAATCTCGTTTCCAACCTTGGTTGTTACAACGCAATTGCCATCGTGGTCTCGACTCCATAGCCAGTACGAAACTCCTCCTCGGATCTTCACACCAGGGAACACGTCATAGAGCCGAGGGAAATCCACCAGCTCAGCAAGACGCCGATCCCTTAACATCCGATTGCGAAACGCGTCGAGTCCTTTGCCCCCCGAGAACCAACGGGACGGCGTAATCATGACAGCGTGGCGCGGTTCTAGCGCTAGTGCGTTTTCGACGAACAAGTTGTAAATGGGCGTGGCGGAAGCGCCTCCTCCTCCGCCACCATCGCCAAGCTGATAGGGCGGGTTGCCGATGATGACGTCGAAATGCATGCTGTCTCCGAACAGTTCGCCGATTAGAGCTTTAATGTCGTCAGTGTGGATGAAGGCGTAGGCGTGGGTCTCTAAGTCAGTCTCACGCCCGTAGTCGTCCTCGCCGGCCCCGCAGAAGCGGCACTTGCGGTGGGTGTAAATTGTCATCTCGTCGCCGGTGAGTGGATGGGAGCGGAATTCCCTCTTCCCACCGCTCCACGTATGTTCTGTGCGTTCGAACCAGATGTTGCCTTCTTCAGTGGTGAAGGACTTGGCGATGGAGTGGGGGCCATTGGCGAACTTAGAGCAGTACACGCTCCGCCGTGCCAGCAGGGCAGTGAGCTGGGTAATCCCTATACCGTAGACCTGCTTGGTGAGGATGTGGTCAACGCGCTCCTGCAGATCAGGAATCGTCGACCGGAGCCCCTCGGCGAGGCGTCGTGTGATCTCGCGGAGGAACACGCCTGACTTGGCGAATGGGTCAAGGAAGGTGACATCGGGGTTAGTCCAGAGATCCGCCCCGCCGTTAGCGTCTGCCCATCGCTTCGCGAGGAGGTCCAGCATGGCGTTCGCCATCTCAGGCGGGGTGAACACCTCGTCATTGGAAAGATTCGCGATACAAGTCAACACGTCCGGGTTGTGCGCGCGCAGGGTGAAGGGTGCTTGGCTCACGCGGCGCTCACCTGCCCGGCGAGTTGACGCACGGTCGTGGCTGGGTATGTCTGAGCCGGGGTGAACAAGTCATCGTCTTCGAGCTCGCCGAACAGTGATCCTTCCGCTTCCCAAACAGAGCGCTGGGTGAGGGAGTCATAGCGGAAATCGCGCCGCTGAAATTTGCCCTTGCCGAGGTAGCCCCACTCAGGGAACACGATTGGTGCGCCACTCGGGGTGGTCATGGTCAGGGCGTCGCCTTGGATGATGTTCACCGCGAGTACGGTGCGGGCCGCTTGAGCCGATTCATCGTGGTCGTCGATGCCTAGGAAAGCACTGAACAGAGTTAAGAGGTTGTCTCGACATTCCTGGGCGTTGTCAGGTAGCAGTTCAATGCCGTAAGTGCACATCAGGGCGAACAGTGCGTAGTGGCTTCTTTCAAAGTCACTCGTACCGTGGCGGGCTTGGACAGTGAGTAACTTACGGCGTAGGACGGGCACAAGGAAATTGCCAGAACCGCAGGCTGGCTCCAGGACACGGGAGTCGATGCGTACAGATTCCTCTTTGATGAGGTCGAGCATGTCCTCGACCATCCATGAAGGAGTGAAGACCTCTCCGTGATCGGCGACCCGCTGCCTAGACTTCACGAGGCGCTCTGCCTCTTCCAACCTCGTCACCAAAGCCCCCGTCCTCAATCCAGATGTGTCCGGTACCAATCGTATATGCGCGGCCGAGGCCAACAGCCGATGATCGCGCTCCGCGACTTCCACGTCTGTCCTACAGCGCGTTTTCGAAGCGCTCCGAGTGCAATGGAGAACGGCCGGGAAGCCTCTCGGCGTTCTGACAGCGTCGGACTGAAAGCTTGCGCCGAACTCCTTGGATCCTTCATAAAACGTGCAGTAGTCCCGGCAGTGTCGAATCGCGACTATAGCTTCGGGTCGCCGCTCCCATGGTCTTGGGAATCTACTTGGGCTGTTCAGGTTCCACTTTCGTGCAGCCTTCAGACGTGCTTCGCCACCGATCTTCCCAAACATCTGTGAACTCCAGTGCCATAAGGTCTGGCATCATGTCCTCTCCCGGACGGGTGGAAAGGTCCAGGTTGAACGTTCCGATTGAAGTACCTCCAGGGACGAGCGCTGGCAGTGGGATCACTTTCGCCCCTTGCCCAGGCGTCGCGTAGGACAGCTTTGGCGTGTCAACCGCCACAACAGGCTTAAAAAGCGGATAGGAAGTCCCGTTCTGCACGACGTATGTGACCTTCCCGATCCATGGGCCCGTGTATGAGTCAAGGTGTTGTTGTTCTTCAACCGAGGGGATAGCCGGATGGTCGCGCTCGCCCGTCCATGCATCACGGTGTGCCTTCCACGGGCCGGGGGCAGGCTTGGCCTCCACAGTCGATGTGATGCCGACTCGTCTCGCCTGAGCGATTCGGCCGTTGGCTTCATCTGCCTGCCGCATCTGGTCGTTATACCGCAAGGTTTTTATGGCGACCGCAAAGCCTGCGATTGTTCCAATAGCCCCAACCCAGCTGGCCCAATTACCCCAAGCGGTCTCAAGCGGCACCAACCGGAAATACCAAGCAGTTCCGAAGAACGTGGCTGCGCCTCCGAGCACAACAAGACCAGTTATGTAGGCGAACGTGGCAGGGGATTGGGGTTTCTTCATGTTCTTCTTCGTCATAGGAGCGGAGCGTGAAGTCCTAGATGTCATTCTTCTACGCCCCGCCGTCGCCGTGGCTATCGGTGCGTCTCGTGGGCAATACAGTCGGTCCAACGATACTTTGGTTTTCATGACGCTGGCCGAAACCGCAAACTTGATCGTAGGCTTGGTCGCTCTGACCGTTGCTGTGACTAGCTTGGCGTACGCTTTGAGAGCTTTCGCCCTGCAGCGCTATTCGACTTCGTCGTCAGGTCTTCACATTCTGCACGTTGAGGGCTCTGAAAAGGTCCTTGAAGAATCGCTCAAGGGTCTGGAGTACCACACTGTTCGCCCGTACCTCGTCTCCCTAATTCTCTCCCGCGGACCCGGGCTGCGGTACGGTGCAACCGGCGCAGTTTGGGGTAAAGGAGACTTCACTGTCGACGCCTCAGGTGCAGGTATGGGGGCCAGGACATCCGGGCATCGAGTTTGAGCTGAAGTGTAAACCCGACGGCACATGGCAGGACGTCTACTGCGGCGTCGTGTGGGAGTCGCCGAATATGTTCAGGAAGGGTTTTACAGACCACGGCTACCGTGTGAAAGTTCCCATCCCTGGAGGTGGGACTCCGGATTTTGTGGCCGAACGTTGGAGCTCAAGGAAGGGGCAATGGCGTTCAATGCGACAAGGTGGGGCAAAGGTCGCAGATCCGCTTAAGGCATCGGCCAAAAGGGCAGCGTCCTTCAGCCGTCAACTAGGGGAGCGTCATCCTAGCTATGACTTGATTGAAGAGATGCGACGCGCTTCTGGAAGAGCCAACGGCGACGACTGAAGTCAGTCGCTTTGCGACGACTCGATTCTCCAGGCACACCTTGTTCCGTAGGTATCCTCAACCCATTCGGCAGCGGGCATTTCTTGTGTCTGTTCCATGAGGCTGGTTGAGGGACACATCCTGGGTTCTACAACCAAGGCCATGACCACCAACCGTTTCGGCAAAACGTGCCATATACGTGCCCCGGGGATGTCTAGAACCCCCAAAGTCCTTGGAAATGGAGCCCCCTGCCAGAATCGAACTGGCGACCTTTTCATTACGAGTGAAACGCTCTACCGACTGAGCTAAGGAGGCGGGGATTGTGACCGTTTTCGGGCCGAATCCACGAAGAACAACTATATGGGAGCCGTGCCGGGCCGGTCAAAACGACCGGCCCGGGACGGCTCAGGAGCAGACGGTGCCCTCGGCCGGCATGGTGCCGTCGGCGAAGTAGCTGTCCACCGCATCGCGGATGCAGGTGTTGCCCCGCCCGTACGCCGTGTGGCCTTCGCCCTCGTAGGTCAGCAGCGTGGCCGACGCCAGGTCTTCGGCCATGGATTCGGCCCACTCGTAGGGGGTGGCCGGGTCGCCGGTGGTGCCGATCACCAGCATCGGCGCGGCCCCCTCGGCGTGAATCGGGGCGCGTTCACCGGTGGGCTCGTACGGCCAGTTCTTGCAGTTCACCCCGCCGTAGGCCAGGTAGCGGCCGAGGGTGGGGGAGGCCTGCTCCAGTTCCTTGGCGTCCTCGCGCATGGCGGCCAAATCGGTCTCCATCGGATAGTCCAGGCAGTTGACCGCCATGAAGGCGAACGTGCCGTTGCTGGTGTAGCGGCCGTCGGGGGCGCGTCCGGCGCTGCTGTCTGCGAACGACAGCACGGTGCTGGGATCGCCCTGGAATGCATGCGTTAGCGCCTGCGTGAGACGCGGCCAGCTGGCGTCGTCGTACAGTGGCACCAGCAGGCCGGAGACAAAGGTGCCGACCGGGACCAGCCGGCCGTCCGACGCGGTGAGCGGGCTCTCCTCGACGGAGCGAATCAGGTCGCGCAGCTGGGCCACGGCGTCGTCCACGCCGCCGCTCATCGGGCAGCCGGCATTCTCCAGGCAAAACTCCGCGTAGGCGTGGATGGTGTCCTCGAAGGCGGCCGCCTGGCCCAGCGTGATCTGCTCGTTGCTCAGCGAGGGATCCAGCGCACCGTCCAGCACCATTCGGCCGGTCCGCTCCGGGAACAGCCCCGCGTAGGTGGCACCCAGGAACGTGCCGTAGGAGAAGCCCAGGTAGTTCAGCTTTTCGTCGCCGACGACGGCCCGGATGATGTCCATGTCCTTGGCGGCGCTGACCGTGTCCACGTGGCCCAGGACCTCGCCGGTCTTCTCCGCGCACTGGGCGGCGAGCTCGGCCGCATCGTCGATCGCCCGCTGGAGGTCCTCGGCCGAGTCGCGGTCGTACTCCTTCTGCCGGGACTCGTCGCGTTCGGCGTCGGTCTGGCAGGTCACCGGCGCCGAGCGTTGCACGCCCCGCGGATCAAAGCCGACCAGGTCGTACTCGCTCCGCAGCTGCTCGGAAAACATCGTCTGGAGGCCGTCGCGCAGCAGGTCGTAGCCGGAGCCGCCGGGCCCGCCCGGATTGACCAGGATTGACCCCTGCGCCGAACCGCCGGCGTCGCTGCGGATGGCGGCGATCTGGATGCTTTCGCCGCCGGGGTCCGCGTAGTCCAGCGGCACGTCGACGTCCGCGCACTCCAATCCGCTCTCGCACGGCTGCCAGTCGACGTCCTGCGTGTAGTACGGCATCAGTTCTTCGGCCACCCCGTTGGTGACCTGCGCCGGGTCCGCGGCCTCGCGCTCCTGTTCCGGGGCGATCACGGAACAGCCGGTGCCCAGCAGGAGGACGACGGCGGCCAGCACCGCTGCTGGGGAACGGCGCGTTGAAGCGGGGTGCCTGGGGCGGGTGCGGGGCATGCGGGCGGCTCCTGGATAGTGCTGCGTGCGGGTCCGGGGACTCAGAGCAGGCTGACGGCCATGGCTTCCATGGCCAGGACGGGGGCAACGTTGGTGCCCAGGCGCTGCCTGGCCTGGGCAATGGCGTCCATCCTGCCCAACGTCTGTTCGGGGGTGGATCGTTCCGCGTAGGCGGTCAGATCCTGGCGCAGGTATTCGTTGACCAGTTCGGTGCCGGTACCCAGCTGGAGGGTGAGCACGTCGCGGAAGAACGTGCTCAGGTCGATCATGACCCGGTCCAGCGAGTCGCTGACACTGCGCTTGGCGCGGCGTTTCTGGTCTTCCTCCAGCCGCTTGAGCTGGCTGCGGATGGCCGGCGGCATGGCGCCCTTCTCGGGTGCCCCGAGCGCGACCAGCAGTGACTCGCGCTCGGCCTCGTTGCGCTGTTCGGAGGCGGCCGCGGCGTCGGCATTGGAGATCTCCACGAGTTCGCCTGCGGCGGTGACGGCGTCGGCCACACCCCGCAGCCGCAGCGGCAGCCGCACAATCGTGTCGCGGCGGTGGCGGGCATCGGCGTCGGTGGCCAGGCGGCGGGCCACGCCGATGTGGCTTTGGGAAACCCGGGCGGCGAAGCCGGCCAGCTCGGGATCCGCGCCGTCCCGGCGGACCAGGAGGGCGGCGACGTCGTCGGGCGGCGGAATGCGCAGGCTGACCGGGCGGCAGCGCGAGCGGATGGTCACCAGCACGTCCGCCGGGCTGGGCGTACACAGGATCCAGATGGTCCGCGGCGGCGGTTCCTCGATGGCCTTGAGCAGCACGTTGGTGGTGCGCTCGGTCATCCGGTCCGCGTCCTCGATGATGATCACGCGCCAGCGCCCCGAGGACGGCTTGTCCTGCGCCTTGCCGACCAGTTCGCGCATCTCCTGAATGGAGAACGTCACGTTCTCGGTGGCCACCAGGGTGGCATCGGCATTGGAACCGGCCAGCACCGTGCGGCAGGCATGGCAGGCCCCGCAGCCGCGTTTGGCCGGATCCGCGTGGTCGCACAACAGCGCCGCGGCGAAGGACTTGGCGGCGTTGCTGCGGCCGGAGCCGGGCGGGCCGGTAAAGAGCCAGGCGTGCGCGGGGCGTTCGGCGGCGGCCGCCCGGCTGAGCTGTTCGATTACCGCGGCCTGGCCGGGCAGGTCGGACCAGACGCTCATGCCAGCAGCTCCCGCACCCGGGCCATGATGGCCCCGGTCAGGTCGTCGCGGTCGGCGGCGGCGTCCAGGACCAGGTACTTCTCCGGGGCTGCGTCGGCCAGTTCCACAAAGGCGTCCCGGATCCGGGAGTGGAAGTCGTCGGCCTCTGACTCCAGCCGGTCCTCGGCGGCATCCCCGGCCGTGCGCCGCTCGCGGCCCTGCTGCGGGGCAACGTCCAGCAGCACGGTCAGGTCGGGCAGCAGCCCGTCCGTGGCCCACAGGTTGAGCTCCCGCACCGCCGCCAGTCCGAGCCCGCGGCCGGCGCCCTGGTACGCCACCGAGGAGTCGATGAACCGGTCGCAGACCACCACCTCGCCGCGCTCCAGCGCCGGCCGAATGACCTGTTCCACGTGGGCGGCCCGGGAGGCGGAGAAGATCAGGGCCTCGGTGCGGGCGTCGATCTCGCCGTGGCCGTGTTCGAGCACCAGCGCGCGCAGCTTTTCCCCCACGGGGGTGCCGCCGGGTTCCCGGGTACGTAGCACCGTCCGGCCCATCCCCTGCAGACGCTGTTCGACGGCGGCGGCCTGGGTTGATTTCCCGGCCCCGTCCCCGCCTTCGAATGCGATAAAGAGGCCGCGTGCGGTGGCGGGCTGGCGGTCGGAACTCACCTGATTAGCCTAGCGGGAATCGCCGGGGCCCGCGGGACGGTCACAGTTAGCGTGTGGATGGCGGTGGTACTAATGTGCTCTCATGACCGACGCCTTCTCCCACGGCCGCCAGGATGCCGGGCAACTCGCCCCGGACACCGTTGTGGTTTCCTCCGGACGGCCGCCCCGCGACCACGACGCACCGGTCAACCCGCCGCTGGTGTTGTCCTCCACGTTCTTCGGCCGGGGCGAAGTGGTGCAGGGGGACCGCGCCTACGGCCGCTACTCCAACCCGACCTGGGATCCGTTCGAAGAAACCCTGGCCGAGTTGGAAGGCGCGTCCCTGCCCGGACTGGTCTTCGCGTCCGGGCTCGCGGCCGTTTCGGCCGCGCTGTCGCTGCTCCCTCCCGGCGGCGTGCTGGTGATGCCGCGGCACAGCTACCAGGGCAGCCTGGCCATTGCCGAGGAGTTGGCCGGGCGCGGGGAACTGGAGTTGCGCACGGTGGACATCGCGGACACCGCCGCCGTCACGGCTCAGTTAGCCGGCGCCGACATGCTCTGGCTGGAAAGCCCGACCAACCCGATGCTCGAGATCGCCGAAGTGGAGGTGCTCGCCCGTGCCGCCCACGCGGCCGGCGCCCTGGTGGTCGCGGACAACACCTTCTCCACACCCTTGGGCCAGCGTCCGCTGGCGGCGGGGGTCGACGTCGTCGTGCATTCGGTGACGAAGTACCTGGCCGGCCATTCGGACGTGGTGCTCGGCGCCCTGGTCACGTCCGACGAGGACCTGCGCTCGAAGCTGCTGGTGCACCGGTCGCTGCGCGGCGCCATCGCCGGACCGTTCGAGACCTGGCTGGCACTGCGCGGCGTGCGGACTCTGGCGCTGCGGGTGGAACGCTCCCAGGCCACTGCCGGCGAACTGGCCCGAAAACTGCAGCAACACCGGGCCGTGGAGGCCGTGCGCTACCCCGGCCTGCCCGAAGATCCGGGGCACGCCCGCGCCGCGGCGCAGATGGACGGCTTCGGCTCCATCATCGCCATTCAGGTCAAGGGCGGGGCAGCGGCCGCGGACAAGGTCATTGACGCGCTCGGGCTGTGGCTGCCGGCGACCTCGCTGGGCGGCGTGGAATCGCTGATCGAGCGGCGCCGCCGCCATGTCAACGAACCCGAGAGCGTTCCGGAGAACCTGCTGCGGCTGTCGGTGGGAATCGAGAACCCCGCCGACCTCTGGGCGGACCTGGACCAGGCACTCGCCGCGGCGGACGTGTGAGGCTGCGGAAACGCACCCCCACCGGTTAGGCTTAAGCCGTGCTACTCGCCTACGACATCCAATACTGGCTCTACACGGTCCTGGGGCTGGTCGCCCTGGTGATCGAGATATGGGCGCTGGCGGATTGCGTGGGCCGCAAGGCCGACTACTTCCAGGCCGCATTCAAGAAGACCAAGGGCTTCTGGGTCGGCGTGCTGGCAGCCTCCACGGCGGTCGGGGCCCTGGCCGCGTTGGGCGCCGGCGGCCTGGGCACGTGGATGATCTTCCAACTGGCCGCCGTTGCCGCTGCCGGCGTGTACCTGGCGGACGTCAAGCCCGCCCTGATCGAGGTCAAGGGCGGCGGGTCCGCCTACCCCTGGTAGGTTCTGCCGAACTCACCCCGCGGGCGCGACGGCGTGCCACGCCACGGTGACTTCCCCCAGCCGCCACCTCGACGGCCCGTCGAGAAGCGGCCACCCGGCGTCGTGCATCCTCTGGCACATAGCCAGCCAGCGCTGCCGGGTTCCGAACGCGGCCAGCGGAGCCGCGTCTGCCCACGCGCGGTCCAGCGCCTGCAGGTAGCAGTGCACCCGCTCGCCGGGAACATTGTGGTGGATCAGCGCCTTGGGCAGCCGCTCGGCCACCTCGGAGGGCCGGCAGAAGGCGCCGAACCGCAGCGAGATGCTCAGCGAGAGCGGCCCTTCCGGCGCCACCGCGATCCAGGTGGCGCGGCGGCCGATCTCATCGCAGGTGCCGTCGATGAACAGCCCGCCCGGCGCCAGCCGTCCCCGCACCGTGTCCCACGCGGCGCCGTACTCGGATTCCGGGTACTGCCGCAGCACGTTAAACGCGCGGACCACTGCTGGCCGTCGGCCTGCCACCGGGATTTCGAAGCCGCCCTGCCGGAAGGTCAGGCCAGGCCGCTCCAACGCCTTGGCCACGGCGACGCGTGCCGGCTCAATTTCGATCCCGATCACCTCAATGTCGAGACGCACCCGGGACAGGCGGTGGTGGAGTTCGACGGCGGTGGTTGGCGCCGCCCCATAGCCCAGGTCGATGACGAGCGGGTCCGCCGACCGGCGGAGGCAGCCGGCGGCCGGACCGGCCAGCCAGCGGTCCGCGCGGCGCAGCCGGTTGGGACTGGTGGTGCCGCGGGTGGCCGTGCCGATGGGGCGGCGGACGGGACGGCTGGCGGCGGCGGTCGTCTGAGGCACGAGAAAAAAGAATAGGGGCACGGCGGGCCCGCACAGGCCGCTACGGGCCGGATGTGCGCAAGGTCACTGGCGGGAATTGCGGGGCTGCCCCCGGGTTTGGCCCCGTAATGTCATGCCGCTGCCGCCGGTGCCGCGCGGTGCTCCGCTAGGATGGCAGCCATGACTTCCACCTCGAAACACACGCTGGTCCTGTTGCGCCACGGGCAGAGCGACTGGAACGAAAAGAACCTGTTCACCGGCTGGGTCGACGTCCCGCTAACCGACCTGGGACGCGAGGAAGCGCACCGCGGCGGCGAGCTGCTGGTCGAGCACAATCTGCTTCCCGACGTCCTGTACACCTCGCGGCTGAAGCGGGCCATTGTCACAGCCAACCTCGCGCTGGAGGCCGCCGACCGCAGCTGGATCGACGTCAAGCGCAGCTGGCGGCTGAACGAGCGCCACTACGGCGCCCTGCAGGGCAAGGACAAGGCGCAGATCCGCAATGAGTTCGGCGAGGAACAGTTCATGGTCTGGCGCCGGTCCTACGACACGCCGCCGCCCGCCCTGGACGACGCCAGCGAATGGTCGCAGGCCAACGACCCCCGCTACGCGGATCTGGGGGACGCCGTGCCGCGGACCGAATGCCTGAAGGATGTGCTGGAGCGCTTCCTGCCGTACTGGGAATCGGACATTTCCGTGGACCTCAAGGCGGGCAAGACGGTGCTCGTGGCCGCGCACGGCAACTCGCTGCGCGCCCTGGTCAAGCACCTGGACGGCATCAGCGACGAAGACATCGCAGGGCTGAACATCCCTACCGGCATCCCGCTGGTGTACGAGCTGGACGAGAACCTGAAGCCCGTCACCGCCGGCGGCACCTACCTGGATGCCGCGGCCGCGGCGGAAGCCATCCAGGCCGTGGCGAACCAGGGCAAGAAGTAGCCACACGCCAAGAAGTTGCCGCACGCTTAAGCAGGAAGGCCGGCTCCCCGCGGGGAGCCGGCCTTCCTGCTTAAGGTCCTGCGTTACACGGACTGGCCGTTGGGGCGCCATTCGCCGGTGACCAGATAGGTCACCTTGCGGGACACGGAGACGCCGTGGTCGGCGAAACGCTCGAAGTAACGGCTCGCCAGCGAGACGTCCACGGTGGTCGGCCCGGAGGAGTTCCAGGCCGGATCGGCAATCGCCTTGAAGACGCCGGCATGCAGCTCATTGATGCGGGAGTTGTACGTGTCGATCTGGGCGGCGAGGTCCAGGTCGCGGGTCTCGAGCAGTTCGGTCAGCTTCTCGGAGATCGCAATGTCCTTCTCGGCGAACTCCCGGAACGTGTCGCGCAGCGATGCGGGGATCACGAGGTCCGGATAACGCAGCCGGACCAGTTGCGCGATGTGCCGGGCGAGGTCGCCCATCCGCTCCAGCGAGGCGCTCATCCGCAGGGCGCCGACAATCATCCGCAGGTCCGAGGCGACCGGACCCTGCAGCGCCAGGATGTCAATGGAACGCTCGTCCAGGTCCGTCTGGAGGAAATCGATCCGGGCGTCGGCGGCAATGACTTCCTGGGCCAAATCGATGTCGGCGGTGTCGAGCGCCGTGGTTGCCTTCTGCATCGCCTCGGTGACCAACCGGGAAATCTCTACCAGCTGCTCTCCGACTTGATGGAGTTCGGCTTGGAAAACCTTGCGCACTGGCGTCCTTTCGCTTGTGTACGTGGAGCATAGGGGTCCTAGCATCCCACTGGCTTCATACCCTCTCAGCCCGCGGTGAACTATTACGCCACCTCAAGTGAACGTTAGTTGAACGGGGAGGCGATTGCTACCGAACGGCCCTGGCACGTGCCCGGCTGCGCCTAAGCTAGAGGCGTGGATCCACTGATATTCGGCTTGCTGGCAGGGCTCGTGGGCTTGGTGCTGGGCAGCTTCGGTGTGCTCGCCTTCGGCCTGAGCGATCGCCAACGGCGGCGCCTGCAGGAAGTGGACGAACCGACGCTGCCGGACGGTGCCGCCGAGGTGCTTTCCGTCGTCGGCCGCGCCTATGTAGTGGTGGACGCGATCGACGGCGTGGTCCGGGCCAGCCCCGCCGCTTATGCCTTCGGTTTGGTCCGCGGGCACACCGTGGTGCATTCCGAGTTGCTCGACCTGACCGCCCGAGTGCGCCGCGACGGCGTGATCGAGGAGCGGCAACTGGAGCTGCCGCGCGGTCCGCTCGGCCAGGGCACCATTGTGGTCCAGGTGCGCGTGGCACCCATCGGCGAGGAGTACATCCTGCTGCTGGCCGATGACCGGACGGAGATAACCCGCACCGAAGCGATGCGCAACGACTTCGTGGCCAACGTGTCCCACGAATTGAAGACCCCGGTCGGAGCCATCTCGCTGCTGGCCGAGGCCATCGACGACGCCGCCGACGACGAGGAAGCGGTGCGCCGCTTCGCCGGCCGCATGCACAAGGAGTCGCGCCGGCTGGGCGCCCTGGTGCAGGACATCATCGAGTTGAGCCGGCTCCAGGGCGCGGACGTGGTGCAGGACGGTACCGAGGTGGACCTGAATGCCGTGGTGGCCGAGGCCGTGGACCGCAACAAGCTGATGGCCGAAAGCCGGCACATCGAACTGTCGGTGGGCGGGAAGATTGACGGGCCGGTCTTCGGCGATGCCGAACTGCTGACCACCGCGTTCCGGAACCTGATCGACAACGCGATCCGCTACGCGCCCGAACGGAGCAAGGTGGGTGTGGGGCTGCGCGTGCGCGAAGGGCTGGCCACTGTCTCGGTGACCGACCAGGGCCCGGGCATCACCCCCGATCAGCAAGACCGCATCTTCGAACGGTTCTACCGGATCGACGATGCCCGCTCGCGGCAAACCGGGGGAACCGGCCTGGGCCTGAGCATTGTCAAACACGTCATCTCCCAGCACGGCGGGGAAGTATCGGTGTGGTCGCAGCCCGGACAGGGCTCCACCTTCACCGTGCGGCTGCCGGAAATGGAGCAGGAAGACGGCGGCACCACAGAATCCGTGGAGCCGCGCACGCAGGGCGCCGGTGTGGCGCATGAACAAGGAGTCGGTGCTTGACCCGCATTCTGGTCGTCGAAGATGAAGAATCGCTGAGCGATCCGTTGAGCTATCTGTTGGGCAAAGAGGGCTTCGAAGTCGAGGTGGTGGATAACGGGTTGGACGCCATCGTTGCGTTCGACCGCTCCGGAGCGGACCTGGTCCTGCTGGACCTGATGCTGCCGGGACAGTCCGGAACCGAGGTGTGCCGGCAGCTGCGGCAACGCTCCGCCGTTCCGGTCATCATGCTCACCGCCAAGGACTCGGAAATCGACAAGGTGGTAGGGCTGGAACTCGGTGCCGACGACTACGTCACCAAGCCCTACTCCTCGCGCGAGCTGGTGGCCCGGGTCCGCGCGGTACTGCGCCGCCAGGCCGAACCGGAAGAACTGGTGCCCAATGCAGTCTCTGCCGGACCGGTGCGGATGGACGTGGAACGCCACGTGGTCAGCGTGGACGGCGAGCCGGTGTCGCTGCCGCTGAAGGAGTTCGAACTGCTGGAGATGCTGCTGCGCAACTCCGGCCGGGTCCTGACGCGCGGGCAGCTGATCGACCGCGTCTGGGGCTCCGACTACGTCGGTGACACCAAAACCCTGGACGTGCACGTCAAGCGGCTGCGCAGCAAGATCGAACCCGATCCGTCTGCGCCCCGCTACCTGGTTACCGTGCGCGGGCTCGGCTACAAGTTCGAACCGTAAACCGAGGGCGTCAGCACGGCAAAAGGCCGGGCAGCTTCCCGAAAGGGAAGCGGCCCGGCCTTTTGTGAAGCGATGGGCGGGTTAGGCGCCGGCCTCTTCGGTGGGCTCGCCGGTCGGCTCTTCCGCGGCGCCGTCTGTCGGTGAGGCGGTCTCGGCAGGCGCCGCGGTTTCCGTGGGCTCGGCCGACGGAACGAAGTCCCGGTACTCCGGCAGCGTGCCGTCGAGCACCGGCACCAGCACGTCGGCGGACTCGTTGTTCACGCGGACGGTGATGTCCACCAGGGCGCCGGGAGCGGCACCCGGGCTGCCGACGATCGTCTCGTTCTCATCCTCTTCGAAGATGACCTTCCCGTCTGCCGGGATGGTGACGGTGGCGGTGCTGCCCGGGCCGGTCAGGGCCATCTGCACGGGAGAATCGGAGGTGTTGAAGGCGGTACCGAGGACACGGGCGGGGGCGTCGGCAGACTCTGCGACGACCAGCAGGTTGCGCAGTCCGATCGAGCCGACGTTGGCCACGATGCCGTCGCTGGCGGAGTAGGACTTGGTGGTGGCCTGTTCGTTGATTGCGCCGCATCCGGTCGATGCGAGCAGGGTGAGCGCGGCGGCGCCTGCTACAAGGGTGCGCTGCACACGGTTCTTCGGCGCAATCTTCACGGCAGAAACTCCTCAGTCAAAGTCAGGGTGCGGTGCTGCAGATCTAGGCAGCTTGCCTCGCCTAGCCTATCGGCAAACCGGTGAAAAGTAGGATTCGACGCCGGTAGGTACCCGCGGGCGAAGCACCAAATCCGCTATCCGTCAAGGGGGCAAAGCGCGGCATTCTAACGCTCGGACGGGCGTAGAGGCCTGCAAACTCGCGGAAGTGGCCAAACCATCCGTGATAAACTGGTGGTCGGGAAAGGGGATACTACAGATGGTATTTGAGGTCGGCGAGACAGTTGTTTACCCTCACCACGGTGCCGCAAAGATCGAAGAGATCAAAATGCGCACCATCAAAGGTGAAGAGAAGATGTATCTCAAGCTCCGGGTTGCCCAGGGCGATCTGACGATTGAAGTACCGGCGGAGAACGTGGATTTGGTCGGCGTCCGCGATGTGGTGGGCAAGGAAGGCCTCGAGCATGTGTTCGATGTGCTCCGTGCCGAGTTCACCGAGGAACCGACCAACTGGTCCCGCCGCTACAAGGCGAACCTGGAAAAGCTGGCCTCCGGCGATGTCATTAAGGTGGCGGAAGTTGTCCGCGACCTGTGGCGCCGGGACCACGACCGCGGCCTTTCCGCGGGCGAGAAGCGGATGCTGGCCAAGGCGCGCCAGATCCTGGTTTCCGAACTCGCCCTCGCGGAGAAGACCGACGAAGACAAGGCAGCAGAGGTCCTCGACGAGGTTCTCGCCTCCTGACCACGCTCCAAGCGGCCGGCATCCAGCACTGGAAGCCGGCCGCTTTTTCGTGGCCAAACCGCCCGGCCGCGGCCCCATTAGGCTAAAGGGGTGAGCACAGCAAGCACGTCCTTGGGCGTGATCATCGTGGCGGCCGGCTCGGGCACCCGCCTCGGCTATGGCCTGCCCAAGGCCCAGGTCCCGCTGGCCGGCGAACCGATCCTCTCCCACGCGCTGCGGGGCGTGCTGGCGGCCGGCATCGCGTCACGGATCTGTGTGGCCGTCCCGGCCGGCGACACCGCCCTGCGGCAGCTCTGCGCGGGCTTCGCCGCGCAGTATCCCGACACCCCGATCTCCGCGGTCGACGGCGGTACCACCCGGGCCGCCTCGGTCGCCGCCGCGCTCCGCGGGCTGGGCGACGGCATGTCCGGGGTCCTGGTGCACGACGCGGCCCGGGCGCTCACCCCGCCCGAGGTCTTCGAACGGGTCGCCGCCGCGCTGGCGGCCGGCGCGCGCGCCGTCGTTCCTGCGGTGCCGGTGGTGGACACCATCAAGGAGGCCGCGCCGAGCACCGGCGCCGGGGCAGAAATCTCACCCGAGAAGGTGGCGGCCACCGTGGACCGCACCCGGCTGCGCGCCGTCCAGACACCGCAGGGGTTCGACGCGGCAACCCTGGCCGTGGCGCACCGGAGCCTGGCCGGCATGGCCCCCGAGGAGGCCGCCGCCATCACCGACGAAGCCCTGTTGCTGGAGCGCCACGGCATCGACGTGATGCTGGTGCCCGGCTCCGCGCGGGCCCTGAAGATCACCACGCCGCTGGATCTGACCGTGGCGGAGGCCCTGCTGGCCGCCGGCCGGCCCCGACCCGTCATGAAAGGCTGACCGTGCCCGACTTCCCGTTTCCCCTCCCGCGTACCGGAATCGGAGTGGACGTCCATGCTTTCGCCCCGGACTCCGACCCCCAGCCGTTGTGGCTGGGCGGCCTGCTGTGGGAGGGGGAGCGAGGCCTGGCCGGCCACTCCGACGGAGACGCCGCCGCCCACGCCGCCGCGGATTCGCTGTTTTCCGCGGCCGGGATCGGAGACCTCGGCACGCACTTCGGCACCGACCGTCCCGAGTACGCCGGCGCCTCGGGGGTCCGGTTGCTGTCAGAAGCGGCGCGGATCGTCCGCGAGGCGGGGTTCGAGATCGGCAATATCGCGGTTCAGTTGGTCTGCAACCGCCCCAAGTTCGGGCCGCGCCGGTCCGAATCCGAGGCGGTGCTCAGTGAGGCCGCCGGTGCGCCGGTCAGCGTTTCGGCGACCACCAGCGACGGGCTGGGATTCACCGGCCGCGGCGAGGGGATCGCGGCGGTGGCCACCGCCGTCGTCGTGAAGCTGCCGTAGCAGGGTGCGTTCGCACCGGCGTGGCGGCCGCGGCTAGGCTAGAGCGGTGAGCCTGAGATTCTATGACACCGCCACCGCGCAAGTCCGCGACTTCGTCCCGCTGGCCCCGGGCAAGGCCGGGCTCTACTACTGCGGGGCCACGGTGCAGGGCGATCCGCACGTCGGCCATATCCGTTCGGCCATCGCCTTCGACCAGCTCACCCGTTGGCTGCGCTACAGCGGGTATGACGTCACGGTAGTGCGCAACGTGACGGACATCGACGACAAGATCCTGGTCAAGTCCGCCGAATCCTTCCGCCCCGGCGCGGCCGAAGACCCGATGGTGCCGGTGCCGAACGAGCCGTGGTGGGCGCTGGCCTACCGCTACGAGCAGGAATTCGCCAAGGCCTACGACATCCTGGGCGTGGAACGGCCCACCTACGAACCGCGCGCCACCGGCCACATTCCGGAGATGCACCGCCTGATCCAGCAGTTGATCGACCGCGGCCACGCCTACCCGGCGCTGGACGATTCCGGTGACGTGTACTTCGATGTGCGCTCGTGGCCGGAATACGGCTCGCTGACGCATCAGCGGATCGAGGACATGCAGGCGGCGCCCGACGCCGGCCCGCGCGGCAAGAAGGATCCGCGCGACTTCGCGCTCTGGAAGGGACACAAGGACGGCGAGCCGGAGACGGCCAGTTGGTCCAGCCCGTGGGGAGCCGGCCGCCCGGGCTGGCACCTGGAGTGCTCGGCCATGGTCACCAAGTACCTGGGCACCGAGTTCGACATCCACGGCGGCGGGCTGGACCTGCGGTTCCCGCACCACGAGAACGAGATGGCCCAGTCCCGGGCGGCCGGGCACGGGTTCGCCAACTTCTGGATGCACAACGGCATGGTCACCTTCGAGGGCGAGAAGATGTCCAAATCGATCGGCAACATCATCACCCCCGCGGAGATGCTTCAGGACGCCAGGCCGCTGGTGGTCCGCTACTACCTGGGCCAGGCCCAGTACCGGTCCGCGCTGGACTACAACCCCGGCTCGCTGGTGGAAGCGGGCGCCGCGGTGGAGCGGATCGAGGGATTCATGCAGCGGGCGCTGAAGTTCCTCTACGGCGAGCAGTTCGGCTTCGTCGTGACCGAACGCGTCCCGGAGGCTTTCGCCGCGGCCATGGACGACGACCTCAACGTGCCGCAGGCGCTGGCAGTGGTCCACGAAACGGTGCGGGCCGGCAACACCGCGCTGGACGCCCGCGACAAGGAAGCGGCCACCCGCGCGCTGCACCAGGTCATGGCGATGACCGACGTGCTGTACATCAACCCGCTGGATCCGCACTGGAGCAGCGGCGGCGCGGACCCCGCGGCCCTTCAGGCCCTGGACGTGCTGGTCAGCGCGCAACTGGAGGAGCGTCGGCTGGCCCGCGAGGCGAAGGACTGGGCCCGCGCCGATGCCATCCGCGACACCCTGGCGGCCGCCGGGATCGTGGTGGAGGATTCGGCCGAGGGCGCCAGCTGGAATCTCGGCTGACGGCAGCCCGCACCGTTGGGCGGTACCCTTTAAAGCAGACGATTCCCGTCGGGCCTGCCGCTCACAGCCGGTGCGCCGCGCGTGGGAACGTATCTTCCCCAACACAAAGGTAGTTTTTCGATGGCCAACAAACCTCGCCCCGGAGCGGTGCGCAAGTCCAAAAAGGGACCCACCGCCGGAACCGGCGGACACGGGCGCAAGGCGCTCGAAGGCAAGGGGCCGACCCCGAAGGCCGAAGACCGCCCGTACCACAAGGCGTACCGCACCAAGCAGCTCTCCGAACGCTCGGCCGCCAAGCGCCCGGCCGGCCAGCGCGGGCCGGCGCCCCGCCGCGGCAAGTCCGCCGGCGAGATGGTAACCGGACGCAACTCCGTGGTGGAAGCCCTGCGCGCCGGTGTTCCCGCCAAGGCGCTGCACGTCGGGGTCCGGATCGAGATGGACGACCGCGTCAGGGAATCCCTGAAGATCGCCGCCGAACGCGGTATTCCGGTGCTCGAATCGCACAAGCCGGAACTGGACCGGATGACCGATGACGCCGTCCACCAGGGCCTGGTGCTGCAGATCCCGCCCTATGACTACCAGGACGCCCTGGAACTGGCCGAGGAAACCATGGCCAAGTTCAAGAAGGGCTACATCAACAACGCCCCGCTGTTCGTGGCCCTGGACGGCATCACCGACCCGCGCAACCTCGGCGCCATCATCCGTTCGGCCTCGGCCTTCAGCGGCCACGGCGTGATCGTGCCCGAGCGCCGCTCGGTCGGGATGACGGCCTCCGCGTGGAAGACCAGCGCCGGCGCGGCGGTGCGCGTGCCGGTGGCCAAGGCGGGCAACCTGACCAATACGCTCAAGGCTTTCCAGCAGCTGGGCATCTTCGTGCTCGGCCTGGACGGCGGCGGCGACGTCTCGCTGCCGGACCTGTCGCTGGCCACCGAACCGGTGTGCCTCGTGGTGGGATCCGAGGGCAAGGGCCTGTCCCGGCTGGTCCGGGAACACTGCGACCAGATCGTCTCCATCCCGATCGACTCGGCGATGGAGTCGCTCAACGCTTCCATGGCCGTGGGCATCAGCCTGTACGAGATTTCGCGGCAGCGCGCGCGCTAGGAGCAGGTGGACCGTTGTGGCCCGTCACGCCAAGAGCCTTTCCCCTGAGCGTCCGACGCGCCAGGCCCGGCTTTCGCGTGCCTTCCCGCTCGGCGTGAGCGACGCCGCCCCGGGCCTGCCGCCGATTCCCGGCGCGGTCAACGTGGCGGTCTTCGCCCCGGACTTCGGTTCGGTGGACGTGCACTTCCAAGACGCGGCGGGCACCTGGCGGCGCGTCGAACTGACGGCGCTCACCGACGGCGTCCACCACGGCACGGTCGAGGGACTCGAGGCCGGCAGCCGGTACGCCTTCTGGCCCCACGGCGAGGAACTGCCGGCGTCCGGGCAGCTGCTGCTGGACCCCTACGGCCGCGCCATCGACGACGACGGCGGTGTGCTGCGCTCGGTGTACGTCACAGGTGGTTTCGACTGGGGGAACGACGCCCGGCCGCACGTGCCGTGGCGGGACACGGTGGTGTACGAGTGCCACGTCAAGGGCCAGACCGTGCTGCACCCGGACATCCCGGAAGAACTGCGCGGCACCTACGCCGGGCTGGCGCACCCGGTGATGGTCGAGTACCTGCTGGAGCTGGGGATCACCACGGTGGAGCTGCTGCCGGTGCACTACCACCTGGACGAACCGCACCTGCAAAACCTGGGCCTGGCCAACTACTGGGGCTACAACACGCTCGGCTTCTTCGCCCTCTGGCCGGGCTACGCCACCGCCGCGGCGCAGGCCGCCGGACCGCGGGCCGTGCAGGACGAGTTCCGCACCATGGTCAAGCAGTTGCACGCCGCCGGACTCGAGGTGGTCCTGGACGTGGTCTACAACCACACGGCCGAGGGCGGCAAGGACCAGGACACGTATTCCTTCCGGGGGCTGGCGGACCACGTGTACTACCGGCACGACGGCCACGGGAATTACCTGGACACCACCGGCTGCGGCAACACCATGGAGTTCAACGAGCCGCGCGTGATCCAGCTGGCCCTCGACTCGCTCCGCTACTGGGTGGAAGAGTTCCACATCGACGGGTTCCGCTTCGACCTGGCGGTGTCCCTGGCCCGCGACGGAAACAACCATTTCAATCCCCGCCATCCGTTCCTGGTAGCCGTGGGCGCCGACTCGGTGCTCTCCGGGGCAAAGCTCATCTCGGAACCGTGGGACGTCGGCGACGGAGGCTGGCAGACGGGGCACTTCCCGCCGGGCTGGGCCGACTGGAACGACCGCTTCCGCGACACCGTCCGCGATTTCTGGCTGGCGGACCAGGCCGCGTTGGCGGGCGGCGGGCAGGTCGGGACGGTGGCGCGGCTGGCGGGTTGCTTGGCCGGCTCCACCGAGCTGTTCGCCGGGTCCGGCCGCACCGCGCTGGCCTCGCTGAATTTCGTGACCGCCCACGACGGCTTCACCCTGGCCGACCTGACTGCGTACAACCGCAAGCACAACGAAAACAACGGCGAAGAAAACCGCGACGGCCACGACCATAACCGCAGCTACAACCACGGCATCGAGGGTCACACGGGGGACGGCCGGGTCCTCGACGCCCGGGACCGGAGCGCGCGTAACCTGATGGCTACCCTGTTGCTGTCGCTCGGGGTGCCCATGATCTGCGCCGGCGACGAGATCGGCCGCAGCCAGCAGGGAAACAACAACGCATACTGCCAGGACAACGAGCTGGCGTGGACCAATTGGCAGCTGGACGAGCGCGAACACCGGATGTTCGATGCCACCCGCCGGCTTATCCAGATCCGCCGGTCCTTCCTGGCGCACCAGCCGTATAACTACCCGGCACGGGCGGACAGTTCCTACCTGCTCTGGTTCAACGCCGACGGCGAACCGATGACTCCGGACGACTGGAACAACCCGGACTGCCGCCTGGTCCAGCTGCTGATGGGATCGCCCCAGGGTGTGATCGATGGTCTGCTGGTGATCAACGGGGCGTGTCAGCCGCAGAAAATCGTGATGCCGGCCCCGCACGCGCTGCAGGACTTCGGCAAGCACCGCGGCGGGAACCACGTGTTCGAACTGCTCTACACCACCGCGCATTCCGAGGAGCAGCGGCGCGGCGCCAAGGTCCGCAGCGGCGAGAAGGACATGGTGGCCGCCAACAGCCTCTCCGTCTACCGCTCCTGACTTAACGCAGCCGGCGCCGGGAAGGCCCTCAAAGCCTTCCCGGCGCCGGCATGCCGGCCGTTAGCCGGCGTGCACCCAGGGGTTAGATCTGCCGGGGCTCCTCCTGGACGTTGCCGCGGGCCTCTTGGGCCCGTGCCTTCACGTCCTCGGCGGCGGACGCTCCTTCGGACTTCACCCTGCCCGCCGAGTCCTGGGCCGAGGACTTCAGGTCTTCGGCTGCCTCGCGGGCCGGCTCCTTCATGTCCTGGGCCACCTGGCGGGCGGAGTCCTTGACTTCCTGCACCACCGGTTCGGCCTGTTCCTTGACCTTGTCGGCTGCCTGCTGCTCCACCCGGCTGGCCGGGAACAGCGAGGACAGCAGCCAGCCGGCGCCGAAGGCGATCAGGCCGGCCGCCACCGGGTTGCCCTCGGTCTTGCGGGCAAGCTGGTGCGGGGCGTCGCTGGCCATCTCGCCGGCGTCGTGCATCATGGAGCGGGTGCCGCCGGTGGCGTCGTCAGCCGCGCCCATGATCTTCTCCTTGACGCGGCCCACGGAATCCTTCACTTTGTCCGTCTGCCGGTGGACGATGTTCGACGGCGACGCTTTTTCCGCCACGGCGTCCACATCCGTGCCCAGCCGGGCGCGGGTACGTTCGATGTCGGCTCGGATTTCTTCGGGTGACTGGCTCATAGCGCTTCCTCACTTGGCTTCAATGTTTCCGGAATCTGCTTCACTGACTCGGTGGTCCGGGGCATCCCTTCGACCGTCTTCAGCTGCTTGCGGCCAACCGAATACAGAATGGCCGCGATGATGGCCCAGATGACTGCCACAATCAGGCCGGACCAGGCCCACCCGACCCCGCCGGCGATGAGCGCCCACAGGGCCAGGGACAGGAACAGGAGGACGAAGTGGCCGGCCACGCCGGCTCCGCCCAGCAGGCCCGCGCCCTTGCCGGCTTTGGTGCCGGTCTCCTTGAGTTCGGCCTTGGCCAGCTCCACCTCCTGGCGCATCAGGACGGAGATGTCCTTGCTGACCTGGCTGAGAAGATCGCCCAAGGATTCGTTCTCGGCCTTGATTTCCGCTCGCGTTGGCTCGGCGCCATCCTGGCCGGGCACGCGTTGATTGCTCGGGCCCGGCATTTGCTGGTGACTCATCGAGTCCCTCCGTCCTCATAGGGGTTCCGCTCCGGGATCGCGGTGCCGCGGCCACCGACGGGCGGTTCGCCCACAGGGTAGGTGGTTTCGGGCTGTGCCGGGGCGCCGCCGAGGGCGGAACCTGTCTGCGCTCCCGGCGCCGCGAAGCCGGCGGCGCTTTGGGCCTCATAGCTGCCCGTTCCTGCCGTGTCGTAGACGGAACCGGTGGTTGCACGGTGCGTGCCCACGCTCCTGCCGGTCATGGAGCCGCTGCCTGCTCCGCTGTCGGCGGTCAGGCCCTTGGTCAGGCGCCCGGCCAAGACGCCGGCCCCCGCCGCGATCGCCAGGAAGGCTCCGGGCCGCCGGCGGGCAAAACGCTTGACCTCGTCCAGCAGGGATCCCGGGTCGCGGTTCTCGAGCCATCCTGCGACTGAGTCGGCCCGGCCCGCCACCTGGCTGACCAGCTGGGTCGCCGGTCCGGACTGTTCCGAGTTGCGGGCCATGGAATTTAGCTCCTCCCCGATGGACCGCAGCCCCGAAGCCACGCGTTGCTGCTGCGTGTTGGCCTGGCCGCGGACACCGTCGCCCAGTTCGGACATCAGGTTGCGGGCCTTGTCTTTGGCTTCGTACGCCACCTGCTTTGCCTCGTCCTTGGCCGTCTGCGCAACGTGCTGGCCGGCTTCGGCCCCTTCGCGCCCTACTTCCCGTGCCTCGGTCTTGGCGGTTTCGCTCCTGGACTGGCCGGTTGAGGGCGGGTTCGACGGCGGCGGTACGGCCGTGCCACCTGTGGGGTAAACGGGAGCGCCCTCGTCGTAACTGCCGGAATGTGGATTCGTGGTCATGGCAATTCCTTTTCCTAGTCGGGTTCTTCCTGTCAGTCCTGATCTTGGTCAGCTATGCTCACGGGATTCCTCGTGGGAATGCGCGTGCTCGCGGCGCAGATCGCGCCCCCGTGCAATGTCCTCCTCTTCCTTCTCGGCATTCTTCTCGATCTTGCGGTTATCGCGGACCGGAAGCTGGATGTTTTCTTCGGCGGCCATGCCGGCCTGCAGTTCGCGCCCGCGTTCGGTCTCGGCATCGAACTCTGCGCCGAACAGCAGGGCGAGGTTGGCCAGCCAGAACCACAGCAGCAGGACGATCACCCCGCCGATGGCTCCGTAGGTCGCGTTGTAGTTGCCGAAGTTGGCTACGTAGAAGGCGAAGCCCAAGGTCGCCAGGGCCAGCACGATCAGCGCGACCAGGGCGCCCAGGCTCATCCAGCGGAACTTCGGCTGCTTCACGTTAGGCGTCGCGTAGTACAACACGGCCACGATCACCACGGCGAAGATGACGACGACCGGCCACTTGGCGATGTTCCAGGCGGTCACTGCCGCCTCGCCGAGTCCGATCACCGAGCCGATCGCCTCCGCCACCGGGCCGGACACGACCAGCATCAGCAGCGTCAGGACGGCCAGCAGCAGCACCACGAGGGTCACCAACAGCATCATCGGGCGGAGCACCCAGAACGGGCGGCCTTCTTCGACCTCGTAGATCCTGTTCATGGCCCGGCCGAAGGCGGTGACATAACCGGATGCCGACCAGATCGCGCCGACGAGGCCGACGACGAACGCCAGCCCGGCTCCCTGGGAAGTGGCGAGCTGCTGGATCGGCTGGCGGATGACATCAACGGCCTGGCCGGGTGCTACCTGCCCCAGCATGTTCATCATGGCGTTGGTGGTTTGTTCCGCCTGCCCTACCAAGCCCAGGATGGAAACCAGCGCCAGCAGGCCGGGGAACAGGGACAGCACCGCGTAGTAGGTGAGCGCCGCCGCAAGATCGGTGCAGTTGTCGTCGGAGAACTCCCGAATGGTCTTGCGGAGGATGTACTTCCACGAAGACTTTTTTACTTGCTGCGGTTGCTGCGGCTTGTCCCCGTGGTCCGGCGGTGGTGCCTCCCGCTCGGTACTCGTGCCCATGTTCGCCTCCTTCGTAGTCCATTCGGACGGAACACCCTCATGCTATTAGTCAGCATGCTGATAATAAAGGGGTGAGTCACACAGAAGGACGTACGAAGCAGCACATTTCCGCTCTAATCCGGCATGAAACGGGGGGTCCCGGCCGATTTAAAGAAACTGTCGGATAGCTACGTTTCAGCCGTTCTGTTGCCACTCGCGCCGGCCGCCCGGGCGGGCGACGGGCGCGAGCGGCAACGGGCGCTGCCCGTGGATCAGCCGGTGGCGTTGGACACCAGTCCGAGTTCGGCATGGTTTGCCAACGCCGGGTGTTTGGGCAGCACCCGCACGCTGTACCCGAACGACCCGGATCGGTCGATGGTGACCGGGCCGGTGAAGAGATAGCGGCCATCGCCCAGCTGTTCGGCGAGGGCAAGTTCGTCACTGGAGGTCTGGGCGAGGTCGTCGTTTTCGGTGACCTGGCCATGCACCACCTGAACGGTGACGCTGTCCGGCGCCAGCGAGCCGAGCCGGACATAGGCATTGACCGTCAGCGATTCGCCGATCTGCGGCTCGTCCGTGATGCCGAGCGAGTCCACGTGCTCCACCGACACGTCGGCCCAGGCTGCATGCACACGGCTGGTCCACGCCGCCAGTTCCTTCGCCGCCGCAAAATCGTCGGCCCGGGCCGTCCGGCCGGATGCCCAGGCGGGACGGTACAGCTGCTCCACATAGTCATGCAGCATCCGTTCGGCGGAAACCGCCGGACCCAGATTGGCCAGCGTGTGCTTGATCATGGCGATCCACTGGTGCGGGACGGCATCGTCGGCTATCGGCTGGGACGGGCCGGCCGCCCCCGCGCCCTCGGAGACCTCGGCGGCATAGAAGCGGGGCGCCACGTGGTGCTCGATCAGGTCGTAGAGCGCGGCTGCTTCGATATCGTCCCGATCGTCCGCGCTGAACATGTCCGCGGTCCCTGCATCGGTGGACGGGTTCGCCGTCGGGATCGCCCAGCCGTTGTCGCCGTCGTACATCTCGTCCCACCAGCCGTCCAACACGGAGAGGTTCAGCCCGCCGTTGATGGCTGCCTTCATGCCGGACGTCCCGCAGGCTTCCAGCGGGCGCAGGGGGTTGTTCAGCCACACGTCGCAGCCCGGGAACAGCGTGCGGGCCATGGCGATGTCGTAGTTGGGCAGGAACACGATCCGGTGCCGGACCTCCGGGTCGTCGGTGAAGCGGACCAGATCCTGGATCATCCGCTTGCCCTGTTCGTCCGCAGGGTGGGACTTGCCGGCGATGACCAGCTGGATGGGCCGTTTCGGGTGCAGGAGCAGCGCCTTGAGCCGGGCCGGGTCGCGCAGCATCAGGGTCAGCCGCTTGTAGGTCGGCACCCGGCGGGCGAAACCGATGGTCAACACGTCCGGGTCCAGCACGGCGTCGGTCCACGCCAGCTCCGCGTCCGCGGCCCCGCGCTTCTTCCAGGCGGCCCGCAGCCGGCGGCGGACATCCTCGATCAGGGCCGTCCGCAGGCTTCGGCGCAGCGCCCAGATGTCCTCGTCGGACACGTCGTAGACCCGGTCCCACTGGCGGGCGATCACCGGCTCGTCGCCGAACGCCGACCGCGCGTACTCGGCGATCCGCGGGTCCACCCAGGTCGGCACGTGCACGCCGTTGGTCACCGAGGTGATCGGCACTTCCTCCTGGTCGAAGCCCGGCCAGAGCCCGGAGAACATGCCGCGGGAGACCACACCGTGCAGCTTGGCCACACCGTTGGCCCGCTGCGCCAGCCGCAGGCCCATCACGGCCATGTTGAACTTGGACGGATCTCCGCCGTCGTAATTCTCGTCGCCGAGTTCCAGGATCTTCGCGGTGGGCACGTCCGGGGCGAGGCCGGCGCTGAAGAAATGCTGGATCTGCGCCTTGTCGAACCGGTCGATGCCCGCGGGCACCGGCGTGTGCGTGGTGAACACGGTGTTGGCGCGGCCGGCGGCCAAGGCCTCGTCCCACGTCAGCCCGGCGGCCGCCAGCTCCTGGATGCGTTCGATGCCCAGGAACCCCGCGTGCCCTTCGTTCGTGTGGAAGACCTCCGGCGCCGGGGCGCCCGTGAGCCGCTGGTGGATGCGCAGCGCCTTCACGCCGCCCATGCCCAGCAGCAGTTCCTGCTGCAGGCGGTGGTCGCCGCCCCCGCCGTAGAGCCGGTCGGTGATGCCGCGGGCGGCCTCGTCGTTGCCCGGGATGTTGGAGTCCAGCAGCAGCAGCGGCACCCGGCCCACGTCGGCGCGCCAGACGTAGGCGCCGAGCCTGCGGCCGTTCGGCAGCGGCAGCGTGACCTGGGCCGGCTGCCCGTCCGGCTCGCGCAGCAGCGTCAGCGGCAGGCCGTCCGGGTCCAGGACGGGGTACGTCTCCTGCTGCCATGCGTCGCGGCTCAGCGACTGCTTAAAGTAGCCGGCGGCGTAGAGCAGGCCCACGCCCACCAGCGGCACGCCCAGGTCGGACGCGGCCTTCAGGTGGTCGCCGGCCAGGATGCCCAGGCCGCCGGAGTACTGCGGGAGCACATGGGAGATGCCGTACTCGGGGGAGAAGTAGGCGATCGACGCCGGTGCGTCCGCTCCCAGCGTCTGGTACCAGCGGTCCTCGGTCAGGTACTGCTCCAGGTCGGCGTCCAGTTCCCGCACCCGCGCGACGACGTCCCGATCGTCGGCCAGCGCCCGCAGCCGTTCGCGGGTGAACGAGCCGAGCAGGGCGACGGGATCCTGGCGCACCTCGGACCAGGCCTGAGGATCCAGTTGTTCAAAGAGTTGCTGGGTGGGCCGGTGCCAGGACCAGCGGAGGTTGCCGGCCAAGCGGGCCAACGGAGCAATGCTCTCGGGGAGGACAGTTCGGACAGTAAATCTGCGGATTGCCTTCACCCGGCCTAGGCTAGCGCAGATCCCCTGCGCCGTTGATGGCCGGCGGGTGAATGCGCGTCGAACTGGCCGTCAACCCGGTCGCAGGGCGTGGGGATCCTTCGCAATCGGGAAGGAATCTCGCTAACGTCTGTCTTGTGACGACTTCGATGCAGGAGCAGAGTACGACCCAGCCAGCCCCCCGCCTGAAGTTCGGCCGGATCCCGGTGGTCGACGTCTGGCCCGTGGTCGGCGGCGGCGAGTTTCCGGCCAAGGCGATACCGGGCGAAGACCTGGAGGTAGCCGCCACCGTCTTCCGCGAGGGGCACGACAAGATCGGCGCGACCGCGGTGCTGTTCGACCCGGACGGCCGGCCCGTCCAGCGGGCAAGGCTGACGCCCGGCGCGCCCGGCACCGACCGCTGGCACGGGACCCTCCGGCCCACCGGTACCGGCCTCTGGACCTTTCACGTGGAAGGCTGGGGAGACAATTACGCCACCTGGCGGCACAACGCCGAGGTGAAGATTGCCGCCGGCGTGGACGTGGACCTCATGCTGGCCGAGGGCCGGATGCTGCTGGAACAGGCCGCGGGCCAGGGCGGGCGGCCGGAAGGCAACGCGCAGGTGCTGCGCGACGCCGCCGCCGCGCTCGCAGACGGATCGCTCACCGTGCATGAACGTTTGGCCGCAGGAACCTCGGAGGCCGTGCTGGACGCCGTGAACAGCCATCCGATCCGCAGCCTGGTCAGCCCCTCGAAGCGGTACCCCATCCTCGTGGAGCGTGAACGGGCCGGCCGCGGCGCCTGGTACGAATTCTTCCCGCGCTCCGAGGGCGCGCATTACGACCCGGCGAACGGGCGCTGGACCTCCGGCGACTTCACGACGGCGGCCGAGCGGCTTCCGGCCGTCGCGGCCATGGGCTTCGACGTGGTGTACCTGCCGCCCATCCATCCGATCGGCGAGGTCAACCGCAAGGGACCGAACAACACGCTGACCGCCGGACCCGGCGACCCGGGATCGCCGTGGGCCATCGGATCCAAGGACGGCGGGCATGACGCCATCCACCCCGACCTGGGCGGATTCGAGCAGTTCGACGCCTTCGTGGCCGCCGCCGAGGCGCTCGGCATGGAGGTGGCCCTGGACCTGGCGCTGCAGGCCGCCCCGGACCACCCGTGGGCCACCGAGCATCCCGAATGGTTCACCACGCGGGCCGACGGCACGATTGCCTACGCCGAGAACCCGCCGAAGAAGTACCAGGACATCTATCCGCTGAACTTCGATAACGACCCGCGCGGCCTGTCCGAAGAGGTCCTGCGGATCGTGAAGCTGTGGATTTCGCACGGCGTGAAGATTTTCCGGGTGGACAACCCGCACACCAAGCCCCTGTGGTTCTGGGAATGGCTGATCGGCACGGTGAACCGCGAGCACCCTGAGGTGGTGTTCCTGGCCGAGGCCTTCACCCGGCCGGCCATGATGCACGCGCTGGGCCGCGCGGGCTTCCAGCAGTCCTACAGCTATTTCACCTGGCGCAACACCAAGGAAGAGATCGAGGAGTACTTCACCGAGATCAGCCACGAGACGGCGCCGTTCTTCCGGCCGAACTTCTTCGTCAACACCCCGGACATCCTCACCGAGTACCTGCAGTACGGCGGCCCCGCCGGGTTCAAGGTCCGGGCCGTGCTGGCGGCCACGGCCAGCCCGCTCTGGGGCGTCTACGCCGGCTACGAACTCTACGAGCACGTGGCCCGGCCGGGCGCCGAGGAATACATCGACAACGAAAAGTACGAATACAAGGCCCGCGACTTCGCCGCCGCGGAGGCCGAAGGGCGCTCGCTCGCCCCGTACCTGACCCGGCTCAATTCCATCCGGCGTGCCCACCCGGCGCTGGGCGACCTGGGCAACCTCACCGTGCACCGCAGCACCGACCCGGCCACGGTGGTGTACTCCAAGCACAAGGCGCACCTGCCCGAAAGCCACGGCGGCGGGCGGGACACGATCATCGTCGTCGTCAACGTGGACCCGCACAGCGCGCGCGAATCGACGGTCTCGCTGGACCTGGCGGCGCTGGGGCTGCGGGAGGAGGACCTTAACGACGACGGCACGTTCTGGGTCGATGACCTGCTCAGCGGGCAGAGCTGGCGCTGGGGCGAACACAACTACGTGCGGCTGGACGCACACGTGGAACCCGCCCACATTCTGCACATCCGAAGGAACCGCTGATGGCCGGCCCCTTCCAGCTGCACGCTCCGGGGCTGACGCATGACCCCCACTGGTACCGCAAGGCAGTGTTCTACGAGGTGCTGTTGCGGGGCTTCGCGGACTCCAACGGAGACGGATCGGGCGACTTCTCCGGGCTGATCGACAAGCTGGACTACCTGCAGTGGCTGGGCGTCGACTGCCTGTGGATCCCGCCGTTCTTCAAGTCCCCGCTGCGGGACGGCGGGTACGACGTCGCGGACTACTTCGACGTGCTGGACGAGTTCGGCACCATCGGCGACTTCAAACGCCTGGTCGCCGAGGCCCACGCCCGCGGCGTCCGGGTAATCATCGACCTGCCGATAAACCACACGTCGGACAAGCACGACTGGTTCGAGCAGTCCCGGCGGGACCCGGAGGGGCCGTACGGAGACTTCTATGTCTGGTCCGATACGGACGAGAAATACCAGGACGCGCGGATCATCTTCGTGGACAGCGAGGATTCGAACTGGGCGTTCGACCCGATCCGCCGGCAGTTCTACTGGCACCGCTTCTTCAGCCACCAGCCGGACCTGAACTTCGAGAACCCCAAGGTGATCGAGGCTTTGTTCGACGTCGTGCGCTTCTGGCTGGACCAGGGGATTGACGGTTTCCGCGCGGACGCCATCCCGTACCTGTTCGAGGAAGACGGGACCAACTGCGAGAACCTGCCCGCCACGCACGCCTTCCTGCAGGACCTGCGCGCACTGGTGGACACGGAATACCCCGGCCGCGTGATCATCGCCGAAGCCAACCAGCTGCCACACGAGGTGGTGGAATACTTCGGCCAGCCGGACGGCGACGGCGGGCTGCGCCCCGAATGCCACATGGCCTTCCACTTCCCGATCATGCCGCGGCTGTATTACGCCCTCCGGGACCAAAAGGCCGCCCCGATCATCGCCACCATGGAGCAGACGCCGGCGATCCCGGCCGGGGCCCAGTGGGGAACGTTCCTGCGCAACCACGACGAACTGACGCTGGAAATGGTCACCCGCGAAGAACGTGAGGCGATGTTCGGCTGGTACGCGCCGGATTCCCGGATGCGGTCCAACATCGGAATCCGCCGCCGGCTGGCCCCGCTGCTGGACAACTCGCGCGCAGAAATCGAACTGATTCACGCGCTGCTGCTGTCGCTGCCGGGCAGCCCGTTCCTGTATTACGGGGACGAGATCGGCATGGGCGACAACATCTGGCTCGAAGACCGAGATGCCTCCCGCACCCCGATGCAGTGGAACCCCGACCGCAACGCCGGCTTCTCCACCGCGGACCCCGGCAAACTGTACCTGCCGGTGGTGCAGTCGCTGGTCTATCACTACAACTACGTCAACGTCGAGGCGCAGCTGGCGCACAACAGTTCGCTGCTGCACTGGGTGCGCCAGATGCTGGCCGTGCGCAAGGCCCATCCCGCCTTCGGCCTGGGCACCTACCGGAACGTGCCGGTGGACTCCGAATCTGTGCTGGCCTTTCTGCGCGAATTGCCGGAGGACAATCCGGAAGGCCTGGAGAAAGAGGTGCTGCTGTGCGTGTTCAACCTGTCGCAGCACCCCGTGGCGGCACCGCTGCGGCTGCCCGAATTTGCCGGCCGGGGGCTGCGCGACACGTTCGGAGGCGTCCCCTTCCCTGCCTTTGACGACGCCGGCCAGCTCACGCTGACGCTGGGCAGCCACGACTTTTTCTGGTTGCGGCTGCGTTCGGCCGCGTCCAACCCCGCATCTCCACAGACCGAGACACTCCCAGTCATCAGACCCGCGACTGAAGGAACAGAGGTGGCATCACATGCCTGATTTCACGCCGAGCCTGCCCGAACTGCTGCACCAGTGGCTCCCCGCCCAGCGTTGGTTCCCCGCCAAGGGCCAAGAGTCGGTCCTGCGCCGGCTGGGCGGCATCCGCTTGCCGGACCCGGCCGGGGCGGTGGGACTGGAAGTGCACATCGTGGCCGTGCACACCGCCGACGCCGTCCACGTGGTCAACGTGCCGCTGAGCTACCGCCGGGAGCCCCTGGCCGGCGGGGAGGCGGCCCTGCTCGGGCGCGTGCAGCAGGGCGCCGAGGACACCTGGGCGGCAACCCGCGAAGAGGGCGAGACCGTTGGGTCGGACAAGCCGGCGGGCGGTACCGCGGGGGCGGCCGGCGGCGCCGCGGGCGGTACTGCGGGCGGTCCCGGAGAGCGCTGGATTTACGACGGCGCCCACGACCCGGTGTTCGTGGCCGCCTGGCTGGAACTGATGCGGCGGCAGTCGGTGACGGGCGACGGGCATACCCGCGGCCATGCCGGGGCCGGATTCGATTCCTGGCCGGAGTTCACCACCGGGCTGCAGGCCTCCGTGCTGCTGGGTGAGCAGTCGAACACCTCGGTGGTGGTCCAGTCCGACCAGGGTCCGCTGATCGTGAAGTTCTTCCGCGTGCTGGAAGCCGGCACCAATCCGGACGTCGAGGTCGGTGTGCTGCTCACGGAGGCCGGGTGCCGCGAAGTCCCGGTCACGTACGGCTGGGTGACCGGCGGCTGGCTGACTCCCGGACAGGACAACGACGGCGGCGACCGCCTCTGGGACACCGGACACCTGAGCGTGCTGCGGGAATTCATTCCGGACAGCCAGGATGCGTGGCGCACCGCGTCGGGCTCCGCCCTGGACGGCACGGACTTCAGCTCCCAGGCCCGCGAGCTCGGCGCCGTCACCGGACGGATCCACCGCAGCCTGCGCGACGCGGCCGGCGCCTCCCCGGCGGACGCCAAGGCCGTCGAGGCGTTCAAGGCCGCGCTGGCGGAACGGATCCGCTGGGGCTGGGCCCAGGCCGGGGCGTCCGTGGGGCCCCTGGACGACGCGGTGCAGGAACTGCTGGACCGGCTGGACCAGGTGACCGAGCTTCCTCAGCTGCAGCGGATCCACGGCGACTACCACCTGGGCCAGGTGCTGTTCTCGGCACAGCGGGGCTGGGTAGTGCTTGATTTCGAGGGCGAACCGCTGCGGCCCATGGGCGACCGCGGCACCGACGACGTGCCGCTGCGCGATGTGGTGGGCATGCTCCGCTCGTTTGATTACGCCGCCGGCGTGGCCCGGCTCGCGGAGCCCGACGATGCGGTCGGCGCCGCCGCCGACAACTGGGCGGCGCAGGCCAGCTCCGCCTTCCTGGACGGCTACCGGGAGGGGACGGGCGAACCGGTGGACACGTCCTCCACGCTCTTCCGCGCGTTGCTTTTGGACAAGGCCCTCTATGAAGTGGTGTACGAACAGCGCAACCGCCCGCGCTGGGTACAGGTGCCGGTCCGCGGCGTACGCGAGGCCCTGGCACCACTGGCGGGCACCGGCACCGGGCCCGGAAGCGGCCGGACGTCTGCCGCAGTCGGCGCAGCGGCGCCGGTAGCTCCCGCCTTCGCGGGTGCGTCCGCGGCCGGAACTTCCGTCCCCGCAACTTCCCGCGCGGCCAACACTTCCGGCGCGGCCGGCACCCCCGGACCGGCATCGCCGTCGGGCAGCCGCTCCCGCACCCCGGTGCGTGTCGAGCCGGAGGTGCTCTCCGCCGTCGCGCACGGGTCCTACCACCAGCCGCACGCAGTGCTCGGTGCCCACCTGGACGACCATGGACACGTCACCGTCCGCACCCGGCGTCCGCTGGCCGACTCCGTCACGGTGATCACGCCGTCACTGCGCGTGCCGATGGAACACGAGCACGAGGGCATCTGGGTGGCGGTCTTCCCGGCCGATGATCCGGGACGCGTCCCGGATTACCGCCTCGAGGTGGCGTACGACGGCGGTGCTCCCGCCATCAGCGACGATCCGTACCACTACCTGCCCAGCCTGGGCGAAATCGACCTGCACCTGATCGGCGAGGGCCGGCACGAGACCCTGTGGACCGCGCTCGGTTCCCACATGCGCCGCTACAACTCCGCGCTGGGCGACACATCCGGGGCCAGCTTCGCCGTCTGGGCGCCGAATGCCCGGGCTGTCCGGGTGAAGGGCGACTTCAACCACTGGGACGGCGCCCGGCACGCGATGCGTTCCATGGGCGGATCCGGCGTGTGGGAACTGTTCATCCCCGGCGTCGAGGCCGGTGCCGTCTACAAGTACGAGCTGCTGGGCCAAGACGGCCAGTGGCGGGAGAAGGCCGACCCGATGGCCCGCTGGACCGAGGTCCCGCCGTTGACCGGGTCCCGCGTGGTCGAATCGCACTACCGCTTCGGCGACCAGGAATGGATGGAGCGGCGTGCCGCCCGCGACCCGCACAACGGGCCGATGAGCGTGTACGAGGTGCACCTGGGGTCGTGGCGGCTGGGGCTGGACTACCGGCAGCTGGCCGACCAGCTCGCCGAATACGTCAGCTGGCAGGGCTTCACGCACGTGGAGTTCATGCCGGTGGCCGAGCACCCGTTCGGCGGATCGTGGGGCTACCAGGTCACCTCCTATTACGCGCCGACCTCGCGCTTCGGGCACCCCGACGACTTCAAGTACCTCGTGGACAGGCTGCACCAGGCCGGCATCGGAGTCCTCCTGGACTGGGTCCCGGCACACTTCCCCAAGGACGAGTGGGCGCTGGCCCGGTTCGACGGCCAGCCGTTGTATGAACACGCAGACCCCCGGCTGGGCGAACACCCGGACTGGGGCACGCTGATCTTTGACTTCGGCCGCCGCGAGGTGCGGAACTTCCTGGTCGCCAACGCGCTGTACTGGCTGGAGGAGTTCCACATCGACGGACTCCGGGTGGACGCGGTGGCCTCCATGCTGTACCTCGACTACTCGCGCAATGACGGGGAGTGGGTCCCCAACATCCATGGCGGCCGCGAAAATCTGGAGGCCATTTCCTTCCTGCAGGAAGTCAACGCCACCGCGTACAAGCGGGTGCCGGGCATCGTCATGATCGCGGAAGAGTCCACCGCGTTCGACGGTGTGACCCGCCCGACCAGCGCGGGGGGCCTCGGCTTCGGCCTGAAGTGGAACATGGGCTGGATGCACGACACGCTCGAATACATCGCCGAGGACCCGGTCAACCGGATGTACCACCACGGCAAGGCCACCTTCTCGATGGTCTATGCCTACACGGAGAACTTCCTGCTGCCGATCAGCCATGACGAGGTGGTCCACGGCAAGGGGTCGATGCTGCGCAAGATGCCCGGCGACCGCTGGCAGCAGTTGGCCAACCTGCGCGCCTACCTGGCCTTCCAGTGGGCGCATCCCGGCAAGCAGCTGATCTTCATGGGTACCGAATTCGGCCAGGAGTCGGAATGGTCGGAGCAGCACGGGCTGGACTGGTGGCTCTCCGAGAACGTTCCGCACAAGGGCCTGCAGCACCTGGTCCGCAACCTCAACGGGATCTACCGTTCCACGCCGGCCCTGTACGAGCGCGACAATGAGCCCGCCGGCTTCCAGTGGATCGACGAGAACGACGGCGCGCACAACACGCTGTCCTTCATCCGCTGGGACCAGCAGGGAAACCCGCTGGTCTGCGTGGCCAACTTCTCGGGTGCCCCGCACGAAGGGTTCCGGCTGGGGATGCCGTGGGCGGGCGAATGGGACGAGGCCCTGAATACCGATGCCGCCGAATACGGCGGATCCGGAGTGGTCAACGCAGGTGCGGTCACCGCCGTGGAAGGCGGCTGGAAGGGCAGCCCCGCTTCTGCGACGCTCCGGGTGCCGCCGCTGGGCGTGGTGTACCTGAAGCCGGCTGCCGGTGGCCCGGCCAGGGTGGAGGAAGGATGAACGGCAGCGGAATTTACATCCGCGCCGACCGGTGCTAGAGTTTAAAGCCGCGCAGGGCGGTAAGGTCGCCTCGCCGAACCGGCCGAAGGCAGTAGCCAACGGGCGGAGCGGGACCGGGCGGTTTGACAAGAACTGCCGGCGCGGGTAAGTTAGAAAAGTTGCTCCGGAGCGATGGAGGGCCTGAGAGGGTCGTCCTGGTGCCGGGTGCTCCTGTTGTTTGAGAACTCAATAGTGTGCCAAGTTTGTTGATACCAATTATTTATTGGTTGAAAGTGCCGTGGCGTGCCGCCCCTGTGGTGTGT
>NZ_JBNHGO010000004.1:0-214703 GCF_059091365.1 Arthrobacter sp. MDT2-34-1
ACACACCACAGGGGCGGCACGCCACGGCACTTTCAACCAATAAATAATTGGTATCAACAAACTTGGCACACTATTGAGTTCTCAAACAACAGGAGCAAACGAATACTCTCCAAAACAATTTCTTCCGAAATCCGCTTTGCTTTTCTTCGCTGCGATGTTTCTACTTTATTTCATTCCTTTTCTTTCTGTCAAATCCGCGTTTCCGCTTCATTTACCTCGAGAAAAGGAACCCATCGCAAAAACCCAGCTAATTCGCCTGCGCACTCGGGCGCATGACAGTCGCTGTCTTTTTATCGAAGGGGCTTGTCGCGTTCCGGCCGGCTGTTTCACAACCAGCGGCGGCGACTCAGAAAACATTACACGGCACCGGACGGGCCCGCAAATCGCCGGCGGGTGATGCCCGCCACTGATGCCGAAGGGCCCGCGGCCTCCCCTGACCAGGGGGACTGCGGGCCCTTCGACGTGGCCGGCTGACGTGCGAACGCCCGTGGATTCAGGCAGACACTTCGACCATGGCGAGCGTGCGCTTGCCGCGGCGCATCAACAGGTATTTGCCATGCAGCAACTGCTCGCTCCCGACTGCGGCGTCCGGATCGGTAATCTTCTGGTTGTTAACGTAGGCGCCGCCCTCGGCTACGGTCCGCCGCGCCGCGGAATTGCTGGCGGCCAGGCCCGACTGGACCAACAGGTCGATGATGCCGGTGGTAGCTGCACCGGTCACAGCGCTGGGCAGCTCGGCAGTGGCGGCGACAAGAGTCGCCTCGTCCAACTCGGCCAGGTCGCCCTGCCCGAACAGGGCCGAGGACGCGGCGATCACCTTCTCGGTGGCTGCGGGGCCGTGCACAATCGACGTCACGTCGTAGGCCAACGCACGCTGTGCCTCACGGGCATGCGGCCGTTCGGCTACTGCGCGCTCAAGCGCTTCGATCTCCTCGCGGGAACGGAAGGTAAAGACCTTGAGCCGCTGCACCACGTCCGCGTCGGCAGTGTTGAGCCAGAACTGGTACATGGCGTAGGGGCTGCACATGTCCGCATCCAGCCAGATGGCATTGCCCTCGCTCTTGCCGAACTTGGTTCCGTCGGAGTTAGTGATCAGCGGCGTGCCGACGGCGTGGACAGACTGGCCCTCCACCTTGCGGATCAACTCGATGCCGCTGGTGAGGTTGCCCCACTGGTCGGATCCGCCGGTCTGCAAGATGCAGCCGTACTGCCGGTACAGCTCCAGGTAATCCATGCCCTGCAGGATCTGGTAGCTGAATTCGGCGTAGCTGATCCCCTCGTCCGAGTTCAGCCGGGACGCGACGATGTCCTTCTTGACCATCGTCCCCACGCGGAAGTGCTTGCCGATGTCGCGCAGGAAGTCCAAGACACTCAGTGGCGCCGTCCAGTCCAGATTGTTGACCATTCGCGCGGCGTTCGTACCGTCGAAGTCCAGGAAGCGCTGCACCTGTCCCTGCAGGCGGTCCACCCATTCGGCGACGGTTTCCTTGGTGTTCATGGTGCGCTCGGCGGTAGGTCGGGGATCGCCGACCAGCCCGGTGGAGCCACCTACAAGGCCCAGCGGCTTGTGCCCCGCCAGCTGAAGCCGGCGCATGGTCAGCAGCTGGACCAGGTTGCCCAGGTGAAGGCTGGGTGCGGTGGGGTCGAAGCCGCAGTAATACGTGATCGGGTCCCCCGCCAGCAGCTTCTCCAGTTCGGCTTCATCGGTCGAAACATGGACAAGGCCGCGCCACTTCAGTTCCTGCCACACATTGGCAAAACCAGGGTCGTTGCGTTGGGAAGCCAGAAACGTATTATTCACGGATACCAAATTATCAGCCTTCGATGCCCTCGGGGACGTCGCCTTCGGCCAGCAGCCGGAGCCGCTGGGTCGGACGGGTCATGGCAACATAGAGATCTCCGACGCGGCCGCCGACCCGGTGCAGCAGCTCACCCGGCTCAAGCACTACGACGGCATCGAACTCCAGGCCCTTGGCCTCCTGCGGACCCAGCACGCTGATGTCCTGTTCCATCCCGCCGGCACCGCCGCCCACGCGTGCCCCGTAGGCCGCGGCCAGCGCACTCCGGACGTCCGGCAGGCGGTGGTCGGAGGCAATAACAGCCAACAGACCGCCGTCGGCGGCGGCAAGCTCCTCGGGCATGACCTCCAAAAGCCGTTCGACCATGCGACCCTCCGGCACCCGGTCCACGACCGGCGACCAGCGGCCGTCGCGCACCGCCTTCGGAGCCGTCACGACCAGGCCCGCTGCGTTGGCCATCCGGACGGCGGCCTGCGCAATCTGGGAGGGCGTGCGGTAGTTCACGGTGAGTTCTTCAAGCTGCCAGCGGTCGCCGGCGAACGGCTCGAGCGCCTGCTGCCACGATTCCGCGCCGGCGGGAGAGCTCGTCTGCGCGATATCGCCGACGACGGTGAACGACTTGAGCGGGCAGCGGCGCATCAGCAGCCGCCACTGCATGGCCGACAACTCCTGCGCCTCGTCAACCACAATGTGGCCAAAGGCCCAGGTGCGGTCAACGGCGGCCCGTTCGGCAGCGGTGAAGCGGGTCTGCTGCGCCTGGTTGTAACCGGCCAGGTCCTCGGCGCTGACCACGCCGTCGATCCCGATATCACGCAGCATCTGGTCGACGTTCCGCAGCGACTGCTCCGCATTGGCGACGTCGCGGGCCCGCTCGGCATCTCGCTGGGCCTTGTCACGCCCGGCCGAGGCATCCATGTCCCCGAGCAGCTCCGCGGCTTCATCCAGCAACGGCACATCGGCTTCCGTCCACGGCGCATCCGCGGGGCGCAGCAGCAGCTTGCGTTCGGCGTCCGTCAGATCGGGAGCGGCCGCCTCGAGATGGGCCGGCTTGCTGAGCAGTTCCCTGACCAGCTGTTCCGGGGTCAGCGGCATCCAGCACAGATTAAGCGCCACCCTGACATCGCGCGAGGTGCGCACGTCTTCGATCAGATAGGCACGGTCCGCGTTGTTTCCCGGTCCGGACGATTTCTCCAGTGCCTCCCCCAACTGGTCCGCCAGTTCGCGCAACAGGATTTTCACGAACGTAACCCGGGCCGTGTTGTGTGGTTTGCCGGTCGCCCGTGCCCGGTCGCGGGCCCGTGCCACTTGGCGCGGCGTCAGCGTCAGCATGGTGCCTTCGACGTTAAGCCTGCGCGGTTCCGCCGGAAGCCTCTGCCGGTTGGCCACTGCGTTGGCCACGACGCCGGCCATGTCCAGGCGGCCTTTGATCTCGGCCACGGCCGGGTTGCTCTCGGACACGGCCCGTACGCCGGGCATCAGGCCGCCCAGGGTGGACATCACCACTCCGGTCTCGCCCAGCGAGGGAAGCACCCGCTCGATGTACTTCATGAAAGAGTTCGATGGCCCCACCAGCAGCACGCCGGCCGACTTCAGCCGTTCTCGGTGCGAATACAACAGGTAGGCCGCCCGGTGCAGGGCGACGGCGGTCTTGCCCGTACCGGGACCGCCCTGCACCACGAGGATCCCCGGCATCGGGGCCCTGATGATGCGGTCCTGTTCGGCTTGGATAGTGCCGACAATGTCGGACATGGCTCCGGTCCGCTTCGAATTCAGCGCCGCCAACAGGGCCCCTTCGCCCTGCAGGACCCCGTCCTCGGAGAGCATGGTCGGATCCAGCACGTCGTCTTCGATGCCCTTGACCTGGTGCCCCTGCAAAATCAGGTGCCGGCGCCGCCGGACTCCCAGCCGTTCGAAGGCCGTAGCCTGGTAGAACGCCCCGGCTTCGGGGGCCCGCCAGTCCACCATCAGCTGCTGCAGGTCTGCCGTGCTGAGTCCGATCCGCCCGATGTAGCGGCGGTCGCCGTCGTCCAGATCAAGTCGGCCGAACACCAACCGGTCGTCCACGGCGTTCAGTTGCGCCAGCCGGTCTTCGTACATGGTGGCGAACGCGTCGCGCTCGGAGATGTTCTGCATGCTTCCCACGGCGCCGCTGCTGCGGACGCGGGCCAACTGTTCCTGTTTCTCGGCGCGCAGTTCTTCCAGCCGACGGTACAGCCCCGCCACATAGGCGCGCTCAAGTTCTAGCTCGGCATGGGCCGAAGGCGATTCAGGCATACGTGTTCCCTCCCCAAAAGGCAGACCGTCCATTCTACTACCGGCGCGCCAAATTTTCTTCCGCCGGAACGACCGCGGGCGGGTGGGCACGCGCCCTTTCGCCAAGGACGCAATAGCCGGGGCTATTCACGCACCAGCGAGCGGATGCGGTGTCCGGTCAGGGCAGACCTGCCCCGCAGGGCCGAGAGCTCGAGGACCACGCCGAATCCGGCAACCTGCACCCCTGCCCGTTCGAAGAGACGGCACGCCGCGCCGAGGGTCCCGCCGGTGGCCAGCACATCGTCCAGAATCAGGACGCGCGAACCCGGCACCAGTTCATCGGCATGGATTTCCAACGTGGCCGTGCCGTACTCCAGCGCGTAGTCTTCGGAAATCGTCCTGCGCGGCAGTTTGCCTTTCTTGCGCACAGTGATGACCCCGGTGCCCGAGGCATACGCGGCCGCGGCCGACAGCAGGAAGCCGCGGGCCTCGACACCGGCGACGGCGTCGAATTGGCCCTCGAACGGGTCGATTAGGGCATGCACCAAGGCGTGCAGCGCCTCGCCGTCGGCAAATACGGGAGTAAGGTCCCGGAAGATGATCCCTGGCTTCGGATAGTCCCGAACCGTTTCAGAAAGACGGTTGACCATGGCTTCAACTGATTCGCGGGGACGTTCATTCACCCGTCTACCCTACCCGCTGCCGGCGCGTCGGCGCGGCTTCGCGGCCCGGTACTGCGAGACCGTCGGGTCCCCTTCAAGCCAGAAACGCCATGGGTAGGCCGCGGTGCCGCCCTCGCCGCTCACGCCCACCCGCGGCCCGGTCCGCACATGCTGATGGGAGGCCCGGACTGCCGGCCGTGCGAGTTCCAGTTCCCCCTGGGCGAAGGCCCTGCCGTTGTCGGCAAGCGTCAGCCCCAGGGCAGTGGCCAGCCGGGCCGGCCCCCGTGCCAGTTCCGCATCGTTTTTGGCCGAAGCACGCCGGCTTCGGGCAAGGTCAAGGCCTTGGGTGATTTCACCGGCGCGGAGCAGGGCCCCGGTGGCCTGGCCGTCATGGCCGCACACGATATTCACGCAATGGTGCATGCCATAGGTGAAGTAGACATAGATGTGGCCCGGCGGGCCGAACATCGCCTTGTTGCGGTTTGTCGGGCCGCGGAAGCCATGCGATCCCGGGTCGTGCTCGCCCATGTAGGCCTCTACCTCGGTGAGCCGTACGGCTACTGTTCCCTCGGGCGTGGTGTGTGTCAGGCGGGCGCCGAGCAGCCCCGGAGCAACGTCCACGGCGGGCCGGGCAAGCCAGTGAAGTAACGCTGCGTCCACTAGGCCGGCTGCACCCGCTGGTAGAAGCGCGTCAGGGCTTCGAGCCGGTGGGCCGAATCATGCACATGGCCGCCGCCCAGCACCGTGGCGAGGGCATCCAGCCGCGCGTGCCAGCGGGCCATTAGGGCTTCGGGCGATATCTCTCGCCCGATGTTGTGCACCAGCAGCAGGCGGGTCTTGCCGTCGGCCGGTTCCAGCATCCAGTGCACGGTTCCGCTGCCCTCCGGAGCGGTCCAGGTGTAGTCGAGACGGCTGCCGGCGAGCACATACTCAACGTCCCCCTCAACCGTCCGTTCCGGCAGGGTGAATTCGACGGCGCCGCCGGTCTGCAGCTCCACGCGGCCGGGGCCCAGCCACTTGCCGAACAGATCCGGCTCGGTCAGGGCCGCCCAGACCTCCGTTGCGGCGGCGTCGAGCAACCGTTCGAAACGCAGGCTTGTGCGGCCCGAATCCTTTTGGGCGGTGCCCATCGAGTGCGAGAGCCGGAAGTGGCGGGCATAGGCCTCGCGCAGCCGTGCCCATCGACCGGGCTCCGGGTTTGACGGCCGCCCGCCAGCGACGGCGGCGAGTGCGTCCAGGATTGTTTGCCAGCCCGCGCTGCCTTCGGTCAGGAAGTCCGGCCCCTCGGCGCGCGAGCGGAACTGCAGCAAGGTACCGCCGTCGCTCTCCAGCACCCGCCATTCGATGACCGCTTCCTGCCCCAGCTCATCCTCCCAGCTGATCTGCAGGCTGAGCGGCGGATTCAGCTGCAGGACCGTACCGCTGGTGGTGCCGCCGCCCAGATCCAGCTCATAGGTATGGCCCAGCTGCCAGTCGGCGTCCAGCGTCCCGAGCCATTTAGCGACGTTGTCCTTTTCCGCCAGAAGGCTCCAGATGTAGCTGCGCGGGTAATCGAGCTGTCGGTCGAAGGCCAGGACGTAGTCCCCGTCAACCCGCTCGATCCGACCCTCCGGCACCAGCTTTTCCTCGTCCTGGCTCAGCGTCGACATGCTCGCTCCCTCGGCTCAGTGGCTCTCGACCCGTCGCTTCACAAACTACCGCAGCACTATTTGCTACCGGCCGGTAACTTACCCGTGCCGGGGTGCGGACGGCTCAGGGGCGGCCGCCGGAGACGTAGCCGCGTGCGCCGTCCAGCGCTGCCTCAAGCGCCGCGATCTGGGCGGCCACGGCGGTCGGGGCGGTGCCGCCCTGCGAACTGCGGCTGGCCAGCGAACCTTCGACCGTGAGCACTTCACGCACCTGTGGAGTCAGCTGCGGGGAAATAGCCGCGAATTCCTCGTCCGTCAGGTCCCAGAGTTCAACTCCGCGGCTTTCGGCCTGTCTTACGGCGGCACCGGACAGCTCGTGAGCTTCCCGGAACGGAATGCCCTGACGGACCAGCCATTCGGCGATGTCGGTGGCGAGCGCGAAGCCTTGCGGGGCCAGCGCCTCCAGCCGCTCGGTATTGAAGACAAGGGTTTCGATCATGCCGGCGACGGCGGGCAGCAGCAGCTCCAGGGTGTCTGCCGCGTCAAAGACCGGTTCCTTGTCTTCCTGCAGGTCACGGTTGTAGGCCAGCGGCAGGCCCTTGAGCGTGGCCAAGAGCCCCGTCAGGTCGCCGATCAGCCGGCCGGCCTTGCCGCGGGCCAATTCCGCGACGTCCGGATTCTTCTTCTGCGGCATGATCGAGGAGCCCGTGGAATAGGCATCGTCCAGCGTCACGAAGGAAAATTCCTTGGTGGCCCACAGGATGACTTCTTCCGATATCCGGGACAGGTCCACGCCGATCATGGCCGCGACCCAGCTGAATTCGGCAAAGACGTCCCGCGCGGCAGTTCCGTCGATCGAGTTCCAGGTTGCGGAGTCGAAGCCGAGGTCCGCCGCGACGGCGTTGGGATCCAGGCCGAGCGAGGAACCGGCCAGGGCACCGGAGCCGTAGGGAGAGACGGCGGCCCGCTTGTCCCAGTCCGCCAGCCGCTGGACGTCCCGCAGCAGCGCCCAGGCGTGGGCCAGCAGGTGATGGGACAGCAGCACCGGCTGCGCGTGCTGAAGGTGGGTGCGGCCCGGCATGGCAACCTCCGGATACCGGCGGGCCTGGGTGAGCAGCGCATCGATGGTTGCCAGCACTCCCCCCGCGATGATCCGTGCGTGGTCGCGCAGGTACATCCTGCCCAAGGTGGCGATCTGGTCGTTGCGGGACCGTCCGGCCCGAAGTTTTCCGCCCAGCTGGGCGCCGGCCCGTTCGATCAGCCCGCGCTCCAGGGAACCGTGCACGTCCTCGTCCGACTCAGCCGCCACGTACGCGCCCGACCGCACGTCGTCGTCGAGCCGGTCCAGGGCGGCGAGCATGCCTTGCAGTTCGGCGTCGTCGAGCAATCCGGCCTGGTGCAGGACCTTGGCGTGGGCCCGGGAACCTGCGATGTCGTACTGCGCCAGGCGCCAGTCGAAATGCGTGGACTTGCTCAACGCGGCCAGGGCATCGGCCGGGCCGCCGGCGAAGCGGCCGCCCCAGAGGGCGCCTTCGTTGGTGTGCCCGGTGGGGCTCTTCGGTTCCTGCGTCACGTTGTGTCTTCCCTTTCCGCCAGGTTGCCCTGGTGACGGTTCCGCACCCGGCCGTGCCGGCCGGCGGAGATGGCTCGTTGTGCCGGCTTCCGCGCCGGCGTCCGCTGCTGCTGCTGCTGCTGCTGCTGCGACTAGGTTATGGGGTTCAGGCGTTGCGCGAGGATTCGTCGGCGAACTGCAGGAACCGTGCGGCGAGCGCCGCTCCGCCGGCCGGATCCCGAGTCACCAGCAGAACGGTGTCGTCGCCCGCAATTGTGCCCAGAACCGACGGCATGACCGAGTGGTCGATGGCCAGCGCCAGGAAGTTGGCCGCCCCCGGCGGTGTCCGCAGGACCACCAGGTTGGCGGAGGCCTCGGCGGTGACCAGCAGGTCGGCACAGAGCCTGGCCAGCCGGGCGTCCAGGATCTCCTGGGTGACACCGCTCTGCGGCGTGCGTTCCCCGCCCTCGCCGGGCACCGCATAGATCAGCCCGCCGTCCTGGCCGCGCACCCGTACCGCACCCAGTTCCACCAGGTCCCGCGACAGCGTGGCCTGGGTTACCTGGACACCCTCGTCCGCCAGCCGGGCGGCCAGTTCCGCCTGCGAGCGCACCGACTCGCCGGTGAGGATCGCGGTGATCTTGGCCTGGCGGGCGGTCTTGGTGGCCGGCATCGTGTTCACCGCCGTCAGCTCCCGGCCAGTGGAGCCAGCGACGACCGGTCCATCAGCCATGCCATCAGCGCCTTCTGGGCGTGCAGCCGGTTCTCCGCCTCGTCCCACACCACCGACTGGGGGCCGTCGATGACCTCGGCGGCGATCTCGTAACCGCGGTAGGCGGGCAGGCAGTGCAGCACGACGGCGTCGTCGGCTGCCAGCTTCAGGGCCGCCTGGTCCACGGCGTAGTCCTTGAACAGTTCCAGCCGCTCCGCCTTCTCCTCTTCCTGCCCCATCGAGACCCACGTGTCCGTGGCGACGACGTCGGCCTCCGCCAGCGCCTTGGCGGGATCCGTGGTGACCAGAACCGAGCCGCCGGTTTCGGCGGCGCGTGCTTCGGCTTCGGCCACGACCGAAGCCGCCGGGAGGTGCCCGGCGGGTCCGGCGATCCGCACGTGCATCCCCGCCGTCGCTCCCGCGAGCAGGTACGAGTTGGCCATGTTGTTGGCCGCATCGCCCAGATAGGTCATGGTGAGTCCGGCCAGCTTGCCTTTGTGTTCCTGCACCGTCAGCAGGTCGGCCAGCAATTGGCAGGGGTGGTAGTCGTCGGAGAGCGAGTTGATGACCGGCACACGGGACAGCGCCGCCATCTCCTCCAACCCGGCATGGGCGTAGGTCCGCCAGACGACCGTGGAGACCATCCGTTCCAACACCTTGATGGTGTCGGAGACGGACTCTTTGTGTCCCAGCTGCGATTCGCCGGGATTGATGACGAGCGGCACCCCGCCCAGGTCCGCGATCCCGGCGGCGAAGGACACCCGGGTGCGCGTGGAGGTCTTGTCAAAGATCACGGCCACGGTCTTACGTCCCGCCCCGTCGCCGGCATACGGCTGGTAGCGGTAGGGGGACCGCTTCATGTCGGCGGCCAACTGCAGCACTTCCGCCTGTTCGGCCGGGCTGAGGTCGGTGTCCTTCAGGAAGTGGCGGGTCATGATGCGTCCTTGCTGGTAGCGGCGGCCAGGGCAGCCGCGGTGGTCAGGATGTCCGGCAGCGCGGCGGTGAACCGGGCGGCCTCTTCGGCGGTCAGGATCAGCGGCGGGGCCAGCCGCAGCGTGCGCGGGCCAGGGTTGTTGATGATGAAGCCGGCTTCCAGGGCGGCGCCCACCGCGGCAGCGGCGATGTCGGCATCCAGGTCGATCCCGATCAGCAAGCCCTCGCCGCGGACCTCGGCGACGTGTTCCAGGCCGGCCAGCTCCGCGCGCAGCCGCTCCCCCAGTCCGGAGGCGTGGGCCAGCAGCCCGCGCGACTCGATGGCTTGCAGCGTCGCCAGGCCTGCGGCCGTCGCCACCGGGTTGCCGCCGAACGTCGTTCCGTGCTGGCCCGCGGTCAGGAGTTCGGAAGTAGTTGCCCCGAAAGTGATCAACGCGCCGACGGGCAGCCCGCTGCCCAGGCCCTTGGCCAGGGTGATGGCGTCCGGGACGATCTGCTCGCCGCCGGCCACGCCGCCCTGGAACGCGAACCAGTTGCCGGTGCGGCCGACGCCGGTCTGCACCTCGTCCAAAATCAGCAGCGCGCCCGCGGCCTCGGTAGCTTCGCGGGCCGCCTTCAGGTAGCCCGCGGGCAGCGGCCGGACGCCCACCTCCCCCTGGATTGGTTCCAGCACGACGGCGGCCACGGACTCGTCGACGGCGGCGCGGAGGGCCTCCTCGTCGCCGAAGGGAAGGTGGACCACGCCGCCGGGCAGCGGTTCGAACGGTTCGCGGTAGGACTCCTTGGCCGTCAGCGCCAAAGCCCCCATGGTCCGGCCGTGGAAAGCGCCCTCCAGGGCCAGGATCTTGGTCCGGGTGGGGCTCGAGTTTCGCCGGGCCAGCTTGAACGCCGCTTCGTTGGCTTCGGTGCCGGAGTTGGCGAAGAACACCTTGGAACCTGCCGGAGCGGCGGCGAGCTGCAGCAACCGCTCCGCCAGCGCAATTTGTGCCGGGCTGGTGAAGAAGTTGGAGACGTGGCCGAGGGTGGACAACTGGCCGGCCACGACCCCGGTCAGGAACTCGTCCGCGTGGCCGAGCGCGTTCACCGCGATCCCGCCGAGCAGGTCCAGGTATTCCCTGCCGTCCGCGTCCCACACGATGCAGCCCTTGCCGCGCACCAGGACGCGCTGCGGGGTGCCGAAGACCCCCATCAGCGACCCGCGGTACTTCTCCAACAGCTGCCGGTTGTCCAGGCCTTCCAGTTCTTCCAGCCCGGCGAGGCCGGCGGCCGGGGAAACGGTGTGCGGGGTGTTCATGCTGCGTCTCCGTCCGGGACGACCTGGGTGCCGATGCCGGCCGCGGTAAAGATTTCCAGCAGGATCGAGTGCGGCATCCTGCCATCGACGACGGCGGCGCGCTCCACTCCCCCGTCGACCGCCTTGAGGCAGGCTTCCATCTTGGGAATCATGCCGGACTGCAGCCGCGGCAGCAGCTCGCGCAACTCCCCCGCCGTCAGCGACGAGATCAAGGAGGACTTGTCCGGCCAGTTGGCGTACAGCCCCTCGACGTCGGTGAGGATGACCAGCCGCGAGGCGTGCAAGGCGTCCGCCACCGCAGCGGCCGCGGTATCGGCGTTGACGTTGAGCACCTGGTTGGTGCCTTCGCCGTCGCCGCCGATTTCCGGCGCCACGGTGGAGATCACCGGGATGCGGCCGGCGTCGAGCAAATCCAGGATGGCAGACGGGTTGACGCCCACGACCTCGCCGACCAGGCCCAGGTCGATGTCTTCGCCGTCCACCACGGTGCCCGTGCGCACCGCCTGCAGCAGCCCGCCGTCTTCACCGGAGAGGCCCACGGCGTACGGCCCGTGCGAATTGATCCGGCCCACCAGTTCGCGTCCGACTTGTCCGGTGAGCACCATGCGGACCACGTCCATGGCCTCGGGAGTGGTGACCCGCAGTCCGCCCTTGAATTCGGACTCAATGCCCAGCCGCGAGAGCATGGCGTTGATCTGCGGTCCGCCGCCGTGGACGACCACCGGCTTGATGCCGGCGTGGTGGAGGAAGACGATGTCTTCGGCGAACGCCTGCCGCAGTTCGTCGTTGACCATGGCGTTGCCGCCGTACTTGATCACCATGGTGGTGCCGGCGAACCGCTGGATCCAGGGCAGGGCCTCGATCAGCGTGGCGGCCTTGTCCTGGGCCATCAGCATCGTGTTCATCTCGGTCCTCAGCTGGAGTAGGCGGAGTTCTCATGCACGTATTCGTGCGTGAGGTCATTGGTCCAGATGGTTGCGGTCTCCCTGCCGGCATTAAGGTCGATTACCACGGCCACGTCGCGGCCGTTCAGGTCCACCAGGTCGCGCGGTTCGCCCACGCCGCCGTTCCGGCAGACCTGCACGCCGTTCATGCTGACGTTGAGCTGGTCCGGCTCGAAGGCGGCGTCGGTCGTGCCCACCGCGGACAGCACGCGTCCCCAGTTCGGATCCTTGCCGAAAATGGCGGTCTTGAACAAATTGGAGCGGGCCACTGCGCGGCTGACGGTTTCCGCATCCCGCTCGGTAGCGGCGTTGATCGTCGTGACCGCGATGTCGTGGCTGGCGCCCTCGGCGTCGGTAATCAGTTGCCGCGCCAGATCCGCGCAAACGCCGGTCAGCGCCGCGGTGAAGTCGTCCAGCGCGGGAATGGCCCCGGAGGCGCCCGAAGCCAGCAGCACCACCGTGTCGTTGGTGGACATGCAGCCGTCGGAATCCGTCCGGTCGAAGGTCAGCCGCGTGGCCTCGCGCAACGCCACCTGCAGCGCCGGCGGTGCGAGTTCGGCATCCGTGGTGATGACCACCAGCATGGTGGCCAGGCCCGGGGCCAGCATGCCGGCGCCCTTGGCCATGCCGCCGATGCTGTACCCGCCGCCGGCGAACAGGGCCTGCTTGGAAACGGAATCGGTGGTCATGATGGCTTCGGCCGCGTCGGCACCGCCGTCGCCGGACAACGCCGCTGCAGCAGCTTCGACACCCGGCAGCAGCTTGTCCATCGGCAGCTGCTCGCCGATCAGCCCGGTGGAGCACACCACCACGTCGCCCGAGGAAATACCGAGCAGGGCTGCGGTTTTCTCGGCGGTGGCGTGGGTGTTCTGGAAGCCCTCGGCCCCGGTGCAGGCGTTGGCACCGCCGGAATTCAGCACCACCGCGTCCACGCGGCCGTCGCCCACCACCTGCCGCGACCAGTGCACGGGCGCGGCCGCCACGCGGTTCGAGGTAAAGACTGCCGCCGCCGCCCGCTGTGGTCCGTCGTTGACCACCAGCGCGACATCGGGCTTGCCGGAGGCTTTCAGGCCGGCGGTGGCACCGGCGGCACGAAATCCCTGTGGTGCGGTAACGCTCACGGTGCTATCCCCTGCTGGGTCAGGCCGGCGGTCTCGTCGAGGCCGAGGGCGATGTTCATGGATTGGATGGCGCCGCCGCCGGTTCCCTTGGTGAGGTTGTCGATGGCGCAGGTGACGACGGCGCGGCCCGCGTGCTCGTCGAAGGCCAGCTGCAGGACGGCATGGTTGCTGCCCTGCACCGACTTGGTATTCGGCCACTGGCCCTCGGGCAGCAGGTGCACGAACGGTTCATCAGCGTAGGCGGCCTCCCAGGCGCTGCGCAGCGACGCGGCATCCGTACCGGGTTTGATGCGCGCCGTGGCGGTGGTTAGGATGCCGCGGCTCATCGGCGCGAGCGTGGGAGTAAACGAGATCGTGACCGCCTCGCCGGCGGCGGCCGAGAGCCCCTGCTCGATTTCCGGAGTGTGCCGGTGCCCGCCGCCAACCCCGTAGGGGCTCATGCCGCCCATGACTTCCGAACCGATCAGGTGTACCTTCGCGGACTTGCCGGCCCCCGAGGTGCCGGACGCGGCGACAATCACCACGTCACCGGGCTCCAGCAGCCCGGCCGCGAAGCCCGGGGCCAGAGCCAGCAGCGAACTGGTGGGATAGCAGCCCGGGACGGCGATCCGGCGGGCGCCGCGCAGCTTTTCCCGGTGGCCGGGAAGCTCCGGAAGGCCGTAGGGCCAGCTGCCGGCATGGGCGGTGCCGTAGAACTTCTCCCAGGACACAGGGTCCACCAGCCGGTGGTCCGCGCCCGCATCCACCACCAGGGTGTCTGCCGGCAGCGCGGCGGCGATCTCAGCGCTGGCGCCATGCGGCAGCGCCAGGAACACCACGTCGTGCCCGGCCAGGTTCTCGACGGTTGTGTCGACCAGGACTTTGTCCGCCAGCGCATGCAGGTGCGGCTGCAGTTCCCCCAACCGCGAACCGGCACTGCTGTGGGCGGTGACGGCTCCGACGGAGACCTCGGGGTGGTTCGCCAGCAGGCGGAGGACCTCGCCGCCCGCGTAACCGCTGGCGCCGGAGACTGCAACCTTAATTGTCATGGCATCCAGCATACAGCAAGAGTATGCACCGGAGAGGATAATTATGCATTGTCCTGCGTGCCCTGCCGCCGGATGCGGCGGGCCGGGGCGCGGACGTTAGCGCCTACGATGGGTTCTGAGCCGGCCGGCCCTCAGCGGCCAGATTCCACCGCCGGCACCGACTGTCCCGAGTACCTTAAGGAGACCCTACATGGCCAAGGCGATCGTGGCCGCCGCACCCGGCGGTCCGGAAGTTCTGCAACTGCGCGAGGTCGACATCCCCCGGCCCGGCCCGGGCCAGCTGCTGGTCAAAGTTGCCGCGGCGGGTGTGAACTTCGTCGAGACCTATGAGCGCAGCGGCGTCTACAACGTCCCGTTTCCGTACACGCCCGGCTCCGAAGCCGCCGGCACGGTCGAGGCCGTCGGCCCGGGGGTCGACGGCTTCGCCCCCGGTGACCGCGTCGCCTTCGCCGAGGGCGACCGCACCTACGCTGAGTTCACCGTGGTCTCCGCCGACGCGGCGCTCCCGGTGCCGGAAGGCGTGGACGACGACGTGGCGGCCGCCATCCCGCTGCAGGGCATGACGGCGCATTACCTCATTAACTCCAGCTTCAGGGTCCAGCCGGGCCAGACCGTACTCACCCATGCGGGTGCCGGCGGAGTAGGCCTGATCCTGACGCAGCTGCTCAAAGCCAAGGGCGCCCGCGTGATCACCACGGTGTCTACCGACGAAAAGGAAGAACTGGCCCGCAGCGCCGGGGCGGATGAGGTGCTCCGCTACGACGGCTTTGCCGGGCAGGTGCGCCAACTGACCGCCGGCACCGGGGTGGACGTGGTGTACGACGGCGTCGGCAGGGACACCTTCGACGGTTCGCTGGCCAGCCTGCGCACCCGCGGCATGCTCGTGCTCTTCGGCGGCGCGTCGGGCCAGGTGCCGCCGTTCGACCTGCAGCGGCTCAACCGGGGCGGCTCCTTGTTCGTCACCCGCCCCAACCTCGCCGACCATCTGCTCACGCCGCAGGAGCGGCGCTGGCGCTCCAGCGAATTGTTCGACGCCGTCCTGTCGGGCCGCCTGGACATCCGGATCGGCCGGACATATCCGCTGGCCGAGGCGGCGCAGGCACACGAGGACCTGCAAGCCCGCCGCACCACGGGCAAGCTGCTGCTGGTTCCGTAAGGGCGGCCCCCGGTTGCCGTCGACGCCCGCCCTCGCTGCCGGCGCCGGCGGTCCCGGCGCCGGCGGAGGAGGAAATTGCCGCGGACGGGGAGGGCGGGCGGAGCGCCTGCCCTCCCCGTTCAGCCCTGGACGGCCGCAGTTTCCCGGTAGGTGATTTTCGGGTCGGCCGACCCGCCAACGGCCAGCGCCGCGGCGAGGCCGGGCGGCACTTCCCCGCCGGCATCCGCGAGGGTGAGGTCCAGCAGTTGCAGCCCGGGACGGTCTCCCGCTTCCCCGGGCCAGCCGGACAGCTGGGGTTCGCCGTCCGCACCGGCGACGCCGATCGTATCGGGCGGCAGCCGCAGGCCGTGGCCGGTCGACTTCAGCACGGCCTCTTTCCTGGTCCACAGCCGGGCCCGCAGCAGGCGCGGGTCGGCTGCCTGCTCCACCAGGGTCCGCTCCGCGTCCGTGAGCATGACGGCGTCGATGTTGTCCTCCGGCCGAAAAGCGTCCGCCCAGGCGTCTTCGATGTCGACTCCGAGCAGCACGGGCCGGAAGGACAGTGCGGCCAGCAGCCAGCGGCCCGAGCGGGCGTAGCTCAGGCGGGCGGGGGCCGGAGCGCCGTCCAGCAGCAGGTGCGGCTGGCCATGCCGGCCATCGTTGCCCCGCGTGCATTGGCGGCAGTCGAAGGCGAGCCGCATCCGGTCGGGGTCGACGTTCAGTTCCCGCGCCGCCAGCAGGCGGACGGCTTCGCGGGTGTGGGCGCGGACGCTGGGGCGCCGGTCCGGCCCGCTGGCGGCCGGGAACCCGTTTGGCAGCTGCACCAGCTGCAGTATCACCTGGGCCTTCATGCGTTCCTTTTCCCTTTCCCCCACGACGGCGGGGCCCACCTGCGTCGGTGGGCCCCGCCGTCGTCATTCATGGCAGTAACCGGTTACCGCTGAACGGCACCGCAGCGGGCTGCGGCCAGCTCCACGGCCTGGGCCCGTGCCGCGGAGGCCTCGTCGGCGGTCAACGTGCGGTCATTCGCCCGGAACCTGAGCCCGAAGGCCAGCGACTTCTTCCCGTGCTCGATCCCGGGGCCCGCATAGACGTCGAACAGGGCCACATCTTCCAGCAGTTCACCGGCGCCTTCACGCAGCGCCTCGCGGACTGCTTCGGCCGGAACCGACGAATCGACGACCAGCGCTACGTCCTGGGTGGAGACCGGGTAGGTGGACAGATGCTTGGCCACAATCACATCGGCGGCGGCCTCAAAGAGTGCCTCGCCGTTCAGTTCCATGGCGGCAGTCCGCGCCGGCAGGTCCCCGTCCTGGAGCAGCTTCGGATGCAGCTCGCCGGCGTAGCCGACGACCTCGCCGGTGCGCAGCGACAACTGCGCGGTCCGGCCGGGGTGGAAGGCCTGGTGGTTCCCCTGGGCGACGACCAGTTCAATGCCGAGGACGTCGCCGACGGTCAGTGCGGCGTCCAGTGCGTCCGACCATTCCCAGTGGCGGGGCGTGAACCCTGCGCCCGGTGCCGCCTCGTGTCCGATCAGGACCGCGGCCACGTGCCAGGGCTGGTCCGGGATCCCGGCCTGCAGTTCCTCGAGCACCTCGTCCGACGGCCTGGCGCCCAGCGGGGGCAGGACCGGAGACCCGATCTTGTCGCCGGGCAGGAACACCAGGCCGCCTTCGTACAACGCCAGGTCGCGGAAGCCGCGGGAATGGTTGCGTCGTGCAGTCTCCAGCAGGCCCGGCAGCAGGCTGGTGCGCAGGTACCCGAATTCGGCGGAGATCGGGTTCGCCAGCTTGACGGCGGCCGCTCCGGAGCCGGCCTCGGGAGTTCCGAACGTTTCGTTCTGCCCGGTGGAAACGAAGGGGTAGCTGAGCACCTCGGTCAGGCCGGCGTCGGCCAGGGACTGCAGCACGCGGCGGCGCTGCTGCTGTCCACGGGACAGGCCGCGCCCCGGCGGGGCCACCGGCAGGGTGGCCGGAATCCGGTCATAGCCCACCAGCCGGGCGATTTCCTCGACCAGGTCCTCCTTGATGGCCAGGTCGGGCCGCCAGCTGGGCGCCGTGACGCGCAGGCCGCCGTCGTACCGTTCGAAGGAAGCGCCGATGCCGGTCAGGGCGGATTCAATCTGCCCTGCCGTGTACTCGAAGCCGATGAGGCGGGAGGCGAAACCGTCGGGCAGGTCGATCTCGACAGGTGCCGGACGTGACCCGACATCCGTCGCGGCGGTGTCGGCCGTGCCGCCGGCGAGTTCGGCCAGCAGGTCCACGGCGCGCTGCGCCGCCTCATCCGCAATTTCCCAGTCCACTCCGCGCTCATTGCGCTTGGACGCCTCGGACGGCAGCTTGTGGCGGCGCCGGGTGCGGCCCATGGAGACGTCGTCGAAATGGGCGGACTCAATCAGCACATTCGCGGTTCCCTCCCCGACCTCGGTTTCGGCACCGCCCATCACGCCGGCCAGACCGATGGCGCCGCGGTCATCCGTAATCAGCAGGTCCTCGGTGGAGAGCCGGCGCTCCTTGCCGTCCAGGGTCACCAGGGTCTCGCCCGGATTGGCCCGGCGGACCACGATCGGGCCCTGGAGTTTGTCCGCGTCATAGAAGTGCAGCGGCTGGCCCAGTTCCAGCATCACGTAGTTGGAGATGTCCACAACCAGCGAAATGGAGCGCATGCCGGCCAGGCGCAGCCGGGAGGCCATCCACTGGGGCGTGGGCCGCGACGGGTCGACGCCGCGGACCGTGCGTGCCACGAAGCGGTCGCAGCCGGGCTTGCCGTAGACCGGTGACTGGTCTTCGAGCCGGACGGGGTGGCCCTCGCCGGCCGCTTCGGGAACAACGACGCGGCTGGCCGGGTCGACGAATTCGGTGCCGGTGGCCAGCGCGTATTCACGGGCCACCCCCCGAATGGAGAAGCAATAGCCGCGATCCGGCGTCACGTTGATCTCGGCCGCCTCGTCGGTCAGGCCGAGCAGTTCCATCGCGTCGGTGCCGACTTCCGGGTCGAGTCCCAGCCGGGAGAGCACGATGATGCCGTCGTGGTCCTCGCCGATGCCGAGCTCTCGGGCGGACGCGATCATGCCGGCGGACGTGTGCCCGTAGGTTTTGCGCGGGGTGATCCGGAAATCCCCCGGCAGCACCGCGCCGGGCAACGTCACCACGACTTTGTCGCCCACCTCGAAGTTGTGGGCTCCGCAGACGATGCCCTGCACGCCGGACGGGTCGATGCCGTCGCCGCTGAGCGGCTGGCCGGCGCCTTCGGGCGCCACACGCACCTGGCACCAGTTAATGGTCTTGCCGTTTGACTGCGGCTCCTTGACCAGGTCGAGGACCTGTCCCACCACGATCGGTCCGGAGATCGAATCGGACGGACGGTGGACGTCCTCTTCTTCGAGTCCGACCTTGACGAGGTCGGCCATAACGTCCTCGGCGGTGGCGTCTGCGGGAACCTGCGCGTACTCGCGCAACCAGGAAAGGGGAATACGCATAGTTCTAGATCTCCATCCCGAAGTGCTGGCTGAAGCGGATGTCGCCTTCGATCATGTCGTGCATGTCCGGGACGTCGTTGCGGAACATGAGGGTGCGTTCGATGCCCATGCCGAAGGCGAAACCGGAGTAGACCTCCGGATCGATGCCGGCAGCGCGCAGCACATTGGGGTTGACCATGCCGCAGCCGCCCCACTCGATCCAGCGGGGGCCGCCCTTGGCGCCCGGATGCCAGATGTCCATCTCCGCCGAGGGCTCGGTGAACGGGAAGTAGGCCGGGCGCAGGCGGATCTTGGCCTCGGCGCCGAACATCTGCCGCGAGAAGTGCTCCAACGTGCCGCGCAGGTCGGCCATCGTGAGCCCCTTGTCCACGGCCAGTCCTTCAAACTGGTGGAAAACAGGCGTATGGGTCGCGTCCAGTTCATCGGTGCGGAACGTCCGGCCCGGGCACAGCACGTACACGGGCAGGTCCCGTTCCAGCATGGAGCGGACCTGCACCGGCGATGTGTGGGTCCGCAGCACCAGGTGCGCCTCGGGCGGTTCCACGAAGAAGGTGTCCTGCATCTCCCGTGCGGGGTGGTCCGGCTTGAAGTTCAAGGCGTCGAAGTTGAACCACTCGGATTCCACCTCCGGCCCCTCGGCGATCTCCCAGCCCATGCCGACGAAGATGTCGCTGACCCGTTCCTGCAGCATGGAGAGCGGGTGCCGGGCACCGGCGCGGCGGCGGCGCGGAGCCGCGGTAACGTCCACTGCCTCCTCGACGAGGATCTGCGCCTCCCGTTCGGCCTCCAGTTCGGCGGTGCGGGCGGCCAGCGCCTGGTTGATGCGCCCGCGGGCCGGACCCACGATCTTGCCGGCAGCCGCCTTGTCCTCCTTGGCCAGCTTGCCGATTTCACGGTTGGCCAGGCTAAGCGGGGACTTCTCGCCGGCGTGGGCGAGCCGGGCAGTCTTGAGCCCGTCCAGGTCGGAGGCAGCCTTGAAAGCCATCACCGCCTGCTCGACGGCGGCGGCTACCGCGGCTTCGTCGAGGGGGCTCGGCACGGGTGGCTCCTGGGCTGGGGGTGTCACGTCAGACATGTGCTGTGGGGACCTCGGAATAGGTTAAAGGGTTTCCGCCCGCGTACGGGCAACCAGTCCAGTCTAGTTCACGGGCCGGCACCGACCCGAAACGCTTACGATGGGCCCATGACGCCGTCCGAGAAGCTGCGTGCCGCCTGGAACCTGCTCAACGGCTCCACCCTGTTGGGGCTGACCCTCGCCGCCGCGGTCCGCTGCAGCCTTCATCCCGGACCCCATGGCCTGATCCTGGCCCACGGCTTTCGGCCCGGGCTGCCGAAGGCCGCTGCCTTTACCGTGGGCAACGTGGTGCTGTTCCGCGACGCTGCGGCCGGGCTGGCCGGCAATCCGGTGCTGCTGGACCACGAATCCCGCCACAGCAGCCAATATGCCTGGTGCCTGGGCCTGCCGTTCCTGCCGCTGTACGGCTTCGCTGCCGCCTGGTCGTGGTGGCGGACCGGCGACCCGGCGTCCCGGAACATCTTCGAGCGGCTGGCCGGGCTGCAGTCCGGCGGCTACACGGAGCGGCCGGTGCGGCGAAGGCCTGGACGGCGCGGGCCAGGGCGGCGCGGGCCTGGACGGCGCGGCTCGCGGACCGTGCGGGCGGCCGGCTGAATTTCCTGCGGAAGCCCCCTCCTGCCCCTGTCGCCTGGTTCGAAGGTGTGTTCTACTTAAAGCATGAGGTGGTCCTCCCAGCAAGCGGAACCAGGCGCACTGCTCCCGTTGTCCGGACTCGTCCGGAGCGTCCAGACCCCCGGTTTCGCCGGCATCACATTCCATGAGGTCATGGCCAAGTCGGCGCTGAACCGCGTGGGCGCCGGCTCGCGGATGCCGTTCGAATGGACCATCAACCCCTACCGTGGCTGCAGCCACGCGTGCGTGTATTGCTTCGCCCGCAAGACGCACAGCTACCCCGATTTGGACACCGGGCTGGATTTTGACAGCCAGTTGGTGGTCAAGGTGAACGTGGGCGAGGTCCTCCGCCGCGAGCTTGCCAAACCGTCGTGGAAGCGCGAACACGTGGCCATGGGCACCAACACCGATCCTTACCAGCGGGCCGAGGGCCGCTACAAGCTGATGCCGGAGATCATCAAGGCCCTGGCCGGGTCAGGAACCCCGTTTTCGATCCTGACCAAGGGCACCTTGCTGGCCCGTGACCTGCCGCTGCTGCGTGCGGCGGCCGGGGACGTCGAGGTCGGCATGGGGATTTCGCTCGCCATGACCGACGCCGGACTGGCGCGCCGTGTGGAGCCGGGAACACCCACGCCGCGTGCCCGGCTCGAGCTGATCGCCAAGCTCAGCGACGCCGGCCTGCCGTGTTCGGTGATGGCCATGCCGATCCTGCCCTGGCTGACGGACTCGGAGGACGCGCTCGACGGGCTGTGCGCGGCCGTTGCGGCAGCCGGGGCCACCAGCATGACGGCGGGCGCGCTGCACCTTCGTCCCGGCGCCAGGGAATGGTATCTGCAATGGCTGGCCAAGGAATACCCGCAACTTGTGGGCAAGTACCGCCGCCTCTACGACGGCGGCACGTATGCCGCCAAGGACTATCGGGTCTGGCTGGCGGACCGGGTCCGGGAAGCCAAGCGCCGGCACGGATTGGAAAACGCTGCCCGGCTGCGCGACGTGCCCGTGCGGCCACCGGCGGAAAGTCCGGCAGCGCCGTCGGGCACGCCGGCCGCAGCGGGACAGGCGACGTTGTTCTAAGTGTCCGGGCAACGCTTCGGCCCCGGCAGGACGACGGGTTTCCGGCGGGAGCCGTTACGCGGGACGGGCGGCGGTGCGGCCTGCAGCGGTCAGCACGGCTTCGAGGATCGGAAAATCGGCGGGAATCCACGGCAGGGCCGCGGCTTCTGCCGCCTCCAGCCGGACCCAGCGCAATTCGTCGTGGTCTTGCAGCGGCTTCGGCAGCCCGTCGGTAATGTAGGCACACCATACGCGCATGGCCGCCGCCTCATTCAGCGGCCAGCCCTGCGGGAGCGGACCGGAGACTTCGACTCCCAGCTCTATTCCGACCCCCAGTTCCTCGCGGATTTCGCGGCGCAGGGCGTCTTCGCAGCTCTCCCCCGGCTCCACCTTGCCGCCGGGAAACTCCCACAGGCCGGCCAGCGCCTCCGGCGCGGTGCGCCGGGCGGCCAGTAATCTGTTCGGGGCGTCGCGGGCGTCGAGGATGGCTGCGCCGACAATCTGTTTCAGGCTCGTTTGCACGCGGTTCAGTCTACGGGGCGGGTCCGGCCCGGTTCCCACGGCCCCGGACTATGCCGCAGACCACAGGCCACACGGGTCCGGAATGGGATGCCGTGCCGTCGCGTTGCCGTACAGTGGCAGCCGGTGCCCGCAACTGCCGCCCGTGCCCAGGCCCCGGCATGCAGGCTTGCGCCGGCGCCCAGTTGTCCGTCCGACCGAAAGCCGATCATGAATTCCCCGACACTCGTCACCGCACGGAGGCAGACCGAAAACCGCCGGACGGCGTGGGCCATCGTCGCCTTGGCCATGGGCGGCTTCGGCATCGGCACGACGGAATTTGCCATCATGGGCCTGCTGCAGAATGTGGCGGCCGGCCTGGACGTCTCCATCCCGGAGAGCGGGCACCTGATTTCCGCCTATGCCCTGGGCGTGGTGGTCGGCGCGCCGCTGCTCGCAGCCCTCGGAGCCAAGCTTCCGCACAAGTACATGGTCCTGGGGCTGATGGTCCTGTTCACGCTCGGGAACCTCTCGTCGGTGTTCGCGCCCGACTACGCCACGATGCTGGCCACCCGGTTCATTTCCGGTCTTCCGCACGGCGCCTATTTCGGCGTGGCCGCCGTCCTGGCCGCCTCGCTGGTCTCGCCGACCCGCCGCGCGCAGGCGGTCGCCATGGTCATGCTCGGGCTCTCGGTGGCCAACGTCGTCGGCGTCCCGTTGGTCACCTGGCTGGGCCAACAGTACGGCTGGCGGCTGATGTTCGTGGCCGTGGGCATCGTCGGCGCGGTGACGATATTGATGCTCCAGCGCCTGGTTCCCTTCACCCCCGCGCACGCGGAGGCCGGCATCCGTCGGGAACTCGGCGCCCTGAAACGGATCCAGGTCTGGTTGGCGCTGTTGATCGGCGTGGTCGGCTTCGGCGGATTTTTCGCGGTGTATTCCTACATCAGCCCGACCATGACCGAAGTGACAGGCCTGGCCCCGGCCGCCCTGCCGCTGATTGTCGGCCTCTACGGCCTGGGCATGGTCGTCGGCACCTTCATCGGCGGCAAGTTGGCGGACCGCTCGGTGATGGGGACCATCTACCAGGTGATGACGGCGATCATCGTGATTCTGGTGTTCTTTTGGGCGGCCTCATCCATTGCCGCCCTGGCGATTCCCCTCGTGTTCCTCCTGGGGGCCGCAGGATCGAGCCTGATCCCGGCCCTGCAGACACGCCTGATGGACGCCTCCCCCAACGCCCAGACCCTGGCCGCCTCGCTGAACCATTCGGCGTTGAACATGGCCAATGCCCTCGGCGCTTTCCTGGGCGGCCTCGTGATCTCCTGGGGCTGGGGATATGCCGCGCCGGCGCTGGTCGGCGCCGGGCTGGCATCCTTGGGGCTGGTCATCGCCGCTCTCAGCGGGGCGCTCGAGAAACGGCGCAGCCTCGCCTGAGGCGGATCGTGCGGCGGGCCGGCCGGCCAACAGCTACCCTGCAGGCCCGCGTCGACGCTGGGACCTCGCGGAGGCGTACAGGCAGACGGTGGCCGCCGTGCCGACGTTCAGGCTTTCGGCCTGGCCGTAAACCGGCACGGCGACCCGATGGTCCGCGGCGGCCAGTTCTTCCGACGACAACCCTTGGGCTTCGTTCCCAAAGAGCCAGGCGGTAGGCGCCGCGAGATCCGGCAGGCTGCCGGCCACGCCCTCGTCCCCGGCCGCGGGAGTTTCTCCCAGCCGGGCCAGGGCGCTGCGGTCCTGCAAATCGTCCAGATCGATGGTGCCGTAGCCGTCAGCTGCCAGCATGGTTGCGCCGGCGGCGCGCACGGCCGCCGCCACGTCACCGAAATCGTGACCGTTCACCACCGGAAGGTGGAAGAGTGATCCGGCCGTGGAACGGACGGCCTTGGGATTGTAGATGTCCACGCTGGAGTTGGTCAGGATCACGGCATCGGCGCCGGCGGAATCGGCCGCCCGCAGGATGGTGCCGGCGTTGCCCGGGTCCTGCACCCGGACCATGACCGCCAGCAGCCGGGGTTTGCTGTGCAGGACCTCGTTCAGCGGCCGGTCCAGGTAGTGGCAGACGGCCACGATCCCCTGCGGGTTGACCGTGTCTGCCATTGCCGCCAGCACCGCATCGGTGGCCAGCCGCAGCGGCACGCCGTCGGCGAGGTCCGCCAGTTCAGGCGACCGGTCCAGGCAGGCTTCGGTGGCGAAGACCTCGGCCACGATGCCGCTGTTTCCGGCGCCAAGATGCGCCCGGTGGGCGGACAGGGCCTCGCGGACAGCCTGCGGGCCTTCGGCCAGGAATTGGCGGCGCTTTAAACGCACCGAGCGCCCGGCAAGCTTTGCCACATCCCTGACCCGATCGGCTCGGGGGTTGGACATGATGGCTTGCGGGCGCCCGGTAGTGCTCATACAGCGACTATAACGTCGCCACATAAGCGTTTATGCATCCGGTGCTTATTCGGCAACCTTCTGGCGGGCCTCGCCGCCGGCGGGCTCGAAACCGGCAGCCTTGGCGGCCTCCACGGACTCGAACCAGTACACGGGAGTGGTGTTCTCGTACCAGGTAGAGCCCGGGACGTGGTACTTCTTGGACTGGTTGCCCTTGATGGTGTAGCCGGCGGGAGCGTCCTCGCCGTCAACAGCCTTCACGGCGCCGGCAACTTCTCCGCCTTCAGCGGCGGGCGCGGCAGCCTTGGCGGCGGCCGGAGCGGCCTTGGCGGCGGCGACAGGCTTGGCGGCGGCGGTCTGGCGCTCTGCCGGAGCCGAAGTGTCGGCCGGCAGGGCGTCCTTGGCTACCTGCACCAGAGCGGCGAAGGCGCCGGCGTCGGACACGGCCAGCTCGGCCAGCATGCGGCGGTCGACCTGGACCTCGGCGGCCTTCAGGCCCTGGATGAGGCGGTTGTAGGTCAGGCCGTTGGCGCGGGAGGCAGCGTTGATGCGCTGGATCCACAGGCGGCGGAAATCACCCTTGCGCTTGCGGCGGTCGCCGTAGCTGTACACGAACGAGTGCAGCAGCTGTTCCTTGGCCTTGCGGTACAGGCGGGACCGCTGTCCGCGGTATCCGGCAGCCCGGTCCAGGATGACCCGGCGCTTCTTGTGGGCGTTGACCGCCCGCTTCACACGTGCCACGTGCGTACTCCTTTTGATGATTGGTGCCCGGTGCTCGGCCGCCGCAATCGGCGGCCGGGGGCAAAACTAGCTGGATGGCCCTTGCGGCGTCGCCGCGCGGACCAGAGGGGAGAAAATCAGATGCCGAGCATCTTCTTGATGTTGCGCACGTCGGCCGGAGCAACGATCTTGTCACTGGCAAGGCGTCGGGTCAGCGTGGAAGGCTTGTGCTCCAGGTAGTGGCGGCGGTTGGCCTGCTGGCGCTTGAGCTTGCCGCTGCCGGTGAGCTTGAAGCGCTTCTTGGCGCCGCTGTGGGTCTTCTGCTTCGGCATGGCTGCCGTTCTCCTTACGTCTCCTCGGGTCGCTGCCGACCGTCGGCTCGTGCGGTGCCGCAAAACGGGCACCGGCGGTTTACTTGTCTACCGGCACCGGGCACTGAACCGTGCCCGGCGGTTGCCGGATGCTCTCTGTACGGTCTTAGTTCTTGGAACCGGACCGGCCAGCAGGTTTGGGTGCTGCAGGCCGCGCTGCCGGCTTGGGCCGGGCGGCGGGCTTGGGTGCCGCGGGCTTGGCCTCTGTGGCGGGCGCCGCGGGCTTCGCCGGAACCGATGGCTTGGCCTCGGCCGCCGGCTTAGCCTGCGCGGCAGGCTTCACCTGAGCCGCTGGCTTCGCCTGGGCGGCCGGCTTGGCCTGGGCGGCCGGCTTGGCCTCGGCGGCAGGCTTGGCCTCGGCTTCCGGCTCGACCGCAGGCGTGGCCTCGACCTCAACCTCGGGCTCGGCCGCAACCGCAGCCTCGGCTTCCGGCTGCTCCGCGGGCTCGGCCTCGGGCACAACCTCAACCTCAACCGCAGGCGAGGCATCGGCCGGCGCAGGTGCTTCGGCGGTTTCCTCCGGCTGGTTTGCCATTGCGGCAAGGCCTTCCGGCATAAGGTCGCCCAGGCTCTGCGTCAGCGGGTCCTGGTCGGCGGAGGTGTCCACCTTCTGCTTCTTGGCCTCGTTCGTTGCCTTCGCGTCGGCCTTCTGCGCGGCCCTGCGGGCTTCCGCCTTGGCTTCGGCCTTGTTCTTGGTCGGGCCGATCACCATGACCATGTTGCGGCCGTCAATGCGGGGAGTCGATTCGATCACGCCGACCTCGGCGACGTCCTCGGCGAACTTCTGGAGAAGGCGGATGCCCATTTCGGGGCGCTGCTGTTCGCGGCCGCGGAACTGGATCATGGCCTTGACCTTGTCGCCGGCTGCGAGGAACCGCAGCGCGTGGCCGCGCTTGGTCTCGTAGTCGTGCTTGTCGATCTTCAGGCGGAACCGGATCTCCTTGAGCACAGTGTTCGTCTGGTTCTTGCGCGCCTCACGGGCCTTGACCGCAGCCTCGTACTTGTACTTGCCAAAATCCATAAGCTTGCACACCGGAGGCTTTGCCTGCGGTGCGACCTCAACCAGGTCAAGATCCGATTCCGTGGCCAGGCGCAGGGCATCCTCAATACGGACGATCCCAACCTGTTCGCCGTTCGGTCCGACTAACCGCACCTCGGGAACGCGGATACGATCATTGATTCTTGGCTCGCTAATGTGTGGCTCCTGTCACTAATATCGGCTGCCGCTTGCAATGAAAGAAGGCCCCCCATTGCAAACGCAATCGAAGGCCTCGAAGTGGCGGCAGGCGGAAACAAGCTAGGGTTCCACCGGCTGGCCCGGGCACCTCACGCGAGGGTTTCCGGCTACAGCCTGCCGACCTGGACCCGGCAGCTCTGGCTAGCCATACCGACGGGTGGGAGAGGACTCCGCTTGCAGATCGGATCCTGCTCCGCACGTGCTGTGAGGCACATAAGTAACGGGATCCAATTGGTCTGTGACAAGCTTACCAGTATGAGCAGCTCAGATAACAATCCGCAGACCGACGGCCACCGCCACAGCTTCGCGCCCGACGCCGGTCCTGCCTCCAGCCAGGAACAGGAAGTCCTGGGCCAGATGCGCGACATCGCCGAAGTACCGGCCGTGGAAGTCATCACCACCGCGGCAGTCCATCTGATGAGCGCCGCCGCGGTTAAGTGCGGCCTGGCCGCCGGAGACGACGCCGAAGAGCTCAAGGACCTGGACGAAGCCCGCAAGCTGATCACCGCCTTGGCGGGGTTCGTCACCGCTGCCGCGCCGGAAATCGGCAGCCAGCATGCCGGCCCGTTGCGCGATGGCCTCCGGTCCCTGCAGCTCGCCTTCCGCGAAGCATCGGTCATCCAGGACGATCCGGGCAAGGGCCCGGGCGAGAAGTTCACGGGTCCGGTCAACTGACCGGCCCGGGCTCCCAGAACTGAACAAGGACGACGCCGGTGCCACGCACCGGCGTCGTCCTTTGTCTTTGCGCTTCTGGTTGCGGCGTTCGCCGGCGGGGTTCAGCGGGTGAACTTCAGCTCCAGCGAATCAACCCGTTCGGCAAACTCTTGCCGGGACTGGAGCCGCTGTTGGATCCGTCCCGCCAGGGCGCCCAACTCCTCGCGCCCCAGCCCGTCCCGCACCTGCAGGACCAGGCGCAGCTCCGGGCCGTGGCCGCCGCCGGCCACCACGGCTCCATCTGCCGCCCGGACCGCGATCCCGGTCCCGGGCTCCACGAACGAGGCCATAACCGCCTCCTCGCCGCCCGTGGCCTCGGCCACCCACTCCAAGAGCGCCGGATCGCGGTAGGAGGGCACCCACTCGTGCTGTTTGGCCAACGCCCACACTGCCGGCCGCCGGACAACGAACGTCAGGGCGGCGCCCGGATCCATAACCATCAGTTCGGCGTCTTCGGACACGGCCGCCAAGGCCGCCCGCGGCGCCTCCACGGCGACCGGCCGGGCCTGGGGATGCCAGGCTTCCAGGGCGGCCGTGTTACTGAACACCGGCAGCGCCCGGCGCCCATCCGGCGCCTGCAACGTCACCACGGCCATGTCGGCCTGTTTATCCGCTGTCAGGCCGTGGCTGCCCTCGGCCTCTTCTCCCAGCGTCGCCACGATGGGCACGAAAACGCGGGCGTTCGCCAGGGCAGCCACTACTTCCGCTTCGCCGCCGGTTCCGGCGGCAAGCCATTGCAGCGCCGCCTCGTAGCCGGGATCCGCGCTGCCGTCATCGTGGTCGAACTGGTGGAGCGGGTTTCCTTCACCGCTCAGGTCCCGTCCGGCCCAGCTTTGGCCGGCCGAGTCCCCCGCCCCGCCGGCTCCCGCCAGCGCGGCGGCGATATGGGCGGGCAGTTGCTTCTTGCCCATGCTGGTCCCTCAGCGCCGTCCCGCAACATCGAGGGCTTCGGGCAGCGTGAACTTGCCCGCGTACAGTGCCTTGCCCACAATCGCTCCCTCGACTCCGGCCGGAACCAGGTCGCGCAGCGTCCGCAGGTCATCCAGGCTGGAGATTCCGCCCGAGGCAACCACCGGCTTGTCGGTCCGCTCGCACATCTGCCGGAGCAGATCCACGTTGGGTCCGCGCAGCGTCCCGTCCTTGGTCACATCGGTGACCACGTACCTCGAGCAGCCGGCGTCTTCGAGGCGGGCCAGCACCTCCCAGAGGTCGCCGCCATCCTGCGTCCAGCCGCGGGCCGCGAGCGTGGTGCCGCGGACATCGAGGCCGACGGCGATGGCGTCACCGTGCCGGGCAATGGCGCGTGCTGTCCATTCCGGGTTTTCCAGCGCGGCGGTGCCCAGGTTGACACGCGCGGCCCCGAATTCAAGCGCGCGCTCCAATGACGCGTCGTCGCGGATGCCGCCGGACAGCTCCACCTTGATTTTCAGCTCGTCGGCGACGCGGCGCAGCACTTCCGTATTGTTGCCCCGGCCGAACGCCGCATCGAGGTCCACCAAGTGCACCCATTCCGCCCCGTCGTTCTGCCACGCCAGCGCAGCCTCCAGCGGATCCCCGTAGCCGGTCTCGCTGCCGGCTTCGCCTTGGACCAGCCGGACGGCCTGGCCGTCGGCAACGTCGACCGCGGGCAAAAGTTCAAGGATGGAGGTTTGGTTCGTCATGGTTCTTCCGCTTTCTGCGCGCCGTCAGCGGGCGCGGGATGGGTGTGGTTACTCGGCCGGTCCGAGGGTGAGCAAGTAGGCAGCCAGCAGCGACAGGCCGGCCAGGATCCAGAAGACGATCACCAACCACTTGGGCAGCCGCTGCTGCCGGAACGAGATGGCGCCGCCGGCCAGCAGCCCGGCCAGGCCCATCAGGAGGATGCTGCCCATGGCTACCTCAGCGTCTTCAACCAGTTGCGCAGCAGCTCCGCGCCGGCGTCTCCGGACTTTTCCGGATGGAACTGGGTAGCACTCAGCGGACCGTTTTCAACGGCCGCTATGAACGGGGCGCCGTGCGTGGACCAGGTCACCAGCGGCGGCGTCATCGCGGGTTGGGTGACGTCGAAGTTCCAGTGCTGCACACCGTAGGAGTGCACAAAGTAGAAGCGCTCGTCTTCGATCCCGGCAAACAGCCGGCTGCCCTCTGCGGCGTCCACGGTGTTCCACCCCATGTGGGGCACGACCTCCGCCGGCAGCGCTTCCACGGTTCCCGGCCATTCCCCGACGCCCTGCGTGCGGACGCCATGTTCCACGCCTTCTTCGAACATGACCTGCAGGCCAACGCAGATTCCCAGCACGGGCCGGCCGCCGGCCACCCGGCGCCCGATCCAGCGAAGCGCGTCCACGGACTTGAGCCCCTGCATGACCGTGGCGAAGGCGCCGACGCCGGGAACCAGCAGGCCGTCTGCGTCGAGGACGTCGTCGGAGGCATGGCTCAGCGTGACGTCGGCACCCACGTGCTCCAGCGCGCGGACTGCCGAGCGGACGTTCCCGGAACCGTAGTCCAGTACGGTGACCTTGGGCGCAGCCGTCACAGGGCTCCCTTCGTCGAGGGAATGCCCTCGACACGTGGATCGGCTTCGACGGCGGCGCGGAGTGCCCGGGCGAAGGCCTTGAACTGGGCCTCGACGATGTGGTGGGGGTCCCTGCCGCCCAGCACGCGCATGTGCAGGCAGATCTGGGCGTGCAGTGTGATCGATTCGAACACGTGGCGGGTCAGCGATCCGGTGAAATGTCCGCCGATCAAGTGGTACTCCTGGCCTGCCGGTTCTCCCGTGTGCACCAGGTAGGGCCGGCCGGAGATGTCCACGACGGCGTGGGCCAGCGCCTCGTCCAGGGGCACCGTGGCTTCGCCGAAACGGCGGATCCCGGCTTTATTGCCCAGCGCTTCCTTCAGCGCGTCGCCGATGGTGATGGCGACATCTTCGACGGTGTGGTGCGCGTCGATGTGCGTGTCCCCGCTGGCCTTCACCGTCAGGTCGACGAGCGAGTGCTTCGCCAGGGCGGTGAGCATGTGGTCGTAGAACGGCACGGTGGTGCTGATCTCGGAACGGCCGGTGCCGTCGAGGTCCAGTTCAACCAGCACGGACGACTCGCTGGTAATGCGTTCGAGGCGTGCGGTACGTCCAGTGGTGGTTTCCACGGTCATGGGAGTCCTTTGACGAATTGGTCGACCGGCGCGAGCCGGTTCGCTCTTACTAGTTTAGGAGACGGGGCTCGCCACGAGGGCCTTGATGCCGTCGAGGAAGGCTGTGGTCTCGGCCTCAGTGCCGGCGGTTACCCGCAGATGGCCCGGGATCCCGACGTCGCGGATCAGCACGCCGGCTTCCAGCAGTCCCTGCCACACCGAGCGGGGGTCCTCCAACCCGCCGAAAAACACGAAGTTTGAGTCGGACGGCGCCGGGTCGAGTCCCAGCTCGGCCAGCCCGTCGACAATGCGGTCCCGCTGCGCCTTGATGTCTTCGACGTTGGCCAGCAGCGCATCGGCATGGTCCAACGCGGCCAGGGCCGTTGCCTGCGTGACGGCGGACAGGTGGTAGGGCAGGCGGACCAGGCGCAGCGCATCGGTAATCTGCGGTGCGGCGGCGAGGTACCCGACCCTGGCGCCTGCCAGCGCGAAGGCCTTGCTCATGGTGCGGGAAACGATGAGCCGCTCCCGCCCCGGCAACAGCGTCAGCGCGCTCGGCGTTCCGGCGTGGGCGAACTCGGCGTAGGCCTCGTCCACGATCACGATGGCCTTGGAGGCCTCCCCCGCTTCATACGCCGCCTCCACGACCTCAAGACCCAGGGCGGTGCCCGTCGGGTTGTTCGGCGAGCAAAGAACGACCACGTTTGCCCCGGAGTCGGCCACAGCGGCGGCGGCAGCGTCCGGGGACAGCGTGAAGTCTGCCCCCCGCGGGACGGCCAGATAATCCGTGTCCGTCCCGCTGGCCAGCAGCGGGTACATGGAATAGGTGGGCGGGAAGCTCAGCAGGGTGCGGCCGGGGCCGCCGAAGGCCTGGAGGATTTGCTGCAGGACCTCGTTCGATCCGTTGGCGGCCCAGATGTTCTCTGCGGTGAGGCCGTGCCCCAAGTAGCCGGCCAGCGCCGTCCTCAGCTTCGTGAACTCGCGATCCGGATACCGGTTCAGACCCGCGGCAGCCTCGCTGACGGCCGAGACGATGGCCTGACGGACAGCATCGGGCAGGCCATGGGTGTTTTCGTTGACGTTCAGGAGGACGGGAACCTCCAGCTGGGGCGCGCCATACGGCTCCAGGCCCCGGAGATTTTCCCGCAACGGCAGGCGGTTCAGGCGTTCTAGCTGCTCACTCACCGGTCCAGTTTAAGCTTCGGCCCGCCCGGGGCAGGAATCGGGCGGGCCGAAGCAGCTCATATTACGGCTGCCTCAGCGCGCCGACGGGACCAGCAGCTGCTGTCCGGCATGGACGACGTCCCCCTGGAGACCGTTCAGTTGCGCGATCTCGAAAATGACATCGTGGGGGTTGCGGTCCGGGGCGGACTGCACTGCGATGTCCCACAGTGTCTGGCCGCTGACGACCGTGACGGTCGCCGCCGGTCCAGGTCCCAGCCCCCCGGCGGCGGCCATTGCCGGAGCCGTGAAGAAACCGATCAGGGTCAGGGCTGCGGCCGCGGCGAGCATCAGCGGCAGGCCGATCAGCAACAAACGGCCGCGGCGGGTCAGCCGCAGGCCTGTGCTGGTACGAAGGCCGGCGGGCTGCGGTGCGAGCTGGGCGGACATGGTGCCACCTTTCCGATATTCGATCTATTTCGGCTGGTTTCGATCGTCTTGCAACGATATTCGAACGTATCTTCGAATGCGTCTCTTACAGTTTTAGCACTGGTGATCGAACATTGTCGAGACTCAGTCGAACAAATGTTTGAAATTCGCTACCGCCTCGCCTAGCGTTGTAAGCGTCGGGCGGCAGTAAGAGCAGTGCATCAGCCGCCACCGACAAAACAGTTGAGACAACAGTCCATGTGCGGTTCCGCTACGGCGCCGGCGCAGGGACCACTACGGGGAGACCGGGGCCGGACATGTCGGAAGAGACCACCACCACTGCCGGAGCGAAGCGACGCGGCCGGCCCGTCAAAGTGGGGCGCAGCCTGACGCCGCGGCAGAAGAAGATTCTGGAAACCATCCAGCGCTCCGTCATGTCCCACGGATACCCTCCGTCCATGCGCGAGATCGGTGACACGGTCGGTCTGGCAAGCCTGTCCAGCGTCACGCACCAGTTGGCCCAACTGGAGAAGATGGGCTACATCAGGCGGGACCCCAAGCGTCCCCGTGCCATGGAAATCCTGACCCCGCTGACACTCGAGCACGGGGGTGTGGAAATCGTCGGAGTCGATGAACCGCAACAGCTGCGCAGCTCCAGCGGCGTCGCCGTATCCGAGCTGACCACGTCATCCGACACGGCGATGGTGCCGCTGGTGGGAAGGATCGCAGCGGGCGGGCCGATCCTGGCGGACCAGGCGGTCGAGGACGTCATGCCCCTGCCGCGGCAACTGGTGGGACACGGCGAGTTGTTCATGCTCAGGGTCTCGGGCGATTCCATGATCGATGCGGCCATCTGTGACGGCGACTGGGTCGTGGTCCGCCAGCAGCACACGGCCGAGAACGGCGACATCGTGGCGGCGCTGCTCGACGACGAAGCAACGGTCAAGACCTTCCGGCAGCGCGACGGCCATACCTGGCTGTTGCCGCAGAATACCCAGTACGAACCGATTCTGGGCGACCACGCAACCATCATGGGCAAGGTTGTCTCGGTGATGCGGGCCCTCTGACGCGCCCGGTCTCCCCGGTCCGCGCTGCAGCCACCCCGGGATCCCCTGCCCGCACGGGCGGTCCCCGGGCAGGGCCCCGCTCGCTCCGGAACGGGCGTGCCCCCAGCCCGTTCAGGCTGAGGCCGTAGCCAGCCTTTCCAAGACCTGGCGGGCCGTGGCGCCGTCCTTGGTACTCCAGAAGGGCGGCAGGGCGCTGCGGAGGAAACTCCCGTAGCGCGCCGTCGCCAGCCGGGAGTCCAACACGGCCACCACTCCACGGTCGTTTGACGCGCGGATCAGCCTGCCGGCTCCCTGGGCCAGCCGCACGGCCGCATGGGTCGCCGAGACCGTCATGAAACCGTTTCCCCCGGACTGCGCCACGGACCGGGTTCGGGCAGTCGTGAGCGGGTCATCCGGCCGGGGGAACGGAATCCGGTCGATGACCACGAGCCGGCACGCGGAACCGGGAACGTCGACGCCCTGCCAGAGCGTCATGGTGCCGAACAGGCAGGTGTCGGGCTCTTCGGCGAATTGGCGGACCAGCGCGCCCATCGACGATTCGCCCTGGCACAGGATGGTCAGGTCGGTGCGCCCGCGCATCTCGGCCGCGGCTTCTTCTGCCGCACGCCGCGAGGAGAACAGGCCCAGGGCGCCGCCGCGCGAGGCCAGCAGCAGCTCCTCGAGTTCATCGAGCTGTTCCGGGCTGGTGCCCCGGCCCGGCTTCGGCAGATGCGACGCCACGTAGAGCACGCCCTGCCTGGGGTAATCGAAGGGGCTGCCCACGTCCACGCTGGAATAGGCGGGCGCGCCGGCTCCGAGCAGTCCGAGCGACCCGGCGACGGCATCGAAGGTCCCCCCGACCGACAACGTCGCCGATGTCAGCACAACGGTATGGTCGTCGAACAAGCCCTCACGCAGCCGGGACGCCACCGAGAGCGGCGCTATGTTCAACGTTGCCGGCTGGTCGTCATTGGCGGCGTAGTCGCCGGCCTCGCCATAGGTGCTGGGACGGGTCGCCCAGATGACCTCCCGGGAGTCCGGAGCGGACAGCAGCCGTTCGGCCAGTTCCAGCACGGCCGCGAGCCGTGAGCGCGCCATCTGCCGTCCGCCGTCCGCTGCCCCCGCACCCTCGGGCTTCGAGTCGGAGAGCGCCGCGCGGGCCGCTTCCCGTACCTGCGCAAGAACCAGCTCATGCTCCTCGCGGAGGCCGGCCGCCAGCAGGCCGGTGGGCACCGACTGCAGGACGTCCTCCAGCGCATCGGCGGCGGAGTTCAAAGGCTCCACGCTGATCCCCGTGTGTTTGCGTGCCGTCGAGGCGGCGGTACGCACCATGGCGGCGGAGAGTTGCCCCGCGACGGCGCTGGTGACGCGGTCCTGCAGCTCATGGGCCTCGTCGATGACCACCACGTCATAGTCCGGGAGTACCGCGACGCCCTCGAAGGCGTTGATGGCCAGCATGGCATGGTTCGTGATCACGATGTCTGCCTCCGCCGCGCGGCCCCGTGCCAGTTCGCTGAAGCACTCGGCGGCCAGGGGACACTTCTGGGCGCCCAGGCACTCCATGGAGCCGACGGAGACCTGCCGCCAGGCCCGATCGCTGACACCGGGCACCAGTTCATCCCGATCCCCGGTTTCGGTCTCGTGCGCCCACTCGCGCAGGCGCACGACTTCCTTGCCCAGCGCGCCCGAGGCGCCGGAAGCCGACGCTGCGCCGGCCGGAGAAGGATGCGGCACCGCGTCCTCGCCGAGGCTGAACAGTGCCGCCGGCGCGTCCTCGTCCGGAAAGCCGCCCGCGAGCTTGTGCAGGCAGAGGTAATTGTTCCTGCCCTTGAGCAAAGCGACGTCCAGCGGCCTGGGCAGCTCGTCGGCGACGGCCTCCAACAGCCGGGGCAGATCCCGCTTGACGATCTGCGATTGCAGCGCCAATGTTGCGGTGGAGACGATCGCCGGCTTCTCCCCCTCCAGCGCCTGGACCATGAGCGGCACCAAGTAGGCCAGCGACTTGCCGGTGCCTGTGCCCGCCTGCACCAGCAGGTGTTGCCGGCGCTCGAAGGCCTCGGCTACTTTCGCCGCCATCTCGTGCTGCCCGGCACGGTGCTGCCCGCCCATCTCCTGTACGGCGACGTCAAGCAGCCGCAGCGCCTCACCGGCGGGAACCTGGACGTCAGTCATGCCGCAGGAACTGTTCCAGCTCCGATGCCAGGCCCTCGCGCACCATCACGTCGAGCCGCGTGCCGTCCCCGCCATGCTCCATGGAGAGGATCTCGGCGTCTTCGTTGTGCAGGCGGCTAATCACTTCGCCGCGGTCGTAGGGCACCAGCAGCTGCAGCTTCACACTCGGCCGCGGGATCGTCTCGCTGACGAGCCGAAGCAGCTCATCGATGCCCTGCCCGGTCCGCGCCGAGACCACGACGTGCCGCGGTTCACGCTGGCGCAGTCGCTCGACCACGAACGGATCGGCGGCATCGGCCTTGTTCAAGACGACGATTTCCGGAATATGCCGTGCTTCGATTTCGGTCAGCACCTCGCGCACGGCGGCGATCTGGCCCTCCGGGTCGGGATGCGAGACGTCGACGACGTGCAGGATGACGTCGGCGTCGGCAACCTCCTCCAGGGTGGAGCGGAAGGCTTCCACCAGCTGCGTCGGCAACGACCGGACGAACCCTACCGTGTCGGCGAGCGTGTAACCGATACCGTCCGGTGTTTCCGCCCGGCGGACGGTCGGATCCAAGGTGGCGAAGAGCGCGTTCTCGACCAGCACACCCGCATCGGTCAGGCGGTTGAGCAGCGACGACTTGCCGGCATTGGTGTAGCCGGCGATTGCCACCGACGGCACGGCATTGCGGCGGCGGTTGGCGCGCTTGGTTTCCCGTGCGGGCTTCATGCCGGTGATCTCCCGGCGCAGCTTCGCCATCCGGGTACGGATGCGCCGGCGGTCCAGCTCGATCTTCGTCTCACCGGGCCCGCGGGAACCAATGCCGCCGCCGGCCGCCCCCACCCGGCCGCCGGCCTGCCTGGACATGGACTCGCCCCAGCCTCGGAGCCTGGGCAGCAGATACTCAAGCTGGGCCAACTCTACCTGGGCCTTGCCTTCGCGGCTCTTGGCATGCTGCGCGAAAATATCCAGGATGAGCGCGGTGCGGTCAATGACCTTGACCTTCACGATGTCTTCCAAACCGCGGCGCTGCGACGGCGACAGCTCGCCGTCGACAATGACCGTGTCGGCGCCGGTGGACATCACAATGTCGCGCAGTTCCTGGGCCTTGCCGGAGCCCAGGAAAGTCCCCGGATCCGGCTTCAGCCGGCGCTGGACAATACCGTCCAGCACCTCGGAGCCGGCTGTCTCGGCCAGCGCTGCCAGCTCCCGCAAGGAATTGTCGGCGTCGTCGGCCGTGCCTTCGGTCCAGAGACCGGCGAGGACAACGCGCTCCAGGCGCAGCTGCCGGTACTCAACCTCGGTGACGTCCTCAAGCTCGGTGGACAGGCCGGCTACGCGCCGCAGGGCGCGGCGTTCCGCGAGGTCCTGCTGGTCGCCGTCGAATTCGGAATGCTCGGCATCAAGTTCGGAGAGTGCCTGGGCTCTGCCGCCGACGCCCTGTTTGCCTCGCGCCGCGGTGTCGCGGGCCAGGATTCGGTCGATGACCGCCTGGATCTCGTCAGGCGTCATTTCCGGTTCCGGTGTCGGCTGGGGGTGGTTGGTGGTCATGCTCTCCTTCGAAATGTCCGTGGTCTTATCGTAGTCCTCCGGGATGCGGCCGGCAGAGCCCGAAGATGCAGTTTGTGGATGATTCGCCAAAAGTCCTCCTGGCATGGGCCCGGGCGCTGCCGGGCGGGAAAGGCGGGGCTGCCGCCCGGCCGGGCGGCAGGGCAAGCAGCGGGTGCCGGGGACCGCCGCAGCCCTTGCGGCGGCTGCGGCACCGGATCAGAAGGGACTCGAGTGAGCCTTCGGGAACGGTGATTGCCCGGCGGCCGGGGAGGTCAAGGCCTCAACCATCGGCACGCGCTGTCCGCCTACGAGCGGAGACAGCAGGTTACGGCGCAATCACAGCTTTTTCATGCCTCCCACGGTATCAGAGCGGACGTTGCTTAGGTGGGCCTAGATACCGATTCCGCGGGCTGCGCACTAATCTGGCCGATTATGGGAACAGAGCACTACTTCAGCGCGCAACCAGGCAATCCCGAGGTTCGCCGCACCCTCGCCGTCGAGCTGGATGGCCGCATGCGGCAGCTGCAAACAGCTGGAGGCATCTTCAGTCCGGACGGCCTCGACAAGGGCACGGCGGTGCTTTTGGACGAGGTCCCTCCGCCTGCTCCGGAAGGCAACCTGCTCGACATCGGCTGCGGGTGGGGACCGCTCGCGCTCACCATGGGGCTGAAGTCCCCCGATGCCACGGTGCTGGCCGTGGATGTCAATGAACGCAGCATCGCCCTGACCAACGACAACGCCGCGTCGCTGGGGCTGGCCAACGTCCGTGCCTGCCGCCCGGAAGACGTTGACCCGGCCCTGCAGTTCCACACCATCTGGTCCAATCCTCCGATTCGGATCGGCAAGAGCGAGCTTCACGCACTGTTGCTGATGTGGCTGCCCCGCCTCGCACCCGGGGGCACCGCCTGGCTGGTCGTCCAGAAGAACCTGGGATCGGACTCGCTGCAGCGCTGGCTCGCGGCCGAACTGCCGTCAGACTACGCGGTCAGCCGTGAAAGCACCGCAAAGACGTTCCGGGTGCTCTGCGTGCGGCGGGCCGGCTGAGCCGCTTCGGTCAGGCCACCACGCCTCGGGACACGAGCACGGCGGGGCCGCTCAGCTCCACATGTTCCCGTCCGTCGGCCGCAGGGATGAACCGGACCCGGACAACGCCGCCCGGCACGCCGACCTGCCAGTCGTCGGGTGCGCCCGCACCCGCCCAGTAGCGGATGGCGGCGGCGGCAGCGCAGGCGCCGGTCCCGCAGGACTGGGTCTCCCCTACCCCGCGCTCGTGCACGCGCATGCTGATGTGCCCGGCGCCGTCGGCGACGAGGGGTTCCGCCGGCACGACAAACTCAACATTCGTTCCGTTCTCCGGGACCGGGTCTACCGCCGGCGCGTGGAACAACTCGGTGGCGGCCAGTTCTTCGAGCCCGGCGAGGGCGACCACTGTGTGCGGGTTCCCCAGACTCACCGACAGTGCCGGCCGCGGCACTTGGAGGCCGCCTGCGCTGACCGTCGAATCCATCGCCCTGGCGGCAGCCTCCGCCGGATAGATGAACTCCCACGGTCCCATGTCCACGGCGTAGCCGTTGGCTGACCGGCTGACCGTTTTGGTTCCCGCCCGGGTCCCGATGGTCAGCGACTCGCCGGCCGGCAGCTGGACGAGTCCTTCGGCCAGCAGAAAGTGCACGAAGACGCGGACCCCGTTGCCGCACATTTCCGAGGTCGAGCCGTCGGCGTTGTAGTAGTCCATGAACCACTCGGCCTCCGGCGCGCTCTCCAGCAGCTCGCGGCCCTCGGGAAGATGCCGGGACCGGACCGCACGGATGAGCCCGTCGGCGCCGATGCCGAGGTGGCGGTGGCAGAGGCCGGCGACCGCCTCGGCCCCGAGGCGCTTGGCCCCGTCGGGATCGGCAATGAGCACAAAGTCGTTGCCGGTGCCGTGTCCCTTGGCAAAGGGCAGCCCGGCGAGGGCCGACAGATGATCAGGCATGGGGTTGTTCACGGCTCAAGCTTAGCGATGAGCGCTGCCGCCTTGTCCGCCGCCAGCGGATCCTCCCAGTCCAGCCAGTGAATCCTCGGATCGGCGCGGAACCAGGTCAGCTGGCGCCGGGCGAACTTGCGGGTGGCGGCGATGGTGTCCTCGGCGGCCTCGTCCCGGGTCCATTCACCGTCGACCACCTTCAGGAACTGGGCGTAGCCGAGCGCGCGCGAGGCAGTCCGGCCCTGGCGCAGGCCCTGCCGGTCCAGTGCCGCGACTTCCTCCAGCAGCCCGCGTTCCACCATCGTATGGACGCGGCCGGCCAGACGGTGCTTAAGCCGCTCGCGGTCCACCCGGAGGCCGATCTGCACGGTCGGGCGGACATACTCCCGCTCCGGCATGTAGGAGCTGAACGGACGCCCGGTCAGTTGCCGCACTTCCAGCGCCCGGATAACCCGGCGGGCGTCGGCCAGCCGCCCGGCGGACACCGGGTCGACCTGCCGCAACCGCTCCCGCATCGCTGCGAGGCCGAGCCTTTCCAGCTCCTCTTCGAGGCCGCGGCGCAGGGCCGGATCGGTACCCGGAAACTCGATCGCATCCAGGGCGGCCCGTACATACAGTCCGGAACCACCGACGAGGATGGCCCGGCGCCCCCGCCCATGCACGGCGTCGATCGCTTCCCTGGCCTGGTGTTGGTAGGCAGAGACACTCGCCTCTTCCGTCACGTCGAGGATGTCCAGCAGGTGGTGCTCGATTCCTTGCCGCTCGGCCGGATCAATTTTGGCCGTGCCGATGTCCATGCCGCGGTATAACTGCATGGCGTCGGCGTTGATTACTTCCCCGCCCAGCCGCCGGGCCAGCGCGACGGCGAGATCCGATTTTCCGGAGCCGGTGGGACCGACGACGGCGATGACCGCCGGGCCGCGCGGCGCTTGGGGGTGGACCGGCATCGCCGTCAGGCGGTTCGGCCAGGCAGCGCGGGCATGCCCAGCGACACCTGGGAGGGCTTGCCCGCGGCGGCCGGTACCGCACAGGAATCCGCCTGGGAGCGGTCCCACGCGTCCCCGGCGCGCGAGCGGCGCAGCTGGTAGTCCGCTTCGGATGCCGGGTCGGCGATCAGGTGGAACGGTGCCGCCTCGGTGACGGTCACGGTGACCAGATCGCCCGGCCGCGGCGCCGGCGCACCCGCGGGCACGGAAAAGTGCACCAGCCGCTGATCCCGGGCGCGCCCGGAGAGCCGGTGGGTCGCTTCCGCCTTGCGTCCCTGCTGCGCGGTCACCATGACCTCGAGCCGGCTGCCCAGTTGTTTGGCGTTCTCTTCGGCGGCAATCCGGTCCTGCAGGGCAATCAGGCGCTCGTAGCGTTCCTGCACCACGGCCTTGGGCAGCTGGTCCGGCAGTTCCGCGGCCGGCGTGCCGGGCCGCTTGGAGTACTGGAAGGTGAAGGCACTGGCGAAGCGGGCCCGTTCCACCACCTCCAGCGTGGCTTGGAAATCCTCCTCCGTCTCCCCGGGAAATCCGACGATGATGTCGGTGGAGATGGCCGCGTGCGGAATCCGTTCCCGGACCTTCTCGAGGATGCCGAGGAATTTCGTGGACCGGTAGGACCGGCGCATGTCCTTCAGGACCTTGTCCGACCCGGACTGCAGCGGCATGTGCAGCTGCGGCATGACGTTGGGTGTTTCGGCCATGGCGTCGATGACGTCGTCGGTAAACGCCGCCGGGTGCGGGCTGGTGAACCGGACCCGTTCGAGGCCGTCAATGCTGCCGCAGGCCCGCAGCAGCTTCGCGAAGGCGCCGCGGTCGCCGAATTCCACGCCGTAGGAGTTCACGTTCTGCCCCAGCAGGGTGACCTCGATGGCGCCGTCGTCGACGAGGGCCTGGACCTCCGCCAAGATGTCCCCCGGCCGGCGGTCGCGTTCCTTGCCGCGCAGCGAGGGCACGATGCAGAACGTGCAGGTGTTGTTGCAGCCGACCGAGATGGAAACCCACCCGGAGTACACCGCGTCGCGCTTGGTGGGCAGCGTCGAGGGGAAGACATCAAGCGACTCGAGGATTTCCAGCTGCGCCTCGTTGTTGTGCCGGGCACGTTCCAGCAGGGCGGGAAGCGAACCCACGTTGTGGGTGCCGAACACGACGTCGACCCAGGGCGCCTTCCGGAGGATTGTCTCCCGGTCCTTCTGCGCCAGGCAGCCGCCGACGGCGATCTGCATGCCGGGGTTGCGTTCCTTCACGGGGGCGAGTTGGCCAAGGTTGCCGTACAGCTTGTTGTCGGCGTTCTCCCGCACCGCGCAGGTATTGAACACCACGACGTCGGCCTGCCCGCCTTGGGACTCGACCATGCCGGCCGCCTCGAGGAGCCCGGCAAGCCGCTCGGAATCGTGTACGTTCATCTGGCAGCCGAACGTGCGCACTTGGTATGTGCGGGCTTCGTGCTGCGTCTCGATGGGCGGGGCTGGGGCAGTCAAACTCACCTTACAAGGGTACGGCCTGCGGCGGGACCGGCCACAATTCGCACGGCCGGCAAATCAGTACCAGTTATTGGCCAGCTGGAAGTCCAGGGCCAGGCACGGCGAACCGTACCGGGACTCGATGTAATCCAGGCCGCGGTCGAGCCGGATCCGGAAAACATACCCGCCGTCGGTCGATTTCTCAACGCTGGCGTTGCCTTCCGACTCCTGGTTCCAGAGTTCTTCGAGGCAGGCCAATTCCCCGGCACCCCAGCCGGGGGCCGGGCTTGCTGCTCCGGTGTGGGTGTCGGCTGGCTCCGGGTCGTTCGCGGGCGCCTCGGCAGGAGCCGAGGAGCCGCCCTGGTCTGCCGCCGCGCCGGCCGCCGGTGCCTGTTCTTCGGCCGCGCCGGCTGCGGTCTGCTGATCACTTGCCCCCGGTGCGGTTTGCTCTTCGGCCGTGCGTCCGGCAGCTGCCTTACCGGCTGGGTCTGTCGCCGCGCCCTCCCGTGCCGCGCCCGCCTGCGCTCCGGCGTCGCCGTGTTGCCCCGGATCCGCAGGGCCGGAGGCTTCCTTCTCCGCGGGCTCTGCTGCAGGGGTTTCGGCCGCCCGTGCGGCGGCAGTTTCCTTTTCTTCCGTGCGCGCCTCCGGCGCCCGGTCGGCCTTCGGGACGGTTGCGTCGGTGGACGCTTCCTCCGTTTGCTGCCGCTGGGCCGCACGCGCCAACGGCCGCTGCCCCTCGTCCGGGTCGCTCCAGCCCATCAGTTGCTTCACCGGGGCTGCGATGAGTCCCACCGCTGCGGACGGGCTATGGCCGTTGTGGAGGGCGCCCGCTGCCCCGGTTGCGCCGAGGGCGGCCACAGAGCCGAGAGTCAGCCCCGCCGCCATCCGGAGGCGGCGCCGCCTGCGGTTGCTCCTGCGTAGCTGGGTGGATTTTCGTCGTTGATTCTGCGATGGGCTCACAGTCGCACAATGATACCGACCAAACCCCGGAAAGTCTCAATTGCATAACGGAGCCGCTTAAAACTCTGGGTTGGCGGCGGTGCCGAGTTCCTCGTCGGCGACCCGGTAGGCCAGCGAGGGTGGATAGCCCTTCCGGGCCAGCATCGAAACCAAGCGCCGCAGATGCTTGTCCCTGGCCGACCTGTCGTTCAGTTCCCAGTCGGGACGGATCTTGCGGCGAACAAGTCCCCGCGCGGCTTCCAGCTCATCGTGGGGCGAAAGCTGGTCAAGTGCCTGCTCGGCGACGTCGCCGGAGATGCCCTTCTCCGCGAGTTCCCGCTTGAGGGCAGCGCGCGCCAAGGAACGGGTCTGGGAGCGGCTGCGCACCCACATTTCGGCGAACCCGGCGTCGTCAATGAGATTGACTTCTTCGAATCGGTCGAGCACCGCCTCGGCGACGTCGTCCGGGACGCCGCGCTCAGCCAGCTTTGCGGCCAGCTGCGCGCGGCTTTTCGGGGACCGTGTCAGCGCGCCCAGCACGATCGAGCGTGCCACCGCATGGGGATCCGCCTCGGGCGCCAGGTCGGCCGGGCTGCCCGGCGTTGGCCCGGCGGCCGGACCATGCCTGCGGGCCACCTAGAATCCGTCGACTGCCTTGAGCTTCGGTCCGCCTTCTTCTCCGCTGTCCGGAACGGGGTCGATCCCGAGCTTCTGCCGGATTTTGCGCTCCAGCTCATCGGCCAGGTCCGGGTTGTCGATGAGGAACTTGCGGGCGTTTTCCTTGCCTTGGCCCAGCTGGTCGCCGTCGTAGGTGAACCAGGCGCCCGACTTCTTGACCAGCGCATGTTCCACGCCCATGTCGATCAGGCCGCCCTCGCGGGAAATGCCGTGACCGTACAGAATGTCGAACTCGGCCTGCTTGAAGGGCGGAGCCATCTTGTTCTTGACGATCTTGGCGCGGGTACGGTTGCCCACCGGGTTGGCGCCGTCTTTCAGGGTCTCGATGCGGCGCACGTCGATGCGCACGGAGGCATAGAACTTCAGCGCCTTACCGCCGGTGGTGGTCTCCGGGCTGCCGAAGAACACGCCGATCTTTTCGCGCAGCTGGTTGATGAAGATGGCCGTGGTCTTGGACTGGTTGAGCCGCCCGGTGATCTTTCGCAGTGCCTGGCTCATAAGTCGGGCCTGGAGGCCCACGTGGCTGTCGCCCATTTCGCCCTCGATCTCCGCGCGGGGCACGAGGGCCGCGACGGAGTCGATCACGATGATGTCGAGGGAGCCGGAGCCGATCAGCATGTCCATGATTTCCAGGGCCTGCTCACCGGTATCCGGCTGCGACACCAGCAAGGCGTCGGTGTCCACCCCGAGCTTCTTGGCGTATTCCGGGTCCAGCGCGTGCTCGGCGTCGATGAAGGCTGCGATGCCGCCGTTCCGCTGGGCGCTGGCCACGGCGTGGAGCGCCACGGTGGTCTTACCGGAAGATTCCGGACCGTAGATCTCGACCACGCGGCCGCGCGGCAGGCCGCCGATGCCCAGGGCAGCGTCCAAGGCGATCGAGCTGGTGGAGATCGTTTCGATGGGGGCGCGCGTGTCGTCGCCGAGCCGCATCACCGACCCCTTGCCGAACTGCTTGTCGATCTGCGCCAGCGCAGCTTCCAGTGCCTTCTCGCGGTCAGCTGGTGCGGCCATTGTTCACCTCAGTCTCTTGCGGCCCTCGGGCCATTTTTTGTCTTGACGTCTTCCGACCGTAACCGCCGGTTCGGACAAAATGGGATCGGCAGCGGAGCGTGTGGATGATCCGTCCACTCGGGGGTCTGTGTAGAAGCTTAGCGGGATCCGAACACACTTTCGAACATATCGGCATTTGGCGCGGCGTGTCTGTTCAGCCGCGCGGCTCGCGGTCCTTGCCCCAGCGCCGCTCGGGCGGAACGTCCTGGACATCGCAGAGGGCCAGCCACACGGTTTTGGGCGGGATGCCCGCGGCCAGCGCTTCGGCCGCGGTACGGCCCCCGAGCTGACCCAGCACCAGGTCGGCAGCCAGGACATGCGAGTATGCGGGACCGAATTCATCGTCCATCAACCGCCAGAAGTCACTGGTTCGCACGCGTCCATCTTCTCACGTGTCCGTCCGGCCTCAACCGGGCCGGACGGAGATTCGGCGCCGTCGGAATAAGGGTACGGCGCGTCAGGCCGCCGTTGCCCTGCGTGTGCATGCTGCTCATTACAATGAGCCCATGACAGACCACGCCACAGGCAGCGCAGATGCAGGGTTCGATGCGGCCATCGAAGCACTGGAACGGCAGCTGAGCCTGCTCTGGCGCCGGGCCAGGGCGAATTCTCACCGGGTGGCACGAAACGTCCACCCGGACATGGAACCTGCCGCTTACGGACTGCTGTTGATCCTGCAGCGGGAGCGCTCAATGCGCCTGACCGAACTGGCGGCCGCCATCGGGGTGGGCAAACCCTCCGTGAGCCGCCAGATCGCCATGCTGGAGCAGTTGGGACTGGTTGGCAAGGAGGCTGATCCACTGGACGGACGGGCCCAATCCATCACCTTGACTCCGGCCGGGCTGGAAAAGCTGGCCGAGGCACAGGCCGCCCGCAAAGTCGCCTTCCACGAGCGGCTTGGCGACTGGTCCGTCGAGGACCTGTCCACGCTGGGACAACTGCTGGACCGGCTGAACGCTTCGTACGCCAATGAGCCGCCCGTCCACTAGCGGCACAGCCTCCGGGACGAGAGGCGCGGCGTGGCACCGGCGGGCACAACAAAAACCGGCCGGTCCGCCAGAGGGCGGAACCGGCCGGTTCAGGTTTTCGGGTCAGTAGCGGGCGGAAGCCAGTCCGCGCAGCTCGTCGGGCAGCTCGTCGGGAATGGCCCCGACAAACTCCCGGGACAGTTCCTGCGGAACGGTGTCGGGAATGACGACGCCCTCGGCGTCCGCGACCCGGTCGCTGACTTCGCGGAGCATGTGCGACAGGGGAACGTCCAGGGCCGAGCAGATCGAGGACAGGAGTTCCGACGATGCTTCCTTCTGGCCGCGTTCGACTTCGCTCAGGTATCCGAGGGAGACGCGGGCGCTGTGCGACACTTCTCGAAGGGTGCGTCCCTGACGCTGCCGGACATCGCGGAGGACGTCGCCAATCTCGTGTCGTAGCACCACCATCTTGCGCTCCTTCTGCTCCGTGCGCGGTTCTTCGGCCAATCCCACATCACGCCAACGGACTACACCGTTTACGGACACGGGCTGCTTTACCATCTGTATCGCCTTGCTCCCTCATGAGGTGTGCGGCTCGCGCCGCTGTCTTCCAAGCCTAGGCCAACAACGTAACAGTTGCTGACACCCTTTGATAACTACTGAATCAAAGTTTTTGTTCCCGGGCCCGAATCTCCGGTGCCGGCGGGACCGAGAGCGGCGTCGATCGCGAGGCCCAGTTGCTCGATGGCCGCTTCGCACGCCAGCCGCCGGATGCGGGCGCGGTCCCCCTCGAAACGGTATCCGACGGCGCGCGTGCCGTCCGGAGAGGCTACGCCGATCCACACGGTTCCCACATCCCGTCCACCGTGCGGTTCCGGTCCCGCCACCCCGGTCGTGGATACCGCGATGTCGGCCTGCAACACGCGCCTGGCGCCGTCGGCCATCTGGCAGGCGACCGCTTCCGTGACCGCGCCCTCGCGCTCGAGCAGGCCCGCGTCGACGCCGAGCACCGCCGTCTTGATCCGGCTCTGGTAGGACACCACGCCGCCGCGGAGCGCGCCCGAAGCTCCGGGAACGGTGGCCAGTTCCGCCGCCACCATTCCCGCCGTCAGTGATTCGGCCGTGGCCAAGGTCACCTTCCGGGCGATGGCGGCCCCTACGATCACGGATGCGGACGTGCTCACGGCCGGCCCTGCGGCTTCGCGAGGGCGGCACGGCGCAGCGCCACTGCCTTGACCACGTAGTCGATGCCGGTTGCGACGGTGACGACGACGGCGACCGCCATGACGGCAAAGGCGACCCAGACGGCCCAGGATCCCAGCCACGCCTCCAGCGGCAGGAGGTACAGGAAGATCGCCAGGGTTTGCAGCACGGTCTTTAACTTGCCGCCGCGCGAGGCCGGCATGACGCCGTAGCGGATGACGACGAAACGCAGCAGGGTGATGCCCAGCTCCCGGACCAGGATGACGACGGTGATCCACCACGGCAGGTCGCCCAGCACCGACAGGAGGATCAGGGCCGCACCGATCAGGAGTTTGTCGGCGATCGGGTCGGCTATTTTGCCGAAGTTGGTGATCAGGCCCCGGGACCGCGCCAGGTCGCCGTCAAGCTTGTCGGTGTAGATCGCGACGGCAAACACCGCCACGGCCAGCCAGCGGAACACCTGCCCTGCTCCGGCGTCGGCCAGCAGGAACCAGATGAAAAACGGGACCAGCAGGATCCGCACGGTGGTGAGGACGTTGGCGATATTGAGCAGGGGCACGGGGCGGGACACTGAATCAGTCACGGTTTCAAGGCTACCCGCCCGCCGTGGCCCTTCGGCCGCCGCCGGCGGGCACGCGGCACCCGCCTCAGCGCCCGGTCAGGCTCCAGGCGTCCTCGGACCCTGATTCGTCGTCGTAGTAGTAGTCCTCCGCCTGCGGCCGGGAGGCCAGGTCCTCCGCGACCAGGTCACGCGGGCCCTCGAAGCCGTGGTTCGCGTTGGCGTTCTCCGCCAGCGCCTCCGTCAGCGGATCGGCCTCGCCCGCCGCGGCCGGGGCGGCCGCCGGCGGCTCATCGCCACGGATGGCGGCAAGCGTCGCGGCCAGGTCGTCCGGCTTGACCAGCACGTCGCGTGCCTTCGAGCCCTCGGACGGGCCGACCACGCCCCTGGACTCCAGCAGGTCCATCAGGCGGCCGGCCTTGGCGAAGCCCACGCGCAGCTTCCGCTGCAGCATCGACGTCGAGCCGAACTGCGTAGTGACCACGAGTTCGGTCGCCTGCAGCAACACGTCCAGGTCGTCACCGATGTCGTCGTCGATCTGCTTCTTCGGCGCCTCGACGGCGACGTCGTCCCGGTAGACGGCTTGCAGCTGTCCCTTGACGTGTTCCACGACCTTGTGAATTTCCGATTCGGAGACCCAGGCGCCCTGGACGCGGATGGGCTTGTTGGCGCCCATCGGCAGGAACAAGGCGTCGCCCTGGCCGATGAGCTTCTCCGCGCCGGGCTGGTCGAGCACCACGCGGGAGTCGGTCACCGACGAGGTGGCGAACGCCATCCGTGACGGCACGTTGGCCTTGATCAGGCCGGTCACCACGTCCACCGACGGCCGCTGCGTGGCCAGCACCAGGTGGATGCCGGCGGCGCGGGCGAGCTGCGTGATACGGACGATGGAGTCCTCGACGTCCCGCGGGGCGACCATCATCAGGTCGGCGAGCTCGTCCACGATCACCAGCAGATAGGGGTAGGGCTTGATCACGCGCTTGGACCCGGCCGGCGGCACAACCTTCCCGTTGCGCACGGCCTTGTTGAAATCATCGATGTGCTTGTAGCCGAAGTTGGCGAGGTCGTCGTAGCGGGTGTCCATCTCCCGGACCACCCACTGCAGCGCCTCGGCCGCCTTCTTCGGATTGGTGATGATCGGCGTGATCAGGTGCGGCACGCCCTCGTACGCGGTCAGTTCCACGCGCTTGGGGTCCACCATGACCATCCGCACCTCGTCCGGCGTCGAGCGCATCAGGATCGAGGTGATCATCGAGTTCACGAACGAAGACTTGCCCGCGCCGGTAGCGCCGGCGACGAGCAGGTGCGGCATCTTGGCCAGGTTGGCCAGCACGAAGCCGCCCTCCACGTCCTTGCCCACGCCCATGACCATCGGGTGCTCGGTCTTGCGGGCGTTGTTGGACCTGAGCACGTCGCCCAGGGAGACCGTTTCGCGGTCGGTATTCGGGATCTCGATGCCGATGGCCGATTTGCCGGGGATCGGCGAGAGGATGCGCACGTCCGAGCTGGCCACGGCGTAGGAGATGTTCTTGGACAGCGCGGTGACACGTTCGACCTTGGTGCCCGGCGCCAGCTCGATTTCGTAGCGGGTCACCGTCGGACCGCGGGAGAAGCCGGTGACCTTCGCGTCCACCTTGAACTGGTCCAGCGTCTCGGTCAACGCCTTGACGACGGCGTCGTTGGCCTCCGAGCGTTCCTTCGAGGGCGGTCCCGGGGGGAGGAAATCCGAGGGCGGCAGGGTGTAGGCGACGTCGCCGGCCAGCTGCAACTGCTCGGTGCGCTGCGGGATCGGGGTGGTCGGCGGCTGCGGCTGGACCGGGGTGGACGGGACGATGGGGGCCGCTGCCGCCGGCGCGGCGGCAGGCAGCACCGGCAGCGCCTCGGTGGCGCCTTCGGGTACCAGCCCCTGGTTGCGCTTGATTTTTTCGACGGCGAGCTCGGCTTGGGTGGGCCTGCGAACTCCCGGCGGCACGGCCGGTGCCGCCTGCTCCGTTCCGGCTTCTTCCTCCGGCTCCCCGGCCTCGATCACCGGTGTTTCGAACGCCTCGTCGAAGAAGAAACCCTCGTCCTCGCCGCCGTCGGTCTCTTCGGCCTTGCGCTTGCCGAACAGCTTGCGCCGCGGCTTGGGTTCCTTGGCCGGGGCGTCGTCGGCGTAGAGGTAGCTCTGGTCATGCCCGTCGGCGGCCGGCCGGTACCCGGCTTCTGCAGACGGGTCCTGGCCCATCAGATGCTCGTAGAGCATCCGCAGGCGCATGGGTATATGGCGGAACGGCGTGGCGGTCACGATCAGGATGCTGGTGAAGGCCAGCAGTGCGTAGAAGGCCACCGCCAGCCAGGTGTTGACCGCTGCAAGCGGCGCGGCAAGCAGGAACCCGGCCATGCCGCCGGCCGCCCACAAGGCATCGAAGCCGTCGGCGAGGGCGGGCTGGCCGCCGATCACGTGGGCCAGCCCGGAACCGGACGCCAGCGCCAGGATAAGGCCGATGGAGATGCGGCTGTTGGCGGGAGAGTCCTCCGGGCAGCGCATCAGGCGCACGGCCATGATCACCAGCAGCACGGGCAGCACCAGCGCCATCCAGCCGAAGGTCCCGCCGGCCATGGCGTGCACGGCGTCTCCGAACCAGCCGTCGAGCGCCCACCACTCGACGGTGGCCACGCAGCCGGCCAGCAGCAGCAGGAAGAAGCCGGTGCCGTCGCGGCGCAGTGCGGGGTCGGGCCGCACATCGGGGCCCAGCTTCCGGACGCCCGCGGCCACCGGACGCGCCACGGCCATCCACAGCCCTTGGATCAGCCGGGCCAGCAGCGGCAGCTGCTCTTCCTGGGGCTGCACCTCGAGCACCTTGGTCTTGCTGGAACGCCCCGAGGAGGAGCGCGCAGTGGTGCCTGTAGCCTTACCGCGCGACTGCTGGGTGCCTTTTCGGGCAGGGGAAGTACGAGTCGCCATAGTGGCTAGGTTACCGGCTGCCCGGCGTGATCCGCGGGATTTGGCTCCGGCGGATCGGCTGCGCCGGGTGCGGGATCAGGCCTCCAGAACCACGGGAACGATCATCGGCCGGCGGCGGTGCCGTTTGTTCACCCACGTGCCGATCACCCGGCGCACGACCTGCTGCAACTGGTAGGTCGTGTGGTCCATGTTGCTGACCACGGCTTCTTCGAGGGCTGCGATGATCCTGGGTTTGATGTCGTCGAACACCGAATCGTCCTCGGCGAACCCGCGCGCATGGATTTCGGGACCGGAGACGATCTGGCCGGTGCTGCGGTTGACCACGGTGATGACGGAAATGAAGCCCTCCTCGCCCAGGATCCGGCGGTCCTTGAGGTCGGCGTCGGTGATTTCACCGATGCTGGATCCGTCCACATACACGTAGCCGCATTCGATCTGGCCGACGATCCGGGCCGTGCCGTCCTTCAGGTCGACCACCGATCCGTCGTCCGCGAGCAGCACGTTCCCGGCGGGCACGCCGGTTTGCTCGGCCAGCCGCCCGTTCGCAATCAGGTGGCGGGTCTCGCCGTGCACCGGGAGGGCGTTTTTGGGCCGCAGGATGTTGTAGCAGTACAGGAGTTCCCCGGCCGCGGCGTGGCCGGACACGTGGACCTTGGCGTTGCCCTTGTGGATGACGTCGGCGCCAAGCTTGAGCAGGCCGTTGATCACCCGGAAGACGGCGTTCTCGTTGCCCGGGATCAACGACGACGCCAGGATCACCGTGTCCCCCGCGCCAACCTGCACGCGGTGGTCGCCGTTGGCCATCCGCGACAGCGCCGCCATCGGCTCGCCTTGCGACCCGGTGGACATCAGCACGATCCGGTCGTCCGGGAAGTCCTCCACGTTTTTCAGGTCCACGAGGATGCCCTCGGGAACGTTCAGGTAGCCCAGTTTGGCGGCGATGCCCATGTTCCGCACCATCGAGCGGCCGACGAACGCCACATGCCGGCCGTGGGCCGCGGCGGCGTCGAGCACCTGCTGCACGCGGTGCACGTGGGACGCGAAGGAGGCGACGATGATGCGTTTTTGCACCTGCCCGAACAGGCGCTCCAGCACCGGGTAGATTTCCTTCTCGGCCGTGGTGAAGCCGGGGACGTCGGCGTTCGTGGAGTCGGCCATGAAGAGATCCACGCCCTCCTCCCCCAGCCGGGCGAACGCGCGCAGGTCCGTGATCCGGCCGTCCAGCGGCAACTGGTCCATCTTGAAGTCGCCGGTGTGCAGCACCGTGCCGGCCGCGGTGCGGATGAAGACCGCCAAGGCGTCCGGGATCGAGTGGTTGACCGCCACGAATTCGCACTCGAAGGGACCGAACTGCTCGACCTGGCCCTCCGCGACGATGAGGGTCTGCGGTTTGATCCGGTGCTCAGCCAGCTTCGCCTCGACCAGGGCCAGGGTCAGCTGGGAACCGATCAGCGGGATGTCCTGCCGCATCCGCAGCAGGTACGGGACGGCGCCGATGTGGTCTTCGTGCCCGTGGGTCAGGACCACCCCGACGACGTCGTCGAGCCGGTCCTCGATGTACGAGAAGTCCGGCAGGATCAGGTCCACCCCCGGCTGGTGCTCTTCCGGGAACAGCACGCCGCAGTCAACCACCAGCAGCCTGGAGTCGATCTCGAAGACCGCCATGTTGCGGCCGATTTCCCCGAGCCCGCCGAGCGGAACGATCCGGAGCGTCCCCGGTTCAGGCAGCGGCGGCGTGCGCAACTGGGTGATGGTGGACTCGCTCATCGGGCGGTCAGACCCCCAGCACCAGGCCGGCCTCGGCCAGGTCGGCGCGGACCGGCGCGAGCTCGGCCTCGGTCGGTTCCACCAGCGGGAGCCGGACCACCGAATTGGGCAGGACGCCCTGCCACTTCAAAATCTGCTTGGCGGCGACCGCACCCTGGATGTGTGTCATCACCGCCCGGATGATCGGGTCCAGTTCGAAGTGCAGCCGGCGTGCGGTGGCGAAGTCCCCCGCCAGTGCCGCATCGACGAGCTCCCGGAACTGGCGGGTGGCCACGTGCGCGGTCACGCTGACCACGCCGACCGCGCCGGCCGCCATCAGCGGCAGGGTCAGGCCGTCGTCGCCCGCGTAGACGTCGAGGTCCGTGGCGGCCAGGACGCGGGTGGTCGCGGCGTAGTCCGCCTTGGCGTCCTTGAGCGCGACGACGAGCGGATGCTCGGCCAGCCGGATCAGGGTTTCCGTCTCGATGTTGATGCCGGCGCGGCCGGGGATGTCATAGACCATGACGGGCAGGCCGATGGCCGAAGCGATGGTCTCGATGTGGGCCTGCACGCCGGCCTGGCTCGGCTTGTTGTAGTAGGGGGCGGTGATGAGCAGTCCGTCCACGCCGGCGCTGGCGGCGCGCCGGGAGAGACTGACCGAGTGGCGGGTGTCGTTGGTGGTGGACCCGGCAATGACCTTGGCCCGTCCCCCCACAGCCTCGACGACGGCCCGGAACATGCCCTCGTTCTCGTCGTCGGTGAGCGTCGAGGTCTCGCCGGTGGTGCCGGTGACGACGAGCCCGTCGCATCCGTCCTGGACCAGCTTGTCCGCCAGTTCCGCTGCCTTCCCGTAGTCGACCTCGCCCTCCTCGGTGAAGGGGGTGACCATTGCGGTGACCATGGTGCCAAAGGGATACTCACGAACGTCAGACTCAACCATAGGGAAAACGTTACCGTGTCCGCGGGTCCTATCGGCAATGGCGTACAAGGCGCGACACAGAGCTTCACGTCACGTGCCGCGGCTCCCGCCGCCGTAGCGCCCGGGCCCCGGCGGCCGGAGCAGGCGGGCATGTCAGCGGGGCGCGGGGAGGCGGCCCAGGAAACCGGTCAGCAAGGCGGTCACTTCGTCCTGGGCGGCGAGGCAGCCGGCGTGGTCCAGGCCCGGCAGCTCGGCAAAGTGTCCGTCCGGCAGCAAGGCCGCGGCCTGGCGCGACTCCGCGGCGCGTGGGTGGTCCTCGCTGCCGGCAATCAGCAGGACGGGTAAGCGGATGCGCTGGACCTGGCGGGGATCGAGGCCGGGCAGCTCTTCGCCGGCGCGGAAGTAGGCGGCAAGCGCCGCCGGGTCGTTGGCCAAAAAGGCCTGCCGGGTGGCCGCGTCCACCGGCACGGCGCGGCGCCCGTTCCAGCGGCGGAGGAACTCTTCCATCCCGCCCGTCTCCAGCGCGTCCAGGTAGTCGGGGAAGAAGAGCTTGCCGACCTGGCCGGCCATGCTCCGGTGGGTTCCGCCCAGCATGGTCAGCGAGCGCAGGCGCTGCCGCCGGTACACCGCCATCGCGAGTCCTACCCGCGCGCCGAAAGAATAGCCGAAGTAGTTCACGCTCTCCAGCCCGCAGGCGTCCAGCACCGCTTCGACGTCGCCCATGAAACGCTCCATCGTGTAGGCGCCCACGTCGTGTGGCTTGTCGCTGCGGCCGTGCCCGCGCATGTCCAGCGAAATCACCCGGTGCCGCGGCTTGAGGGCACGCTGGTAGCCCAGCCCCCGCCAGGTGGCCTTGGACAGGGCGGTTCCATGGACCAGCAGCAGCGGCTCCCCGGTGCCGGTGTCCTCGAAGGCCAGGCGCACGCCGTCGTCCCCGTTGACGGCAAATCCCATCATGGCCGCTCCAGGGGTGCGGCCGCCGCGTTCTCCAACCTGTTCATTCCCTCACGGTATCGCGTGCCGGCCGCCGGTCTCACAGCCGCCTCCACGCCCGCTGTGAGATTATCGGTGCATGCGCCCAGGTTCCACCCGCCCGCGGATCGCCGGCATTGATGCCGCCCGCGGCATCGCCTTGCTGGGCATGATGGCGACCCACATCTTTGCGCCGTGGACCGCCGGCACGGACCCGCAGCCGAACTTCGTGGGCCTGGTCCTCTCCGGGCGCTCCTCGGCGCTGTTCGCGGTCCTGGCCGGGGTCGGGCTGGCGCTGCTCACCGGCGGCAGCCGCGGCCACCGGGGCGGGAGCCTGGCCGCGGACCGCGGGGGCATTGCCGTGCGTGCGCTGCTCATTGCCACGGTCGGCATGATGCTGGGTGCGCTGGAAGTCAACGTCGCGGTGATCCTGGTCCACTACGGCGTGCTGTTCCTGTGCGCGCTGCCGTTCCTGCAGCTCCGCCGCGGTGTGCTGGCGCTGTGGGCGGCCGGCTGGATCGTCGTCTCGCCGCTGCTGGCCCACGTGCTGCGGCCCTGGGCGGAAGCGGCGGTGCAGCCGGCCGAGCTGGGCCACAACCCCATGGTCTACGACCTGCTGACGCCGGCCACGCTGCTCAGCGATGTTTTCCTCACCGGCTACTATCCCGTGGTGCAGTGGCTGGGGTATCTGCTGGCGGGCCTGCTGACCGGGCGGCTGGAGCTGCAGCGCACCGGCGTGCAACTGGGGCTGCTGGCGGCCGGCGCGGTGCTGGCCGTGGCGGCCAAGGCGGGTTCCTGGTTCCTGATGGAGCGGCTCGGCGGATACGCGGAGGTCGCGGCGACCGAGGCGGCACGGCGGCCGGACTTCGATCTCGTGTACCAGGTGAACATGAGCTGGATCGAGCAGCGCGGCTCGTGGTGGTGGCTGGGCGGCTCGTCGCCGCATGCCGGTACGACCTTTGACCTGCTGCACACGGTGGGCACCTCGGCGGTGGTCCTGGCGGTGTGCCTGCTGCTGACGTCCCGGCTGCCGTGGCTGCTGCTGCCGCTGGCGGGCGCCGGGGCCATGACGCTGACGCTCTATTCTGCCCACGTCTGGGTGCTCAGCGCGTTGCCGCCGGCTGCTCCCGAACTGCCAACCTATCTGTGGCAGGCAGCGGCGGCTGTTGCGCTGGGCATGGCCTTCCTGGCCCTGCGGTGGCGGGGACCGTTCGAGCTGGTGACCTCCACCGCGGCCCGGCTGACCCGTGAGGCGCTGCGGCCGGCGGGCAGCCGCGGCCGCTGAGCCGTTTAGGAGCGGCTGAGGCTGATGGCGTGGCGCATCGACTCGCGGGCACGTTTGCGGTCCCCTGCGGCGTCATAGGCGCACGAGAGGCGGAACCAGCTGCGCCAGTCCTCCGGCGCAGCTTCGGCCTCGGCCTGGTACACCAGGAACTCCCGGTCGGCCGCCTCCCGCACGATGCGCCCGCCGGGCGTGCGCGGCAGGTCGTCCACGGGCAGCCCGCCTTCGGCTTCCAGGGTCCGGGCCAGCCTGGACATCCGCGCGCCGAACAGCAATTCCCGGCTGAGCGCCCAGGCCCCGATGATCGGCAGGACCACCAGCGCAATGCCCAGGCCCTTGGCTACGGGGTCGGGTTCGCTGAGCATCAGCCAGGCCCGCTGCAGCGTGGCTCCCAGGTAGCCCACCAGCAGGACGATGATCACGCCGACCCAGATCTTGGCTCCGTGCCGGGCATACCAGCCGATGCGGTCGTTGCCGCCGTCCGCTGCGGGACCCGTGTGTTCGGCGTTGCTCATGAAAGTTCCAGGTACCCGTCGAGTCCGTAGGTCAGTCCGGGCCGCCCGCCGACGGTCCGGACGCCCAGCAGGACGCCGGGCATGAAGGAGGCGCGGTCGAAGGAATCGTGCCGGATGGTCAGTTGTTCGCCCGGGCCGCCGAGCAGCACCTCCTGGTGCGCCACCAGGCCGCGCAGCCTCACGCTGTGCACGCGCACGCCGTCCACGTCGGCGCCGCGGGCCCCGTCCAGCGCGGTGGTGGTGGCGTCGGGGCCGGCGGGAACGCCGGCGTCCATGCGGGCGGCGGCCACCAGCTGCGCCGTGCGGACCGCGGTGCCGGAGGGCGCGTCCACCTTGTCCGGGTGGTGCAGTTCGATGATCTCCACCGATTCGAAGTACTTGGCGGCGGTGGCGGCGAAGGCCGAGGCCAGCACGGAACCGAGCGCGAAGTTGGGGGCGATCAGCACGCCCGTTCCGGGATGCTGTTCCAGCAGTTCCGCCAGCGAGTCGCGCCTGGCCTGGTCCCAGCCGGTGGTGCCGACCACCGCGTGCATGCCGTGCTCGACGGCGAAGCGGACGTTGGCCTCGGTGTTGTCCGGGGTGGTCAGGTCGACCACGACCTGCGTCCCCGAGGCCACCAGCTCTTCCAGCGCGTCGCCACGCTTCAGCGCGGCCACCAGGTCCAGGTCAGGGGCGCTCTGGATGGCCGCGACGGCCTCGCTGCCCATCCGTCCGCCGGCGCCCAGCACGGCCACCGCAAGTTGCTCAGTCATGCCCTCCAGCGTATCGCTACTGGCCGATGCCGACCCATTCGGTGCTGCCGTCGGCGAAGTGCTGTTCCTTCCAGACCGGCACCTCTTCCTTGATCCGGTCCACCAGCTCCGAGCAGGCCGCGAAGGCTTCGGCGCGGTGCGCCGACGCGACGGCGGCGACCAGGGCCGGGTCGCCGATCGCCAGCGGGCCGGTGCGGTGTGCCACCCAGATGCGCACGCCGTCGTGGTCCGCGGCGATGCGCCCCGCGACCTCGGCGATCACGCGCTGGGCGCTGGGGTGGGCGGAGTAGGACAACGCGGCCACGGCCTGGCCGCCGTCGTGGTTGCGGACCACGCCGCTGAAGCTGACCACGGCGCCGCACTCGGCGGAGCCTACCGCGGCGGTAGCTTCGCCCGCGTCGATCGCCTCGCCGGTTACCGCGGCGTACAGCACCGTGCTGGTCATGGTTGTCCTCTCATCGGCTGCATGCTTCCAGTATCCCTTGGCCGGCGTTGACCGGCGCGGGGCGGCGTCAGCCGGCATGGCCTGCGTCGGTGTCGCCTTCCAGCTGCGCGCAGATGTGCCCGATCAGCGGATCCAGGGCGGCCAGGCCGTCGCGCACTCCCCCGGGAGAGCCGGGCAGGTTGACCACAAAGGTGGACCCGGCGGTCCCGGCCACGCCCCGGCTCAGCGCGGCCAGCGGGGTCTTGGTCCGCCCGTACGCGCGGATGGCTTCCATCACCCCGGGCAATTCCCGTTCCAGCGCGACGGCGGTGATTTCCGGGGTGCGGTCGTCGGCGGCCAGCCCGGTGCCTCCGCTGGTGACGATCACCCGGGGCCCGGCGGCGAGCATCTTCCGCAGCGCCTGGCGGACGGGTTCGCCGTCGGCGACGATCTGGGGGACGCCGGCGGCCAGCCCGTGTCCGGCCAGCCACTCGGAGATCAAGGGGGCGCATTCGTCCTCGTAGGCACCGGCCGCGGCGCGGGTGGAGGCGACGATGATGCCGGCGGTCCTGGCGCTCACAGCGCCCAGTCCCCGCTCTTGCCTCCGGATTTTGCCAGCACCTTGATGTCGGAGATGACCGCGTGCTTGTCCACGGCCTTGACCATGTCGTACAGGCTCAGTGCCGCCACCGAGGCGGAGGTCAGCGCCTCCATTTCCACGCCGGTGACCGAGCGGGTCTTCACCGTCGCCTCGATCCGCACGGATTCCGCGGTCAGGAAAAAGTCGACCGTGACCTTGCTGATCGGCAGCGGGTGGCACAGCGGGATCAGCTGCGGCGTCTGCTTGGCCGCCATGATCCCGGCGACCCGGCTGACGGCCAACGCGTCGCCCTTGGGCAGCGAACCGGCGGCCAGGAGTTCCACCACGTCGGGGCGGGTGGTCAGCACGGCCTGCGCCGTGGCTTCCCGGGTGGTTTCGTCCTTGCCGCTGACATCGACCATGTGCGCCGTGCCGTCCTCGCGGACGTGGGTCAGGCGTTCTGCTTCACTCATAGCAGCCATATTTCCACGTCCTGGCCGGCTTCGGCGCGTTCCATCCCCACGGGCAGGTGGACCAGCGCGTTGGACTGCGCCAGCGCGTGCACCAGGTGGGACCCCGCTCCGCCGACCAGCTGCACCCGTCCGCCGTCGTAGCGGCCGCGCCGCACCTGGTGTTTGCCGGCCGGCGACTCCGCGGCTTCCGCCAGCGGGGCGCGCAGCACCGCCCGCGGAGCGGGGGCTCCCAGCACCGCCGTCAGCGCCGGCCGCAGGAACATCTCGAACGAGACCAGGCAGCTGACCGGGTTGCCCGGGAACGCTAGGAAGACCGCGTCGCCGATCCGGCCGGCGCCTTGCGGCCCGCCCGGCTGCATCGCCACCGAGGCGAAGGCCACCCCTTCGGGCTCGAGCGCCTGCCGGACCACTTCGAAGGCGCCCTTGGAGATTCCGCCGGAGGTCAGCACCAGGTCGGCGCCGTGGCGGCGCAGGTCGTCGTCGAGCCGGCGGCGGAACCCGGGCGCGGAGTCGGCCAGGATCCGGCTCGAGACCACCTCGCAGCCGCCCTCCCGCAGCGAGGCCGCCAGCAGGGTGTTGTTGGCATCGTAGATCTGCCCGGCCCGCAGCCGGGCGCCGGCGGCCACCACCTCGTCGCCCGTGCTCAGCAGCAGCACCCGCAGCCGCGGCCGCACGTCGGCGGAGGCCAGGCCGAGCGCGGCGAGCAGGCCCAGCTGCGGCGCCTTCAGCAACGTTCCGGCCGCCAGCGCGAGGTCGCCGGCGGCGATGTCGCTGCCGGCGGCGCGGACGAACCGGCCGGCCTCGGTTTCCGGCAGGGTTACCGTGCCTCCCTCGCCCTCGGCCGGGAAAGAGTCCGGCACCGCTTCCTCGATCGGCACGACGGCGTCCGCCCCCGCGGGCAGCATCGCCCCCGTCATGATCGGCGCGGCCGCGTTCGGCGGCAGCGCCGGGGCGGCATAGCCGGCGGGAATCGCCGGGGCCACGGCGAACCCCGCCCCGCCGGTTGTCTCCGCGCTGCGGACCGCGTAGCCGTCCATCTGCGAGTTCGCGAAGGGCGGCAGGCTCATCGGCGCGGCCACGTCGGCGGCCAGCACCCGCCCGAGGGCCGACGCCAGCGCCACCGTCTCGCTCCCGGCGAGGCAGTCCCGTGCGGCGTGACGGAGCAATTCCTCGACGACGGCGCAATGCCCGGCAACGCTCTGTGCCACTGGCCCTCCTTGTCGCAGGCGGAACCGACGGCCGGGTGCCGGAGAGGGTGCCGCGTGCATGTTCTGTTGCCATCCTAGGGGACGGCCTTGGGCGGCGCCGCGGAGCTTCCCCGGACGGGGACGTCAGCGCGGGTAGATCGACACCTCGGCCGCCTTGACCACAAAGTGCACGCGTTCCCCCGGCGCCAGCGACAGGTCGGAAACCGCGGCGGGCGTGACCTCGGCGGCCAGCGCGCCGGCCCTGACCGTGACCAGGCCGCCGTGCGGCACCAGTTCGGTCACGGTGGCCGCCACGGCGTTGCGCGGGCTGCCGGCCGGCAGGTCGGGGAACAGCGCCACCGAGGCAGGACGGAACACCGCCGCCGCGGGGTCCCCGGGACGCAGCCCGGCTTCGGCTTCCCCGCTCCAGTGCGTCCCGTCGGCGCCGGCCAGTCCGGTCTCCGTGGCGGTGCCGGTGACGAAGTTCAAGCCGGTCATCCCGGCGGCGAAGGCACTGCGCGGCCGGGCAAACACCTCGCGCACCGGCCCCTGCTCGACGATCCGCCCGCCGTCCATGACCACCACCCGGTCGGCCAGCAGCAGGGCATCCAGCGGCTCGTGGGTGACGATGACGGCGCTCCGCCCCGCCAGCACCCGGCGGAGCAGCCTGCGCAGGGCCGGGGCGGCCGTGATATCCAAGGCGGACATCGGCTCGTCAAACAGCAGCAGCGAAGGGTCGGCCGCCAGCGCGCGGGCTACCGCGACGCGCTGCGCCTGGCCCCCGGACAGCTCACCCGGCCGGCGGTCGGCCAGCCCGGAGGCTTCCAGTTCCGCGAGCCAGTGCCGGGCGGCCCTGCGGGCATCGGCCCGGGAGGCTCCCCGGCTGCGCAACCCGTAGGCAACGTTGGCCTCGACGCGCAGATGCGGAAACAACAGCGGTTCCTGCGCCAGCAGGCCGACGCCGCGGGCATGGGCGGGCACCCAGCGGTCCGGCTGCGGCTGCCCGGCGCTGAACAGGACCCTGCCGTCCAGTTCCGCCCGGCCCCAGGCGGGACGGAGCAGCCCGGCAACCAGACCCAGCAGGGTCGACTTGCCGGCCCCGTTCGGGCCGAGCACGGCGACGGTTTCTCCGTCCGCGACGCTGAAGTCCGCCTCGAAGCCGCGGGACGGCAGCCGCGCGGTCAGGTCCAGGCTCATGGGACACCCGCCGCCCGGCCCGGGCCGCTCCTGCGGTGGACCAGCATCACCACCGCGACGGCGACCACCACCAACACGAGCGACAGCGCCACCGCGGCATCCGCATCGGTTTCCCGCTGCAGGTAGATCTCCAGCGGGAGCGTGCGCGTGACTCCCTGCAGGCTTCCGGCAAAAGTCAGCGTGGCCCCGAACTCGCCCAGGCACCGGGCAAAGGACAGCACCGCCCCGGAGAGCAGCCCGGGCAGCACCAGCGGCAGGGTCACCGTGCGCAGGACGCGGGACGGCCTGGCGCCCAACGTCGCCGCAACCGTTTCATACCTGGTGCCCGCCGTGCGCAGCGCACCTTCCAGGCTCAACACGAGGAACGGCAGCGCCACGAAGGACTGCGCGAGCACCACGGCCGTGGTGGAGAACGCGATTTCTATGCCGATCATTTCGAAGGTGCCGCCGAGCAGCCCGCGCCGGCCGAACGTATACAGCAGGGCCAGGCCGCCGACGACGGGCGGCAGCACCAGGGGCAACAGCACCAGCGACCGGACGACCTGCTGGCCGGGGAAACTGCTGCGCGCCAGCACCAGCGCCATCGGGACGCCCAGCACGATGCACAGGGCCGTGCTGGCGGCGGCAGTCCGCAGGCTCAGTCCCAGCGCGGCCAGCGCCGGCTCGGAGGTCACGAGCCGTGGGAACTCCGGCCAGTTCACGCGCGCGGCCATCCCGGCCAGCGGCAGCAGGACGAAGACGGCGCCGGCCGCAGCCAGCGGATACACCCAGTAGGGCACCGGGGCGCGCACCGCCGTCGTCGTCGTCATGTTCTCCCGTTCGTTCCGAAGGTTGTCCGCATCCCATCCGGGCGCCCTGGCCGGGGCCGGGCGCCGCGCTGCGCTTAGGGCGGGCCGAATCCCGCCGCCGCCAGGGCCTTCCGGCCTGCGTCCCCTGTCACGAGATCCACGAAGGCCTCGGCTGCCGCCGGGTTGTCCGCCCCCTTCAGGCCGACGATCGGGTAGGCGTTGACCGCCTGCCCGGCTTCGGGGATGGAGATGCCGCGGGCCTTGCCTCCGGCGCCCTGCACGTCCGTCGCATACACCAGGCCGGCGTCGGCCTGGCCGGAGAGCACCTTGCCCAGGACGTCGGTGACCGACTGCTCTTCGCTGACCGCCGGGATGTGCACGCCGGCGGCGCGCTGGACGGCGGCGGCCGCGGCGCCGCAGGGAACCTGGGGTGCGCACAGCACGGTTTTGACCCCGGGTTCGGCCAGGTCGTCCAGCGACGAGACCCCGGCGGGGTTCGCGGCGGGCACCGCGATCTGCAGCACGTTGGTGGCAAAGACCGCCGGCGGGCCCTCGTTCAGTCCGTGGCCGCCAACCAGGTCCATGGTCGCCTGGTCGGCCGCCGCGAAAACGTCCGCCGGGGCCCCTGCCAGGATCTGGGCGGCGAGGTCCGAAGAACCCCCGCTGTTCAGGCGCACCTCCACCCCGGGGTGGCCGGCCTCGAACTCGTCGGCCAGCCCGGAGAAGACGGAGTGCAACGACGCCGCCGCGAAAACGGTCAGCGTGCCCTCGGGCCCGGAACCGTCCGACCGGCCCGCCGCGCCCGCTCCCGACGGCCCCGGCGCCGCGCACGCGCTGCCGGCGAGGACGCAGGCCGCGGCCGCCGCCGGGCCGGCCAGGCGCTGCCAGCGGCGCACCTCAGCTCGTCCCCGACGGCGTCTCAACGGCGACCATGGTCGCCTTGACCGAGGCCACCGCCACCGACCCCGGTTCGATGCCGAGGTCCCGCACGGCTTCGGCACTCATCAAGGACACCACCCGGTGCGGACCGCACTGCAGCTCCACCTGGGCCATCACCGCGTCCAGCCGGACATCGGTCACGATCCCCACGAAGCGGTTGCGGGCCGAGCTGCCGATCCCGGTGGGATCCTGGGGCAGGGCAGCCTGCTCCCGGGCCAGGGCGGCCAGCTCCGCGCCGTCCACGGTCGCCCGGCCGGAGGCGTCCCGGTGCTTGGCCAGCGCTCCGGCGTCGATCCAGCGGCGCAGGGTATCGTCGCTGACCCCCAGGAAGCGCGCAGCATCCGAGATGCGTATCTGCGTCATGGAAAGCAGTATAGTTCCGCAAATGCGGAACCGGACACGTTCGGGTTGCGTCCGGTGTCGCCCCTGCCGGAACCATCCCGCATCCGCCGCCCTCCGCCGGGTACCCTCGAGGTATGAGCGTTGATCTGGGAATGCCGCAGGTTCCCGGCGGGACCGCGTCCGCCGCGGCCCCGGCGCGCCCCGCAGGGACCGGCCCGGCGCTGGTGGACCGCTTTGGCCGGGTGGCCACCGACCTGCGGATCTCGCTGACCGACAAGTGCAATCTCCGCTGCACCTATTGCATGCCGGCCGAAGGCTTGGACTGGCTGGCCAAGGAACAGGTCCTCAGCGACGACGAGGTGGTCCGGCTGGTACGGATCGCCGTCGGGCGGCTGGGCGTGCGCGAGCTGCGCCTGACCGGCGGCGAACCCCTGGTCCGTGCCGGGCTGGTGGACATCATCGCTGCCGTCCGCAACAACCACCCCGACCTGCCGGTGTCGCTGACCACCAACGCCCTCGGGCTGGAGAAGAAGGCGGCCGCCCTGAAGGCGGCCGGCCTGACCCGGATCAACGTCTCGCTGGACTCGCTGCACCCGGAGACGTTTGCGCAGCTGACCCGCCGCCCGTTCCTTGACCGGGTGCTCGCCGGCATCGAAGCCGCCGACGCGGCCGGCCTGGGCCTGCTGAAGATCAACGCGGTGCTGATGCGCGGCATCAACGACGCCGAGGCGCCCGCGCTGCTGGACTGGGCGGTGGAACGGGGCTACGAGCTGAGGTTCATCGAACAGATGCCGCTGGACGCGGACCATGGCTGGACCCGGCAGAACATGCTGTCGGCCGCCGAGATCCGCGCCCTGTTGGAGCCGGTCTTCCTGCTCTCCCCGGACCCGCGCTCACGCGACGGCGCCCCGGCGGAACGGTGGGAGGTGCGGCGGCGGGACCGCCCCGGCGTCGTCGCCGGCACCGTGGGAATCATCGCCTCCGTAACCGAGCCGTTCTGTGCCGACTGCCGCCGCACCCGGGTCACGGCCGAGGGCAAGGTGCGCTCCTGCCTGTTCTCGCACGAGGAAACTGACCTGCTGGACCTCCTGCGCTCCGGCGCGGACGACGAGGCAGTGGCGGAACGGTGGCGGCATGCGATGTGGGGCAAACCCAAGGCCCACGGTATGGATCATGCGGGTCTGGGCGGCACGGACTTCGTCCAGCCGGACCGGACCATGAGTGCGATAGGCGGATAGATGATCATCCGGTATTTTGGGGCGGCGCAGGCCGCCGCCGGCGTCGAGGAGGAATCCCTGCCGCTGCCCGACGGCAGCACGCTGGAGACGGTGCTGCGCGAGGTCATCGCCCGGCACAGCACCGCGGCGGCGAAGGAACCGGTGCCCGTCGGTGCCGGAGCCGTCCCCTCGGCTGGGGGCGGGCGTCCGATGCCTGCCGCACCCGGCAGGTCGTCCGCTCCCTCCATGGAGTCGGTCCTCGCCCGGAGCAGTTTCCTGCGCAACGAGGTGGCGTGGAAGGACCGGCAGGCACCGCTGGCGGCAGACGACGTGATTGACATCCTGCCGCCGTTCGCGGGCGGCTGACCGCGCCCCCTCATCTCCGTGGAGGCGGACGGCGGCCGGTTACCGGCCGCCGGGCGGGCAGGGCCCGGTTCTACCGGCCGAAGTCCGCCGCAGAGTCGAAGGGGCCGACGACGGTGACCACGCGCGGCGCCGCTGCCAGTTCGACGGCGAGCTCCCGGACCTGCCCGGCGGTCACGGCCTCGATCCGGGCAAGCGACTCGTCGATGTCCAAGAACTCCCCCGACACCAGCTCGGCCCGGCCCAGCCGCGACATCCGGGAGCCGCTGTCTTCCAGGGCCATCACGATGCCGCCGGAAAGCTGCCCGACGGCCCGGCGCAGCTCGTCGGCGGAGATGCCGTCGGCCGCCAGCCGGTCGAGTTCGGCCCCGAGCAGGTCGATGACCTGGCCGGTCTTGGCCGGCGAACAACCGGCATACATGCCGAAGTAGCCCGCATCGGCGTAGGCGCCGGAGAACGAATAGGTGGCGTAGGCCAGGCCCCGTTTCTCCCGGATCTCCTGGAAGAGCCGGGAGGACATGCCGCCGCCCAGCACGGCATTGAGCACGCTCATGACGAAGCGGCGCTCGTCGGTGGCGTTGATGGACGGGCAGCCCATGACGATGTTGGCCTGCTCGACCGGGCGGCGGTGCACGTAGGTGCCGGCGACGGGGGCGATGGCCGCGGCCGCGGTCTCCCGCCTCGGCACCGGGACCGCACCGGCCTCGAGGTGCCAGCCGGCCGACTCCAGGGCGGCGAGCACCTGGGCGCACACCGCGTCGTGGTCCAGCCCGCCGGCCGCGGTGACCACCAGCTCGTCGGGCCGGTAGTAGCGCTGGTAGTGGGCCCAGACCGAGTCGCGGGCGACCGCCTTGATCGCCTCCGGCGTCCCGCCGATCGGCCGGCCCAGGGGGTGCCCGCCGAGCACCGCCTCAACAAATTTTTCGTGGCACACGTCCGCGGGATCGTCATTGTCCATGGCGATCTCTTCGAGGATGACTCCGCGTTCCTGCTCCAGCTCCTGCGGGTCAAGGACCGCAGAGGTGATCATGTCGGCGATCACGTCGATGGCCATCGGCAGGTCCGAATCCAGGACGCGCGCGTAGTAGCACGTGCTTTCCTTGGCCGTGGCCGCATTGGATTCGCCGCCGACCTCGTCGAAGGCGGAGGCGATGTCCAGTGCCGTCCGGCGCCTGGTGCCCTTGAAGAGCAGATGCTCCAGAAAATGGGTCGAGCCGTGTTGGCCCGCGGCTTCATCCCGCGAGCCAACACCGACCCAGAATCCGATCGTCGCCGACCGCTGGCCGGGCATGGCTTCGGTCAGCACTCGCACTCCCCCGGGCAGCACCGAGCGGCGCACGATGGCGCCGCCCGGTTCGCCGTGGACCAGCGTGGGGTCCGACCCGCCGAGCTCGGTGGCGTCGGCATGCTGCATGCTGCCGACCAGCGGCAGGGCGACGACGGTCATGCTTACTCGGCCACGGCCTCTTCGGCCGACGCCTCGTCGGCTGCGGCGTCCTCGGCCACCACGGGGGCGAGGGACAGCTTGCCGCGGTCGTCGATCTTGGTGATCTCGACCTGGACCTTCTGGCCCACCGACACCACGTCGTCGACGTTGTCCACGCGCTTGCCGCCGGCCAGCTTGCGCAGCTCGGAGATGTGCAGCAGGCCGTCCTTGCCCGGGGTCAGCGACACGAAGGCACCGAAGGTGGTGGTCTTCACGACCGTGCCCAGGTAGCGCTCGCCCACCTCGGGGATCTGCGGGTTGGCGATCGCGTTGACGGCGGCGCGGGCGGCTTCGGCGGCCGCACCGTCGGTCGCGCCGATCAGCACGGTGCCGTCGTCCTCGATGGAGATGTCCGCGCCGGTGTCTTCCTGGATCTGGTTGATCATCTTGCCCTTGGGGCCGATGACCTCACCGATCTTGTCCACCGGGATCTTGACCGAGATGATCCGCGGGGCGAATTCGCTCATTTCGTCCGGCTGGTCGATCGCGGCATTGATCACGCCGAGAATGTGAAGCCGTGCCTCGCGGGCCTGCTTCAGGGCGGCGGCCAGCACGGACGCCGGGATGCCGTCGAGCTTGGTGTCGAGCTGGATGGCGGTGACGAACTCCGAGGTGCCGGCGACCTTGAAGTCCATGTCGCCCATGGCGTCCTCGGCACCCAGGATGTCGGTGAGCGCCGCGTAGCGGGTTTCACCGTCGACCTGGTCGGAGACAAGTCCCATGGCGATGCCGGCCACGGGGGCCTTCAGCGGCACGCCGGCGTTGAGCAGGGACAGGGTGGAGGCGCAGACCGAGCCCATGGAGGTGGAGCCGTTGGAGCTCAGCGCCTCGGAGACCTGGCGGATGGCGTACGGGAACTCTTCACGCGACGGCAGCACCGGCACCAGGGCGCGCTCGGCCAGCGCGCCGTGGCCGATTTCACGGCGCTTGGGCGAGCCCACGCGGCCGGTCTCACCGGTGGAGTACGGCGGGAAGTTGTAGTTGTGCATGTAGCGCTTGCGCGTCACCGGCGACAGCGAATCGATCTGCTGCTCCATCTTCAGCATGTTCAGCGTGGTGACGCCCAGGATCTGGGTTTCGCCGCGCTCGAAGATGGCCGAGCCGTGGACGCGGGGCAGGACCTCGACCTCGGCGGTCAGCTTGCGGATGTCGCTCAGCCCGCGGCCGTCGATGCGCACCTGCTCGGTGAGGATGCGCTGGCGGACAACCTTCTTGGTCACGGCGTTGAAGGCCGCGGAAATTTCCTTCTCGCGACCGGCGAATTCCGCCGTCTCGGTGCCGGCCAACTGCGCCAGGATCTCGGCCTTGAACGCGTCTGCGGCCTCGTTGCGCTGCTGCTTGTCGCCGATCGAGAAGATTTCCGTCAGCTTGGCAGCTGCGGCGGACTCCACGGCGGCGAAGGCATCGTCCTCGTAGTCCTTGAAGATCGGGAATTCGACCGTCGGCTTGGCCGCGCGGGCGGCCAGGTCGGACTGGGCCTCGCACAGCGCCCGGATGAACGGCTTGGCGGCCTCGAGGCCCTCGGCCACGACCTCTTCGGTGGGCGCGGTGGCGCCCTCTTCCTTGATCAGGTTCCAGGCGTTGTCGGTGGCTTCGGCCTCGACCATCATGATGGCGATGTCGTTGCCGGCGGCGATGCGGCCGGCCACCACCATGCTGAACACGGCGCGCTCCAGTTCGGAGTGCTTGGGGAAGGCCACCCACTGGCCGTCCAGGAGCGCCACGCGGACGCCGCCGATCGGGCCGGAGAACGGCAGGCCGCTCAGCTGGGTGGACATCGAGGAGGCGTTGATCGCGACGACGTCGTACATGACGTCGGGATTGATGGCCAACACGGTCACCACTACCTGGACCTCGTTGCGCAGCCCCTTGACGAAGGCGGGGCGCAGCGGGCGGTCCATCAGGCGGCAGGCCAGGATCGCTTCGGTGGACGGGCGGCCTTCGCGGCGGAAGAACGAGCCCGGGATGCGGCCGGCGGCGTACATCCGCTCTTCCACGTCGACGGTCAGCGGGAAGAAGTCAAAGCCTTCGCGCGGGGACTTGCCCGCCGTGGTGGCGGAGAGCAGTGCGGTGTCTTCGTCGATGTAGACCATCGCCGAGCCGGCCGCCTGCTGGGCCACGCGGCCGGTTTCGAACCGGACCACGCGCTGGCCGAACCGGCCGTTGTCGATGACAGCTTCTGAGTACTGAATTTCGGGACCCTCCAAGAGAGCCACCTCCGTTTCTTTGAGTGCGGAGGCCGCCGGTATCTGCCCAAACCTGCGAGGCCGCTTCACGGCCAGCCTGCCTGTACGCCACCCGGTCTTCGATCGAGACCTACGGGCAAGCCCTTTGAGGGCGTCCCGGAAGCCACTACCGAGGACCGCGAATGCCGCGATACCGAAAGTCTCCAGTTGATGTAGTTGTCGGCCGACGGTCTCCCGGCGGCCGTGCTCCTGCCGCGCCGCAAACCGGCGCGGTAGGAAAAAGGCGGCTCTCCTGTCCCCGTCTCGCAGTGGACGGAAGAGCCGCCTCCGTCACTGACTAGCGGCGCAGGCCGAGGCGCTCGATGAGCGCACGGTAGCGCGTGATGTCGGTGTCACGCAGGTAGGTGAGCATGCGACGACGGCGGCCGACCAGTGCCATGAGGCCCCGGCGGGTGTGGTGGTCGTGCTTGTGCATCTTCAGGTGTTCCGTCAGGTCGGAGATGCGACGGGACAGAACAGCGATCTGAACCTCGGGAGAACCCGTGTCGCCCTCGTGCGTGGCGTATTCCTTGATGATTTCCTGCTTGAGCGCGGCGTCTAATGCCACAGTAACTCCTAGAAGTTGTGCCGTGAGGCCCGAGTCAGCACTTCGCTGCCGGGGGCTCCGCAGTCTCCGCCGGCCGCCAGAGGCTTGCCGGCAGCAGAGCACGGAGGGATACAGCCGCCACGGACCGCAGCCGAATCCATCGGCCAGTTTACCTGTTGCGGGCTTGGTCTGTCGAAAGCAGGCTTCGGGTACGCACCACGTCGTCGCGCATTTGGGCGATCAGGGCCTCGGGGCCGGTGTAGGCCACCATGCCGCGCAGGCGTTCCACGAACTCGACCACCACCTGCTGCCCGTAGAGATCGAAGTCGTCCGTGTCCTCCTGCGGCCGGTCGATGACGTGCGCCTCGACCCGGCGGCTGGCGCCCTCGAAGGTCGGATTCGAACCCACCGAGATGGCGGCCGGCCACCTGGTGCCGTGCTGGTCCACCAGCCAGCCGGCGTAGACGCCGTCGCCGGGGATCATGCCCGTTGCATGCTTGGACAGGTTCGCGGTGGGAAAACCCAGTTCCCGGCCGCGGGCGTCGCCGTGCACGACTTCGCCGCGCATCCGGTGGGTGCGTCCGAGCACCTCCGCCGCCGTGGCGACATCCCCCGCGGCGAGGGCTTCCCGGACCCAGGACGACGAGTAGCGCCGGCCGCTGCCCGCGGCGCCGAGGTCCGCATCGGTTTCATATTCGTCGACGACCTCGACGGTGAAGCCGAACTGCCGGCCCAGTTCCTGCATGGTGTTCAGGTCGCCGGCGTTGTTCTTCCCGAACCGCGTGTCGTGGCCGATGACGACGGCGGTGGCGCCGAGGGTCTCCACGAAGACTTTGCGGACGAACTCCTCAGGGGTTTCGCCGGCCAGTTCCAGCGTGTAGGTCATCATCAGCAGCCCGTCCAGGCCGCTGGCCTCCAGCGCCTCGACCCGGTCCTGCAGTCCCATGATCAGCTGCGGGGCGGCGTCCGGCCGATGGACCTGGGAAGGATGCGGATCGAAAGAAATCGCCACCGCCCGCGTCCCGCGGGCGGACGCGGTCTCCACCAGGCGGCGCAGCACCTGCTGGTGGCCGCGGTGGACGCCGTCGAAATTTCCCAGCGTCACCACTGACGGACCATAGCCGCGGGGTACGTCGGCCAGGTCTTTCCAGTAGTGCACAGCAAACTCCTCGTCGGTCGGGGCCTTCAGCGGGTGCGGACCCGTCGCCGGGACCCCTTCCATTATGGACGACCTTCGGAGGGCTTCGCGCCCGCCGCCGGCCGGTGCCGCCAGAGCCACCACAGGCCGATGACCGGCAGCAGCAGGGGGACGTATCCGTACCCCTGGCCGAAGCCCGACCACACCGTGTCCTGCGGCAGCAGCTGGGGATCCAGCACGCTCAGCAGCCCGACGGCCAGGACTCCCACGAGTTCGATGCTCACGGCGGCCACCGACAGCCAGTAGGAGCGGGTCCCGGACCTGGCCAATGTAACGGTCGCCAGGATGTACACGACGGCGGCGAAGGCGGACAGCAGGTAGGCGACCGGCGCTTCCGAGAACTTGGTCGCTATCTGGTAACCCGCCCGGGCGGTGGCGGAGAGCGCGAACACCCCGTAGACCGCCACCAGGAGCCGGCCGGGACCGGTGGCGCGGCCTGCGGCGGCGCTCACGTCCCGGGTATGCCTTGCCCGTTGTTGTTCCTGGCCGGGTTTCATACGGCGATCGCTCCGTCCCAAATTTGTTCCATTCTCACCAGCATGACGAATACCGTGATTCCCGCCGCCCCCAGCACCAGGTTGCTCCACCGGCTGCGGTCCATGATGGCCCACCAGAAGGCTGCTACCGGAACCAGCAAGGCGGTGATCAGGTAGCCCCAAAATTCCCAGGTTTCCCCGCTGACGGGCTCACCGGAAGCCTGTCTGATGATACCGGCCGCCCCGTAGACGAGCAGAAACAGCTCCACCGCGGCGACCGAGAGAATCGTGACGTCGTTGGGACCGTGTTTCAGGAGGGCGGCAACCACGCAGATGACCGCGGCAAGCAGGGTGACCACCATGCCGGCGATGAAAAAACCGTCGATGATCACTGTGCGTCCGCCTCGTTTCCCGGTGCGAACACCAGCAGGGGCCTGGCTTGCGCATCGTTGTCTTCCAGCAGCGCCACCAGCGATCCGTCCGGGGCGAACGCCGCCGTCGCGCCGGGTGCTCCGGCGGCCGGGATGCGTCGGCCGTGTGATACATCGTCGGCCTCGGTGGCGCTGAGTTCCCGGACCGGGAACAGCACCCGCGCGGCCTCGTCGAGGCCCGTCATCCGCAGGTCGTCGGCCAGTTCATCCAACGTGGCTGCGTTTTCGATCCGGAACGGACCCACCCGGGTCCGGCGCAGGGCCGTCAAGTGCCCGCCGACGCCCAGCCGCTGCCCGAGATCGCGCGCCAGCGCACGGATGTAGGTTCCCGACGAGCATTCGACGGTGACGTCCACGTCCTGCACCTTCCCGCCGCGGCCGCGCCGTATGCCGTGGACCTCGAACCGGTGGATCGTGACCGGCCGGGCGGCCAACACCACGTCCTGTCCGGAGCGCGCGCGCGCGTAGGACCGCTGGCCGTTGACCTTGATGGCCGAGACGCTGCTCGGTACCTGCAGGATCTCGCCGGTCAGTTCGGCGACGCCGTCCCTGATCTGCTGTTCCGTCACGGCAGCGGCGATGGTTTCCGCCGTGACGTCGCCCTCGGCGTCGTCGGTCACCGTGGACTGGCCGAGCCGGATGGTGGCGTCATACGTCTTGGGGGCGCCGACGATGTAGGTCAGCAGCCGGGTGGCCTTATTGACGCCGACCACCAGCACGCCCGTGGCCATGGGGTCCAGGGTGCCGGCGTGGCCGACCTTCCGCGTTCCGGCCAGGCGGCGCATGCGGCCGACAACGTCGTGGCTGGTCCACCCCTGCGGCTTGTCGACGAGTATCAATCCGGAACGGAGCAGGCCAGAAGTCACGCCTTTCAGTATATGGCGTCCCGGGGAAACGGCCGGTCGGGGCTTAAAGCGTGCATCATTGACAGCCTCCGGGGGCTGCAATATTTTGAGCACACTGCGTGCCGTGGATGCGGCCTCCGAGGGATTTCAGCAGGCCAGCGGCACAGTCGCCTCTTCGGCATCACTTGCCCTTGTTCTCCGGCCACTCCGCCGGCCTGCGAGTCGTCCGGGGTGCCCCGCGGCTCTCTTCAGGAGCTTCATCGTGAAAAAACCATCGCTGTATCTCGCCCTTCCTTTGGCGCTCGGACTTGCGTTCGGCACCGGCCTGGCACCGTCATCGGCCCACCGGGAGAGCCCGGAGCCTCCGTCGGCGACCGTGCTGGCCGAGGGGCTGCAATCGCCGCTGAGTCTTGCGGCCGGCCGGCACGGCCTGTTTGTGACACAGAACTTCGCCGGCGTCCTGAACCGGATCAAGCGCCATGGCGATCCCGAAGTCCTGTACCGCTCCGGCGGACCCCAGGTCGCGTCCGCCTCCCTCTACAGGCACACGGTCTACTTCTCCGAGGGCACCGGTGCCGGCGGCATGGACGGGCTGCCGAACGTGCAGTGGATCAAGTCGTTGGACCTGCACGACGACGAGGCCGCGCCTCAGAAGATCGCCGACGTGGCGGCCTATGAGAAGAAGCACAACCCGGACGGCCGCGTCACCTACGGCTTCCGCCATGTGAAGGACCGGCAGTGCCTGGACAAGATTCCGGAGGGGATCCCGGCCAAGTACAAGGGCAACGTCGACTCCAACGCCTATGCCACGGCCGCCAACAGGCACAGCATTTATGTCGCCGACGCCGGCGGCAACGCCATCCTGAAGGTCGACAAGCACAGCAAGCGGGTCAGCACGGTTGCGGTGCTGCCGCCGGCATCATTCCGGGTCACCGCTGCGTTGGCGGCAGGCATGGGCCTGCCGGATTGCGTGGTCGGCCAGAAGTACTACCTGGAGCCGGTGCCTACGGACGTTGAGTTTGGCCGGCACGGCTGGCTGTACGTCACCTCGCTGCCGGGCGGTCCCGAAGACGGGAGCATCGGCGCGCTCGGCCGCGTCTTCAAGGTCCATGCCCACACGGGGAAGGTCGTGCAGCTGGCGGGGGGCCTGTCCGGCGCCACCAACCTGGCGGTCAGCTCACGCGGCGACATCTACATTGCCGAGATGTTCGGCAACAAGATCTCCGTGCTGAAGAAGGGTCACGACAAGGTGCGGACGTTCTTCGAGACCACTGCCCCGGGTGCGCTGGAGATCCGCGGCGACCGGCTCTACGCCACAACGAATGCGCTCCCTGACTTCACCGGGAAGACACCTCCCGACGGCAAGGTCATTAAGATCCGGCTGCACTGATCCGCGGCTGCCGGGACCGGAAAAAGGGCGGGCCACCTGCGCACAGCAGGTGGCCCGCCCTTTGGTGCAACGGCCGTCGGGCCGCGCAGCGGTCGTTAGCCGCTATTCCGGACGCGTTCCGGGGCCGGCGTCGTCCTCGTCCTCGCCTTCGGGCTTGCGGTACGGGTCCTCTTCGCCGGCAAAGGCGGCGCCTTCGGCCAGGGCCGCGACCTCGGCGTCCTTGGCCTTCGCGGCCCGCAACAGCTCCTCCAGGTGGCTGGCGTTCACCGGAATCTCGTCCGCGACGAATTCCAGCGTGGGCGTGAGCCGGGCGGTGATGTTCCGGCCCACTTCCGCCCGCAGGACGCCCTTGGCGGACTCCAGTGCCTTGCGGGTGCCGTCCTGCTCTTCGGCGTCGCCGAACACCGTGTAGTAGACGGTGGCGTGCTGCAGGTCGTTGGTCACCCGGGCGTCCGTGATGGTCACAAATCCCAAACGGGGATCCTTGACCCGGCGCTCAAGCGCCTGGGCGACCACTACTTTGATCCGGTCGGCCATCTTGGCGGCGCGTGCTGGGTCTGCCATGACCCCTCCTCAAATTCTCGTGTTGATGGCGGAACAGCGGGCGCCCGGCGGCGATGCCACCGGACGCCCGCTGCAGGCCGACTGCTAGACGCGCGGCTTTTCGCGCATTTCGAAGGTCTCGATGATGTCGCCTTCCTTGAGGTCGTTGAACGACCCAAGTCCGATGCCACATTCGAATCCTTCGCGGACCTCGGTCGCGTCGTCCTTGAACCGCTTGAGCGAGTCAACGGTGAGGTTCTCGCCGATGACCTTGCCGTCGCGGGTGACGCGCGCCTTGGTGTTGCGGCGGATCGTGCCCGAGCGGACGATGGAGCCGGCGATGTTCCCGAACTTGGACGAACGGAAGATCTCCCGGATTTCGGCCGTGCCCAGCTGTGCCTCTTCGTACTCCGGCTTCAGCATGCCCTTCAGCGCGAGTTCGATGTCATCGATCGCCGCGTAGATGACCGAGTAGAAGCGCATGTCCACGCCCTCGCGGTCGGCCAGTTCGGCCACCCGCTCGGCCGGCTTGACGTTGAAGCCGATGATGATGGCATTGTCCACGGTGGCCAGGTTGACGTCGTTCTGCGTGATGGCACCGACACCGCGGTGGATAACGCGCAGCTGGACATCCTCGCCCACATCGATCTTGAGCAGCGAGTCTTCCAGCGCCTCCACGGCACCGGACACATCGCCCTTGAGGATGAGGTTGAGGGTGTCGACCTTGCCCTCGGCCACGGCCTTGTCGAAGTCCTCGAGGCTGATGCGCTTGCGGCGCTTGGCCAGGGCTGCGTTGCGGTCCGCGGCTTCACGCTTCTCGGCGATCTGGCGGGCGGTGCGCTCGTCGTCGGTCACCAGGAAGGTGTCGCCGGCGCGCGGGACGGTGGACAGACCCAGCACCTGGACCGGACGCGACGGTTCGGCCTCGGTGACGGATGCGCCGTCTTCATCGAACATGGCACGGACGCGGCCGTGCGCGCTGCCGGTGACGATGGCGTCGCCCACCCGCAGCGTTCCGGACTGGACCAGCACGGTCGCCACTGCGCCGCGGCCCTTGTCCAGGTTCGCCTCGATCGCGATGCCGCGGGCGTCCTTGTTCGGGTTGGCCCGCAGGTCCAGGGCGGCGTCGGCGGTCAGCAGCACGGCCGAGAGGAGATCCTCGATGTGCAGGCCCTCGCGTGCCGAGACGTCCACGAACATGGTGTCGCCGCCGTATTCCTCCGGGACGAGGCCGTACTCGGTCAGCTGGCCGCGGATCTTCTCCGGGTTGGCGCCTTCCTTGTCGATCTTGTTCACGGCGACGACGATGGGCACGCCGGCAGCCTGCGCGTGGTTCAGCGCTTCCACGGTCTGCGGCATGACGCCGTCGTCCGCGGCCACCACCAGGATGGCGATGTCGGTGACCTTCGCGCCACGGGCACGCATGGCGGTGAACGCCTCGTGGCCCGGGGTGTCAATGAAGGTGATCTTCCGGTCCCGGTCATCGTGCTGGAAGTCGATCTGGTAGGCACCGATGTGCTGGGTAATGCCGCCGTGTTCGCCTTCGCCCACCCGGGTGTTGCGGATGGCGTCCAACAGGCGGGTCTTACCGTGGTCCACGTGACCCATGACCGTCACGACGGCGGGGCGCCGCTCGAGGTCGGCTTCGCCCTCTGCCTCGAGTTCGGCGTCGAGGTCGATGTCGAACGAGTCAAGCAGTTCGCGCTCTTCGTCCTCCGGGGAGACAACCTGGATCTTGTAACCCAGTTCAACACCGAGCAGCTCGAAGGTGTCCTCGTCCAGCGACTGCGTGGCGGTGGCCATCTCGCCGAGGTGGAACAGCACGGTCACCAGCGCTGCCGGATTCGCCTCGATCTTGTCGGCGAAGTCGGTGATGGAGGAGCCGCGGCGCAGCCGGACAACGGTGCTGCCGTCGCCGCGGGGTACCGAGACGCCGCCCAGCGACGGTGCGCTCATCTGCTCCAGTTCCTGGCGCTTGGCGCGCTTGGACTTGCGCTGCTTGCCGCGGCCGGCGCCTCCCTTGCCGAAGGCACCCTGGGTACCGCCGCGTCCGCGGCCGCCCTTGCCGAAACCGCCGCCGGCCGGTGCCGGTCCGCCGGCTCCGGGGCGGGCCGGAGCGCCCGGACGTCCGGGAGCGCCGCCGCCGCGGCCGGCCGGAGCCGGGCGCTCGGTGCGGTTGGGCATCATGCCCGGCGTAGGACGGGCACCGCCCGGACGCGGTGCGCCGGGACGAGGTGCGCCCGGCCGCGCGGGAGCACCCGGACGCGGTGCAGCGCCGGGACGCGGTGCGGCAGGACGGGGACCGCCCTGGCCGGCTGCCGGAGGACGCGGGCCGCCCGGACGGGGCATGCCCTGCGAGGTTGCAAAGGGGTTGTTGCCCGGACGCGGAGCACGCTCGGCGTCACGGTCGCCGCGGCCGCGGGGCATGCCCTGGGACGTGGCGAAGGGGTTGTTGCCGGGGCGCGGGCCACCGGGGCGCGGGGCACCGGGGCGGGCCGGGGCGGGACCGCCGGGGCGCGGGGCTGCCGATCCCGGCTTGGCAGCCGGTGCTTCTGCGCGCTGCGGCGCCGCTTCCGCTGCCGGAGCTGCCGGAGCGGCAGGAGCCGGTGCCGGTGCTGCCGGGGCGGCAGGCGACGGCTTGGTGGCCTCCGCGGCCGGAGCCGGGGCGGCCGGGGCGCTGGGAGCGGGCTTCGCTCCCGGCTTGGGCGCTGCTGCCTTGGGTGCTGTCTTGGGGGCCGCCTGGTCGCCCTTCGGGGCGGCGGCGGGGAACGCGTCGCGAAGCTTCTTCACGACGGGTGCCTCAATGGTCGATGACGCTGAGCGGACGAATTCGCCCAGCTCCTGCAGTTTGGATACTGCATCTTTCGAGGTAATACCGAGCTCTTTTGCGAGCTCGTGTACGCGGACCTTGGCCACATTTCTCCTGTCTCGGTCCGCACGAGGCAGGTCTGCCGGGCACGAACCGTCTAATTCTTGCTGCGGCTTTCAGCAGAATGGGCTGAAAGGCCGCGGGCGGAGCACAATGAAGTACTCATCACTTGGCACTCATCGGGTTTCCATCAGTTTTCTGACCCGCTTTCAGGTTGGACGGTTGGGGTGACGGGGCCGGCCGCGGTGGCCGCCTCGTCGTCAGCACGGAACTGGTCTGCAACAGTGCTGCTGTCAACAGTGGCCCGGAAGGCCCTGCCGAAGGCATGCCGTTTCAAAGCCAGTTCCATGCAATCCGGTCCGCGGTGCATCCAGGCACCGCGTCCAGGCCTGCGGCGACCCGGATCGACGACGACGGTGGGAACACCGTCGACTTCTTCGACTGCCAGCCGCAGCAGAACGGCCTGGTCTTCCCGGCGCCGGCAGCCTATGCAGGTCCGCTGGGGCGGCGTGGCCGCCTGGGCGTGCGCCTGCAAGGGCTTTTGACTGTCGGGAAACCCGGCCATGGATATTCTACCGCTTCCAGTGCCCGGCCAACGAACCGGGCGTGTTGCAGGCCCGAAACCGGGCGTGGTTTTTGCTTCTTGTGCGCTATTTAGCCATGGCTGCGTCGGACACGATATCGATCCGCCAGCCCGTCAGTTTTGCCGCAAGCCGGGCGTTTTGCCCTTCCTTGCCGATCGCCAGCGACAGCTGGTAATCCGGCACCACGACCCTGGCGGAACGCGTCTCCGGGTCGGTGATGGTCACGGAGCTGACCCGCGACGGCGAGAGCGCGCTGGCGATGAACGTCGCCGGATCCTCGCTGAAGTCGACGATGTCGATCTTTTCGTCGTGCAGCTCGGTCATGACGGCCCGCACGCGGGAACCCATCTCGCCGATGCAGGCACCCTTGGCATTGAGTCCCGGCACGTTGGCCTTGACGGCGATCTTCGTCCGGTGGCCGGCCTCCCGCGCCAGGGCAACAATCTCCACGCTCTTGTCCGCGATCTCGGGTACTTCCAGTTCGAAGAGCTTGCGCACCAGGCCGGGATGGGAACGGGACAGGGTGATCGAGGGGCCCTTCATGCCGCGGTGGACGTCCACCACATAGGCGCGCAGGCGCGTGCCGTGCACGTAGCTCTCCCCCGGGACCTGTTCGGGCGGCGGCAGCAGCGCCTCCACCGTGCCAAGGTCCACCTGGACCATGTGGGGGTTGTGCCCCTGCTGGATCAGGCCGGACACCAGCTCCCCCTCCTTGCCGCGGAAGGCGCCCAAGACGTTGTCGTCCTCGGCGTCGCGCAGCCGTTGAAGGATGATCTGGCGTGCCGTGCTGGCCGCGATCCGGCCGAACCCGCTGGGCGTGTCGTCAAACTCGCCGATCACCGTACCGTCGTCGTCCACCTCGGCCGCCCAGATGGTGACGTGGCCGCTCTTGCGGTCCAGTTCGGCCCGGGCCTGGTCGATGGAACCGGGGGACTTGTGATAGGCCACCAGCAGGGCCTGCTCGATCGTGGGGATCAGCAGGTCCAGCGGAATTTCGCGTTCGCGCTCCAGCAGCCGCAGGGCGCTCATATCGATATCCATCTCAGGCCTCCTCCTCGTTCTCCAGCTCGCCGTCGGCGGCGGCAATCGTGTCGTCGTCTACCGGGGCGAACTCCACTTCGACCTTGCCGGAGCGGATGTTCGTAAAGTCCAGGTGGACCGGTTCGCCGGGACGGGGCTTCATGCCCTTCTTCGGCGCTTCTTCCGGCCGCACGGTCACGCCGGTCTCGCCGACCTCCAGCAGGCGGCCGGCAACGTCGTCGCCGGCGACCAGCTTGACCTTGACCAGCCGGCCCACGTTCCGGCGCCAGTGGCGCAGCTGGGTGAGCGGCCGGCTGAGCCCCGGCGAGGATACCTCCAGGCTGTAGGCGCGGCCGTCGTCGCGCGGATCCTCATCCAGCGTCTTGGAGAGGGCCTGCGACACCTCGGCGATCGCATCGAGCCCTACGCCGCCGGTCTGGTCCTCGGGCAGGTCCACGACGACGTGGACGATGCGCTGTGATCCGGCGTGGCGGATTTCCACATCCTCGAGGAACAACTCGTGCGCGGCCACGGACGGTTCCAGCAGCTCTTTCAGGCGTGCGGCCTCCGCGGACGTGTCGGTACCGGATGTCCCTCCGGTAGTGGGCACGCCGCTGTGATCGCGCCGCTGGGCCATACTGCCTCCCTGTTTCGGTAAGTCTCGCTTCTAGACTAGCGACTTTACCGTCACCGGTGGCCTCCCCGCGGCCAGTTCCCGGCCTACGCCGGTGCAGCGGACGCCGAAGCCGTGACATCATCTTCAGTTGTGGGATCTACTTCAAGGCGCCGCGGCGGCAACCAGGCCGCGCCATCCCGGGCGTGGCGCCGGGCGCCGCTGCTGTTGCTCACCGCGGCGATCGTGGTCAGCACCGGCACCGTGGTGGCGAGCATCACCGAGCCCGCCCCGCCCCCCAGCACCACCGAGCAAGCCCGCCTCGACGCCCTGGACGGCCTGGAGAACCTGGCCTCGGCCTTCGAGGAACACGACGACGACGGCGACTCCCCCACCGCCGAATTGCTCCGGACCCAGGCGGACCTGCTGAGGCTGACCACGTCGTGGCCGTCCGGGTCCCCTGCCGCGCCAGATACCGCGGCCCCGTCTTCCCCCGCCGGCTTGGCCGGCAGCCCGGCCCCGGCCGCAAGGCCACCCGGCCCCGGGGAGCTGGCCGGGCTCGCCGGCGACCTGCTGGCCGACGCCCAGGAGACGGACCCGGGGCTGGCCCGGCTGCTGGCCTCGATCGGCTCCGCGGTGTTCGCCCAGGCGCAGGTTTTGGCCGGCGGTTCGGAAGTGGCTGCGCCGTGGGAAGCCCCGGAGATACCGCCCGCCTCCCCCGGCTGCGCCGCCCCTTCCGCTCCGGCCGGGGACGTGACACGGCCGACGACGCCCGGCGCGCCGACGACGGAGGAGGCCTTGGCCGCCGTCGTCCGCAGCCACGAGCGCCTGGCCTACGCCTATGAAACGGTGCTGCCGCGCCTCGCGGGCGCCGAACGCGCGGTCGCCGCCGAGCGCCTCGCGGCGCATGCCGGCGCCGCCGGGGACTGGCGGGCGGTGGCGGCGGCCGAATGCCTGGCCCTGCCGCTGCCGGAGCCGGCGTATGCCCTGGGCAGCGACTTCGCGGCCGATCCGCTGCCGGCGCTGCAGGGCGCCGAGGAGGCTTCCCTCCGGCCGCTGGCCGACCTGGTCGCGCTCAGCAGCGGGAGGGTGCGGGAGCACGCGGTGTCCGGCCTCGCCACCGCCACGGCGGACCTGGCGGCCTCGACCGGCGTCGTGCCGCCCGCCCCGGGACTGGACGACGAACTGCTGGCCGCGCCCGCCACCGGCTCGTGACGAGGGGGCAGCTGGCCGCCCCTCTGGTCCGGATCAGCGGCCCAGCACGTTCTCCTGCAACACGTCGTAGCCAAGCTTGAGGATCAGGGCCGCGACCACGGCCAGGAAGACCACACGGATGAACTTGCTGCCCTGTGAGACGGCCATCCGTGCACCGACGTAACCGCCGGCCATGTTGGCGACGCCGAGCACCAGTCCGAGCCCCCACAGCAGCGCCCCGCTGGGCAGGAAAAAGGCCAGGGCGCCCAGGTTGGTGGCCATGTTCACGATCTTGGCCTTCGCGCTGGCGGCCAGGAAGTTGTAGCCGAGCAGCGCCACCATCGCGATGATCAGGAACGAGCCGGTGCCGGGACCGATCAGGCCATCGTAGAAGCCAATGACCAGCCCGATTCCGGCAGCCGCGCCGAGGTGCCGGGCGCCCTTGTACCGCAGCCGGGTCAACGATCCCGCCGTCGGACGCAGCGCGGTAAAGACGGCCACCGCGATCAGGGCGACGACGATGATCGGCTTAAACACCTCGGCGGGCAGCACGGTGGCCACGATCGCCCCGCCGAAGCTTCCCGCCAGCGCGACGCCGGCCATCGGCAGCGCGGTTTTCAGGTCCGGGTGCGCCCTGCGGTAATAGGTGACTGCGCTGGTGGTGGTGCCGAAGATGGAGCCCATCTTGTTGGTGGCCAGTGCCTGCACCGGGCTGATGCCGGGGACCAGCAGCAGCACGGGCAACTGGAGCAGGCCGCCGCCGCCCACCACGGCGTCCACCCAGCCGGCGGCAAAGCCACCCACGACCACGAGGGCGAGGGTGGCCAACTGCAGTTCCTCGAGTCCGGAGCTCACCTCCCGGCCAGGGCCGCCAACTGCCCGGCGGCCTCGGCCAGCGGCACGTTTTCGGCCTGCCCGGTGGCCCTGTCCTTGACTTCGACCACGCCGTCGGCCAGGCCGCGGCCGACCACCACGATGGTGGGCACCCCGATGAGTTCGGCATCGGAGAACTTCACGCCCGGAGAGACCTTGGGCCGGTCGTCGTAGATGACATCGACGCCGGCGGCGGACAGTTCCTCGGCCAGCCTGTTGGCTGCCTCAAAAATTTCCGTGCCCTTCCCTGTGGCGACGATATGGACGTCGGCCGGGGCCACGTTGCGCGGCCAGGCCAGGCCCTTGTCGTCGTGATAGGCCTCGGCGAGTGCGGCCACCGCACGCGTGACGCCCACGCCGTAGGAGCCCATGGTCACCGTGGCTAGCTTGCCGTTGCGGTCCAGCACCTGCAGGCCCAGGGCCTCGGCGTATTTGCGGCCCAGCTGGAAGATGTGGCCCATTTCGATGCCGCGGGCCGCCTCCAGCGGACCGGAGCCGTCCGGCGCGGGGTCCCCTTCGCGGACCTCGACCGACTCTACGACGCCGTCCCAGCCGAAGTCGCGTCCGGCGACCAGACCGAACACGTGCTTGCCGTCCTCGTTCGCGCCGGTGATCCAGCGCGTGCCGGGCACCACCCGGGGATCCACGAGGTAGAGCAGGCCCGTGGCCGACTCGGTCCCGAGGACCGCCGCGTCCAGGCTCTCGCCGGGACCGATGTAGCCCCTGACCAAGCCCGGATGCTTCTTCAGGTCTTCCTCGGTGGCCGCCTCGACCTCGACTTCGCCGCCCACCGGGAGGAAGGCACCGATGTTCGCCTCGACGCGCTTGAGGTCGACGGCGCGGTCGCCCGGTACGCCAATGACCACCAGGCTCCGCTCGCCGGTGGGCAGCTTGATGGCCAGGACGACGTTCTTCAACGTGTCCGCGGCGGTCCATTCCCCGTCCGCGCGCGGTGCCAGCTGGTTGGCCGCGGCCACCAGGGTGTCGATCGTGGGGGTGTCCGGGGTGTCCTTGACTTCGGCGGCCGGGGCGTCGGCGTAGTCCACCGGCTCCGGCGCCACGGTGGTGACGGCCTCCACGTTGGCGGCGTAGCCGCCGGGCGAACGCACGAAGGTGTCCTCGCCGATCTCGGTGGGATGCAGGAACTCCTCGCTCTTCGACCCGCCCATGGCGCCGGACGTGGCCTTGACAGTCACCACTTCCAGGCCCAGGCGCTTGAAGATCCGCAGGTAGGCGCGCCGGTGCGCGTCATAGCTGACGTCCAGGCCCTCGTCGTCGACGTCGAAGGAGTAGGAGTCCTTCATGATGAATTCGCGGCCGCGCAGCAGCCCGGCGCGCGGGCGGGCCTCGTCGCGGTACTTGTTCTGGATTTGGTACAGCGTCACCGGCAGGTCCTTGTACGAGGAGTACAAATCCTTGACCAGCAGGGTGAACATTTCCTCGTGCGTGGGGGCCAACAGGTAGTCGGCACCCTTGCGGTCCTGCAGGCGAAACAACCCGTCGCCGTACTCGGTCCAGCGATTGGTCGCCTCGTAGGGTTCGCGCGGCAGCAGCGCCGGGAAATGGACTTCCTGGGCGCCGATGGCGTTCATCTCCTCGCGGACCACGGCCTCCACCTTGGCCAGCACCTTCAGGCCCAGCGGCAGCCAGGAGTAGATGCCGGGGGCGGCGCGGCGGATGTAGCCGGCGCGCACCAGCAGCTTGTGGCTGGCAACTTCGGCGTCGACCGGGTCATCGCGCAGGGTGCGCAGGAACATGCTGGACAGGCGAAGAACCACTGCAGGAATCCGTTTCTCAAGGGTTGGGCCGGCAGCGGCCCGCGAAATTCAACTGCCTTCTAATCTACTGGCTCCGCGCGCATGCCAGCGACAGCCCGCGGGGGCGGGACGGCAGCGCCCGCCAGAGCGTCTGGACGCACCCTTGCGTCGGGTCTAGGTTGATGTCACCGGACCAGTAAATGAGGGAGGCGGAGACGATGCCGCACCCGGCGGCGCCCGTGGCGCCGGCCGTAGCCGTCGCAGGGCTCACGGTGGTCCGTGCCCGTAAGCCCGTCCTGTCCGACGTCAGCTGCGAAATCTCCGCCGGAACCATCACCGGCCTGCTGGGGCCTTCGGGCAGCGGCAAGACCACGCTGATGCGGGCCATCGTCGGGGTGCAGAAGACGGCCGGCGGGACGGTCACCGTCCTGGGACTGCCCGCGGGACACCGCGAGCTCAGGCACCGGATCGGCTACGTCACCCAGGACCCGAGCGTGTATCCCGATCTTTCGGTCCGCGAAAACGTCCGATACTTCGCCGCACTGCACGGCCGGTCCGCGTCCGACGTGGACGAAGCCCTGGATTCCGTGGGACTTGCCGGGGTGGCGGGGCGCAAGACCGCGGACCTCTCCGGCGGCCAGTCCAGCCGGGTGTCGCTGGCATGCGCCTTGGTGGGCAGGCCCGACCTGCTGGTGCTCGACGAACCGACCGTCGGCCTCGATCCCGTCCTGCGCGTGGAGCTCTGGGATCATTTCGCGGCCCTTGCTGCGGCGGGCACCACCCTGCTGGTTTCGAGCCACGTCATGGAAGAGGCCTCTCACTGCGATGATCTGTTGCTGCTGCGCGACGGCTCCCTCCTGGCCCAGCTCACGCCGGCGGAGCTGGCCGAGCGCGGCGGCACGGTGGACCTGGAAAAGGCTTTCCTCCACATGATCCGGAGCCGGGAGGCGGCGGCATGAACGCATCGATGACGCTGGCCACCGCGCGGCGGGTGCTGGCCCAGCTGCGCCACGATCCGCGCAGCATCGCGCTGATCGTCGTGGTTCCCGGCATCCTGCTCGGCGTGGTCTACCTGTTGTTCGACAATGAGGCGCTGCCGCCCGGTGCGCCGCGCACCTTCGACCGGGTGGGCCCGATGATGCTGGCGATCTTCCCGTTTGTCGTCATGTTCCTGATCACCTCCATCACCATGCTCCGCGAACGGACCACCGGCACCCTGGAACGCGTCCTGTCGACGCCGATTAACAAGGCCGACCTCCTCTTCGGCTATGCCCTGGCGTTCGGGCTGATGGCCGCCCTCCAGGCCACGGTGACGACGGCGGTGGCCTACCTGGTTTTCGGTCTCGACATCGAAGGCAACGGGGCGCTGGTGGTGATGGTCGCCGTCGTCAACGCGGTTCTGGGAGTGGCGCTGGGACTCTTTTGTTCGGCCTTCGCCCGTACGGAGTTCCAAGCGGTGCAGTTCATGCCGGTAGTGGTGGTCCCGCAGATCCTGCTCTGCGGCCTGTTTGTGCCCAGGGAGCAGCTGTCCGACTGGCTGGAGGCCGTAGCGAACGCCATGCCGTTGACCTACACCGTGGATGCGCTGCAGCAGATCGCGGCCCACGCCGAAGCCACCGGGGACCTGTGGTTCGACGTGGCGGTTGCGGCCGGCTGCGTCATCGTGGGACTGCTGCTCGCGTCACTGACGCTGCGCCGGCGGAGCGCGTGAAGGGTGGACACGGCATGCTTTCGGGCACCTCCCCCGCCTAAAACAAGACGGTGGCGAAGGTGCCGACCTGCCGGAAGCCGACCGCGGCGTAGGCGGCCATGGCCCGGTGGTTGTAATCGTTGACGTAGAGGCTGGCGACCGGCGCGTACTTGCGGGACAACTCGACGACGGCGGCCATGCAGCCGGCTGCCAGCCCGCGGCCGCGGTAGGCGGGGTTCACCCAGACGCCCTGGATCTGCACCGCGTCGGCGCTCACGTTGCCCAGTTCTGCCTTGAAGACGACCTGCCCCTGGCCGTCCCGGCGGATCAGCGAGTGTCCCTTCCCGATCAGGGTGGCCACGCGCTGCCGGTAGTGCTGGCCGCCGCCGATCAGCGGCGAGTACCCGACTTCCTCCTCGAACATCGCGACGCAGGCGGGCACCAGCACCTCAAAGTCGTCGTCGGTGGAGAACCGTACCTGCGGGTCCGCGGGCACGGCGGGAGTTCCGCGCAGCTCCATCAGGGGCTGGTTGGGCCGGACGTCGAAGGCCCGCGGATGGGCGGTCCGGTACGAAGACCAGATGCCGAGCACCCCCTCGGCCGGCCCGAAGATGGAGGACATGCGCCGCCCGCCGGCGGCCAGGTGGGCGCCCAGCCTGGCGCCCTGTTCGGCATCCAGCCCGGACGGGACCACGTTCACGCCCGCCCAGCAGGCCCCGGTGAGGACGCCGTCGTCGTACATTCCCAGGATGTGGGCACCGGACGGGGTGGGGCCGGCGGTCCCAGCGGTCTCCAGGTGGGCAGCGAGGAAGACGTTGGCCACCGGATCCGCGCGCACCAGCGCCCAAAGTTCCGCGGTATCCGCATCCGCCAGCGGCCGTATTCCGGCATGCTGATCGGCGGGCACGGCCCCGGCCGCACCCGCCGCGTCACGGCTAGCTGACGTTAACCACGGGGCTACCCTTGACAGCATTCTCGCCATCGGAGTCACCCATCTCCTCGGCAATCCTCAATGCTTCTTCGATCAGCGTTTCCACAATCTGGTCTTCGGGGACCGTCTTGATGACCTGGCCCTTCACGAAGATCTGGCCCTTCCCGTTGCCGGAGGCCACACCCAGGTCGGCTTCGCGGGCTTCGCCCGGTCCGTTCACGACGCAGCCCATCACGGCGACGCGCAGCGGCACCTCCATGCCTTCGAGCCCGGCGGTGACTTCGTCGGCCAGCTTGTACACGTCCACCTGGGCTCGCCCGCAGGAGGGACAGGAAACGATTTCCAGTTTGCGTTCCCGCAGGTTGAGCGACTGCAGGATCTGCAGGCCGACCTTGATCTCTTCCACGGGCGGGGCGGACAGGGACACACGGATAGTGTCCCCGATCCCCTTCGAGAGCAGCGCCCCGAAGGCGGTGGCCGACTTGATGGTGCCCTGGAAGGCCGGACCGGCCTCGGTGACACCGAGGTGCAGCGGCCAGTCGCCGCGTTCGGCCAGCAGTTCGTAGGCGCGGACCATGACCACCGGGTCGTTGTGCTTGACCGAGATCTTGAAGTCGTGGAAGTCGTGTTCTTCGAACAGCGACGCCTCCCAGACGGCGGATTCGACCAGCGCCTCCGGGGTCGCCTTGCCGTACTTCTGCATCAGCCGCGGGTCCAGGGAGCCGGCGTTGACGCCGATCCGGATGGAGGTGCCGGCGGCCTTGGCTGCCTCGGCGATCTCCTTGACCTGGTCGTCGAATTTGCGGATGTTGCCCGGATTCACGCGGACGGCGGCGCAGCCGGCGTCGATGGCGGCGAAGACGTACTTGGGCTGGAAGTGGATGTCCGCGATCACCGGAATCTGTGACTTCTTGGCGATGATCGGCAGGGCCTCGGCGTCGTCGGCGCTGGGGCAGGCCACCCGGACAATGTCGCAACCGGAGGCCGTCAGCTCGGCAATCTGCTGCAGCGTCGCGTTGATATCCGTGGTGGGCGTGGTGGTCATCGACTGCACGCTGATGGGCGAGTCCGACCCGACCCCGACGGAGCCGACCTTGATCTGCCGGGTCTTGCGGCGCGGCGCCAGGACTGGCGGTGGTGAAGCTGGCATTCCAAGATTGACCGAGGTCAAAACGTCCTCCATGTGCCGGTAGGCAGTTGCTGATCAGGTTTCATTATCCCCTTCCCGCCGGGCGTTGGCACACGGTGCGGGAGTGGGAAGGATCATGCGTGGTGGGCGAACGCCCCGGTGACGGGCTTCCAGTCGGTGACTTTCAGGCCGGAGACGAAGTTGTTGACGTTGAATGGATCCTGCTTCAGTTCCTCCAGCAGGCTGGCTTCGTCCTCGGCGGTGAAGATCAGCAGCGCGCCGGTGCCGTCGGCGTAGGGGCCGGAGGCCAGCAGGCGGCCCCGGTCCAGGAAGCAGCCCAGCCAGGCGCGGTGGGCGGGACGGTATTCGTCCCGGCCGGGCTCGGAATCGGCGGCGTAGACATATTCGACGGCAAAGACACTCATGGTCTTCACCTTACCCGCCGGTGGATGCGGGCGGACTATTGGCAGGACGAGTGTGGATGGGGCGGGGCTATTGGTGACGCCGGTGGTTGGCCCGGGGCTATTGGTAGGAAACGAACCAGGGAGCCGGCTTCACGCCGGTGTAGGTGCGTTCCGGGCTAAAGGTCGGGGTGTCTTCGTCGTAGAAGTTCTTCCAGCCCATCCAGATGTTCTTCGGCAGGTCCTCCCGGAGGACGCGCCAGGTGTCCAGTTTCTGGCCGGGCCCGCCGTGGCCGTCGGCGTGCAGCACCAGGGCCAGCTCTTCGTGGCCGGTTTCCAGCTCCTGGCGGTCCGAAATCATCTGGTACTGGAACTGGTGCAGGATCAGCACCTTCTGGGGCAGGGAGTTCTTCCGGGTAAGCTTCGCCAGCCAGTCGCTGACCCGGTTGATCTCCGCTGCGGACACCGAGCCGATTTGCTCCATGTGACGCTGCCCCTTGCCCAGCCGCCATTCCGGGTCCAGGGCCAGGCCCACATGCGGTTCCTTCAGCAGGTCCTCGTACATCTTGGCCTGGGTGAGGAAGTCCGATCGTCCCGGCTGCAAATCCAGCACCACGTACACCCCGGCCTCGCCGGCGGCCTCGATCCACGGGCGCAACTCGTCCGGGTCCGTCTCCTCCGAATAGTCGCCGTCCTTTCCGGCCGAGGCGCTGGCAACGGTGGCGATGATCTCGAAGGCCGGGACCACCGGTTCCTTGCTGTGCGGTTGGTACTGCTTAACGAGTTTCTTCACGCGCTTCACCGACGCCTTGGGATCCTGCTCGCCGAGCGCGCCGAGGGCGGGCCCGGAGGGATGCCCGTACAGCGCCACCATCCGGCGGGACGGGAAGGCCATCTGCCCGCCGCCGGGCAGTTCCGGCACGGTCAGCGCTGCCGTGGTCCGGCGCGCGAAGGTGTCGCCGCTGCCGAACTCTTCGCCGACGGCGAGCACGCGGTGCTCGGGTTCTTGGCGCAGGAATTCGATGGTCTCGCTGCCGTGCCGCGGGTCTGCGTGCGGGTCCTGGAAGACCCGGGCGCCTGCCGCCTCCACGACCGCCAGGGTCGCGGGATAGTCCTGCCCGCCGTCCTTGTCCGTCAACACCGAGACGGCCGCGGGCTCCTCCGCACGCTCGGGCGCCTCCATGTCCCCGTCCGGGGGCAGGATTTCCGCGTCCGCCAGCAGCGGGGCCCACGCCTCGATGCTTTGATCCGGGTCGGCGCCGGACACCGTCGATGCGGTCTTCAAGGCCGCGGAGCCGGCAGCGGCCGAGGCGTCCGGCGCGGCGCTCGCGGAGCCGGCCTTGGTCGAATCAGAGGGCCCGGCCCCGGAGTTGGCTTCCGGCGCGGCACTCGGGGAGCCCTCCGGCTCGGCGGGCGGCCGGCCGAAAGCCTTGACCTGGCGGACGCCGAGGCGCTCCAACTCCTCGGCCAGCCCGTCTCCCGCCAACAGCAGCGGCACGCCCATCGGTACCGACTCGGCAGCCGCGGCAGCTATGGCCTCGGCGTCGCCGGGAGGCGCGACGAACGCCACGGGACTGGAGTCAAACAACGCCTGGCTGGCGGCGAGCGATGCTTCGGCGTCGGAGCCGGCAAGCACCTGCGGATCGGCGGCACCAGCCCTCAACTGCACGCGATCCGGGGCAGCCTCTGTTGACGCCGCCGATGATGGCGGATCCTGGGCCTCGCCCGGCGCGGTGCAACCGGCAAGTACAACAGCGGCCGCCAGGACGGCAGCGGCGCCGGTCCTGAGCCGGGGCCTGCGGCCCATCGACTCCGCCCGGGCGGTGCCCCGAAGGCTCGCTGCGGTGCGGGCTGTACGCGGTGCCGTGCTCACGGGTCGTGGCTCCCTTCGCCGGTTCCGGCCAGTCTAACCACGGGGACCGGCAGGGTTCCAACCACAGGCGAGCGCGCCGCGCACAAGGGACTGCCGCGCACACGTGCGTGCACCGCCGTCGTGCCGGATCAGGGGAGGCGACGGTTTCGCCAGGGCGCCGCCATAAACCCCGGGATCAGCCGAAGATATTGACCGGTTTGACGATGTCCGCGTAAATCAGCAGCGCGCCCATGCCCATCATCACAACGGCCACCACGTAGGTCAGCGGGAGCAGTTTGGCGATGTCCACCGGCCCCGGATCGGGGCGGCGGAACAGCTTGGCGAAGCCCCGGCGGATGGCTTCCCAGAGCGCGCCGGCCACGTGCCCTCCGTCGAGCGGCAGCAGCGGGATCAGGTTGAACACGAACAGCGCCAGGTTGACCGAACCGACCAACCCAATCAGCGAGGCCGCCCGCGCCTCGAAGGGAATCTCGTCCATCGCGCTGATCTCGCCGGCAATCCGGCCCACGCCCACCACGCTCATCGGCCCGTTCGGGTCGCGCGGAGCATCGCTGAAGGCGGCCTCGGCCACGTCCGCCACTCGCTGCGGCAGATGGAGCACCACACCGGTGATCGCCTGCAGGTTCTCCCCCACGGCCGGGAGCACGTCGGCGGCCGGCTGCGGTACCAGCGCGGTGGTGGCGCCCATCCCCACGAAGCCCGCCTGCTCCGTCACCGGCTCGCCGTCGCCGTCAAGCAGCGGTTGCCCGGCGTCGTCGAATACCGGGCGTTCGGTGAGGATCGGGGTGATGGTCGTGGTGATTTCCCGGCCGTCGCGCTGGAGGGTGATCGGCGTCTGCTCCCCCGCCGCGTCCCGGATCCAGGCGGTCAACTGGTACCAGTCGGTGACCGGCCTGCCGTCGAAGGCGGTGACGGTGTCCCCGGGCCGGATGCCCGCCGCCGTGGCGGGAGCCTCGGGATCGCTGGGCAGGCAGTCGGTCTGGCCGGTTTCGGCGGCCTGGGACGCCGGGACCACGCATTTATTGACCTGGGCAATGGTGGTGGTGGCCTGGGCGGTGCCGAAGCCGACCAGCACGATGCCGATCAGCACCGTGCCGATGACCAGGTTCACGAACGGACCGCCGAGCATAATGATGATCCGTTTCCAGACCGGCAGTTTGTAGAACATCCGGTTCTCGTCGCCGGGCTGCAGCCGCTCGGCTTCGGCCTGCCGGGCGTCGTTGGCCAGTTGCTGGAACATGCCGGTGCTGGACCGGCGGACCGCGCCGCCGCCGCCTCCGCTGCTGCCGCCGCCGTCGACGCCGCTGCCGCCGTCTCTGCCGTCCTTGGCACTGCCGCCGGCCTTGGCCGGCGGGTACATGCCGATCATCGACACGTAGCCGCCGAGCGGGATGGCCTTCACGCCGTATTCGGTCTCGCCGCGCCGTCGGGAGAAGAGGGTCTTGCCGAAGCCGACCATGTACTGGGTGACCCGCACCTTGAACAGCTTGGCGGGCAGCAGGTGGCCCACCTCGTGCAGGGCGATGGACAGGGCGATGCCGACGGCCACGAAGAGGACGCCGAGAATGAAAAGCAGAATGGTCACAACATAGCCAAACGTTCGTGGGCCCGCGAGCGTGCCCAGTCCTCTGCGGCCAGCACTGCCGCCACGGTCAGTTCACCGGACGGCGCGTGCTCATCCACCACGGCAGCCACCGTTTCCACAATCTCGTCGAAGCGGATCCGCCCGTCGTGGAAGGCGTCCACGGCTTCTTCGTTGGCCGCGTTGTAGACGGCCATGAAGGTCCCGCCGCGGCCGGCCGCCTCCTTGGCCAGCCGCACCGCGCCGAAGACCTCCTCGTCCAAGGGCTCGAAGGTCCAGCTGGTGGCACGGCTCCAGTCACACGGCTGCGCGGCGCCCGGTACCCGCTCCGGCCAGCCCATGCCGAGGGCGATCGGCAGGCGCATGTCCGGCGGCGACGCCTGCGCGATGGTTGATCCGTCGGCGAACTGCACCATCGAGTGCACCACCGACTGCGGGTGCACCACCACGTCGATCCGCTCCAGCGGGACGTCGAAGAGCAGGTGGGCTTCGATGACTTCCAGCGCCTTGTTCACCATCGTCGCCGAGTTGGTGGTGACCATCCGGCCCATGTCCCAAGTGGGGTGGGCCAGCGCCTGCGCCGGAGTGACGTCGCGCAGCTGTTCCTTACTGAAGCCGCGGAACGGCCCGCCGGATGCGGTGACGATCAGCCGGTCCACCTCGGCGGCCGTGCCCGACCGGAGCGCCTGGGCCAGCGCCGAGTGTTCCGAATCCACCGGCACGATCTGCCCGGGCCGCGCGGCCTGCTTGACCAGGGGCCCGCCGGCAATCAGGGACTCCTTGTTGGCCAGTGCCAGCAAGTGGCCCGCACCGAGCGCGGCCAGCGTGGGGGCCAGGCCGATGGACCCGGTAATGCCGTTAAGCACGACGTCGGCGTCCGGCCATGCGGCGATCCGCGCCGCGGCGTCGGGGCCGGCAAAGAGCTCCGGCGAGTAGCCGGACACGCCGGCGTCCGCCGCGGCGGCCTTGATGGCCGTGGCCAGTTCATCCACCGTTCCGGCGGCGGTTCCGACGGCCTGGGCCCGGGTGTGGACCGCCTGCCGGGCGGCCAGTTCCACGTTGCCGCCGGCTGCGAGCGCCGTGACCTCGAAGCGTTCCGGGGCCGCGTCCACGACGTCGATCCCCTGCGTGCCGATCGAACCCGTGGAACCCAGCAGCACTACCTTGCGTCGGGCGGGAAGCGGGGCGGCGCGGGGCGGATCTCGGAACTCCATGCGCTCAATTATCCAGCACGGGCGGTCCGCCCGCCGAGCGCCAGCTGTGGGGCGTCCAAGTTACCCCTTGGCTTCGAGATCACCGGTTGTACGGGGTGATCTCGAAGCCATCCCCTGACCTGGTGTGGAGATCATCCTCTACGGCGCGTAATCCCGACGACAACTCCTGGCCGGACGGGCTGCTCCTCACCCGCCCGGACCTGTCACCCGGTGCAGGGAAAATCTGCCGGTGCAGGGTTTGTGAACCCTGCACCGGCAGCGGAACCCTGCACCGGCGTCGATGTCGGCAACCCCTGACCTCCGGGGACAGGGGTTGCCCCTGGGCGCTCCCACCCCTTGGCGCTCCCCCGGCGAGCGCGGCGTTACCGACTACGGCGAGCCATCGCCGCCACCGGCTACCCCTGCTTGACCGCCAACACGTTGCAGGAGGCGCCCAGCAGGATGGTTTGCGCCGTGGAACCCATCACCAGCTTGCCTACCGGCGTGCGGTTGCGCACCCCGATGACAATCAGGTCCGCCCCGGACTCTTCGGCGGCGTCGAGCACGTCGTCGGCGGCCAGCCCGTCCGAGATGCCGTGCCTAATGCTGAAATCAACGCCGGCCCCCGCCAGGACCGACTCCAGCCGGGTAACGTCGGCGGCGTCCGCATAGGTTGGGTCCACCAACCGGTCGGCCCGGGTCGTGTTGACCACAAGCAGCTTCGCCGAACGGCGGCCGGCTTCGTCGATGGCGGCGGCCAGTGCGGCGTCGCCCAGGGCGTTGGGAACATACCCCACCACTATCGTCGTCATGCGCTGACCTCCTTGCCTTGGGGGTTCTCGTCGTCGAGCATCGCCGATTCCATCACGCGCTGGCGCTTCTTCATCCAGAAGGACAGCGCGAAGATGACGACCAGGGCGATGTAGATGCCCGCCGAGATCGGGGTGGAAACCAACGCCATCGGATCACCCTGGGAGATGGCCAGCGAACGCCGCAGCTGGCTCTCGAAGATCGGGCCCAGGATCATGCCCACCACGAGCGGGGCGATCGGGTAGCCGTACCGGCGCATGAAGAAGCCCAGCACGCCCACCACCAGCAGCACGAACACGTCGACCGGGGTGAAGTTCACCGAAAACGCACCCATGGCCGCGAAGACCAGGATGCCGGCGTAGAGGTACGGCCGCGGGATCTGCAGGATCTTCACCCAGATGCCGACCAGCGGCAGGTTCAGGACCAGCAGCATCAGGTTGCCCACGTAGAGGCTGGCGATCAGTGCCCAGACCAGGGCGCCCTCGACCTCGAACAGCAGCGGCCCGGGCTGGATGTTGTAGCGCTGGAAAGCCACCAGCATCATCGCCGCCGTCGCCGTCGTCGGAATGCCCAGCGTCAGGAGCGGGACCAGCACGCCGGCCGCGGCCGCGTTGTTGGCCGACTCCGGCCCGGCCACGCCTTCGATGGCGCCGCGCCCGAATTGCTTCTTGCGCGCGCCCCTGGCCAGTTTCTTCTCGGACGCATAGGACAGGAAGGTGGCCACGTCGGCGCCGCCGGCCGGCATGGTGCCGATCGGGAAGCCGATGAAGGTCCCGCGCAGCCACGGCTTCCAGGACCGCCGCCAGTCCTCCTTCTTCATCCACGACGTCCAGCCGCCGGTCACCGGGATGACCTTGACGGGCCCGTGCCGCAGCCGGGACGCCACGTACAGCGCCTCGCCCAGCGCGAACAGCCCCACGGCCACCAGCACCACGTCGATCCCGTCCGCCAGGAACGGGCTGCCGAAGGTGTAGCGCTGCTGGCCGGTCATCAGGTCCACGCCCATGAACGCCATGAACAGTCCCAGCCCCAGCGAGGCCAGGCCGCGCAGCACCGAGGCGCCCAGCAGCGCGCCGACGGTCAGGAACGCCACGACCATCAGCGCGACGTACTCCACCGGACCGATTTGCACGGCGAACGCAGCCACATAGGGCGCCACGAAACTCAGCAGCACCGTGGCGACCGTGCCGGCGATGAAGGAGCCGATTGCCGCCGTCGCCAGCGCCGCGGCACCGCGGCCGGCTTTCGCCATCCGGTTGCCCTCGAGCGCGGTGACGATGGAGGCGGATTCACCGGGCGTGTTCAGCAGGATCGACGTGGTCGAGCCGCCGTACATGCCGCCGTAGTAAATGCCGGCGAAAACGATGATCGCCGCCGTCGGCTCGAGGCTGTAGGTGATCGGCATCAGCAGGGCAACGGTCATCGCCGGGCCGATACCCGGCAGCACCCCCACCGCCGTTCCGACCAGGACGCCGCCCAGGGCGTACAGCAGGTAGATCGGCTGCATCGCCACGGAGAAGCCCTCGAGGAGGGCGTAGAAGTTATCCATTTAGGAACGGCACCCCTTCGAGCACGCCGGCAGGCAGCGAGACGCCGAGGAGCCCGGCGAACGCGAACTGCAGCAGCAGCGCCATGACTACCCCGACCACGGCCGCACGCCACAGCGGCTTGGCGCCGAGCGCCCACGCCGCGCCGACGAACAGCACGGCCGCGGCAACCGGCCAGCCCAGCGGCACGATCAGGAAAATATGAACGACGACGGCGCCCGCCATCTTGGCGACGGTCAGCCAGTCCGTCTTGACATCCGGATCGATGTCTTCGCCCTCTTCGGCCTCGCCGGTGACGCCGCGCAGCAACTGCACGATCAGGCCGGCACCGACGGCCACCAGCAGGCCGGAGACGATGTACGGCAGCGCCCGGGGCCCGATGTCGCTGGCCGCGTCGGGCGTTTCGATCCCCGCCCCGGCCACGAACCCGACGATCCCGATGCTCAGGATCACGGCCGCGAAGATTATTTCTCCGAGCGGCTTGCCCGGGGCGGCAGTGCCGCCCCGGACCGCTCCAGTAGTGGAAGAGGCCATGGTTACTTCACGAGACCGATATCCGTCAGGGTCGCGGTGACTGTCTTGATGTCCTCCGTCAGGAAGCTCTCAAATTCTTCGCCGGCCAGGAACGCGTCGCCCCAGTTGTTGGTGGACAGGGTTTCCTTCCACGCATCGGTGTCGTGCAGCTCGGTCATCAGTGCCGTGAGCTTCTCCGCCTGGGCATCGTCGATAGACCCGGGAGCCACGACGCCGCGCCAGTTGGTGAGCACCACGTCCATGCCCTGCTCCTTCAGCGGCTTGACCTCGGGCAACTGCGGCGCCGCCTCCGGGCCGGAGACCGCCAGGGCGCGCAGCTTGCCGGCCTTGACCTGCTCCGCGTACTCCCCCACGCCGGAGATGCCGGCCGAGACCTTGTTGCCCAGCAGCGCCGCCAGCGATTCCCCGCCACCGGAGTACGGGATGTAGTTCAGGCTGTCGGCGCCGATTCCGGCTTCCTTCAGCATGAGGCCGGCCAGGATGTGGTCGGCGCCGCCGGCGGAGCCGCCGGTGATGGAGACGCCCTTGCCCTTGGCCTTGACGTCGGCGATCAGGTCGTCGATCGTCTGGTACGGCGAGTCGGCGGGAACGACGACGACGAGCGGCTCTTCGGTGAGCCGGGCGATCGGCGTGGTGTCTTCGATCCGGTTCTTCGACTTGTTGGTTTCCACGGCCCCGACCATGACGTACCCCATCACCATCAAGGTGTCCGGGTTCTGTTCGGTGGCCAGCTTCGCCAGCCCGTTGGTGCCGCCGGCGCCGCCGATGTTGACCACCGAGGCGCTGGAAACCAGGTCGTTTTCCTGCAGATCCTTCTGGATGGCGCGGCCGGTCTGGTCCCAGCCGCCGCCCGGGTCTGCCGGGACAATGATGTTGAGCTTGTCGATGCCGGCTTCTTCGGCACCGCCCCCGCCGCCACTAGTGGAGCCGCAGGCGGCCAGGACCAGGGCGGATGCTGCCGCGGCGGCCACCAGGGCCGAACGGCGTCTCATCGTACGGTCGAGCTTCATGTAGGTTCTTCCTCCTCCAATCGGCGTGATGGGCATCACCATGCCGTGCGCCCCAGCGTAGGGGCCGGCCCGGCGCGCGGGAAGAATGCGGTCATTGTGGCCGTATTGGTCATTGTGGTCACAACCGCGCCCCGCGCCGAGGCACCAGATGGCGGCTGCAAAGTGGCGCAGCTAACAGCATGAGAAAATGGTGGTGTGTTCCAATCCCTGTCGCTGCGGACCCAGCTGTTTGTGCTGCAGCTGTCCATCCTGCTCGCCGTCGTGCTGGTGGCCGGCTCGGTCGCCATTTCGATGCAGGAGCAGCAGATCCGCGACGCCTATGAGGGACGGATGATCGGCGTGGCACGCTCGGTGGCGCAACTGCCGTCCATTGTGGACGCCTTCGACGACGAAGACCCCAGCGAGACCATCCAGCCGATCGCCGAGCTCATCGCGCAGTCCACAGGCGTGACCTATGTGGTGGTCACGGACGACCGCGGGATCCGCTACTCACACCCGAACCCGGCATTGATCGGGCAGATGGTTTCCACGGACCCGTCGATCCCGTTGTCCGGCGAGACGTTCGTCGGCAGGCAGACCGGCACGCTGGGCGAGTCGTGGCGGGTGAAGGTGCCCGTCTATGACCGGTCGGGCGGAACCGTGATCGGCACGGCGTCGGTCGGCACCTTGGAATCAACGCTGCGCGATGACCTCAACGACGATTTGCCCGTTCTGCTGGCCTGGCTCATCGCGGCGGCACTGGTCGGATCGGCCGGCGCGATCTACATCTCGCGGCTGGTGTGGCGGCGGATCTATCAGCTCGAGCCGGAGGAGATTGCCGCCCTGCTCGAAACGCGCGACGCGATGCTGCACGGCATCGGCGAGGGCGTGGTCGCCGTCGACGACCGCGGGCGCATCGCCTTGCTCAACGATGAGGCGAAACGCCTCCTGGAGGTCTCCGATGCCGCTTTGGGCCAGCCAGCCACCACCATCCTGGAACCGGAGCTGGCAGCAATGCTCGCGGCCACCGGCGGCGCCGACGAAACGGTCCTCGCCGGCGAACGGGTGCTGCTGGCCCGGGCCAATGCGGCCACCGTGGACTCGCGCCGCGTGGGCAGCGTCCTCATCCTGCGTGACCGCACCGAACTGCACCAGCTGCTGCAGGATTTGGACGGCGCACGGGATGTCACCCAGGCCCTGCGTGCCCAGGCGCACGAATTTTCCAACAAGATGCATGTGATCTCCGGCCTGCTGGAACTGGGCCGCGCGCAACAGGCGGTGGACTTCATCTCGCGCTCCGGCCACGGCGGGTCGGTGGTGGCGGGCGAACTGGCCCCGGGCATCACGGACCCGGACGCGGCCAGCCTGCTGATGGCCAAGACCACCATCTGCGACGAAAAGGACATCAGGCTGCTCATCGATCCGGCATCCGAGCTCGCCCCGGACGGCACCACCGATGCGGTCACGGTGCTCGGGAACCTGATCGACAACGCCATCGAAGCCGTGGGGATGCAGGGAACCATCACCGTCGCCATCGCCAGCGGCCCGGCCGGCTGCACCATCACGGTCGCCGACGACGGCCCCGGCATCCCTGCGGAGGAATACCACCGCATCTTCGAGCCCGGCGTCTCGGGCAAGGAAGCCGCCCTGCCGGGCAGCCGAGGGTTCGGCCTCGCGCTGGTCAGCCGCGTCGCCGCGCGGCGCGGAGGCAGCGCCCGCGTGGCGGCGTCGGCCTCCGGCGGCGCCGAGTTCACGGTCACGTTCTCGCCCACCCCGCCCAACGCCCGCGCGCACGAAATTCCGGTCCCATGAGCCAGATCCGCACGGTCGTCATCGACGACGACAAAGAAGTTGCCGGGGTACACACCGGCTTCCTGCTGGCCCACGGCGCCTTCGACGCCGTGGGTACCGCATACACCGGGGCCGAGGGCCTGGCCATGGTCGCGGCGCTACGCCCCGAACTGGTGCTGCTGGACATCCACCTGCCGGACATGAGCGGCATCGAAGTGCTGCGCGCGGTCCGGAACCTTCCCGGCGAACCTGTCGACGTGATCGCGATAACTGCGGCACGCGAACTGGACACGGTGCGGGCCGCGATGGCCGGCGGCGTGCTCCACTACCTCGTCAAGCCGTTCAACGCGCGGGTGCTGATGGAGCGGCTGGACGCCTATGTGGAACACCGCCGGCACATCAGCGGCAGCGACGACTCCGCCGTGCTGGACCAGGACGGCATCGACCGGCTGCTCGCGCCGCAGCTCGATGCCGGCAGGGAGTCCGTACGGCGGGACGCGGACGGAACGGCCGAAGGCCCGGCGCCCCGCGGCGCCTCGGGCGCACCCCAGCTGTTGCCGCGCGCCGCCGCGTCCCGAAGCGATGCCGGCCGCTCCGCGCTTTCCGCCGTCGCGCTGTCCGGCTCCGGGGCCGCGGTCCCGCTGCCCAAGGGCCTGTCCCTGCCCACCCTGGAGGCGGTGATCGCCGACCTGCATGCGGCCGGCGCTGCCTCCTCTGCGTCCGAGGTCGCCGGGCGGCTGGGCCTGGCCCGGGTCAGCGCGCGGCGCTACCTGGAGTACCTGGTGTCGCGCGGCGAGGCACGGATCACCCCGCGCTACGGGGCAGCCGGCCGGCCGGAGAAGTTTTACGTCCCGATAGGCCGCTAGGACAGTGTTCCGGTCCCGCTCACGAGTCAGGACGGGGCCTGCGTCCCGACCAGACGTTAGGACGGGGTTTGCCGGGCCCGCCGCAGGATCTGCTCGGCGTGCTTGAGGACCGGCCCGTCGACCATTTGGCCGCGGAACCGGAAGGCCCCGGATTCGGTGGCGGCGGCGGCCAGCAGCGCGGCCGCATGGTCGGTTTCCTCCTCGCCCGGGCGATAAGCGGCCCGCACCACGTCGGCCTGGCTGGGGTGGATGATGGCCTTGGCCGCGAACCCCGAGGCGACGGCGTCCTCAGCCTCGGCGGCGAGCCCGCCGAGGTCCGCTATGTCGAGGTAGACCGAGTCGATGGCGGCCTTGCCGTAGGCGCCGGCGGCGAGCAGGACCTGCGAACGCGCCTGCCGGGCCACGTCCCGGTAGGTTCCGGACGCGAACCGGCTGGAGCTGCCGCCCAGTGAGGCGACCAGGTCCTCCGCTCCCCACATCAGCGCGGTGACGTTCGCGCAGCGTGCCAGTTCCGCGGCGCGCAGCACGCCGAGGGCCGTCTCGCACAGGGCCACCACCGAGTACTCCCCCAGCCCGCCGGCCGCCGCCGCGTCCTCCGCCTTTGCCAGCATGATGGTGCGGTAGCCGGACCGGCGGACGGCCTCCAGGTCCGGTGCGTGGTCGGCGGTACAGGCCGCGTTGACCCGGACGATCGTCCGTTCGGGGTCCAGCGGGTTGTCGATGATGGCTGCCCGGGCCGCCGCGCGGTCGGCCGGAGCAACGGCGTCCTCCAGGTCCAGGATCACCGCGTCGGCGCGTGCGGCCGCCTTGCCGTACCGGTCCGGGCGGTCAGCCGGACAAAACAGGATGGCCGGTCCCATGCCGAAGCCGGTCATCGGCTTCCGTCCCCGGGCCGGCCGTCCCACAGTTCGGCGTCGGCCGTTTCCGAGCCCGCGATGGCGTCCGCGTGGCCATCCTTGGTCCACATCAGGCAGCTGCGCGTCACCGTGGCGACCACATCCCCGTGCTGGTTCCGGCCGGTATGGTGCATGGTCACCACCCCGGTCCCCGGCCGGGACCGGGACAGCCGCTTGTCGGTGACCACCGTCTCCGTGTACAGGGTGTCCCCGTGGTAGAGCGGGTGCGGGAACGTCACGTCGGTCATGCCCAGCTGAGCCACGATCGTGGACTGGGTGAGCTGGCCGACCGACTGGCCCACCACGGTGGCGAGGGTGAACATGGAATTCATCAGCCGCTGGCCGAACGGCTGCTCCGCCGCCCACGCCGCGTCGAGGTGCAGGGCCTGGTTGTTCATGGTGGCGGTGGTGAAGAAAACATTGTCCGCCTCGGTGACCGTCCGGCCCGGCCGGTGCGCGTAGATGACGTCCGCCTCGATCTCCTCGAAGTAGAGCCCGCGCTGGATGATGACTTTCTGCGCCCCCGCGGCTTCGGAGGGCGTCGCCGCTGCTCCGGCGTCGGTGTTCACCGGGCACCCGCCTGGTACTGGTCGACCCGGAGTTCGGTGCCGGTGGCGGCCACGACGTCCCGCACCTCGACGCCGGGGGCCGTCTCGCGCAGCACCAGCCCTTGCTCCGCGACGTCGATGACCGCCAGGTCGGTGATGATGGTGTCCACGCAGCCCCTGCCGGTCAGCGGCAGCGTGCATTCGGTCAAAATCTTGGGATTCCCGTCCCTGTCCACGTGTTCCATCATGACGATCAGCCGTTTGGCACCGAAAACCAGGTCCATGGCACCGCCCATGCCCTTGACCATCTTGCCGGGGATCATCCAGTTGGCCAGATCTCCGGTCCGGGACACCTGCATGGCGCCGAGAACGGCGACGTCGACGTGCCCGCCGCGGACCATGCCGAAGGAAGCGGAAGAGTCGAAGATGGCCGCTCCGCGGTTGAGCGTCACGGTCTCCTTGCCCGCGTTGATCAGGTCCGGGTCGACGTTGTCCTCGGTCGGATAGGGTCCGACGCCGAGGATCCCGTTCTCCGAATGCAGGATGACCTCCACGCCGTCGGGGATGTAGTTGGGAATCAGGGTGGGCATGCCGATGCCCAGGTTCACGTACTGCCCGTTTTCCAGTTCCCGGGCCACCCGGGCGGCCAGTTCATTGCGCGTCAGCGCCATGGCGTGCTCCTTACTTCCCGGTCGCGGTGTCTTGGCCGGCCAGCCGCACCGTGCGTTTTTCGATCCGCTTTTCCACCTCCGGCGCCACCACCACCCGCTGGACGAAGATGCCGGGGGTGTGGATCTGCTGGGGGTCCAGTTCGCCCGGTTCGACGAGTTCCTCGACCTCGGCGATCGTGATCCTGCCGGCCATGGCGCACAGCGGATTAAAATTCATGGCGGTCACGTGGAACACCAGGTTGCCCAGCCGGTCGCCCTTCCAGGCGTGTACCAGGCCGAAGTCCGGCCGCAGGGATTCCTCCAGCACGTACTCGGCCCCGCCGAAGCTGCGGACTTCCTTCGGGTCCGACGCCTTGGCGACCCCGCCGTCGGCGTCGTATTTGCGCGGCAGTCCGCCCTCGCTGACCTGGGTGCCGACACCGGCGGCCGTATAGAACGCGGGTATCCCGGCCCCGCCGGCGCGCAGCTTCTCCGCCAGCGTCCCCTGGGGGGTCAGCTCCACTTCCAGTTCGCCGGCCAGGAACTGCCGGGCGAACTCCTTGTTCTCGCCCACGTAGGAGCTGATGGTGCGCCGGATGCGCCCGTCGGCCAGCAGCACGCCCAGCCCCCAGTCGTCCACGCCGCAGTTGTTGCTGATGGTCTCCAGGTCGGTGGTGCCGGCGTCGTGCAGGGCCTGGATCAGCGCCACCGGAATGCCGCACAGGCCGAAGCCGCCCACGGCCAGCGAGGCGCCGTCGGGAATGTCCGCCACGGCCTCCGCGGCGGAAGCTACTACCTTGTCGATCACTGCGTCCTCCTCTGCCTGCGGTCTGTCAAAGCCCCAGTTCGCGGGCGATGAGCATCAGCTGCACTTCGGTGGTCCCTTCCCCGACCTCCAGGATCTTCGAGTCACGGTAGTGGCGCGCCACCCGGAATTCGTTGATGAAGCCGAAGCCGCCGAAAATCTGCGTGGCATCGCGGGCGTTGTCCATGGCGGCTTCGCCTGCCACCATCTTGGCAATCGCGGACTGGGTTTTGAAGTGTTGGCCGGCGAGCATCCGGGCGGCGGCGTCGTAATACGCCAGCCGCGCCGTGTGCGCGCGGGCCTGCATCCGGGCGATCTTGAACTGGATGGCCTGGAAGGAGCCGATGCTGGTGCCGAAGGCCTGGCGCTCCTTGGCGTAGCGCACCGCCTCGTCCACGCAGCCCTGCGCCGCGCCCGTGGCCAGCGCGGCGATGGCGATCCGGCCCTCGTCCAGGATTTGCAGGAAGTTCGCATACCCCCGGCCGCGGCGGCCCAGCAGGTTCTCCTCCGGGACCCGGACGTTGTCCAGGGTGAGCGGATGCGTGTCGGAGGCGTTCCAGCCCACCTTGTTGTACGCCTTCTCGGCGGTGAAGCCCGGCGTGTCCGTGGGAACCAGGATGGTGGAAATCTCCTTCTTCAGCGAGCCGTCGTCGCGCTCCGAGGTGCCGGTGACCGCCGTGACGGTGACCAGCCGGGAGATGTCGGTGCCGGAATTCGTGATGAATTCCTTGTGCCCGTTGACCACCCACTGCCCGTCCACGAGCTCGGCCCGGGTCTTCGTGCCGCCCGCGTCGGAGCCCGCTTCGGGTTCGGTCAGGCCGAAGCCGGCGAGCGCCTCGCCGCTGGCCAGCATGGGCAGCCACTGTTGTTTCTGGTCCTCGCTGCCGAAGCGGTAGATGGGCATGGCCCCCAGCGAGACCCCGGCCTCCAGGGTGATCGCCACTGATTGGTCCACCGCACCGAGTTCTTCCAGCGCCAGGGCGAGCGCAAAGTAATCGCCGCCCATGCCGCCGTACTCCTCGGGGAACGGGAGGCCGAACAGTCCCATTTCGCCCATCTGTGCCACCACTTTGTACGGGAAGCTGTGCTCCTCGTCGTGCTTGGCGGACACCGGGGCCACCACCTCGCGGGCAAATTCCCGCACGGTCTCCACCAGGTCCTGGTAGTCCTCGCTCAGTGAAAAGTCAGGCATGGTCATGCCCCTTTCTGTTCAGGTTCTTCGGGGACAAGATCCGCTGCCCGCACGACGGCGACGATCTGGCCGGCCTTGACCAGGTCGCCGGGTTTGAGGTTGATGCTGGCCTCGCCGGCGATTGCGGCGCTCAGCTGGTGTTCCATCTTCATCGCTTCCACCGTCAACAGCGGCTGGCCGGCCACCACCCGCTCACCGTTGGCCACCGCCACCGACGTCACCGTCCCGGGCATCGGCGAGCGCACCTCGGGTGATGCCTCCCCCTCGGCTTGGCGGACCCCCGCCAGGGCATCGGCGAGCCGGCGCTCCCGGCCGCGGACGGTCACCCGGGCCGACCAGCCGGCGTCGCCCAGCCAGATCGTGCCGTCTGCGCCGAACGCGTGGCGCAGCGGCCGGCGGAGTCCGTCGACCTCCGCCGCCTGCCCGGCCCGGTCCAGCACGACGGCGTAGCTGCCGCCGCCGGCCGTCACCAGGGCACCGGCGGGCGAGCCGGCGGACGCGTCGTCCGTCCAGGCCACCGTCACGTCGCGGTGTTCTCCGCCGCCGAGGTCGAAGCTGACCGTGCCCGGGCGCGGCCCGCTCAACCGCCAGCCCTCGCTCCGCCAGGCGGACCCCGCCCCGCCGGCGGCACATGCGTGGATCCGCGCGCCCCGTTGCCGGAGCAGCCAGTCCACGGCGGCCACGCACAGTTCGGCGTCACCGGGCCGGCGGAACTGCTGGTGTTCGATCTTCCGGTCGATCAGCGTGGTGTCCAGCCGCCCAGCCCGCACGTCCTCGTCGGCCAGCAGGGTGCGGAGGTGCTCGATGTTGGTATGGATGCCCAGCACCATGGTGTCGGCGAGCGCACCGTCCAGCCGTGCCAGGGCCTGCTGCCGGTCTTCGCCCCAGACGACCACCTTGGACAGCAGCGGGTCGTAGTCGGAGGGGATGACCAGCCCGGGCAGCAGCGAACTGTCCACCCGGATGCCCTCCCCGGCGGCTTCCTCCAGGGCCAGCACCGTGCCCGCCGAGGGCAGGAACTGCTGCGAGGGATCCTCCGCGTAGACGCGCGCCTCCACCGCGTGTCCCGTGAGCACGACGTCGGACTGGGCCAGCGTGAGCACCTCACCGGCGGCGATGCGCACCTGCCACTCCACCAGGTCCAGGCCGGTCACCAGCTCGGTGACCGGGTGTTCCACCTGCAGCCGGGTGTTCATCTCCATGAAGAAAAACTCGTCGGGGGCGTCGTCGGAGACCAGGAACTCCACCGTTCCGGCCCCGGTGTAGTCCACCGAGCGGGCGGCGTTGCAGGCGGCCTCGCCGATCCTGCCGCGGGTGGCGGCGTCGAGCAGCGACGACGGAGCCTCCTCGATGACTTTCTGGTGCCGGCGCTGCAGCGAGCATTCGCGCTCCCCCAGGTGGATCGCGTTGCCGTGCCGGTCGCACAGCACCTGAACCTCGATGTGCCGCGGCCGGGCGATCAGCCGCTCGAGGAAGAGCGTGTCGTCGCCGAAGGCGGAGGCGGCCACCCGGCGCCCGGCGGCGAGCGCGGCGCGCAGTTCCTCGGGCCGCTGCACGGCCATCATCCCCTTGCCGCCGCCGCCGGCCGACGGCTTGATCAACAGCGGGTAGCCGACCCCTTCGGCGGCCCGGACCAGCCCGTCGTCGTCCAGCCCCGGTTCCGCGATCCCGGGAATGACCGGGACCCCATGCGATGCCACGTGGTTCTTGGAGCGGATCTTGTCCCCCATGATCCCGATCGCCCCGACATTGGGTCCGATGAACACGATGCCGGCCGCCTCCAGCGCCTGGGCGAACGCCACGTTCTCGCTGAGGAAGCCGTAGCCGGGGTGAACGGCCTCGGCGCCCGTGGCCTTGCAGGCTTCGATCACCGCGTCGATGCGCAGGTAGCTCTCGGTGGCCGGGGCGGGCCCGATCCGCACCGCGATGTCGGCCTCGCGCACGTGGCGGGCCCCGGCGTCGGCATCCGAATAGACGGCCGCGGCCCGGATGCCCATGGCGCGCAGCGTGCGGATGACCCGGCAGGCGATTTCGCCGCGGTTGGCAACCAGGACGGTTTCAAACACTCTCGATCACATCCTGAACAGACCGAAGGCGGTCTCGGGCAAGGGACTGTTGGCGCAGACGTCCAGGGCGAGGCCGAGCACGGTCCGGGTCTGCGCCGGGTCGATGATCCCGTCGTCCCAGAGCCGGGCGGTGGAGTAATACGGGTTGCCCTGCGCTTCGTACTGCTCCCGGATGGGGGCCTTGAACGCCTCCTCGGCCTCGGCGCTCCACTCCTCCCCGCGGGCTTCCAACTGGTCGCGTTTGACGGTGGCCAGGACCGAGGAGGCCTGGTTGCCGCCCATCACCGAAATGCGAGCGGCCGGCCACATCCAGAGGAAGCGCGGCGAGTAGGCTCGGCCGCACATGGAATAGTTGCCGGCGCCGAAGGACCCGCCGATCACCACGGTCAGCTTCGGCACCCGGGCGGTCGCGACGGCGGTCACCATCTTGGCGCCGTGCTTGGCGATGCCGCCGGCCTCGTAGTCGCGGCCGACCATGAAGCCGGAAAGGTTCTGCAGGAAAACCAGCGGGATGCCGCGCTGGTCGCAGAGTTCAATGAAGTGCGCGCCCTTGAGGGCAGATTCGGAAAAGAGCACCCCGTTGTTCGCCACGATGCCCACCTGATGCCCGTGGAGCCGGGCGAACCCGGTGACCAGCGTGGTGCCGTACTCCCGCTTGAACTCGTGGAAGCGGCTGCCGTCCACCAACCGGGCGATGACCTCGCGGACGTCGTAGGCGGCGTTGACGTCCACCGGAACGGCCCCGTAAATCTCCTGCGGTTCGGCCGCCGGGGCCTCCACGGGCGCCGTCTCCCAGGCCGGTGTCCGGCACGGGAGCGTGGCCACGATGTCGCGGACAATCTCCAGCGCGTGCACATCGTTCTCGGCCAGGTGGTCGGTCACCCCCGAGGTCCGCGCATGCAGTTCGCCGCCGCCGAGTTCCTCCGCGGTGACAACTTCGCCGATGGCCGCCTTCACCAGCGGCGGGCCGCCCAGGAAGATGGTGCCCTGGCCGCGGACGATCACGGTTTCGTCGCTCATCGCCGGAACGTAGGCGCCGCCGGCCGTGCAGGAACCGAGCACCGCGGCGATCTGCGGGATTTTAGCCGCCGACATCCGCGCCTGGTTGTAGAAGATGCGGCCGAAGTGCTCGCGGTCCGGGAAGACGTCGTCCTGCTTGGGGAGGAACGCGCCGCCGGAGTCCACCAGGTAGATGCAAGGCAGGTTGTTCTCCAGCGCCACCTCCTGGGCGCGCAGGTGTTTCTTGACCGTCAACGGATAGTAGGTGCCGCCCTTGACGGTCGCATCGTTGCAGACCACCAGCACGTGGCGGCCGTGCACCAGGCCGATGCCGGCGATCATCCCCGCCCCCGGCGAATCGCCGTCGTACATTCCCTCGGCGGCCAGCGGCGCGATCTCCAGGAACGGGCTGCCCTCGTCCAGCAGCGTGTCGACCCTGTCCCGCGGCAACAGCTTGCCCCGCTCCAGGTGGCGCCGGCGCGAGCCCTCCGGCCCGCCCGCCGCCACCGAGGCCAGGCGGGCGTGCAGTTCGGCAGCCAGCCGGCGCTGCTGCTCGTCGTTGGCCCGGAAACTGTCACTGGTAGTGTCCACCCGGGAAGCCAGTGTCTCCATCGACACCTTCCTGGCCGAAGCCGTCGCGCGCCCACGCCCGCCGCCCGCGGGGGCAACTGGCCTGAAGGACGCATTTTGGTTAGTCTGTACTAACTGAAATCAGGCTAGTGGCCGTTAAGTGTCTTGTCCAGCACTTATTCGGCACCTTCTCGAAGGAACCGATCCATGCCCGCAGCACCGCACGCCGCCGCCGGGACGCGCCAGACCGGCCGCAGCCTGGCCAAGGCCACCCGCAGGGCCGCACTGCTGGACGCCGCCGCCCGCCTCTTCGCCGAGCGCGGCTTCAACGGCGTGTCCATCGAAGACCTCGGCTCGGCGGCCGGCGTCAGCGGGCCGGCCGTCTACCGGCATTTCGAGAGCAAACATGCGGTGCTTGCGGCGCTGCTCACGGGCGTCAGCCAGGACCTGCTCGACGGCGGCCAGGACGTGGCGGCGGGCCGGCAGAATGCCGAGGAGGCGCTCCGCGGCCTGGTCGCCTTCCACGTGGACTTTGCCTTGAAGAATCCCGACGTCATCCGGGTCCACGACAGGGACCTGGACAGCCTCCCCGCCGAGGACTCGGCGCTGGTCCGGACGCTGCAGCGCACCTATGTGGAGGTGTGGGTTTCCGTGCTGGCGCGGCTGCTGCCGGAGGCGGACGCGGCGCAGTTGCGGGTCCGCGCACACGCCGTCTTCGGACTGATCAACTCCACGCCGCACTCGACCCACCGGAGCCGGCAGCCGCGGGAAGCCTGGCGCCGCAATCTGCTGGAACAAATGGCTTGGGCCGCCTTGAAAGCCGAGTAGGGTGTATCAGACACCAACTAGCCGAAAGGTCTGCTGTGATTGAGCTTCGTCCTGTAGAACCTGCCGACCTCGACGAGTTCTTCGAGTACCAGCAGGATCCCGACGCCAACCATATGGCGGCGTTTGCCGCCCGGAATCCGTCTGACCGCGGCGTGTTTGATCTCCACTGGCAGAGCCTGCTCAACGACGAGTCCATCACCGTGCGCACCGTCACCGTCGACGGCGAGGTGGTGGGCAGCGTGCTGGCCTACCCCAACGAGGGGTACCCGGAACTGAGCTACTGGACGGCGAAGTCGCAGTGGGGCAAGGGCGTCACCACCGCGGCCGTCGAGGCCTTCCTGCGGGAATTTTCCGCGCGTCCCATCCGCGCGCGGGTGGTCAAGGACAACCTTGGCTCAGTCAAGGTCCTGCACAAGCTCGGCTTCCGGACCGTCGGCGAGGCCCAGGGCTTCGCCAACGCCCGCGGCGCCGTGGTCACCGAGGAGATCCTCGAACTGGCCTGAGCCGCCTCTGCACCCTGATCACACCATGGCCAGCACCATGGCCGGGTCCGACAGGATCGTGCCCACGTCGGCGAGGAAGCGTCCCGCCTGCTCCCCGTCCACCACGCGGTGGTCGAAGGACAGGCTGAGCGTCACCACATCGCGCAGCGCCACCTCCCCCCGGTATTCCCACGGCTGCCGGCGCACCGCGCCGAGGGCAAGGATGGCCGACTCCCCCGGGTTCAGGATCGGCGTTCCGGCATCGATGCCGAACACCCCGATGTTGGTGATGGAGATGGTTCCGCCGCGCAGTTCGGACGGGGCGGTCCTCCCGGCCCGTGCCGTCTCGGTCAGCTCCCCCAGGGCCTCGGCCAGCCGGTGCAGGTCCATCCGGTGCGCGTCCTTGATGTTCGGCACCGTCAGTCCGCGCGGGGTCGCCGCGGCAATGCCGAGATTCACGTAGTTCTGCTGCACGATCTCGCCGGCGTCCCCGTCCCAGCGGGAGTTCAGCTCGGGGCGGCGCTCCAGCGCCAGGCACAGGGCTTTGGCGGTGATGGTCAGCGGCGTGAGTTTCAGCCCGGCAAACGCCTTGCCCGCCCTGAGCCGCCGGATCAACTCCATGCTCTCCGTCGCGTCGACCGTAAGGAACGAGGACGCATGCGGGGCGGTAAAAGCACTGGCCACCATGGCGGCGGCGGTACGCTTCCGTACGCCCCTGACCGGGATCCGCGTCTCGGCCTCCGCGGCGCCGCCGAGCCAGCCGCCGTCCGTCCCGGACACGGCGTCCGGGGCCGCGACCGCCGGGGCCGCTGCGGCCGCCTCGTGGACTGCGAGGACGTCGTCGCGGGTGATCAGGCCCCGTTCTCCGGTCCCGGCCACCTGGGCCAGATCGACGCCGAGGTCCTTCGCCAGCTTGCGGACCGGCGGGGTGGAGCGTGGCCGCTCCGGGATCGTCGTCCCGGACGGTTCGGCAGCGGCCTCGTGGTGCGCACCGGCCGGTGCGTTCCGGTCCAGGGTCGCCGGATAGGTGGCCGGCACCGCCGCGGTGGCCGCCCCTCCGCTCTTGCGCGGGCGCCGGGCAGGCCGCCCGTTCCCTTCGGCCGCCGCACCGTACCCCACCAGGTTCGCCTCGCGGCGCGGTTCCGGCGGGCTTCCCGCGGCCTTGGCACCGTCGTCGCCCTGCCCCGCGTCTTCCACCTCGATGGAGACGATCGGCTCGCCCACGCTGACCGTGGTGCCGGGTACCTCATGCAGGGTCCGGACCACGCCGGCGAACGGCGAGGGCAGCTCGACCACGGCCTTGGCGGTTTCCACCTCGCCCAGGATCTGGTTGAGCTGGACCGCGTCGCCCTCGGCCACGCTCCAGCTGACGATCTCCGACTCGGTGAGCCCTTCGCCCAGGTCCGGCAGTTTGAATACCTTGATCCCCACGGGTTCAGTCCTCCAGTCCGGTCAGCGAGTTGGGCCGGCCGAGCACCCGGTCCACGCCGTCAAGGATGCGATCCAGGTCCGGCAGATGATGCCGCTCCATCTTGGCCGGCGGGTACGGAATGTCCATCCCGGTGATCCGCACCGGCGCGTGTTCCAGATGATAGAAGCAGCGTTCGGTTAGGCTGGCCGCGATCTCCGCGCCGAGCCCGCCGGTCCTGGCCGCCTCGTGGGTGACCACCAAACGGCCCGTTTTCCGCACGGAGGCCTCCACGGTGGGAAAGTCCAGCGGCGACAGCGAGCGCAAGTCAATGACTTCCACCGACACGCCGTCGTCCTCGGCGGCCTGCGCGGCCTCGCGTGCCGTCTGCACCAGCGCGCCGTAGGCCACCAGGGTCACGTCCGACCCGGGCACCTCCACCCGGGCGCTGCCCAGCGGCAGCGCGGACTCCAGCGCATTCTCGTCCACTTCGCCCTTGGTGTGGTACCGCCGCTTCGGCTCGAAGTAGACCACCGGATCGTCGGCGGCGATGGCCTGCTGGATCATCGTGCAGGCGTCCTGCGGGTTGGACACTGCCACCACCCGCAGACCGGACGTGTGGGTGAAATACGCCTCCGGGGATTCGGAGTGGTGTTCGGCCGCGCCGATGCCGCCGCCGAAGGGCACCCGGATGGTCAGCGGCATCTTGACCCGGCCGCGGGTGCGGTAGTGCAGCTTGGCTACCTGGCTGACAATCTGGTCGAACGCCGGGTAGATGAAGCCGTCGAACTGGATTTCGCACACGGGCCGGTAGCCCCGGTAGGCCATCCCGACGGCGGTGCCCAGGATCGCGGACTCGGCCAGCGGGGCATCGATCACCCGGTGGGCGCCGAAGTCCTTTTGCAGTTCGTCGGTAATGCGGAACACCCCGCCCAAGGCTCCGATGTCCTCGCCGATGATCACCACCCTGGGATCGTTTTCCAGGGCCTTGCGCAGCCCGGTGTTGATGGCGCGTCCAAACGTCATGGTGGTCATCAGCGGCCTCCCTCGGCAGCGTCGAACGAATCAAGATAGCGCTCGTAGTGCGCGCGCTGTTCTGCCAGCACGGGGTGCGGCGCCACGTAGACGTTCTCGAACAGTTCCAAGTCCGCCGGGTCGGTCATGCTCGTGCACCCGGCCCGCATCTCGGCCGCTGCCTGGTCGGCCGCGTCCCGGACCCGCTGTTGCAGGCCCTCGTCCAACAAGCCCTCGGCCGCCAGGTGGGCGGCCAGCCGGTCGATCGGATCGCGGCTCTTCCAGTCCTCCAGCTCGTTCGCGTCGCGGTAGCGGGTGGGATCGTCCGCCGTCGTGTGCGGTCCCATCCGGTAGGTGACCGCTTCGATGAAGGACGGGCCGCCGCCGCTGCGCGCGTGCTCCAGCGCCCGGCGGGTCACCGCCAGGCAGGCCAGGACATCGTTGCCGTCCACCCGGTAACTGGGAATGCCGAATCCGGGCGCCCGTTCGGAGAGTTTGCCTTGGGTTTGCAGTGACACCGGTTCGGAGATCGCCCACTGGTTGTTCTGGCAGAAGAAGATCACCGGCGCCTGGAAGCTGGCGGCAAACACCATGGCCTCGTTCACGTCGCCCTGGCTGGTGGCGCCGTCGCCGAAATACGTCACCGCCACGGCGTCATCGCCGTCGAACTTGACCGCCATGGCGTAGCCGGTGGCGTGCAGCGTTTGCGCGCCGATGATGACCTGCGGGGTGGCCATGTTGATCTCGTAGGGGTCCCAGCCGGAGGGCCTGTTGCCGCGCCAAACGCGGATCATGTCGGTCAGGTCCACGCCGCGGCAGTACGCGACGCCGTTTTCCCGGTAGCTGGAGAAGACGAAGTCGTCCTTGCGCAGGGCGCGGCCGGAACCGATCTGGGCCGCTTCCTGCCCCAGCAGCGGCGGCCACAAGGCGAGCTCCCCCTGCCGCTGCAAGGCGGTGGCTTCCTGGTCCAGGCGGCGGACCACCACCATGTCCTGGTAGAGGCCGGCGAGTCGGTCGCCGTCGATATCCTCCAGCCAGGGGTCGAACTCCCCGCTGGGGGCCCGCGTGCCGTCCGGCGCGAGCAGTTGGATGTAGCTTTCCTGGTGATGCGGACCGGCCGGGTCCGTGCCTGGTAAGGACACTTGCGACACTCCCTTTGCGTCTTCAGGGCCGGGAAGTCTTGTGGACCTCCCGGCGCCGGACAGCCCCGCCTGCACCTTTGCCCGCGGTTGACTGTGACACTACTCACATCCGGCAAGTAGCGCAATGATCCGGACAAAAACTGAGCAGAATGCCCTGTCGGGGCCGGGCAGGTCGTGCTAGTCTGCGCATTATGCGGAATCTGGACGGCACCGACCTGCGGTTACTGACAGCCCTGACGCAGGATCCGCGCCGGACGGTCGTGGCCCTGGCGCAGATCCTGGGCCTGTCCCGCAACACGGTGCAGGCGCGGATGGCCCGGCTGGAAAAGGACCAGGTGTTCCTGTCCTTCGACCGGCGGATCAATCCCGCCGCCGTGGGATATCCGCTCGCGGCCTTCATCCACATCCACGTGCACCAGCCGAAACTGCAACAGATCACCGACGAGCTGGCCCGCATTCCGGAAGTACTCGAAGCGATCGGCATCACGGGCCAGGCGGATATTCTGGCCCGCGTCGTCTCCGAGGGCGCCGAGGACCTGTTCCGCGTCAACGGCAAGATTCTGGCGATCGACGGCGTGGAGCGGACCGACACGTCGCTGGCCATGCACGAACTGATCCCGTTCCGGATGGAACCGCTGCTCTTCCGCGGTGCCGGGGCGACCGGCTGACTGTCAGGCCGGTGTGAATCCGACCAGGTCCCTCACGCTGACCAACGCCGCGCTCCCCTAAGCCGGACCCATTGCCCGCGAGGGGTTCGATGCCGATCACTGCGCCGCGCATGGCTGCGGGCCCGGCATCCTTCTGCCGGGCCCGCAGTGTTATCTGAGTCGGCGCGTTGCAGCAGGCGCGCGCCGCCGTCGTCGTCTCAGTGAACCGTGGCCTTCTCCGCGCCGACGCCGGTGAGCGAGCGGACCTCCATTTCGGCCTGCTTGGACGCGTCCTCGCGGTTCTTGTCCAGCACGGTTCCCAGCCAGCCCAGGAAGAACGCGAGCGGGATGGAGACGATGCCCGGGTTGTTCAGGCCGAAGATGGCGAAGTCCGCGCCGGGGATCATCGACGTCTCCTTTCCGGAGACCACCGGGGAGAACACGATCAGGACGATGGCCGCGCCCAGGCCGCCGTACATGCTCCAGACCGCACCCTGGGTGGTAAAGCGCTTCCAGAACAGCGAGTAGACGATGGTGGGCAGGTTGGCCGAGGCGGCCACGGCGAACGCCAGCGCCACCAGGAAGGCCACGTTCTGGCCCTGGGCGCCGATGCCGCCGAGGATGGACACGACGCCGATGACCACTACGGTGCGGCGGGCCACCTTGACCTCGCCGGCCGAGTCGACCTGTCCCTTGCGCACCACGTTCGCGTAGATATCGTGCGCGAAGGAGGCGGCCGCGGTGATGGTCAGGCCGGCCACCACCGCCAGGATGGTGGCGAAGGCGACTGCCGAGATCAGCCCCAGCAGCACCGGGCCGCCGAGCGCGAAGGCCAGCAACGGTGCGGCGGAGTTGACCCCGCCCGGAGCGCTCTTGATGGCTTCCGGGCCGATCAGCGCCGCGGCGCCGTAGCCCAGCACCAGGGTGAACAGGTAGAACGCGCCGATCAGCCAGATGGCCCAGACCACGGACCGGCGGGCCTCCTTGGCCGTCGGCACGGTGTAAAAGCGCATCAAGACGTGCGGCAGGGCCGCGGTGCCCAGCACCAGGGCCAGCGCCAGCGAGATGAAGTCCAGCTTGGACGCCTCCGAGACGCCGTACTGCAGGCCCGGGTTGAGCAGCTCGGGGTTGCCGGCGGTTTCCACGGCGGCACCCAGCAGTTCGGACAGGTTGAAGCCGTGCAGTGCCAGCACCCACACGGTCATGATGAACGCACCGGCGATCAGCAGGCAGGCCTTGATGATCTGGACCCAGGTGGTGCCCTTCATGCCGCCAACCAGTACGTAGAGGATCATCAGTGCGCCGACGACGGTGATCACCAGAGACTGTCCCAGCCTGGAGTCGATGCCGATCAGCAGCGAGACCAGGGCGCCGGCTCCGGCCATCTGCGCCAGCAGGTAGAAAAAGCACACGGCCAGTGTGGTGATGGCCGCGGCAATCCGCACCGGGCGCTGCCGCAGCCGGAAGGACAGGACATCGGCCATGGTGAACTTGCCGGTGTTGCGCAACAGCTCGGCCACCAGCAGCAAGGCCACCAGCCAGGCCACCAGGAAGCCGATCGAGTACAGGAAGCCGTCGTACCCGTTGATCGCGATCGCGCCGCAGATGCCCAGGAACGACGCCGCGGAGAGGTAGTCGCCGGCAATGGCGGTACCGTTCTGGCCGCCGCTGAAGGACCGGCCCGCCGCATAGTAGTCGGCAGCGGTCTTGTTGTTCCGGCTGGCCCGCAGCACCACCACCAAGGTCACGCCGACAAACAGGGCGAAGATCAGGATGTTGATCCAGGTGGAATCCTTGATGTCGTCCGCCGTGACGGCCAGCGGAATGTTCACGGCGTGCCTCATTTTGTGTCCTCCGGTAGGCCGACGCCCTCGTTTTCGAGGCTGTGGCGGATGTCAGTGGCGATCGGGTCCAGCTTCTTGTTCGCGTAGCGGACGTACCAGGTGGTGATGGCGAAAGTGCTCACGAACTGCAGCAGGCCCAGCACCAGGCCGACGTTGATGTTGCCCCACAGCTTGGTGGACATGAATGCGTGCGCATAGTCGGCCAACAGCACATAGGCGAAGTACCACAGCAGGAAGGCCACTGCCATCGGGAACACGAACGAACGGTGGCGCCTGCGGAGTTCGGTGAACTCCGGACTGCTCTGGACCACCTGGAAGTCCACGGCCGCGGCGGTGCCGGCGTCCGGGTTGGGGTCGTTACCCATTTTTTCCTCCTCATCGGGCACACGCGGGGTGTGACTGCGATCACTCTGCTAGCTCGCGGTTACGGAGGCCAGCAGCCGGGCGGGTCGGGTCGCCCAACGGTCCACCGGCTGCGGTGAACGGCGCTCCCCTGCGCCGAGCTGCACCCGGCCGGCCCGGCCCGGAGGCTAGGCTGGAGGGCATGCTCAGCCCGGCCGTGGACATCGCGCTCATCGCCGCCCTGGCTGCCGCGGCGGTGGCGGTGATCGCGCTGGTGGGCTTCAAACTGACCCGGTCCTACCGGGACCTTGGCTCCGAGGCCGACCGCGCAACCTACGCCACGCTGCATACCGCGGGGCTCGCCGGCCAGTACCTGCGTGCCGGCCTGACGCCGGCCGGCGCCGGCAAGGCCAGCAAGCACCTGCGCGGCCTGTTGGGCTCCGAGGTGCTGGTGTTGACCGGGTTGGAGGACGTGCTCGGCTGGGACGGCGCCGGCCAGCCGCCGGAGTCGGCCCTGCGCCTGGCCGGCAAGACCATCGGATCGGGCCGCACCCAGGTGTTCCGCGGCGACCAGTTGCTGCCGGAGGGCCGGGTCCCGCGGGGGGCCGCCGCCCGGGACGGCGGCCCGACGGAAGCGGTCTTCGCCCCGATCCGGATCCGGGACCGGGTGGTCGGCACCGTCGGCGCCTACACCGGACACGTAGCGGCGTCGCTCGTGCGGGCCACCAACGAGGTCGCAGCCTGGGTGGCCACGCAGATCGAACTGGCCGAACTGGACACCTCGCGGACGTTGCTGATGGAGGCCGAGGTGCGCGCGCTCCGGGCCCAAATCAGCCCGCACTTCATCTACAACGCCCTGAACGCCATCGCCTCCTACATCCTCACCGACCCGGCGCGGGCACGGGAGCTGGTGATCGAGTTCGCAGACTTCACCCGCTACTCCTTCCGACGGCACGGAGACTTCACCACCCTGGCAGAGGAACTGAAATCGATAGACCGCTACCTGCTGTTGGAACGGGCCCGGTTCGGCGACCGGCTCAGGGTCAGCTTGCAGATCGGCCCCGAAGTCCTCAGCACCGTCATCCCGTTCCTCTCCCTGCAGCCGTTGGTGGAGAACGCGGTGCGCCACGGGATCGAAGCCAAGGAAGGGCCGGGGCAGATCACCATCACCGCCCACGACGCCGGCGCCTACGCCGTAGTGACCATTGAAGACGACGGCGTGGGCATGGATCCGGAGCGGCTGCGCACCGTGCTGGCCGGCCGCGCCGAAGGCGACCATGTGGGTTTGCGCAACGTGGACGTGAGGCTGCGGCAGGTCTACGGCGATGAACACGGCCTGGTGGTCGACACGGCGCCCGGTGCCGGCACGCTGGTCACGCTGCGGCTACCCAAGTTCCAGCCCGGGAACCTGGTGGACTGAAGCGGCCCGCGCGAAGCTTCAGCCCGGGGCCTAATAGACTGTGGGCCATGGTCAATGTGGTTGTCGCCGATGACGAAGCCCCCGCCGTCGAGGCCCTGGCGTACCTGCTCGCCCGGGATTCCCGGATCGGGGAGGTCCACAAGGCCACCAGCGGCGCCGAAGCGCTGCGTGCCCTGGAGCGCCACGACGTGGACGCGCTCTTCCTGGACATCCATATGCCGGCCCTGACCGGGCTGGACATCGCCAAGGTCATTTCCCGCTTCAGCCGCCCGCCCGCCGTCGTCTTCGTGACCGCCGATGAGGACAAGGCGCTGCAGGCCTTCGAGCTGGCCGCCGTGGACTACCTGCTCAAGCCGGTGCGGGCAGACCGGCTGGCGGAGTCCGTGCGCCGGATCTGCGAACTGATGGAAGACGGCGGCGCGGCCAAGCCGGAAGTCGTCACCGTTGACCAGGGCGGCATCACCAAGATGATCCGGCGGGACGAGATCCAGTACGTGCAGGCCCAGGGCGATTACGCCCGGCTGCACACGGCCGACGCCAGCTACCTGATCCGGGTGCCGCTCAACGACCTGGAGCGCCAGTGGGCGGACGCCGGCTACCTCCGGATCCACCGCTCCTACCTTGTGGCGATGGACCGGATCCAGCAGATGCGGACCAGCGCCGGCAGGGCCAGCCTCCTGGTCGGCGGTGCCGAACTGCCCGTCAGCCGGCGTCACCTGCCCGCCGTCCGCGACCGGCTGGAGGCCACGCGGGTGAGGCCGCGCGGATGAGCAGCGGTCCCGGCCGCGGCGAGGTTCCCCCAGGTGACGACGGCGGCATCCCGCTGCACCACGGCGGCATACCGGTGAACGACGGCGGCGCCCCGCTGCCCGACGGCGATGCACAGGTTCCGGCGGCCGGTTTCCGGCAGCGGGTCCGCGTCACCGCGCCGCGTTCGGCCGCGCCCCGGCCGGCGGGCGGCTACACCTTCTCCCGCGAGGTGGCCGAGCAGTCGGAAGTCGGCGAGCTCTTCGTGCGGTCCCTGGTCCGTTCCCAATTGCGCCTGGCCGTGGTGGTGGCGGCCGGTTTCGGGCTGATCCTGCTGGGCATGGCCGTGCTGATCGCGCTGGTACCGCTCACGGGCACGTTGACCGTGTTCACGGTCCCGCTCCCCTGGCTGCTGCTGGGCATCGGGATCTACCCGATCATCCTGGCCTGTGCCGCGCTCTACAACCGGGCGGCCGCCCGCAACGAGCGCCGCTTCCGCGAGTTGACGGCCGACCGGGTTGGCCCGGGGACGAGGCAGTGAACGCGGCCGCCGGGCTGGCGGCGGTAGCCGCCGTCTGCGCCGCCACCGTGCTGATCGGCATCTACGGGCTGCGGATTTCCCGCACCACCGGTGATTTCTACGTCGCCTCGCGGACGGTCAAGCCGTGGTGGAACGCGTCGGCCATCGGCGGCGAATACCTCTCGGCCGCAAGCTTTTTGGGCGTGGCAGGGCTGATCCTGGTCTCGGGCATCGACGCGCTCTGGTTCCCCGTCGGATACACCGCCGGCTATCTGATGCTTCTGCTGTTCGTGGCTGCCCCGCTGCGCCGCTCCGGCGCGTACACGATTCCCGACTTCGCCGCGGCCCGGCTCGATTCCACTGCCGCGCGACGCGTCACCAGCCTGTTGGTGATAGCGGTCGGCTGGCTTTACATCGTGCCGCAACTTCACGGGGCCGCCCTGACCGTGCGCATCGCCACGGGCTTGCCGGGCTGGGCAGGCGCCCTCGCCGTCGTCGTCGTGGTGGTGCTGTCCGTGGTCACCGGCGGCATGCGCTCCATCACCTTCGTGCAGGCCTTCCAGTATTGGCTGAAACTCACGGCCCTGGCCGTCCCGGTGGTGTTCATCCTGCTGGTCCTCACCGGTTCGGGCCAGTCGGCCACCGGCGGCGGCGCGGCGTTCGACCCGTCGCTGGATGTCGTCGGCGATGCATCCCTGTACCGGAATATCTCGCTGATCATCGCCCTGCTTTTCGGGACGCTGGGGCTGCCGCACGTGCTGGTGCGTTTCTACACCAATCCCGACGGTGCCGCCGCCCGCCGCACCACGCAACTGGTGCTGGGGCTGCTGGCGCTGTTCTACCTCTTCCCCACCATCTACGGCGTGCTCGGCAGGCTGCACACCCCGCGGCTGGCCGGCGGCACCCAGTCCGACGCCACGGTGCTGCTGCTGCCGGGGCGCATTGTGGACGGCCTGGCCGGCGATCTCTTGAGCGCCTGCGTGGTGGCGGGCGCGTTCGCCGCGTTCCTTTCCACTACCTCCGGGCTGGTGGTTTCCCTGGCCGGGGTGGTCAGCCAGGACCTGTTCCGCGGCAGCGTCAGGGGCTTCCGGCTGGCCGCCGTGCTGTCGGCCATCGTGCCGCTGGGCATCGCCCTGGGCACCGAATCGCTGGCCCTGGCCGGTAGCGTGGGCACGGTCTTCGCGTTTACCGCCTCGACCATCTGCCCGCTCTTGCTGCTGGGCATCTGGTGGCGGGGTCTCACCGATGCCGGCGCCATTGCCGGCATGGTGTCGGGGGCGGTGCTCTGCGGCGGTTCGCTGCTGGCGGCTGCCGTGGCGGGACCGAAACTGGGCGCCTGGGCCGAGCCGTTGGGACAGCCGGCGGCCTGGACTGTTCCGGCGGCGTTCCTGGTGACGGTGGCCGTTTCCCGGGCGACGGCTTCGCGCAGGCCGGCCACCACCGCCCGGGTCATGGCACGGCTGCACACCCCGGAGCGGGCGGACAGTCCGGAGCCGGCCGGTTGGTCCCGTCCCGGAGACTGAACGAGGTCGGGCCCCGTCAGTCGATCGCGGCCATTAACTCGACGACGCGGTCCAGGAACGCGTCCACCTGGTTTTCCTCGTAGCCGTCTTTGCCCTTGGCCTCGCGGAACACGGCCCTGCGGACCACGTCCACGCTCATCGGCTGGTCGTGCTCGAAATAGCCCAGCAGTTCCACGCACAGCGCGTCGACGTCCTCCACGTTGTAGCTGACGGCGTTCCGCTTCGTCGGCCGGCGGAAGCGTTCGCCCGGGGCGCGGTGCAGGCGGGCGCGCAGCATCGCCGACACGCGGCCGATCTGCGTCAGCCAGGCCTGTTCGCCGTCCCTACTGATCAGCGCGTCGCGCTCCCGCTGGGCGAAGACGTCCTCCAGCCGGTCCAGCGCGGCGTCGACGGCCCGCGGGTCGTAGCCGCCCTTGGCCGGATCGAACGTCATGGCCCGGACATCGCGGCTGGTGATGGGAGCGTCGTCGGGCTCGGGGTTGTTGTAGTACTCCCGCGCCCGGCTGAGGAAGTCGTCCACCTGGCGTGCGTTGTAGCCGAAGTTCCGCCGGTCCACGTGGTCGAACGGGGCACTGCCCTTGCCGGCATCAATGGTTCGTCGCGCCATGGTGTCCTGTGGTTCCTGTTCCGTCAATACGTTCCGCTTGTCTACGGTGCCCAGTCTATGCGGGCCGCCGCGTGGCCCCGGGTATCCGCGGCCGCGCGCCTACACGGCCCCCGGGGCCAGCAACGAGGCGAGCACGAAGGCCACCGGGGCGGCAAACACGATGGAATCCAGCCGGTCCATCACCCCGCCGTGGCCCGGCAGGAAGTTGCTCATGTCCTTGATGCCAAGTTCCCTCTTCACCATCGACTCGGCCAGGTCGCCCACGGTGGAGGCGGCCACGGTGGCCACGGCCAGGACCAGCCCGAACCACCACTGAAGGTCCAGCACCAGCACCGAGCACAGGACGCCGACCAGGACGGCTCCGCCGACCGAACCGGCAAACCCTTCCCACGACTTCTTGGGGCTGATCTTCGGTGCCATCGGGTGCTTCCCGAAGAGCACCCCGATCAGGTACCCGAAGGTGTCGTTGGAGACCACCAGCAGCAGCATGGTGGCCACCTTTAGGGCGCCGGACTCCTCCAGCAGCAACAGCAGCGAGAAGCTGATGAAAAAGGGAACCCAGCAGAGGATGAAGGTGCCGCTGAGCACACTGCTGACCGCGCCGTCGGTACTGTCCAGGCACTTCCAGACCATCAGTGCCACGCAGGAGGCCACCAGGGCGAAGGCCAACCCCTCCGGCCCGCCGTAATAGGCGGCCACGGGCATCGCGAGGGCCCCCGCGAACAGCGGCGGCAGCGGCACCTTGATGTTCTTGACCGTCAGGGCCCGGGAAACCTCCCACACGCCCACGGCCGCGAAACCGGCCACCAGCACCACGAAGGCATCGGGCAGGAGGAAAAGACCCACCAGGACAACAATGAGCAGCGAGAGTCCGACGACGATGGCTGCCGGCAGGTTGCGCCCGGCACGGGAGGGCTTGGCGGCGGCACGCAGCGCCCGCCGTCCGGGTTCTGCCGGCCGCTGTCCCGGACCAGCCGCCGGAGCCGGCGTATCGCCAGCCATGGGTTGAGGCTGGTCCGTACTCATCAGACCTCGAGCAGCTCGGCTTCCTTGCGCTTGAGGAGCTCGTCCACGTTGTCGGTGTGCGACTTGGTTTTGGCGTCCAGTTCCTTTTCGGCCCTGCTGCCTTCGTCCTCGCCGGCCTCGCCGTCCTTGACCAGCTTGCCGATGGTGTCCATCGCCTTGCGGCGGATGTTACGGATCGAAACCTTCGCGTCTTCGGCCTTGCCCCGCACCACCTTGACGTACTCCTTGCGGCGTTCCATGGTCAGTTCCGGCAGGACCACGCGGATCACCACGCCGTCGTTGGCCGGGTTGGCGCCCACATCCGAATCGCGCAGGGCCTTCTCGATGTCGTTCAGCGCCGACTTGTCGTACGGCGTGATCAGCAGGGTGCGCGGTTCGGGGTTCTGGAAGGACGCCAACTGCTGCAGCGGGGTCGGCGTGCCGTAGTAGTCGACCGTGACCTTGGAGAACAGTGCCGGATTGGCGCGGCCGGTGCGGATGGTGGCGAAGTCTTCCTTGGCCACTTCGACTGCCTTGTCCATCTTCTCGGCAGCTTCGCGCAGCGTCTCGTCTATCACGGTCTCTCCTTCACGTCCTTCATTCACTCCGCGATGCCCGCGGTCCTGGCTCTGCTTTCCATCCTAGGCTATCCGGCGGACGGCCCGGCGCCAGTCAGGCGGTGACGTAGGTGCCGATCTGTTCGCCCAGAATCGCACGGGTCACGTTGCCTTCGCCCTCCATCCCGAAGACCACCATGGACAGCTTGTTGTCGCGGCACAGGCTGAAGGCGGTCTGGTCCATCACCCGGATATTCCGGCGCATGGCTTCGTCATAGGTCAGGGTGTCGAGCTTCTCCGCGGCCGGGTCTTTCTTCGGGTCGGCCGTGTAGACGCCGTCCACGCCGTTCTTCGCCATGAGCACGACGTCGGCGTGCACCTCGAGGGCGCGCTGGGCGGCCACGGTGTCGGTGGAGAAATAGGGCAGGCCGGCGCCCGCGCCGAAGATGACCACGCGGCCCTTCTCCATGTGCCGGATGGCCCGCCTCGGGATGTAGGCCTCGGCTATCTGCCCCATGGTGATCGCGCTTTGCACGCGGGTGTCCACCCCGGCCTGCTCGAGGAAGTCCTGGAGGGCGAGGCAGTTCATGACGGTGCCGAGCATGCCCATGTAATCGGCTCGCGAGCGGTCCATGCCCGACGTCGACAGTTCGGCGCCGCGGAAGAAGTTGCCGCCGCCCACGACGATGGCCACTTCGACTTGGCCGACCGTGGCGGCGATCTGCTTGGCGACGCCCCGGACGGTGTCCGGGTCCACGCCCAGCTTCCCCCCGCCGAAGACTTCGCCCGAAAGCTTCAGCAGGACGCGGCGGCGTTTGGCCCCGGTATCAGCGGTGGTCTGGGTGTTCTGGGATTCCATGGTGCCTCCCGGCGTGCGTGGTTCTGGGGAAAGAGGGTGTGACTGGCCGCGGCTGCCCGACGGTTGAAGCCGCGCGGCCGATCCGGACATGAAAAAGGAGTGGTCACCCGATGGTGACCACCCCCTTGTCATCTGAATCAGCCAGTTCGCCTAAACGTTGCGACCGAGGTTACGCTCCGACGCGGAAGCGGGCAATGGCGGTGGCGTTGACACCGGCCGCCTCCAGCACCTTGCCGACGGACTGCTTCGGGTCCTTGGCAAACGGCTGGTCCAGCAGCACGATCTCCTTGAAGAAACCGTTCAGCCGGCCCTCGACGATCTTGGCGAGTGCTGCCTCGGGCTTGCCCTCGGCGCGGGCGGTCTCGTCGGCGATGCGGCGCTCGTTCTCCACGGTCTCGGCCGGGACCTCTTCGCGGGTCAGGTAGGCCGGGGCGTAGGCCGCGCTGTGCACGGCGATGTCGTGGGCTGCCTCGAAGGCCGAGTCGCCTTCGCCGTCGACGGCGAAGAGGACGCCGACCTGTGCCGGCAGGTCCTTGGACGTCTTGTGCAGGTAGGCATCGACGGTCTTGCCTTCGACGCGGGCGACCCGGCGGACGACAACTTTCTCGCCCAGCACGGCGCCTTCCTCGACGACGAAGTCACCCAGAGGCTTGCCGTCGACGTCGGCGGCCAGCAGGGCGTCGAGCTCGGCGGCGCCGGACTCAACCGCCGTGGCCAGTACCTTGTCGGCGAGTTCGATGAACTTGGCGGACTTGGCGACGAAGTCGGTCTCGCAGTTGACCTCGATCATGACGCCGACGGTTCCGTCGATGACCTTGGCGGCCACCAGGCCTTCGGCGGTGGAGCGGCCTTCGCGCTTGGTGGCGCCCTTCAGTCCCTTGATCCGAATCAGCTCAATGGCCTTCTCGGCATCCCCATTGGCCTCGTCCAGGGCCTTCTTGACATCCATCATGCCGGCGCCGGTGCGCTCGCGCAGGGCCTTGATATCAGCAGCGGTGTAGTTCGCCATTTGGACTCCAGTCCTCCCGTATTAAGTAGTGTTCGGTGCCGCTGGCGGCCGGCCTGAGCACAGGCCGCGCCGCCAGCGGAAGTCCGGCGGCGCGCAAGGCGCCCCCGGTGAGTCGGATTTACTTCTCGGTGTCCGCGGCGGGTGCTTCGGCAGCCGGGGCCTCGGCGGCGGGGGCCTCAGCGGCAGGGGCCTCAGCGGCAGCTTCGGCGGCCGGAGCTTCGGCGGCGGGGGCCTCTGTCGAGCCCTCGAGCAGTTCGCGCTCCCACTCGGCCATCGGCTCGGCCGGCGCTTCGGTGTTGCCTGCGGCGCGGTTGTTGCGGGCGATGAGGCCCTCGGCAACGGCGTCGGCGATCACGCGGGTCAGCAGGTTGACGGAGCGGATGGCGTCGTCGTTGCCCGGGATCGGGAAGTCGACTTCGTCCGGATCGCAGTTGGTGTCCAGGATGGCCACCACGGGGATGCCGAGCTTCTGGGCCTCGTCGATGGCGAGGTGTTCCTTCTTGGTGTCGACAACCCACATGACCGAAGGAGTCTTGGTGAGGTTTCGGATGCCGCCCAGCGTGGTTTCCAGCTTGGTCTTCTCGCGCTGCAGCAGCAGCAGTTCCTTCTTGGTGCGGCCGGAAGCGGCGACGTCGTCGAAGTTGATTTCTTCGAGTTCCTTCAGGCGCGAGATGCGCTTGGAGACGGTCTGGAAGTTGGTCATCATGCCGCCGAGCCAGCGCTGGTTGACATACGGCTGGCCGACACGGGTGGCCTGCTCGGCGATTGCTTCCTGGGCCTGCTTCTTGGTGCCGACGAACAGGACGGTGCCGCCGTGGGCGACCGTGGCCTTGACGAACTCGTAGGCGCGGTCGATGTAGGACAGCGACTGCTGCAGGTCGATGATGTAAATGCCGTTGCGCTCGGTGAAGATGAAGCGCTTCATCTTCGGGTTCCAACGGCGGGTCTGGTGACCGAAATGTACGCCGCTGTCGAGCAGCTGGCGCATGGTAACGACTGGCATGTCGTCACTCCTTCCGGCAGCACCGGGCTGGGCCTCGGCTGCTGCCTGTAGACGGTTGTTAGCTTGTCGCCCGGCGGGCTAAGCTCCTGGCGTCTGTCGGCGCCGCCGCTCGGCGGCGCATGTGCCCGGACCGGTTTCCCGGACCGCCTGGGCACACTTCCATCGCTGAGATCAAGCCGATGGATTTCAGACACGCGTAGTCAGCCTCCGTCCGGACATGGGTCATGGACGGAAAACTGCTTCGTCCAGTGTACTACAGGCGGCACCCTGTTCCTGCGCGTTCCCGCCCTCCACAGCCGGCCGGGCCAAGGGGTTGCGCACACCGTCCGGCGCCGCCGCGGCACGGACCACGGGCAGCGGCGAGGATCGGTTGCATGACGCCGTCCGTGTTGCGCTTGGCCGCCGCCGCGGCCTCTGCTGTGCTGCTGGCCGCGGCCGGGTCACCCGAGCCGGCAGGCCGATCCGATTATTCGCCGCCGTGGGGCTGGCCCGCCAGCCCGCAACCCGCCATCGTGCGCGGCTTTGACCCGCCGCCGAAGCCGTGGTTGGGCGGACACCGCGGCGTCGATCTGGCGGTTCCGGGCGGGGCGACGGTCCTCTCCCCCGCCGACGGCCGGGTCAGCTTCTCCGGCCGGGTCGTCGACAGGCCGGTGGTCACCATCGATCACGGCAACGGCCTGCGCAGCAGTCTGCTGGCCGTCGCGTCCGAACTGCAGGCCGGCGATACCGTTGCGTCGGGCGATCCGGTAGGAACGGTTGCCGCGAGCAGCCATTGCGCATGCCTGCATTGGGGCGTCCGTCGCGGCGACGTTTATGTCAACCCCCTGCAGTTCGTCATGGACCTGCGGGCTTCGGTATTGCTGCCGGTGCCGGATGGCTAAACGAACGCCGCCAAGCCGGTGATCGCCCGGCCTGCCACCAGGGAGTTGATTTCGTGGGTGCCCTCGTAGGAGTAGATGGCCTCGGCGTCGGCGAAGATCTTGGCCATTTCGTAGTCGGCCACGATGCCGTTGCCGCCCAGGATGTTGCGGCCCAGGGCCACACTTTCACGCATCCGCGCAGTGGTGAACGCCTTGGCCAAAGCGGACTGCTCGTCCTTGGCCTGGCCGGCGTCTTCCAGCTGCGCCAGGCGGACCATCATGCCCATTGAGGCGACGGTGTTGCCGAGGATCTGCACCAGCTGGTCCTGCACCAGCTGGAACGATGCCAGCGGCTTCCCAAACTGGTGCCGCTCCACGGCGTAGCGCCGTGCCACATCGAAGGCAGCCATCTGCTGCCCCACCGCCTGCCAGGCTACGGCAAGCCGCGTCACCTTCAGCACCTTGTTGGTGTCGCGGAAGCTGTTGGCGCCCTTGAGATGGAAATCATCGGGGACCACCACGTTTTCCAGGGTGATGTCCGCGTTCTGCACGGTGCGCAGGCTGATCTTGTTCTCGATCTTCGTCGCGGCATAGCCGGGGGTGGCCGTGTCCACGAGGAAGCCCTTGACCTGGTTGTCGGCCAGGTCGCGCGCGTAGATGACGACCCAGTCCGAGAAGGTCGCGTTGCCAATCCAGCGTTTGGCCCCGTTCAGCACCCAGCCGTTCCCGTCGCGCCGGGCCGTGGTGCGCGTGCCGCCGGCGACGTCGGAGCCGCCGAGCGGTTCCGTCAGTCCGAAAGCGCCGATCTTCTTGAGGGCGTAAATGTCCGGCAGCCAGGCCTCCTGCTGCTCCTTCGACGCGAGGACTTCGATCGATCCGGCGAACAGGCCGTCGTGGACGCCCAGGAACGTGGCGATGGACGTGTCGGCGCGGGTGAACTCCGCGTGGACGAGGCCGGCGAACAAGTTGGAGTATCCCTGCCGCCTGACCGGGCTGACCACGTCCAGGTCCGCCAGTTTCGGGATGATCTCCAGGGGGAACTCAGCCCGGTTCCAGCAGTCGACGGCAATCGGCCGGACTTCCTTGGCCAGCCAGTCGCGGATGTCGTGCAGCCGCGAGCGTTCGGGTTCCGAGAGCATCTCCTCGAACGAGTAGAAGTCTCCATCGGCGTAGGGAAGGTCGTTCGGATCGATGACGCGCTGGCCCATAGTGGCTTCCTTTTCTGTGAACAGGTCGCGGCCCCGGGCAGGAGGCGCCGGGGAGAAGATCAAGTTACTGATCAGTAACTTAGCGCAGAACCGGTCATCGGGCAACGGCCGAACGCGTGCGGCCGCAGCTTCGGCCGGGGTGCCGGGGCAGCCGCATCCCTGGAGTCCCGCGGGAGTCCGGCGGGCGGCATGACGAAGGCCCCGGACCATTCTGGTCCGGGGCCTTCTCTCGACGTAGGGCGGGTGGGGCTTGAACCCACGACCAAAGGATTATGAGTCCTCTGCTCTGACCGGCTGAGCTACCGCCCCGCGCTGCCGGACGGCGCCCCGCAGCGCGGGGACCGTTACCGGCACCTTAGACATACTAAGTCCTCCCGACCGGCGGGCGCACGTTGGCCTAGTCGAGGAAGTCGTCCGCCGAGGCTCCGCGGTAGAGCTGCTCGAAAGTGTCCATCGTCTTGTCGATGCCGTGCCGCATCGCCTTCGCGTGGCTGGCTTCGCCCATGGCCTCGATCCGCTCGGGACTCTGGCCGAGTACGGCGTTGAGCTTGGCCGCCAGGTCGGAGGGATCGCGGGGGGCAAACAGGTAGCCGTTGACACCGTCCTCCACGAGGTGCGGCAGGGCCATCGCATTGGCCAGCACCACCGGCTTGCTGGCGGACATCGCTTCCAGGGACACCAGTGACTGCAGTTCGGCGGTTCCGGGCTGGCAGAACACAGCCGCGCGCAGGTACGCCCGGCGCAGTTCGGCGTCGTCCACATGGCCCAGAAACGCGATCCTGCGCCCAAGCCCCATCGCGGCAACCCTCGCCTCGAGGTTCTTTCGCTCGTCGCCGTCGCCGATGATCTCCAGGTGGACGTTGAGCGCCGGGTCCGTCATGGCCAGCGCCTCGATCAGCGTGTCCACGTTCTTTTCCACCGCCAGCCGGCCCACAAACAGCACCGTGGGGTGCTCCGGCCTCTCAATCGTTTCCCCGGGGGCCAGCTCATAGGCGGCGGCATCGATGCCGTTGGACAGCGGCATCACCTTGTGCAGGAACGCGTGGTCCCGCATCGCCTTGGCGGCCAGCGGCGTCGGCGTCGTCACCACGGCTGCCTTGCCCATGATCTTGCCCATGTCGCGCCAGGAGTTCTTCGCGACGATGTCCAGGAACCACTGCGGGAACGGCAGGAACGGCTCCAGGTTCTCCGGCATGAAGTGGTTGGTCGCGATGGTGCGGATGCCCCGTCGCACTGCTTCGGCGATGGTGGCCTGTCCGATCATGTAGTGGCACTGGATGTGCACGACGTCCGGCTGGACCTCATCGAAGATCCGCTTGATGTCGCGTTTGATCTCCCAGGGAAAGCAGATGCGCCACGTCTCGTGCGTCGGCACCGAGTGTGAGCGGAGCCGGTGCACCGTCGCCTCCGCACGGTGTTCCACGAAGGTCGGGCCCTTGTCATACCGCCCGGCGATGATGTCGACGCTGTGTCCGCGCTTGGTCATCGCGGTGGCCAACCGGTACCCGAAGACGGCCGCCCCGTTGACATCCGGCGGGTAGGTATCGGCTGCAATCAGGATCTTGAGGGGTTTCGGTCCGATGTCGTCGCTCACCTGCGGCAGGACTCCTTGTTTCGTGGTCACGGTATTGGTCATCGCGCCGGCCCTATGGTTTCTTGCCCGAGGCTTGGGCCCGGCGCCGGGCTTCTTCCTGTTTCTGCAACACGTCCGGATGGTGCCTCGAGAGGGCAATGACCCCAACAATAGCAACCAAACCTGCCCCCACCATGCCAATCGCAAACACCGGTTCGACGTCGGGCCTGAGCTCTCCGAGGATGAAAATGCCGATGGCGATGCCGACCAGCGGATCGATCACCGTCAGCCCCGCGATGACCAAATCGGGCGGGCCGCTGGCATAGGCACTCTGGACAAACCAAGCCCCCAGGCCGCCGGCCGCGGCGACCGCGATGACCGTGTAGATCGGTACGTTGGCTATGAAACCGCCGCCCGGCTCCAGCAGCCGCAGGCCGATAATCCTCACCAGCACGGCAACGAAACCGAACAACATGCCGGCTCCCAGAATGTAGGCGAAGGCATTCAGCCTGTGCCGGAACATCAGTTCCAGCGAGAGGAAGACGGCAACGACGACGGCCAGCAGCAGGACCGCTGAGAGTTCCTCCTCGGCCCGCACGCGATGGCTAGCGCCCGTGACGTTGACGGCCAGCAGTACGAAAACGGCGCTTCCTGCCACACACGTTGAGATCGCCACCACCGTCACGCGGTTCAGCCGGATCCCCTGGTCCTTGGAATTGATGATCGTGGTGATCACCAACGCGATGGCGCCGATCGGCTGGACGACGGTCAACGGCGCGCTCACCAAGGCAAACACGTTCAATCCCATCCCGACGGCCAACAGCAGCAGTCCCAGGACCCAGCGGGGATTGCGGAGCATCCGCAGCAAACCGGCGACGCTCATCGCCAGGCCGCCCGTATTGGCTTGGACGGCACTGGCTTGGCGCTGGGTGCCGAGGGCGAGGAAGAAGGCACCGAGCAGGGCACAGAGTATGGCTAACCAGACCATGGGGTCCCGTCAGAAAATGTCCGTTTCCGCCCGGAGCGCGGGTCAACCATGGAGTGGATCGTTCTGCCCGGCCTCGCGCCGGCGCTTGTACTTGCCCCAGGCCGCCCGCATGTAGCCCAGCCACGCAAGGACGTGCCCCGCACAGCCCGCGGCGAGGATGGCGTAGGCGAGGGTCAGCAGCCAGTCGTGCCCGAAGCCCTCCACCCGATGGAGCAGCAGCAGCGGAGTGCCTGCCAGCAGCAGGGCCGTCCGGACCTTGCCGATGAGTGTCACGGGAAGGTCGGGGCTGCCATGGAACAGGAGCAATGAGAACACGAGCAGGATCGCGTCGGGGATGATGATGGACAGCAGCAGCCACCACGGGGCGATGCCGGCCGCGACAAAGGTCGTGGCCACGATGATGAGGGCCAGCCGGTCGGCCACCGGGTCCAGCCACTTGCCGACCGAGGAGATTTGGTCGAGGCGGCGGGCGAGGTAGCCGTCCACCCAGTCCGTGGATCCCAGCACGACCAGCGTGATGGTGGCTGCCCCATACGAGTGCCGGGCGATCAGCCAGACAAATAGCGGCACCGCAAGGAAACGCAGGACAGTGATGAGGTTCGGGATGGTCCAGAACGTGTGCAGCTCGCGGTACTCGAAGTCGCGCCGCGTCCCGGCACCGATGATCCTCAACGCCGTCCCTCCCCTCAGTCGTCGTTCCACGCTGGGCAGCCGGCTGCGCTGCAGCCGGCTTCCGTGCCGCCGTGCGACGGTGGTAATGGTTATTTTTTCAGCAGCCGCCGGAGCATGACGCCCATGGCGGTCAGCGAAACCGCCAGCGTCGCCAGTGGCTTCCAACGCTCCCTCAGCTCCGGGCCGGCCTCGCTGACGGCTTCGGCGCCTGCCACCAGGCGTTCCGTGGCAGCATCTGCCGCATGCTTCGCCCGGCGCTTGGCCTGCTCCGCACGGGGCTTGGGGTCGACGCGGCGGCCGAGATCGTCCCTGACTGCCGCCAAATGGTCGCGGCGTTCCGCGGTACGGGCACGCAGTTCGTCCATCGTCGGAGCCGGCTCCTGCGGTTCCTTGCGCTCCGCCTTTTCCGCCTTGGTCTCCTTCCGGGGCTTTTCGTCCAGTGTCGCCGGATTGAAGCTGCTGCCCTCACGCAACACGCCGACGTCGTACTTGACGCCGCGGATGGCCTCGGCGGGAAGGAGCGGCATGGCCTTCTTGCCCCTCGAGATTCCAATGAGCGCCAGGATACCGCCGAGGATCAGGAACACGGCTGCGACGAGCAGCGCCGCCAGCCAGGCCGGCATGATGAGGGCCAGTCCCATGATTGCGGCGACCAAGAGGGAGATGGCCATCAGGACCAGGAACACCAACGCGACCGCAAGGATCGCGGCGGCAATGCCTGCCTTGGTGCCCTTGCCCTTGAGCTCGAGCAGGGCCAGCGAGAACTCGTCCTGAAGCTGGCGGGGGGTCAGCTGGCCGGCGAGCCGTGCCAGCCCCGCGGTCGACAACCTGGCGCCGGCGGCGGAGCTGCCTGGCTGCCCGGCGCGGGCAGCGGTGCTCCCTGGCTGCCCGACACGGGCTGCAGCGCTCCCGGGCGGCCGCAACCCGGTGACGGTGCTGCCGGGAGTCGCCGCACCGGTTGCGGTGCTCCCGGACGTCCTCTCACCGGTTGCGGTGCTTCCGTGGCTTTCCGGACCGGTCATGGGCTCTGCCTCCATCTTGTCGGTAGTGCGCGAGTGTCCACACCTTCAAATTATCATTCTGCCCCAGTCTGGCCCCTCAGCCGTAGGGAGTAGTTTCACTGGAGGGCTGTGGAACAAAAAATATGAGTAAACGCTTACGTTCACCTGCCCTGCGAACTAGGCTGGCAGGCAGCCCGTGTCCGCGCCCGTTTCCGCAAGGGACCAGTGATGAGCAAGGTCGTGCAATTCCCGAAGCAGTTCCTGTGGGGCGCCGCGACGGCCGCCTACCAAATCGAAGGTGCGTCCCGGGACGACGGCCGCACCGATTCCATCTGGGATGTCTTCTGCCGGCTGCCGGGGGCCACCGTGGGCGGCGAGACCGGCGAACGGGCCTGCGACCACTACCGCCGCTACCGCGAGGACGTCGCGCTGATGTCAGCCCTGAACCTGGGTGCCTACCGGTTTTCCACGTCCTGGCCGCGGGTCAAACCGGACGACGCGGTCGTGAACCCGGCCGGCCTGGATTTCTATTCGCGCCTGGTGGACGAACTGTGCGCGGCGGGCATTAAGCCCTGGCTCACGCTGTACCACTGGGATTTGCCGCAGGCGCTGCAGGAGAACGGCGGCTGGGCGAACCGGGACACCGCCTACCGCTTTGCGGAATACGCCCTGGCGGTCCATGAGGCGCTCGGTGACCGGGTACGCGTCTGGACCACGCTCAACGAGCCATGGTGCTCGGCGTTCCTCGGCTATGGTTCGGGCGTCCATGCGCCGGGCATCCAGTCGAGGCCGCAGGCCTTGGCGGCCATGCACCATCTGCTGCTGGCGCACGGGCTGGCCTCCAACGAGCTGCGCCGCCGCGATCCGGCCGCAGAGCTGGGCCTCACCCTGAACTTCACGGTGGCGGATCCCCTGAATCCGGAGGATCCCGTCGATGTGGACGCCGCCCGCCGCATCGACGGCCAGTTCAACCGCGCCTTTCTGGACCCCGTCTTCCGCGGTTCCTACCCGGCGGATTTTCTGGTGGACGTGGGGCCGTACGGACTGGAAGCCAGGATTCGGGACGGCGACCTGGCTCTGATCGGAACCAGGATCCAGGCGCTGGGCGTCAACTACTACCACGGTGAAGCGGTGACCGGGCACCCCCGCCCGGACGCGGAAAACACGCATGCCGCCCCGGTCGAGCGTCCGCTGGCGCCGCCCTACCCCGCGGCCGACCATGTCAGCTCTGTTCCCCGCGGGCTGCCCACGACGGCGATGGGCTGGGAGATCCAGCCGGAAGGACTGCACCGGCTGCTCGTCCGTTTGCAGCACGAGTACAGCGGGCCGGCCGGGACGGCGCTCTTCGTCACCGAGAATGGTGCGGCCTTCGACGACGAGGTCTCGGCCGACGGCGCCGTGCATGACCGGCAGCGGCTGGAGTTCCTGCGCGCACACATCCTGCAGTGCCACCGTGCCATCCAGGACGGCGTGGACCTGCGCGGCTACTTCGGCTGGTCGCTGATGGACAACTTCGAGTGGGCCTGGGGCTACAGCAAACGCTTCGGCCTGACCCGGGTGGACTACGCCACCCTGGAGCGCACCGTCAAGGACAGCGGCCGCTGGTATGCGCAGGTCGCGGCCGGCAACCGGGTCGCCTCGGCCTAGCCAAAGAAAAATCCCGCAGCCGGCGCGGGGTGCGGGATTCTGCCTTGCAGCTCCCCCGACTGGACTCGAACCAGTAACCCTTCGATTAACAGTCGAATGCTCTGCCAATTGAGCTACGGGGGATTGAAGCGAGTAAAACTCTAGCAGGACGGCGGCGCGGAGACGAAATCGGCCTCGCGCCGAGGGCCCCCAAACGCACAGGATCCCCGCCTCCTGCAGAAGGCGGGGATCCAGTGTTTGTCCGCTCCCCCGACTGGACTCGAACCAGTAACCCTTCGATTAACAGTCGAATGCTCTGCCAATTGAGCTACGGGGGAAGGCTGCCATCCGCCACCGGCGGTTTGGCCTCCAACAGCATACTCAATGCAGGCCGGAACTTGCCAATTGAAGGCCCGGCCTACTCCGCGCGGAGGGCCCGCCGCTGCATTTCCAGTTCCATCAGTTCACGGTTGATCTGCTGGAAGCTCTCGGGATCGGACGCTGGATCCATCCGTTGCAACTGGCCCAGCTTGTCGGCCTTCAGGTGGGTGATCTGCAGGTCCTGCAGCCGGTTCAGGATCCCCCGGCAATACAGCCGCAGGGCGTCGTCGTTTTGTGCAGGCAGCGGCGTCACCGCAAGTTCCGAGACGAAGGTGCGCAGCTCCTCCGGGACCTCCTGGCGGATGGTCTCCACCCACTGCGAGGGTGTGGCACCGGAAACACCCGCAGCCCGGACGGCGCCGTGGATGGCCACGTGCACGGGCGCCAGGAAGCGGGCCTGCATGAACTGTTCCCACTGGTTGGCATCGAGGAGGCCGGGCTGCTGGATAGCCACTTCCAGTGCCTGGTGTTCCAGGCGGACCACGGGATCGCGCAGGTCCGGCCGCGGAAAGGCCGGGGGTGCCGCGTACTGGCCGGATTCCCGGGCGTAGTCCGTTTCTCCGCCGGCATCGGCGCCCCGGCCGTAGCCGTGCTGCGCGGCGTGCCCGTAGGCAGGCCGGCCGTCCTGTTGCCGGGGGGAAGGATTTCCCGGATTCCGTGCGTCCCGGCCCTGCTGGCCGCCGCCGCGCCGGTACGGTCCGGGCGGCTGCTGGTTGCCGCGGTTCGATTCCTGCCCGCGGTCCTGCTGGCCCCGCTCGCGGCCCGCCGCCCGGGTCCCGGCTTCCTGTCCCCGTTTAGCGGCCCCAGCCACCGCCCGGGTGACGTCATCGATGTCCATGCCCAGCCAGCCGGCGAGCTCGCGCGAGTAGCCGGGACGCATGGCGGGGTCCCTGATCTCCGCCACCACCGGGGCCGCGGCACGGAGGGCCTGGACCCTTCCTTCGACCGTGTCCAGGTTGAACTTCTTCAAGGTGGCCTTGATCGCGAACTCGAACAGCGGACGGCGGGAGCTGATCAACTCGCGCACCGCACCCTCGCCGTGGCTCAACCGCAGGTCGCACGGATCTGCGCCGCTCGGCTCGACGGCTACGTAGGTCTGGGCGACAAAGCGCTGGTCTTCCTCGAAGGCCCGCAGCGCGGCCTTCTGGCCCGCCTCGTCGCCGTCGAAGGTGAAGATCACTTCCCCTCCGGTCCCGTCGTCGGAGAGCAGGCGCCGGGCGATCTTGATGTGGTCGGTGCCGAAGGACGTGCCGCACGTCGCCACGGCCGTCCCGATGCCCGAAAGGTGGCAGGCCATCACGTCCGTGTAACCCTCCACGACCACCAGTTGGCGGTTGCGGGCGATGTCCCGTTTGGCCAGGTCGATCCCGTACAGGACCTGCGACTTCTTGTAGAGCGCCGTCTCCGGCGTATTGAGGTATTTGGGCCCCTGGTCATCCTCGAAGAGCTTGCGGGCACCAAATCCTATCGTCGCCCCCGTCAGGTCGCGGATGGGCCAGATGAGTCGGCCACGGAAACGGTCATAGATCCGGCTGTTCCTGCCGTCGGATCCGTCCGATCCGCCGGAGAACATGCCGGTCATCCGCAACTCGTCCTGGGTGAAGCCGCGGCCGGTCAGGTGCTTGAGCAGGCCGTCCCAGCCCTGCGGGGCGTAGCCCACGGCGAACTGCTCCGCGGCGGCCTGGTCGAAGCCCCGTCCGGAGAGGAACTCCCGGGCCGCCGCGGCACCCGGGCTCTGGAGCTGCTCCCGAAAGAACTCCGCGGCAACCTTGTGTGCGTCCAGCAGCCGCTGCCGCTTGCCCACGTCTTCCCGGCGGGGGCCGGTGCCGCCGTCTTCGTACCGGAGCGTGTAATTGATGCGGTGGGCGAGTTTCTCCACGGTCTCGCTGAACGTGGTGTGATCCATCTTCTGCACGAAGGAGATGACGTCGCCGCCCTCGCCGCAGCCGAAGCAATGGTAGGTGCCCACCTGCGGACGGACGTGGAACGACGGCGACCGCTCGTCGTGGAAGGGGCACAGGCCCTTGAATGAACCGATGCCGGCCGACTTCAGCGTGACGTAGCCGTCGATGACTTCCTTGATGTCGGTACGCTGGCGGACTTCATCGATGTCTTCACGCTTAATGAGTCCGGCCATAGTCCCATGGTATGCAGCCGTGCCAAATCGGGGCCGGAACCGCGGCGGCCTGTGCCCCAGGCACCGCGCGCAGCCGCCTGTGGAGGGAAGCTGCTTGCGGCCCGCAACCTCACAGGAGGGTGCGGTGGGCCCCCATCAGGCGCTCGTGCAGCGCCAGGGCGGAGACATCGGTGAGCGAGGCGATCTGGTCGATGACCACGCGAAGGCGGCCGCCGTCGTCGTCCGCATCCCGCCAATCCGAGGCAAAGGGCTCCTCCAGATGCTTCTCCCCCGTGGCATGGAGCTCGCTGACCAGGTCGTGCAGGATCTCCTGCTGGTGTTCGTAGACCGGCTGGCGCAGGTCCGCGGTCATCACGAACGTGGTGGCCAGGCCCTTCATCACCGCGATCTCGATGGCGGTTTCCTGCGGCACCACCAGCTCCGCTGCGTAGCGGGTCAGCTGCTGCGGGCCGTAGATGGAGCGGGTGGCTTCCATCGCGCTCGAGCAGAAGCGGCCGATCAGCTGGCTGGTCATGTCTTTCAGCGCCGCCATGGCCTTGCGGCTGCCGTCGGCCTCGCGCACCCATACGCCGGATTGCTCCAGCCGGGTCAGTGCTTCGTCCACCTCCTGGGCATCGCTGGAGGGCAGGTACCACTGCTGGGTGTAGCCGATGACCCGGCTGCGGGTGTCGGCGCTGTCCAGCCACTTGAGCTGAATGCGTCCGGCCACGATGGCGTCTTCGACGTCGTGCACGGAGTAGGAGATGTCGTCGGCGAGGTCCATCACCTGGGCCTCCAGGCAGGAACGGCGCTCCGCGGCGCCTTCGCGCAGCCAGTTGAACACGGGAAGGTCGTCTTCGTAGGCGCCGAACTTGCTGGTGCGCTTGCCGTGGATGACCGGCGCGTCGTCGGCGGACCACGGGTATTTGCAGGCCGCGTCCAGGCTGGCCCGGGTCAGGTTCAGCCCGGCCGGGGATCCGTCCGGGCGCAGGATCTTGGGCTCCAGCCGGGTCAGCAGCCGCAGGGTCTGGGCGTTGCCTTCGAAACCGCCAATGGCGTGGGCCGCGGCGTTGAGCGCGGTCTCCCCGTTGTGGCCGAACGGGGGATGGCCCAGGTCGTGGGACAGGCAGGCGGCGTCCACCACGTCGGGGTCGCAGCCCAAGGTGCGTCCCAGTTCGCGGCCGACCTGGGCCACTTCCAGGCTGTGCGTCAGTCGGGTCCGCACAAAGTCGTCCGTGTCCGGGGACACCACCTGGGTCTTGGCGCCCAGCCGCCGCAGTGCCGACGAGTGCAGAACCCGGGCCCGGTCGCGTTCGAACTGCGTCCGGTAGGTGCTCTTCGGCTCCTCGGTGTACCAGCGTTCCTGGTCGAACTCCGTGTAGCCCGGCGTGGGCGGGGCCGGGCGCCCGGTGCGTACCTTAGCCACCGGAGACGTCCAATTCAGCGGCGGCGATCATGGCCTTGTGGTCCGCGTTCAGCTCCCGGCTGGAGAGCCAGCCGTCGGGCAGCGCCGTGCGTTTGGGCGAACCGGCACGGCCGCGCGGGCCCTCGGCGTCCGCCCCCGGATAGGGAGCGTCGGCATCCAGTTCGGCCAGCAGTTCGCGCAGCACCTCGAGGGTGGGCACCTGGGCCAGCGCGGCACGCAGCTCGCCGCCCACCGAGTATCCCTTGAAGTACCAGGCCACGTGCTTGCGGATATCCCGCAGGGCCTTGCCCTCGTCCTCGAAGTAATCCACCAGCAGCTCGGCATGCCGGTAGAAGCTGTCCGCGACGTCCTTTAACCCGGGCCGGAAGCGCCTGTCGGTTCCTTCGAAGGCGGCCTGCAGGTCGCCGAACAGCCACGGGCGGCCTTGGCAACCGCGGCCGACGACGACGCCGTCCACTCCCGTTTGTTGCACCATCCGCACCGCATCCTCGGCGCTCCAGATGTCTCCGTTGCCCAGCACCGGGATATCCGGCAGGGCTTCCCGCAGTTCCGCGATCGCGTTCCAGTCGGCCTTGCCCGAGTAGAACTGGCTGGCGGTGCGGCCGTGCAGCGCCACGGCCGCCACCCCGGCGTCGCGGGCGATCTTGCCGGCCTCGATGAAGGTCAGGTGCTCGTCGTCGATCCCCTTGCGCATCTTGATGGTCAGCGGGACGTCGCCCTTGGCCGCTTCGCGCGTCGCGGCCTGGATGATCGCGGTAAACAGTTCGGTTTTCCAGGGCAGCGCCGAGCCGCCGCCGCGGCGGGTGACCTTCGGCACCGGGCAGCCGAAGTTCAGGTCGATGTGGTCGGCGCGGTCTTCCTCCACCAGCAGGCGGACGGCGGCGCCGACGGTTTTGGGATCCACGCCGTAGAGCTGGACGGACCTCACGCCCTCGTCCTCATCGTGCGAGATGATCCGCATGGACTCCCGGTTGCGTTCGACCAGCGCGCGGGACGTGACCATTTCCGCCACATACAGGCCGCCGCCGTACTGGCGGCAGAGCCGGCGGAACGCCTTGTTGGTGATGCCGGCCATGGGTGCCAGCACCACCGGGGTGTCGACGGTTATCGGGCCGAGATTGAGCGGTGGAAGCTCGAGCCTGGCGGCCGATTCGGGGGCAGCGGTAAGTGTCACCCCACCATTCTCTCAAAACCGGGCAAATCCGTCCGCCGGCACCCGCGCCTGTGGACTAACGGCCCCGGTCCGCCGCGCCGCCGTTCCTCCGCGCCGCCGGGGTTCGTGCGCGTCCGCGGGACAGCCGGGCCGCGCGCCGGCCGTGGAGCGCGCAGGCCGCCTGCCGCGCTCGTTGGCCGTCAGGCGCGCAGCAGGCCGCCGAGGGCGCTGTCCGCGAAGTGTTCGAGCAGGTCCTGCGGGTCCCGGTACACCTCTGCCGCACCGGCGTGGAGCAGTGTCGCAGCGGGGGTCCCGCCGCATTCGAGGCCGATGCACGGAATCCCGAGGTCTCCCGCCGCCTGGACATCCCACACGGCATCGCCCACGAAAACGGTGTCTGCCGGCTGCAGGCCCGCCGCGTCCAGGGCCGCCTGCAGGATGTCCGGTGCCGGTTTGCTGTTCTCCGCGTCCGCGGAGCTGGTGGCGGCGGTGATGGACCCGTCGGCGTCGATCACGCGGCGCAGCACTTCCAGCTCCGTTCCCTCGGCGGAAGAGGCCAGCACGACGGCCAATCCCTCCTCGGCGGACCGGCGCACCAGCTCGCGGGCACCGTCGAAGCGGCGCAGACCCGGCCAAAAGGTGGAGAAGACGGTTCCGTGGGCGGCCTTGAGGTCCTCGTCCCGGGACTGGTCGCGGTCCTCGTCGAGCAGCTGTGCGATGAGCCTGCCGCCGCCCATTCCCACGCAACGGTGGATGGCCGCCATCGGGACGTCGAGACCCGCCTGCCGGAAGGCCTGCCACCAGGCCAGCACGTGCAGGTAGTTCGAATCCACCAGCGTCCCGTCCACGTCAAACAGCACGCCCTTCATAAGCACTCCTCCCGACGACGGCGATGGTTCTTTCGGCACCGGCCCGGACTCGGCACCAATGTGTGCAGTCTAGCCGCTCGGGTCGGCGGGCCTGCCGTGGCCCGCCGTGGCTTCCGCCCCGGGGTCCCGCACCCCTGCGTCGGCGGGCGCGCGGGTTGCGGCGGCCCCGCCGGGCCCCCTTACCCCCGCGTCGGGATCGGCGGCGGCTCCGGCCATGAGGTGCCGGGGGCCTGACCGCTCCCCCGCCGCCACCGGACCACGGATGCCGGTGGCCTTGACCACCAGCACCGCGATCAACGTGGTGATCGGGATGGCCAGGACCAGGCCGATGGATCCGACCAGGGTGCGCACAATCTCCTCGGCCAGTTCCCCGCTGGTCAACGTGGCGAACAGCGGCCGGTCGTGCAGCGACACCAGGATCAGTACCGGAAGGGACGCGCCGGCGTAGGCGAAGGCAATGGTGTAGACGGTGGAGGCGATGTGGTCCCGCCCCACGCGCATGGCCCCGGTGAACAGGCGCCTGGCAGAGGCACCGGGAGCCAGTTCGTACATTTCCCACACCGCCGACGACTGGGTGATGGTGACGTCGTTGAGCACGCCCAGTCCGGAGATGATTAACCCGCACATGATCAGCCCGGAGACGGAGAGGCTGCCGCCCAGGTTGATCAGCTGGTAGGTGTAGTCGTCGTCCACGCCGGTCAGGTAGGCGGCGTCGGTGGCCCAGGCCGCCAGCAGGGCGGTCACGCCCAGGCCGAACAGGGTGCCCAGCAACGCGGTGGACGTGCGGGCGGAGAAGCCGTGGGCGAAGTAGAGCACCCCGACCATGATGACCACCGAGCCGATGAGCGCCAGCAGCAGCGGCGGCTTGCCTTCCATGAGGCCCGGCAGGATGAACTGCGCCAGGACCAAAAAACCGCCCGCCAGTCCGAGCATCGCGCGGAAGCCGCGCCAGCGGGCCACGGCCACCACGACCAGCGCGTAGAGCACGGCCAGCAGCACCATGGGGACGCTGCGCACGAAGTCCACGAAGACGTAGGCCCCCTCCTGCCCGCCCATGACGCCGGAGAGATTCAGGTAGCGGATGGTGTCGCCGGCCTCGACGCCGCGCGAGGCCGCGATCTCCGGCGTGATCTCCACGGGCAGCGGCGAGCCGCCGGCGTCGGGCTGGGTGTAGGCGACCAGGCACTCCTGCGCTTCCATCCCGGCGTCCACCGCCGCCTGCGAGGTGGGGCAGTCTTCCAGCTCCACCCTCTGCACGGTGCCGACGTCGAAGGTCACCCCGGGCGCCGCGGCATAGGGGTCGGGGACATCGGCTCCGGCTCCGTCCCCGGAGGGCCAGAGCAGGATCATGCCTACCAGGGTCAGGACGGTGACCGGCAGCAGGATGGCCGCCAGGAGCAGGTTGGCCCGCCGCCGCGCGGCCAGGGCGGCGGCGCCGGGCGTGGAAGTCCCGTGGCTGTGGCTGTGCCCCATCCGTCAGTCGCTGACGATGGAGGTTTCCGGACCCAGCTGGCGCGCGAGACCGGAGTCCAGCAGCGGCTGCAGCACGGCCAGCACAGCGGTCATCGAGTCGTCCACCTCCAGCTGCACCGGGTACTGCGCCACCAGCATGGCCAGCAGCGCCCGCACCGCGGCCTCGGCGTCCTCGGCCGGCAGCGCGGTGTCATATCCCAACAGCACGTCCGCCGGGGCGTCCGTGCGCTCATGCGTGTAGCTGACGGCGAAAGCCTGGATGGTGCCGCCGTCGGACTTGGGGGCGCTGCGCAGCACCACCGCTCCGCCGGCCCCCGCGCTCTCGCTGAGCAGCATCTGCTGGGCGCGTCCCACGGTCATGTCCGCCCGGTCCCACACGTGCACCGAGTTGTAGAAGTCGGCCACGGCCCGGGTCAGTTCCACCGACCCGGTGGCCGCCTCCTCCAGTTGCGGACCGGTTTCCCCGAGGTCGGGCAGCGGCAGCGCGCCGGGCGAGACCAGCACCACGCGCGAGCTCTGGATCTGGGTCAGGCCGGCGGCCCGGGCGAAGGCGGCGCCGGAGGTGTCCGGCTCCACCTTCGCCCGCAGCTTCCGCACGCCCGAGGGCGCGTGCTCGGCCTCGGCGCGGAGCCGTGACAGCAGGTCACGGGCGACCCCGGCGCCGCGGTGGTCGCGGGCAACCTCGACGTACACCCACAGCCGGTCCGGATGCAGGCTGGTCTCGTACACGGTGCCTGCGGCAACGGCTATCCCCTGGTCTTCGGCAACGATGCACCGCGACCACGGCTGGTCGGCGGACGGGCGGAGCATGGCACGGAAGTGACCGGCCTGGCCGGTTTCCGGGTCGCCCCAGACCTCCAGCAGGGCCAGGTCATCGTCCTCGCGCCAGTCACGGTAGGTCAGCTGGGCCATGGTTCTCCTTCAGGGGTGGGCTGCTCTGATCGGGCGGCTGGACGGTTGCCGCCGCGGCTGCGGACGCGCGGTCCGCGGCCGGTTCAGGCTCCGATCAGGCGGGCTGCCAAATATGCTTCGACCTTGTCCAGGGAGACCCGTTCCTGGGCCATCGAGTCACGCTCACGGATGGTCACCGCCTGGTCCTCGAGCGTGTCGAAGTCCACCGTGATGCAGAACGGCGTGCCGATCTCGTCCTGCCGGCGGTAGCGGCGGCCGATGGCACCGGCGTCGTCGAAGTCGATGTTCCAGTTCTTGCGCAGCGCCTCCCCCAGCTCCTTGGCCTTGGGCGAGAGGTCCTCGTTGCGGGACAGCGGCAGCACGGCGGCCTTGACCGGGGCCAACCGCGGGTCCAGCCGCAGCACCGTGCGCTTGTCCACGCCGCCCTTGGCGTTCGGTGCCTCGTCCTCGGTATACGCGTCCACCAAAAAGGCCATGAAGGACCGCGTGAGCCCGGCGGCCGGCTCGATCACGTACGGGGTGTAGCGCTCGTTGGTGGCCTGGTTGAAGTAGCTCAGGTCGGTGCCGGAGTGCTTAGAGTGGGTGGACAGGTCAAAGTCCGTCCGGTTGGCGATGCCTTCCAGCTCGCCCCATTCCGAGCCCTGGAAGCCGAAGCGGTATTCGACGTCGGTGGTGCCCTTGGAGTAATGGCTCAGCTTGTCCAGCGGGTGCTCGAAGAGGCGGAGGTTGTCGCGTTTGATGCCCAGGTCCACGTACCACTGCAGCCGGGCGTCGATCCAGTACCGGTGCCACTCTTCGTCCGTCCCGGGCTCCACGAAGAATTCCATTTCCATCTGCTCGAACTCGCGGGTGCGGAAGATGAAGTTGCCCGGGGTGATCTCGTTGCGGAAGCTCTTGCCGATCTGGCCGATGCCGAACGGCGGCTTCTTCCGCGAGGTGGTCAGGACATTGTTGAAGTTCACGAAGATGCCCTGCGCGGTCTCCGGGCGCAGGTAGTGCATGCCTTCTTCCTGGGCGACCGGGCCCAGGAAGGTCTTCAACAGGCCGGAGAATTCCTGGGGTTCGGTCCACTCGCCCTTGGTGCCGCAGTTGACGCATGCGACGTCCTTCAGCCCGTTTTCCGGGGCGCGGCCCTTTTTCTCCTCGTACTCTTCTTCGAGGTGGTCGGCGCGGTAGCGCTTGTGGCAGTTGAGGCACTCCACCAGCGGGTCGGAAAAGACGTCCACGTGGCCGGACGCTTCCCAGACCTGGCGCGGCAGGATGACCGACGAATCCAGTCCGACCACGTCGTCGCGGCCGCGGACCATCGTCTGCCACCACTGGCGCTTGATGTTTTCCTTCAGCTCGACGCCGAGCGGCCCGTAGTCCCATGCGGAGCGGGATCCACCGTAAATCTCACCAGCCTGGAACACGAAGCCGCGGCGCTTGGCCAGCGAGATAATCGAATCGAGGGCTGATTTGGCTGCTGCCATGAGGTGGTTCTCCGTATCTCTCCAGGGCCGCTGGGTGCGGTCCGAGGGTTGTCATGGCACAGATCCGCCCGGCTGCTGCAGGCACGGATCGGCGCATAGCGAAGCTACAACGTTAGCCTACCGAAAACGGGAACCCGAACCCGAACCGCGCGGATGCATCGACAGGCATCAGGCATGATGGTTCCATGGCTTCCGACGATATCCATGACGTGCCGATCCGCGACGAGATGATCCGGCTCGGCCAGCTGCTGAAGCTGGCCAACCTCGCCGACGACGGGATCCAGGCCAAGGAGTTCGTCGAGAACGGACTGGTCCAGGTTAACGGCGACATCGAAACGCGCCGCGGCCGGCAATTGCACGCCGGCGATACGGTCAGCTGCAACGGCCAAACGGTGCGGGTCAGCCGCGGCTGACCCGCACGCAGCCGTTTGCTACTTCCCCTGCAGCACCTTGTAGGTCAGGAACTCCTTCACATGCGCCAGTTCCTGGGCGTTGATGCCGTGGCCGATGCCGGGGTAGAGGACCTTGGTCAGGTCCACATGCTCGTTCGTCCAGGCGTGGGTGAACTCGATCTTGTCCGGGGTGATGACCTGGTCCGCCTGGTCCCGGCCCCAGAAGAGCGGGGGCTTGATCGCCTTGACCGCATCGTCGCGGAAAAAATCGTTGCCCGCGGCCGGCACGGCGAATCCGGACAGGCCGACCACCGCGGCGATTTCCTCCGGGCGGTGCCGCAGCACCGAGGTGGCCACCGCCATGCCCATGGAAAAGCCCAGCACCGAAACGCTGCTGTGCTGGTCCTTGACTCCGTCCAGCCAGGACACCACGTCGCTGACGGCCTTCGTGACCTTGTCCACGGAAAAGTCCGGCTCGTGCATCAGGGGGAACCAGGTGAAGCCTGGCCCCATCGCCACCGGCGCGCGCACCGCCGCCACGGTGAATTCCTCCGGCAGTCCGGGCACCAGGCCCATCAGGTCCTGCTCGTGGGATCCGTAGCCGTGGAAGAGCACCAGCAGGGGCGTCCCCGCCCGCTCCTCTTCGGGTTTGGACCAGGCAACGACGGGCTGATAAGCAGTTTCAGTCATGGGTTCCATGATGGCACAAAGAGCCCATTGCTTGAAAGTTAAAGCTTCTTAGGGTGTCGGATCTCCCAGGGCCCGGGCACCCGAGCCGGTGCCCGGGAGGCCTCAGACCGCGGGCTGCCCGGCCGCGCCGCTCCGTTCGACGTGCGCCGTCAGCTCGGCGACGAACCGTTCCGGATACTCCACGTGCGGCGAATGTCCGCAGTTGTCGAGCAGCACCTCGGTGAAGCGCCCGCCGTTGGCCGCATACTTTTCCAGCACCGCCCGGGTCTGCGCGACCATCGGCTGCGGCGGGGCCGCCTCCTCCCCCGGCCAGCCGGGCACCAGACCGGCCTTGCCGAGGCAGTTCAGGTCGAAGAATGAAGCATCGGAAACGATCGCATCGCTGTCGCCGCGGATCCAGAGGATATCCGGCTTGACTGCCAGGTCAACAAGGCCGCTGGCGTCGAAGACCCCCGGCGCCATCGTGTTCAGCACCCCCCTGCGTCCGGGAGCGAAGCCGGGCCAGTTCGGCGAGGGGACGGAATCGCCCGGATAGTTGTCGCGGCCGGTCTTGGTGCTGAGCATCGATTCGACCCAGATGCGTTCGTAGGGCGACTGGAACCCGGCGTGCACATAGGTCGAGCGGTAGACCGACAGCGGCGAGGCAGGCGCGTCGCCGCTGGTGTCCCTGGCTGCCAACCGCGCCACGAAGTCGGGGTTGGCGCCCCCGCCGCCGGTGCCGGCGTCGTCCCCGGTGAGCCTGCGCCCCTCCGGTCCAGCCGTCCCGCCGAAGCCGTACGGCGAGACCGGAGCCTGGAGCGTCAGGCTGCTGACCGGATGCTCCAGCGCGTATTGCATCACCACGCCACCGCCCATGCTCCACCCCACCAGGTGCGCGGGCGCCAGTTGCAGGGTTTCCAGCGTGGCATGAAGATCGTCCGAAAAGTCACGCAGCCCGCGGGCGGCGTCCACCGGCGCCGGGTCCGTCTGGCCGAAACCCCGCAGGTCCACCGCGAGCACGCGGTAGTCGGCCGGCAGCGCCTGCATCGCCTCCTGCCAGAACAGCGCGGAGGAAACATTCCCATGCACCAGGACCACCGGCGTGCCGTAGGGCCGGTCGCCGTCGCGCTCAAGGATGTTCACCGTCAGCCGCTCCGTCGGCACACGCCGCGCCACGATTCCCGCCAGCAATTCCATCCCTGCTCCTCGAGGTCGAGGCGGCCGCCGTTGGCCGCGTCAAGCACACAGTAGTCGGTAAACCGAGCAGTGACCATCACTTTCTGAAAGGTGATTCAGGTATTGGTTGTCGACCTTCTGTGCATCCTCCGCGGCTTGTTGGGAGAATGTACTTGTGAGTAACTTGTCCCTTCCCGAAACACAAGCGCCCATCGCCGCGGCCCGCCATCCTTGGAGCCGTTTCGTTGCCCTGGGTGATTCGTTCACTGAAGGCATCGGCGACCCGGACCCCGGGAGCCCGGGCGGACACCGCGGATGGGCCGACCGCGTGGCCGAGGAACTCGCCCGCGGCCACCATGACTTCGCCTACGCGAACCTCGCGATCCGCGGCCGCCTGCTGCAGCAAATCATCGATGAACAGGTCGAACCGGCCCTGGCCCTGCAGCCGGACCTCATTTCGATCTGCGCGGGCGGCAATGATGTGATCCGGCCGGGCGGCGACCCGGACGCCCTGGCCGAGAAGTTCGACCGCGCCGTCACCCGGCTGGCAGCGTCGCAAGCCACCATCGTCCTGTTTACCGCGCCCGACATCGGCGATACACCCGTCATCGGCAGTGTCCGCGGCAAGGCCGCGATCTACAACGAGAACCTGCGCACGGTGGCGGCACGCCATAACGCCGTCGTGGCCGACATGTGGGCGCTGCGCCAGCTGAAGGCACCGCAGATGTGGGCACCTGACAGGCTGCATTTCTCCCCGCTGGGGCACCACACCATCGCGGCCATGGTGCTGGACGCCCTCAACGTGGAGCATTCGCTGCAGCCCGAGACGCCCAAACCGTTGCCACCCAAGAACTGGCGCACCGCCCGCACCGAGGACCTGGTATGGGCCCGCCAGCACCTGGTCCCGTGGGTCCTGCGCCGGGTCCGCCACCAGTCCTCGGGCGACGGGATCCTGCCCAAGCGGCCGGCCGCCGACCCCTTCTTCGGTCCGGGCATGCCTCCCGGCGCGGCCGGGTAACAGGAGCAGCCGTGCAGCAGCCGAGTCCCCAGGAGATCCGCCGTCACCGGCTGCGGGCACAGCGGCTGTGGGACAGCCCCCGGGACGACGCCGCCGCCGCCTTGTGCTGGCTGCTCGCCTTCCAGTCCCAGGAATATGCCTATGCCCGCTGGTCGCTGGCCCAGCGCTGCGGCGGACCGGCACGGGACAACGCTGCGGAGGTGGATGCGGCGATCGCCGGCGGACGCATCCTGCGCACGCATGTCCTGCGGCCCACCTGGCACTTTGTGGCCGCCGAAGACCTGCGCTGGCTGATGCTGCTCTCCGGCCCCCGCCTCAAGGCAGGAAACAAGGGCCGGGACCGGCAGCTGGGACTGGACGAGGCAACGGTGGCGCGCAGCAACGACGTGCTGGCCGCGGCCGTCGCCGGGGGCCGGCACCTGACCCGGGACGAGCTCGCCGCCCGGCTCGCCCAGGCGGCGCTGCTGAAGGACGACGGCGCGAGGCTGAACGGAGCGACGCTGCGCGGGCAGCGGCTGGGGCATCTGGTGTTCCATGCGGAAATGGACCGGGTGCTGGTGAACGGGCCTCCGCGGACCTCCGGGTCGGGCGCCGTGCAGCAGACGTATGCGGCCTTCGACGAGCGGGTACCGCCGCTGGCCGCGGACTTCGACCGCGACGCGGCGCTGGCCCAACTGACCGGGCGGTACTTCACCAGCCGCGGACCGGCGACCTTGAAGGACTGTTCCGACTGGTCCAAACTGCCTCAGGCGGACGTCAAGCGCGGCCTCGAAGCCGGGGGCCGAGACGGACTGGAACTGTTCGAAACCGAGGGGCAACAGCTCTGGTACTCCCCCGCCGCCGGGACGATCGGCGGCGCCGCAGCCGCGGCGGGCGACGGACACCCGCGGGCGGACCTGATCCAGTGTTACGACGAATACGTCATGGGTTACACCAAAACCCGCGGCTATCTGGGCGGCAGCGCGCCGGCGGCGCCGGGCGGCGACGTGCCGATCCACGTGCTGCTGTTGGACGGACGGATGGCCGGCAACTGGAGACACGTCCTCCGGCCCGGCTCCGCCGAGCTGCGGCTCAAGCCGCTGCGGGTCTTAAGCGAGCCGGAGCGGCAGGCCGTGGACGACGCGGTGGAACGGTACGGGGCCTTCCTGCGGCGGCCGGTATCGCTCGAACTGACCTGACGCTCCGCTCCCCCCGATCGGGCGCGGCGGTGGGAATCGGCGCGGAGGGCGCGCACCGACGTCGTACCGAGGCCGCTGTCACGCGGGCCGAAAAGTCAGGCGGGCGCGAAGAACGCCTCGGTGAGGGCCTCGTGCAGCTGGTGGATGTCGGTGAGGAAACCGTCGTGGCCCAGCGGCGTCTCGATGGTGTGGACCTTGACCGCCCCGGGCAGCGCCTCGGCCAGCTGCCGCGACTGTTCCGGGAAGTACAGGCGGTCGGAATCCACCGCGGCGACGAAGAACTGCGTGTCGGTGAGGCCGCCCAGCGACTGCTCCAGCGAGCCCCGGCCCCGGGCAACGTCGTGGCTTATGAGGGCCTCGGTGAGCAGGATGTAGCTGTTGGCGTCGAAGCGCGCGACGAGCTTGTCCGCCTGGTAGTCAAGGTAGCTTTCCACGGCATAGCGGCCACGGGCGGACGGCGTAATGCCGCCGAACGGCTGCTCCTCCGCCTGCGGCTTGCGGCCGAACCTGTACTCCAGCTCCGGCTCCGAGCGGTAGTTGATGTGCGCGATCCGCCGGGCGATACCCAGTCCAGCCTCGGGAGCGGGGCCCCCGTAATAGTCGCCGCCGGAGAAGTACGGGTCCAGCCGGATGGCCGCGACCTGCGCCTGCGCGAAGGCAATCTGTTCGGCGGTGCTCGCGGCGCCGCACGCCAGGACGGCGCACCGGGCCGTGCGCTCCGGGAACGTAGCCGCCCATTCAAGCGCGCGGGCGCCACCCATCGACCCGCCGAGCACCGTGTGCCAGCGCCGGATCCCCAGCGCGTCGGCCAGCCGCGCCTCGGCGCGGACCGAATCGCGGATCGTGACGAACGGGAAGCGTGAACCCCACGGCGTCCCGTCCGGAGCCGGCGACGAGGGACCGGTGGAGCCGTAGCAGCCGCCAATCATGTTGGCGGCCACGACGAAATAGCGCTCCGTGTCGATCGTGGCACCGGGGCCTACCAGGTCGTCCCACCAGCCGTCCTCGTCCGAGTAGCCGCGTGCGACATGCGTGCTGCCGGTCAGGGCATGCTGGATCAGGACGGCATTGGACGCGTCCGCATTCAGGGTGCCCCAGGTCTCAAAGCCGAGGACCACCTCGGGCAGATAGCCGCCGGCTTCCAGCTCCAGCGCACCAACCGGCATCCGGCGCAGGATGCCGTCGGTTGCCTGTTCCACCAGTTCCTGCGGTTGCACTATCGTCACGCTGCGCTCTACCTGCTTGCCTAGTCGTCCGCACCCTTGGCGGCGCGGAAACCGGCCTCCAGGTCGGCGATGATGTCGTTGACGTTCTCGATGCCTACCGACAGCCGGACCAGACCGTCGGTCACCCCGGCTGCGACCCGTTCCGCGGCCGAGAGTTGGGCATGGGTGGTCGACGCCGGGTGGATCACCAGCGAGCGCACATCGCCCAGGTTGGCCACGTGCGAGTGCAGTTCAAGGCCGTCCACAAAGCGCTTTCCGGCCTCGATGCCGCCCTTGATTTCGAACGCGACGATGGCGCCGGTCCCCTTCGGGCCGTACTTGCGGCCGCGCTCATACCAGGGGCTGGAGGGCAGGCCGAGGTACGCGACGGAGGCAACGTCGTCGTGCTCTTCCAGGAATTCGGCCACCCTCTGAGCGTTGGCCACATGCCGCTCCACGCGCAGGCTCAGCGTCTCCAGCCCTTGGGCAATCAGGAAGGCATTGAACGGCGAGATGGCGGACCCCAGGTCGCGCAGCAACTGCACCCGGGCCTTGAGGATGTAGGCCAGGTTGGCGCCCAGAGCGCCGTTGACGCCGAGGTCGCGGGCGAAGACCAGCCCGTTGTAGGTGTCGTCCGGCGTGTTGAACCCCGGGAACCTTTCGGGGTCGGCGGCGAAATCGAACGTGCCGGCGTCGACGATCACGCCGCCGATCGCCGTCCCGTGGCCGCCGAGGTACTTGGTGGCCGAGTGGAGCACGATGTCGGCCCCCCACTCGATCGGGCGGATCAGGTACGGGGTGGACAAGGTGTTGTCAACGATCAGCGGCACGCCGTTTTCGTGGGCGATGGCGCTGACCGACTCCAGGTCCAGCACGTCCTGGCGCGGGTTGGAGACGACCTCGCCAAAGAACGCCTTGGTGTTCGGCTTGACGGCATCGCGCCACTGCTGCAGGTTGTCCGGATCCTCGACGAAGGTGACCTCGATGCCGAACTTGGGCAGCGTGGTGCGCAGCAGGTTGTAGGTGCCGCCGTACAGGCTGGGGCTGGCCACGATGTGGTCGCCGGCCTCGGCCAGGTTGAGGATGGAGAACGTCGACGCGGCCTGGCCCGAAGCAAGCAGCAGGGCGCCGACGCCGCCCTCCAGGTTGGCGATCCGGGTCTCGACCGCTTCCTGGGTGGGGTTGCCGATCCTGGTGTAGATGGGTGCCAGTTCGGACAGGGCGAACCGGTCGGCCGCGCTCTGCGCGCTGGGGAACACGAATGACGTGGTCTGGTAGATCGGCAGTGCGCGGGCGCCCGTGGCGGCGTCCGGCTCCTGCCCTGCGTGGATCTGACGGGTTTCAAAGGACCAATCGGCGTTGGACATGGTGCAACTCCTTCACTGGAAGGGGCCATCCGGGATCCGGCCGTGCCGGCATGTCTGTCCCGGGTGTGACCCGCGCTTGCGCACCGCCTTATGGCGGCTGCCTGGTCTTCACCCGGGGCACCCCACCGCGGTTGGAGGGTTGCCGGCCAGCAAACCGGGGTTTTGCGCTGGCACTCATGACCTGCCTCCAGTCTCCGCAGACAAGCCGGCGGCCGCAACAATATGACACCTTATGACTGGGCACCGGTCTCCGGACCGCCTGTCCGACCGTCCGCTTCGTCACTGTTGCCGGCGCGTGCCGGGGAGGCGGAATTGCTGTCCGGAACGGCGCGTTCCCCACGAGCCGCAAATTGAGTGACTTAGGTCACCCTAAGTCGAGAGCGGGTTCACAAAGTGCCAAGATAATGCCATGCGCTTCGACCATGTTTCTTATGCCGCTGAACCCGACGGTCTGGCTGCCACCTCAGAGCGGATCTCCAAAGCCCTAGGCATCGACGCCGTCAAGGGCGGGGTTCATCCCCGCTTCGGCACCCGCAATATGATCTTCCCCCTCACCGACCACCACTACCTGGAGGTCGTGGAGGTGCTCGACCACCCCGCTTCCGACAAGGCCCCCTTTGGCCAGGCAGTGCGGGCGCGGTCGGAAGCCGGCGGCGGTTGGATGGGCTGGTGCGTGGCGGTCGACGACCTGACCCCGTTCGAAGAACGGCTGGGCCGCCACGCGGTTCCCGGCAACCGCAAGTTCCCGGATGGGCAGGAACTGAGCTGGCAGCAGATCGGGATCAAGGGCCTCATCGCCGACCCGCAGGTGCCCTACATGTTGCGCTGGGATGACGGCACCGAACCGCTGCACCCGTCCAACGCCCGCCCCGCCACGGTCAAGCTGATCGGCCTGACCATCGCCGGCTCTTCCGAGCGGGTGGCGGACTGGCTGGGCACGCCGGTCGACGGCCTGCTGGACGACGTCAAGGTCGCCTGGACGGCACCGAACGGTACGCCGGGCATCCTGTCCGTCCGCTTCGAAACCGCCAACGGGATCGTGGAACTGTAAGTTCTCCCGGCATCGCTCCGTTTCGGGCGTCCGCTCCGCGTTATAGAAGGAGCAGACGCCCGAAACGGAGCTTTTGCGTTCACAAGCCCTCCAGATCGACCTGCAGGGCAGCGTTTTTCCACACAGCTCCTCCCCGCGTGCCCGACCGCCATGAGGCCGCCGAGGCTGTCCCGTATGGACGTGAAACTGATCTATGTGAGGGACCTGGAGAAGTGGGGTCCAGGACGCCGGGATGTCGCCCGACAAGCTGCGGAAGGACAATTGGTCCGCTTGCGGCGCGGCGTGTATGCGGCCGCCGGGGAATACTCGCGGTTGCCATGGTGGGAGCAGCAGCGCCTACACATAGAGGCCGCCGTCGGCACCGGACGCACCGACAGAGTCCTTGTCCAGCGCTCTGCGGCGGCGGTGTGGGGACTTCCGGTAATTGGCCGCTCTCTAGACGTGGACTTGTTGGCTTACAACGGCACGCATGGTCGGTCCCGTGGCGGAATCCGGTGGCATCGCAGGGAACTTTTGGAACCCCTCGTTAGCCGCAACGGCTACCTGATCACTTCCCGGGCACAAACCGTTGTCGATGTGGCGGCGCATAGTCCCTTCGCTGAGGCCGTTCCCGCAATGGACCATGCGCTTCGCGTGGACCGCCACCTCGGCCTTCCCGCCCTGCAGGCCACCCGGATTCTTGATCTGGCCGGTTCTTTGCCACCGGGAAAGTCAAACCGCGTGAAACGGGTTCTCGCCTTCGCCGATCCCGCCTCGCAGTCGCCAGGCGAATCGTACTCCCGGGCTCTGATGTACCTGAACCACTTCCCGGAGCCGTTACTGCAGTACCCTGTCTTCGATTCGCAGGGAGTTCGTGTCGGCATCGTCGACTTCTACTGGGAACAATTTCGTCTCGCCGGCGAATTCGATGGTGCAGGAAAATACTCCCGAAACGAGTACCTTCGGAGCCGTAGTCCCGCCGACGTAGTGGAGGCGGAAAAGAGGCGGGAGGACCGCATTCGGGCGACGGGGGCGGGCATGGTTCGCTGGATGTGGGACGCGCTCCAGCCCACAGGTACCGACACACCACTGGGCATCGTCCGGTCCCTTTCCATGGCGGGCCTTCCCCAGGATAGGTGGAACAACTCGTGGACGGGCATGTAGCGGTCAATTCTCCCCGGCACCACTCCTGACTTGGGGGCGAGCCGTTGCGAAGGTTTCGGCTGCGGCTCTGGAGACAGCCGGAGCACGTGTACCAGGCTCCAATAGATGGCCGGCAACTCTTTTGTGCCCGCTACGTGCCGATGCCGATGGCCGGCAACTCTTTGTGCCCGCTACGTGCCGATGCCGATGGCCGGCCCCAGCAGCGTGTAGCCGACGAAGCCGGCAATATCCAGCAGCGCGTGCGCCACCACCAGCGGCATCACCCGCTTGGCCTTTGTATAGGCGTAGCCGAAGACCAAACCCATGAGGAAGTTCCCGATGCCCGGCCCGATGCCCTGGTAGAGGTGGTAGGTCCCGCGCAGGGCGGCGCTGACGAAGATCGCGGACCAGATGCCCCAGCCGAACTTCGCGAAGCGGTTGAAGAGGTAGCCCACCATGACCACCTCTTCGAGGACCGCATGCCGCAGCGCGGACAGGACCAACACCGGAACCGTCCACCAGTATTCATCCAGGGCCGCCGGGACAATGGCGGTGGTGATTCCCAGCGCCCGGCCGGCGGCATAGACGCCCAGCGTCCCGACACCGATCACCAGCGCGAGCAAAAAGCCCAGGCCGAAGTCCAGCCGCGGCCGGGAAAACGTGAACCCGATCGCCCGGAAGGCCGACCGTCCGGGACCGGTCATCAAAAACAGCACCAGGGCCACCGGCACCAGCGCAAAGACGATGCCAAGCATTTGGTACACGAAATCGAAGAGTTCCCGCTCGTTCAGCACCGGGTTCAGTGTGGTCGTCTGCGAGGCCAGCGGAGCGCGGGTCATTTTTTCCAGCAGGTTCACCACGGCATAGACCGCCGACTGCCCGAGCGAGAGTCCCAGGACGATGAGCACTTCCGCCCGGTAGTACTTGACCGTGCGCGGCGTGCTCGCGGTGGCGACCCTCTGCTTGTCCATAGCCTCCATCTTGCCAACAGAACCGCGGGAGTCATCGGCCTGGGGCGCTTCCGTTCCGTGCGCGGCTGCTCCCGTGGCCCGCGTCGGCGCCGGGAACGCTTGGCTGCTACAAGTCCAGCAGCAGGCGCCGGCCCTTGCATCGCGACACGCAGATCATCATGGTGTCTCCGGCCTCGCGCTCGTCGTCGGACAGCAGCGAGTCACGGTGGTCGATCTCACCACCCAGGACGGGGGTTTCGCAGGTGCCGCAGATCCCCTCCCGGCAGGAATTCAGCGGGTGGATCCCGACCGCTTCGAGGGCCTGCAGAATCGATTCCCCGGGTCCCACCGGAACCTCGGTGCCGTCGGCCAATTCGACCGTGAAGGCCGAGTCCCCCGCCTCCGCCGGCGGCTCGGCCGTCCCGGAGGCTGTGAAGCGCTCACAGTGGAAACGCCCGGGGTTGTCCCAACCGTCCGCGATCGATTGAATCACGTTGAGCAGGGGTCCGGGTCCGCAGGCGTAAACGTGTGTTGCCGGCGGCAATTCGTCCAAGAGTCCGGCCAGCGGGTAGAAGCCGCTTTCGTCGTCGGCGTGGATATGGATGTCGCCGTCGAGCGCCTGGATTTCGTCGAGGAACGCCATCGAAGAACGGCTTCGCCCCAGATAAAGCAGGCGCCAGGGCACGCCGGCTTCGGCAGCTTCCCGGATCATCGGCAGAATCGGGGTGATGCCGATGCCGCCGGCGATGAACACATAGCCGGCGGCGGGAGCCAGAACGAAGTTGTTGCGCGGTCCCCGGACCTGGATCTTGGTGCCGGGCCTGAGCATGTCGTGCACGTAGGCGGAGCCGCCGCGGCCCTCCGGCTCGCGCAGTATGCCAAGCCGCCAGGCGGAGCGGTCCGCCCGCCGGGAGCACAGCGAGTACTGGCGCAGGAGGCCGTTGGGCAGGAGCACGTCGACATGCGCCCCCGCGTCCCACTCCGGCAGCTCCTCCCCCAGCGGATGTTCCAACTGGAGGGAGACCACGCAGTTGGACTCGTGGCTGATCGACCGGACTTCGACGTCGAAAAATTCTTCATTCATGGTGGCACTCACAGGGGTATCAGGCTGCTGCCGGTTCGGCGAGAACGGAGGCCAGGAAGGCCCTGGTTCGTTCGTTTTGCGGATTGGTGATGACGTCCCGGGCGGGCCCCTCTTCCACGACATGACCGTCGTCCATGAAGACCACGCGATCGGCGACGTCGCGGGCGAAATTCATTTCATGCGTCACCACCACCATCGTCATGCCGGACATGGCCAGGTCCTTCATCACCTTCAGGACCTCTCCCACCAATTCGGGATCCAAGGCGGAAGTGGGCTCGTCGAACAACATCAGCTTCGGTTCCATGCACAGGGCACGGGCGATCGCCACCCGCTGCTGCTGGCCGCCGGAAAGCTGGCGCGGATACGCGTCCGCCTTTTCGCTCAGGCCGACTTTTTCCAGCAGCGACTTGGCTCTGGCCACCGCTGTCGCCTTCCGCTCCTTCCGGACCAGACGCGGCGCCTCGATGAGGTTTTGCAGGACGGTCATGTGCGGAAACAGGTTGAACTGCTGGAACACCATGCCGACGTCGGAGCGGCTGTGGCAGATATCGTTGTGGCTTTGTTCGTAGAGCCTGTTGCCCTTGAGGTCGTAGCCGACGATCTTCCCGTTGACCCACATCCTGCCGCCGTCGATGACTTCCAGGTGGTTGATGCACCGCAGGAAGGTGCTCTTCCCGGATCCTGAGGGGCCGATGAGGCACACCACCTCGCCCTGCTGGACGTGCAGGTCAATCCCCTTCAGAACACGGTTCGAGCCGTAGTTCTTGCAGACCCCGTTCGCCTTGACCATCGGTTCGGCACCGTTCGCTGCTGTCATTTCTTGCCGCCTTTCAGGGAGAGTGCGTCATGGGTCGCGAAGAACCGCTTTAGCTGCTGGAACGGCGTCGGCGGCAGGTTTCGCTGGTTGCCGCGGGCGAACCGCCGCTCCAGGTAGTACTGGCCGACGGTGAGGACCGAGGTGATCAGCAGGTACCAGAGGCTGGCCACAATGAGCAGCGGGATGGTCTCGAACGTGCGTGCGTAGATGATCTGCGCCGAATACAGCAGCTCCGGAACCGAGATCACGCTCACCAGGGCGGTGGTCTTGAGCATGCCGATGGTCTCATTCCCGGTGGGCGGGATGATCACGCGCATCGCCTGCGGCAGCACGATGCGCCGCATTGTCTGCAGCTTCGTGATGCCCAGCGCTCCTGCGGCCTCGGTCTGTCCGTGGTCAACGGAGAGGATGCCGGCCCGGACAATCTCGGACATGTAGGCACCCTGATTCAGGCCGAGGCCGAGGATCGCCGCCGTCATCGGCGTAATGAACTGATTCGCATCCAGGTGGACCCCCGGGATGCCCAGGGTAATGACCGGGTAAAGCGCGGCCAGGTTGAACCAGAACAGCAGCTGGACCAGCACGGGGGTGCCGCGGAAGAAGTGCACGTAGGCGAAGGCAGCGCCGCGCACCACGGGATTGACCGACAGCCGCATGACGGCAAGGACCACCCCGAGCACGATGCCAATGGCCATGCTGATGGCGGTGAGTCCCAGCGTGACGAGTATGCCCCGGCCGATGGAGATGTCGCGCAGATACATCGCCACCACGTCCCAACCGAAGTTCGGGTTGGTAAAAACGGAGTGCAGCAGCAGTCCGCCGATCAGGAAGATCAGGGCTGCAGCCAGCCAGCGGCCGGGGTGTTTGGCCTTGACGATGGTGTAGTCATCGACCGGTGTGGCGACCGGCTCGCTTCGGGCAGTCACGGCAGTCATCAGCTGGTTCCCTCTTTCGCTACTTCGCCTCGAGCGCGTCGGCCGAGATCAGCACGGTCTTCGGGAAGTCCCACTTGGCGCCGATTTCCTCGTAGTGGCCATCGGCGATGATGCCCTTCACCGCCTCGGTCACGGCTTCCGTCATGCCGGAGTCCTTGGCCAGGGCAATGCCGAAGGGCGCGGGATCGTAATCCTCGCCCTCGGCCAGTTCGAACTGCCCCTTGGCTTCCTTGCCCTGGAAGGCCAGCGGCATGCTGTCGGCGATGACCCCGTCGACGCGGCCGGACGTGAGCGCGAGGTTGGCGTCCGTCTGCCCGGGGAAGTTTTGGATCTTGATCGCTTCCTTGCCGGCGGCCGTGCATGCCTTGGAGAACTCCGGCAGGTACTCCATCGACTGGATGGATCCCTTCTGGCCGCCGATCTTCTTCCCGCACATGGTCATGGGGTCCATGGAGATGCCCAGCGGATTTCCGGGAGCAACGGCGATGCCCGTGCCGGTGTTGAGGTACTCCACAAAGTCGACGATCTTCTCTCGTTCGGGCGTCACCGAGAAGGCCGACATGGCCATGTCGTACTTCCCGGAGGCCAGGCCCCCCAGGATGGTGTCAAAGGTTGCCGGAACGTGCTCCACTTCCAGTCCCAAGGCCGCGCCGACGGCGTCGGAGAAGTCGACGTCAAAGCCGATCATCGTCTGGTTGTCGGTGTCGTAGTACTCGAAGGGGGCGTAGGTCGGGTCGGAGGCGACCTTCAGTTTCCCGGAGGCCAGGATCCCCTCCGGCAGCAGGTCCCGGGCTGCTTCGTTGACCTCCACGGACCCCGTTGCGGCGCCGGCGGCGGCCGGAGCGGCGGTGCCAGCGGAGCCCGCGGCCGAACCGGAGGCGTTCGTGCAGGCGGCCAGGGACAGCGCGGCCAGCAGCACTGTGCCGGTGAGGAGATTGGCACGGACGGCACGGTGACGTGAATGACGCATGGACTTTCCTTTCATGGGCCGGACGGCGTTGTCCGGTTTTGGATATCCGCACTGATCAGGAGTCGATCAGCGCCTCGGTGCTTCAGTTTCAGGTGCAGGGCGCAGCACGCGGCTCCGAATGAAACCGTGGCCGCCGCGGGACGGCCAGCGCGCCCGTCCCGCCGATCCGCGGGCCGTGCGTTGCGTGGTGCAAGCTGCAGGTGGTCAGGCCGTGGCCGTCAAGGGACCCATCGCAGCACCTTGGCCTTTCGCGGGGCGAGGGTGATGACTTGGACGGCGGACTCTCCCGCCGCGAGCGAGAGCCGGATAGTCTCCGCGTCCTCTCCTTCGACGATGAACACGTCGCCGGCCCGCAACCAGCGTTCCCACGGGCCGTCCTCGGCGGCGACCAGCGCCTCGCCGGCCAGTCCGGTCACCAGCAGCTGCTCGCCGGGCCCGCGCTGCAGCGTGCCGGTGTAGTTGCCGGTGTAGCGCTGGCTTTCGGAGGCAATGTAGTTGTCGTCGGCTTCGAGTGCGACGGCGGGCTCGGGGCCGGATTCATCCAGCGCAACCGTCCAGCGCCACGGGTCGCCGCGCTCGGCCGAATCCGGACACGCCGCGAGGATCTTGGCGCCCGACTCGGCCGAGGTCTCCGCGCCGAGCGCATTGGCTCTAATCAGCATCCACATGCGGGCACCTAGGCCGTCCTGGGAGCAACCGGCTCCCGGCGGGGAGCCGAACCGAGGGCGGACTTGGCCGGCTGCTCCTTCTTGAGCAGCGCGGCCAGGATGCGCCGCGCCTTTGCGACCCCGCCGTCCTGGGCGATCAACACATCGAACTCGCCCGCGGGCCGGGTCTGCATCCCGATTTCCTGCGCTTCCAGCGCGGACGCGTCCTCGTCCAGCACGGTGGCCAAACCGACCCGGAGGTCCTCGGTCGCCTGCTCGTTGTCGACGGCGAAGTTGCGGCTGAAGGCGTAGTAGTACCAGGAATTGTGCTGGTCGATGGGCGTGATCCCGTTGAGGACCTTGATCAGGAAGCCCTCTTCGCGCGGCTTGCCCTCCCCGGTGATGCCGGAGTGCAGGACATGCAGGTTGGGCACGAAGAACTCGGTGCAATGGAAACGGTCGAACAGCCCGCGGGCGTCCATGGTTTCGGCATAGAGCGGCGGCGCTTCGACCGAGGGCATCAGGCGGTCGACGCTGACCACGTTGCCCTCGACCTCCACGGTGATGCCGTGTTCGTAGATGTAGTCGTCGCCCACGGTGGTCTTGTGCAGGAAGGACTCATGGGTCAGGTCCAACAGGTTGTCGTGGATCAGGTCGGCCCGGCACTTGAAGTGGTACGAATGGGTGACGGTGGCCCACTCGGGGTCCACCATCCAGTGGGTATCCGGGACATCGGCCGGGTCGGCCAGTTCCGGATCGCCGGTCCACACCCAGATCCATCCGTCCTGCTCCACCACGGGGTATTTGCGCACCTTCGCGCGCTCCGGGATCGAGGACTGGGCCGGCACCTTGGTGCACATGCCGTCCGGGCCGTAGGTGAAACCGTGGTAGCCGCACTCCACCGAATCGCCGATCGTGCGGCCTTCCGAGAGCGGGAAGGCACGGTGCGCGCAGCGGTCCGCAAGGGCAATGGCTTCGTTGTCCTGGGTCCGGAACAGGACGATCGGCTGCTCGCAGATGACCCGCCGCACCGGCTTGCGGGTGACCTCCGTCGACCACGCCGCCACGTACCAAGTGTTCAGCACATACATTTTAAGGTTCTCCTCCAACAGGTGTGTATACACTGTATTCAGAGCTGCAATGTGACGTCAAGCACTTTCAGCTAAACGTTGGCAAGTTACGCGTTTGGCCGCTTTTGCCTCGAAATCCATGTCCTGCTTGGCGGCAGGGCTATAAAGTGCACTCAATGAAACCCAAAAGGAGGCCATCGTGGCTGCGATACCGAATGACGTGAGGCCGCTGGCGGTCCGGGTCCACGAGCAGCTGAGCGCCGACATCATCAGCGGATCCATCGAACCGGGTTCAGCCCTGGCCCAGGAGTCCGTGGCGGCACAATACGGTGTCTCCCGCACGCCCGTCCGCGACGCGCTCACCCAGCTGACGCTGGAAGGACTGACCACCCTCGTCCCGGGCAAGGGTTATATCGTCAACCAGCTCGACGAGCGTGAGATCGAGAACGTCTTCAAGGTGCGCTATGCCCTGGAAGCACTCGCGGTCCGGGACGCCATCGGGTCCTACACGCCGCAGCAGCTCGTGCGGCTCGGCGGCCTCGTGGACGAGACGGAAATCGTCGACCCGCAGGACAGCGGTGAACTCTTCCGGTTGGGCAGGGCCTTCCATCTGGCCCTGATCGAACCCTCGGACAACGACTACCTGCGCGGCGTGATCTCCTCCATCTGGAACCATCCCATCCAGCACCGGATCACGTTGACGTACCGGCAGGGGCCGGAGCACCAGGCCAAGGTCATCCACGATCACCGCAGCATCCTCCAGGCACTGAAGGACCACGACGCCGAGCGTGCCGTCGAGGTCCTTGCCCACTGCCATGACGTGAAAGACCCCAACCGCTACGAACATATCGGCTGAGGACCGCTCCCGGCCTTCAGGATCCGGAGCGGGCCGGACCGGGCCTGCAGTATCCCGGGGCGGGCCGGACGCCCTAGGCCCCCACGGCCGAGCGCACGCCCGCCCGCCACACCGCGGCGGTCAGGGGCATGCCGGGCCGGTAGGCGAGGTGGGTGGCCGACGGGGCGTTGAGCAGGTGCAGGTCGGCCCGATGGCCGACGGCGAGGGACCCGACGGCACGCTGGCCTTCGGCATCGACCCCGGCATGCCGCCCGAGCGCCAGCGCCCCGCCATAGGTGGCGGCCCGGACCGCCTCGTGCACGCTGAGTCCCATCTGCAGGACGGCGGTGGTGACGCAGAAGTTCATGGAACTCGTGAACGAGGTCCCCGGGTTGCAGTTGGACGCCAGGGCGATTTCGACGCCGGCATCGAGCAGTTGCCGGCCGGGCGCCAGCGGCTGGCGGGTGGACAGGTCGCAGGCCGGCAGGCAGGTGGCCACGGTGCCGCGCTCCCCCGTGCCGCTGGCCCGGTCCCAGCCGGCCCAGCTGCCGGCGAGCGCTGCGACGTCGTCGTCGTTCAAATAGTTGACGTGGTCCACGCTGGCCGCCCCAAATTCCACGGCCAGCCGCACGCCGGGACCTTCACCCAGCTGGTTGCCGTGCACGCGCAGCCCGAGGCCGGCGTCGCGGCAGGCCGCCAGCACCCGGCGTGATTGGGCCTCGGTGAAGGCCCCGCGTTCGCAGAACACGTCGGCCCACTGCACGTACGGCCTCACCGCCGCGAGCATGTCCCCGCAGACCAGGTCGGTGTAGTCGTCGGCGTCGATGCCCGCCGGCACCAGGTGCGCCCCGAGGTAGGTGACCTCATCGGCCACGGTGGACGCGATGCGGGCGCTGCGGGCCTCCTGCTCCACGTCCAGGCCGTAGCCGGTCTTGGTCTCCAGGTAGGTGGTGCCGCCGGCGGCCGCCTCCGCCACCCGGGCCAGCAGCAGGCGCGTGAGGTCGTAGTCGCTGGCCTCGCGGGTGGCGCCGGTGGTGACGGCGATCCCGCCGGCCTGGTAGGACTGGCCGGCCATCCGTGCCTCGAACTCGGCGGTGCGGTCTCCGGCAAAGACCAGGTGCGTGTGCGAATCCACCCAGCCCGGCAACACGGCCCGCCCGCCGGCGTCGAACTGTTCGTCGGCATCGGGGGCCTGTGCCGCGGGCCCGAGCCAGGAGATGCGCTCCCCCTCGATGATCACCGCGGCGTCGTGCAGCACGGAGTCCGCGCCGCGGGCCGGGTCCTGCGTGTGCAGTTCGCCGATGTTGGTGACGACAGTGCTCATTCAAACTCCTTCAGGGCGTCGGCCAGCAGCTCGGCCGGCCAACCCAGGCGCCGGTGGCGGCCGTTGACGGCCAGCAAGTCACCGGCAACGACGACGGCGGAAACGTCCGCTGCGCTGGCGCTCAGCGGCAGTTGCCCGGGCTTTGAGCCTACCGTGCGGACGCTGCCGGGGTTCACGGCCATCAGGTCGCAGGCCATTCCGACGGCGATGCCGGCCACCGGGGTGCCCATCGCAGCGGCGGCTCCGGCGGACACCGAATCCAGCAGCTCGGCCGGTGCAAACCGGCCGCGCTGGCCGCTGGCCAGCCGTTCTCCGTGTTCCAGCGCCCGCATCTCCAGCCAGGGGTCGATGACGGCGTGCTGGTCGGTGCCGACGGCGATCCGGGCGCCGGCGTCCGCCAGCTCCCGGGCCGGGCCGATGCCGTCGGCGAGATCGGCTTCCGTGGTCGGGCACATCACCACGGTGGCACCGGCTTCCCCGAGCAGCGAGATGTCCCCCGCGGTCAGGTGCGTGGCGTGGACGGCGCTCAGGCGTGGCGACAGCAGCCCGTGCCGGGCCAGCAGGCCGGCCGGCGTCACCCCGTAGGCGGCCAGGCAGGCCTCATTCTCGGCCGGCTGCTCGGAGAGATGGATGTGCAGCGGCAGGCCCTCGGGCAGGTGCTCGGCGATGAGCGGAAGCGCGGCTTCGGGCACCCCGCGGACCGAGTGCAGGGCGGCGCCCACCGTGATCCGCGCCGGGTCGAACCGGTCCGCAACCACGCGGCGCAGCGAGTCGAGCCGGGCCAGCCAGGCCTGCACGTCGCCGTCGCCGAAGCGCTGCTGCTCCGGCGCCAGCGGGACGCCGATGCCGCCGGCCAGGTAGCAGGTGTCCAGCAGGGTCAGCCGGATGCCGGCCGCCTCGGCGGCCCGGCACAGCGCCAGTTCCATCGCGTGCCCGCCGTACCCGGGGGTCTCCGGATCATCGCCCGCCGGACCGGACCGGTGCCTGCCGCGGCTCCCGCCGGCCGCGCTTCCGGGCCCGTACGGGCTGCCGTCCGGGCGGTGGTGGACGTAGTGGAACTCCGCCACGCTGCTGAAGCCGGCCGCCACCATCTCCGCGAACACCGCCGTCGCCAGGCGCTCGTAGTTTTCCGGGGTCAGCGTCCCGGCCGCGCGGTACATCTGCTCCCGCCACGTCCAGAAGTCGCCCCGGCCGGCGTGGGTGCGGCCCCGCAGCACCCGGTGGAATGCGTGCGAGTGCGCGTTGGCGGCGGCGGGAAAGACCACGCCGTCGAGCACCAGCACGCCGTCAGCCGGATCGGGCCGGGGCGCCGTGCCCACGTGCGTGATCGTCCCGGCGTCGTCGCAGCCCAGCAGGACTCCCTCGGCCACGCCGGCGGGGCCCAGCCAGGCGCGCTCGCACCAGATGCTGCTCACAGCAGTGCCTCGAGCACGTCCGCCAAGGCTTCCGCGCCGGCGTCCGCGTCCCAGGGCTCCACGTATTCCTCCGGGGAGTGCGAGATGCCGGAGGGGTTTTTCACGAACAACATGCCGGACGGCACCCGCGCGGCCAGCACGCCGGCGTCGTGCCCGGCACCGGTGGCCAGCACCGGCGCGCCGGGCAGGGCGTTCTCCAGCTGGCGCTGCAACGCGGAGTCGAAGTGCACGGTTCCGCTGTAGGACTCTTCCGTCAGCGAGACGGAGCAGCCCTCGAAGGCGGCGATCTTCTGGGCCTTCCCGTGGATGGCCTCGACCAGGTGCGCGGTGACGGCGTCGTCCGGGTGCCGGGCGTCCAGCCACAGGTCCACCCGCGAGGCGATCACGTTGGTGCCGCCGGGCACCGGCTGGAGGCGGCCGACCGTGGCGCGGGCGTCGGGCTGCTTGGCCGCGGCCTGCTGTACGGCCAGGATGATCTGCGCCGCGGCGACCATCGGATCGGCACGGTCGGCCATCAGGGTGGTGCCGGCATGGTTGCCCTGGCCGGTGACACTGATCCGCCACCGCCCGTGGCCCAGGATGGAACTGCCAACGGCGATGGTCGGGCCGTCCTCGCCCAGGCCGCGGCCCTGCTCCACATGCAGCTCGATGAAGTCGCCGATCCGCGCCAGCGCCTCCTCGTCGCGCCCCAGATGCGCAGGATCCAGCCCGTTGGCCCGGGCGACGTCGGCGAACGTGTCGCCGCTCTCGTCGCGCAGGTTCCGGGCCTTGTCCGGATCGATGGCGCCGGCCAGCAGCCGCGAGCCCAGGCAGGCCACACCGAACCGCGATCCTTCTTCTTCCGGGAAGACCGTGACGGCCAGCGACCGGTTCGGCTCGACGCCGCGATCCTTGAGGAGGTCCACGGCGGCGAGCGCGGAGGCGACGCCCAGCGGCCCGTCGAAGGCGCCGCCGCCGGGAACCGAATCCAGATGGCTGCCGGTGACCAGGGCGCCGGGCTGCGGCTCGCCCCACCACGCCCAGATGATGCCGTTGCGGTCCGTCTCCACGCCCAGCCCGCGCCGTTGGGCCTGTTCGATGAACCAGTCGCGCAGGCCCAGTTCCGCGGTGGAATAGACCGGCCGCGAATACCCGCCGCGTAGCGCGTCACGGCCGACGTCGGCAATGGATTCCAGGAGGGAGGACACAGTTTCCATCTGCGCCTACTTGCCCATCGGGATGTGGACGCCCCGTTCGGCCGCGACCTCGACGGCGCGGTCGTAGCCGGCGTCCACGTGGCGGATCACGCCCATCCCCGGATCGTTGGTCAGCAGCCGCTCCAGCTTCTGCGCCGCCAACTCGGTGCCGTCCGCCACCGACACCTGGCCGGCGTGGATGGAGCGGCCGATGCCGACGCCGCCGCCGTGGTGGATGGACACCCATGTGGCCCCGGAGCTCGCGGCGGTCAAGGCGTTCAACAGCGGCCAGTCCGCGATGGCGTCCGAGCCGTCGGCCATCGCCTCGGTCTCCCGGTACGGCGAGGCGACGGAGCCGGAGTCCAGGTGGTCGCGGCCGATCACGATCGGCGCCGAGACCTTGCCCTCGGCCACCAGCCGGTTGAAGAGCAGCCCGGCCTGGTGGCGCTCGCCGTAGCCCAGCCAGCAGATGCGCGCCGGCAGCCCCTCGAACTCCACCCGCTCGGCCGCAGCATCCAGCCACCGGTGCAGGTGCTCGTTCTCCGGGAACAGTTCCTTCAGGGCTGCATCGGTCACCTCGATGTCCTTCGGGTCGCCCGAGAGCGCCACCCAGCGGAACGGGCCCAGTCCCTCGCAGAACAGCGGCCGGATGTAGGCCGGGACGAAGCCCGGGAACTCGAAGGCGCGCTCGCAGCCGCCCTTGCGCGCCTCGTCGCGGATCGAGTTGCCGTAGTCGAACACCTCGGCTCCGGCGTCCTGGAACTCCACCATGGCCTGCACGTGCCGGGCCATGGACGCCTGCGCCTTCTTGGTGAAGCCGACCGGATCGGCCTGGGCCTCGCGCTGCCAATCCGCCACGGAAATGCCTTCCGGCAGGTACGACAGCGGATCGTGGGCCGAGGTCTGGTCGGTGACCACGTCCACGGTGATCTCGCCGGCCCGGTGCCGGCGCAGGATCTCGGGGAACACCTCCGCCGCGTTGCCCACGTAGCCCACCGACCAGCCGCGGCCTTCTTCCTTGGCCCTCATGGCCTTCGCGACGGCGGTGTCCAAATCCGTCTCCACCTCGTCCAAGTAGCGTTTGCCCACGCGGCGGCGGAGCCGGGCCTCGTCCACGTCCACGATCAGGCAGGCGCCGTCGTTAAGGGTGACCGCCAGCGGCTGGGCTCCGCCCATGCCGCCGCAGCCGCCGGTCAGTGTCAGCGTTCCGGCCAGCGTGGGCGACGCTGTCTTGCCGGCCTCGTGCAGCTTGGCGCCGACGGCGGCGAAGGTCTCGAAGGTGCCCTGCAGGATTCCCTGGGTGCCGATGTAGATCCAGGACCCGGCCGTCATCTGGCCGTACATCATCAGCCCTTCGGCCTCCAGGCGGCGGAATTCCGGCCAGTTGGCCCAGTCGCCCACCAGGTTCGAGTTAGCGAGGAGCACGCGCGGGGCCCAGGGGTTGGTGCGCAGCACGCCCACGGGCTTGCCGGACTGGACCAGCAGCGTCTCGTCGTCTTCGAGTTCCGCCAGCGTCTTGACGATCGCGTCGTAGGCTTCCCAGGAGCGTGCGGCGCGGCCGGTGCCGCCGTAGACCACCAGGTCCTCGGGGCGTTCCGCCACTTCGGGATCCAGGTTGTTCATCAGCATCCGGAGCGGAGCCTCGGTCTGCCAGCTCTTGGCGGTGAGGGTGGTGCCCCGGGAAGCCCGGATGCGGCGGGAAGGGTCGTGCTGGGTGAACGTCATCGTCATGCCCTTTCTGGCGTGGAGGTACTTCTCTGGTTATGTTCTTCGGTCCCATTGGCCGCCGAGCCCTCCGGCGCGGCGAAGAGCGTGCCGGCTTGTTCGGCCAGCAGCAGCCCGAATTTTTCGGCGGCCTCTGCCGTCGTGCGGTAGCTAGGCGCGACGATGCTCACCGCGGCAACCACCTTGTCGCCGGCGAAGACGGGAGCCGCGACGGCGGTGACGTCGGCCTCCACGCTGTCCGCCTGCACGGTGTACCCGCCCCGGCCCACCTGTCCGCTGAGGGCCGCCCCGGCCGCGCTGCCCGCCATCGGGAAGGTCCGGCCCACCCAATTCACGTGGCGCACGGTATGGGTGCCCTCTTCGATGGCTATGTACAGCCCGTGGTCGTTGCCGGCGGTCACGCTCAGGTACGCCGACTCCCCGGTCTGGTCCACGAGGCTCCGCAGGACCTCCCGGCCCGCATCCACCAGCGACTCGTGGCTGAGCGCCTGGACACCCAACTGCACCATCCGGAAGCCCGGCCGGTAGAGCGCGTTGTCGCGTTTCGCTGCGAACCCGTTGGCTTCCAGCGTGCGCAGCAGGCGCAACGCGGTCGACGCCGACAGGCCCACCGCCTTGGCCGCATCGGCGAGCTTCACGCCGTCGTGCTCGCAGACGATGCGAAGCAGCGCCAGGGTGCGGTCCGCCGCCCTGGTCGTAGGATCCGCTGCCGTTCCTGACGCCATCTCTGCTCCTCGGTAACCATCCAATGTTGCAGCCAGTAAAACATCAATTTCATTCAGCGGCAAGGAATTAGCAAAAAACCCTTGACCCCGGCAGCGCGGATGGGTAGCTTCAGGTAGCAAGCCACGCTCGTTTTACTGATCGAAACAGGTATGCCGCGTACCGGCAGAAACAAGGAGACCCTGATGCGCCCATTGATGTCCGCGGCCACCGCGCCCCGCCGCCCCCTGCTGGCCACCGCCTCGGCCGCGGTGCTGGCCGGCGCCCTCCTGCTGACCGGGTGCGGCTCCGGCAGTCCGTCCTCCACCGGCGGCGGAACGGAAACCGCAGGGGCGCCGGCAGACGCCAACCTGGACCAGGTGAGCCTGGGCCTGATCCCGATCGCAGACGTGGCCCCGGTTTACCTGGGCATGCAGGAGGGCTACTTCGAGGAGGAAGGCATCCAGCTGTCCATCCAGCTGGCCCAGGGCGGGGCGGCCATCGTTCCGGCGGTGATGACCGGCGAATACCAGTTCGGCTACTCCAACGTCATCTCGCTGCTGATCGCGCGGGACAAGGGGCTGCCGATCACGGTCGTCTCCAACGGCTCCAGCTCCACCAATGAGCCCGGGAAGGATGGGACCGAGGTGGCGGCCATGCCGGACAGCGGCATCGAGAGCGCCGCGGACCTGGTGGGCAAGACGGTCGCGGTGAACGCGCTGAACAACTTCGCCGACGTCACCATCCGGAACTCCGTCGAACAGGCGGGCGGCGACCCGGACGCCGTCGACTTCGTCGAGATGCCGTACCCCAACATGCCCGCGGCGCTGGAGCGCGGCGACGTGGACGCGGCCTGGACCACGGAGCCGTTCCGCACGCAGATCCTGGACGCCGGCGGAAAGATCGTGGCCAGCCCCATGACCGACCTCGCCGACGACTTCGATTCGGCCTTCTACTTCGCCTCCGAGCAAACCCTGCAGGAGGACCCCGAGCTCGTTGAGCGCTTCCGCCGGGCGCTGGAGAAATCTTTCCAGTTCGCCTCGGAGAACGAGGACGAGGTGCGCACGATCATCCAGGATTATGCCAAGGTCACGCCCGAATTGGCCGAGAAGATAGTGATCTCCCGCTGGTATCCGGAGGTCAACATGGAGGGCCTGCAAAAGCTGGGGTCCGCGGCCACCAAGTACGGCGTGCTGAAGAACGAGCCCGACTATGACGCACTGATCGCGGACTGATCCCCGCCCCTCCCATACCCGCCACTCCCACCTTCACCCGCACCCGAACCCGCACCCGAAAGGCACCATGTCCCAGCTCCAGACCGCCACCGTCTCCGTCTCCGTCGGACCCCTCTCCCCCGCCGACGTCGTCGCCGTCGCCCGCCACGGCGCCGCCGTCGAGCTCAGCGAGGAATCCCTGCAGGCCATGGCCGAATCCCGCAAGGTGATCGAGGCCCTGGTGGATGACGACGTGCCGCACTACGGGGTCAGCACCGGCTTCGGCGCCCTGGCCACCAAGCAGATCCCGGTGCAGCTGCGCACCCAGCTCCAGCGCAGCCTGATCCGCAGCCACGCGGCCTCGTCCGGGGCCGAGGTGGACCGGGAGGTGGTGCGCGGGCTGATGCTTAACCGGCTGGCGACGATGGCCACCGGCCGCACCGGCGTCCGCCCGCTGGTGGCCCAGGCCTACGCGGGCATCCTCAACGCCGGCATCACCCCGGTGATCGGCGAATACGGCTCCCTGGGCTGTTCCGGGGACCTCGCGCCGCTGGCCCACTGCGCACTCGCCCTGATGGGTGAGGGCCAGGTCCGCACCCAGGAAGGCGAGCTGGTGGCGGCCGCCGACGCACTGGCCGCCGCAGGCCTGGAGCCGGTGGAGCTGCGGGAGAAGGAAGGGCTGGCACTGATCAACGGCACCGACGGCATGCTGGGCATGCTGATCATGGCGTCGGCCGACCTGCACCGGCTGCTGAAGACCGCCGACCTCGCCGCGGCCATGAGCATCGAAGGTTTGCTCGGCACCGACTCCGTGCTGGCCGAGGACCTGCACGCGCTCCGGCCGCACCCCGGCCAGATCGCTGCGGCCGCCAACATGCGCACCGTCCTGGCCGGTTCCGTCCTGATCGCAGAGCAAAAGTCAGCCGGAGCCGATGCGCAGCACCGGTTCACCCGGGTCCAGGATGCGTACTCCCTGCGCTGCGCACCCCAGGTGCACGGCGCGGCGCGCGCCACGCTTGCCCATGTGGAATCGGTGGCCGGCTACGAACTGGCCTCCGCCGTCGACAATCCCGTGGTCACCCCGGACGGCCGGGTGGAGTCCAACGGCAACTTCCACGGCGCCCCGGTCGGCTACGCGCTGGACTTCCTGGCCATCGCCGTGGCCGACCTTGCCTCGATGAGCGAACGGCGGACCGACCGGTTCCTGGACACCGCCCGCAGCCACGGCCTGAATGCTTTCCTGGCCGATGATCCGGGGGTGGACTCCGGGCACATGATCGCCCAGTACACCCAGGCCGGCATCGTCAGCGAGCTCAAGCGGCTCGCCAACCCGGCGTCGGTGGATTCCATCCCGTCCTCGGCCATGCAGGAGGACCATGTGTCCATGGGGTGGTCCGCGGGGCTGAAACTGCGCCGCGCCCTGGACGGGCTCACCCGGGTGCTGGCCATTGAACTGCTCACCAGTGCCCGCGCCCTGGACATGCGCGACGGCGGCGTGGAGACCTCCCGCAGCGCCCCGGCCGTCACCGCGGTGCGCCGGGAGATCCGCAAAACCGTCGCCGGTCCGGGCACCGACCGCTATCTCTCGCCGGAAATCGAGGCGGTCCGACTGCTGGTGGACAGCGGCGTGCTGGTGGACGCCGTCGAACAGGCGGCGGGCACGGCACTGAACTGACGCGTTCGGCATAGACTGGTGCCGACAATCGCCGCGTCCGGCAGACCGGACCGGATGCGGCGCAGGGACTCTGGGGGCCGGCACCGGGAGGACCTGCTGCATGGCCGCCAACACGCCCGAGGGACAGCCGAGCCGGCGCAGACTGCTGCAGCAGACGGTTCCCGTCCTTGCGGCCGGCATCGGGGCCGGGGCGTTGGGCACGGCCGGGGCGGCCGCAGCAACCCGTCCGGATTCCGCACCGGATGACGAGCGGATTGCGCGCTTGGTGGCGGACCCGGCGTCGGCCACCCACCGGGAGCTGCTGCAACTCCTGGCCCCGACAATCGCGGCTGCCGCCCAAACGGCTGCCAACGGGCGTGTCGATCCCCGCCAGGCCGGTCACGACGTCGTCCTGCTGCTGGGCCAGTCGAACATGCAGGGCTGCGGCCTCCCCTTTGATCCGGCCATCGATGTGGAGCTCGACGGGATCGACCAGCTGGCGGGTTCCGGCCCGTCCGCCGGCCGGGTCATCGCGGCCAGCGAACCGCTCTGCCATGTCGCCAGTGTGTGGGTGGACGGCCGGCCCGCGGTGGGACCCGGCCTCGAATTCGCGCGGCAGCTGTGGCTGGCCCAGCCGGCCGGCCGCAAGGTGTTGCTGGTGCCCGCGGCCCTGGGCGGCACCTCGATCACCGGCAACGCCGACTACTCCTGGGATCCGGACAACAAGACTGCCCGAACGAACCTGTGCCACCGCGCGCTGGATGCCGCCCGGCAGGCGCTCTCGCTGAATCCGCGCAACCGTTTGGCGGCGGTCCTGTGGCACCAGGGCGAGTCCGACGCGGTGCTGGGCGCCTCAGAAGGCTGGTACCGCCGCAAGTTGCTGCAGATTATTGATCTGGTCCGCGACGCGCTGGGGCCGGCGCCGTTCCTGATCGGCGGGATGGTGCCCGAATGGCTGCCCGATGACCGGCGGCGGCGCGGCATCGACGCCGCGCACCGCTCCGTGGCGGCGCAGCGGTTGCGGACGGCGTTCGTGGCGGGCCCGTCCGGCGCCAGCCAGGATGCCGAACAGATCCATTACAGTGCCGCCGGCGCCCGCGAGCTCGGCCTGCGCTTCTACCGCGCCTTCGAGGCCGAAACCGCGGACCGGGCCCGGTAGCCGGGCCGGCGGGCCGGGAAAGGGCGCCACGCCCCGCCCGGTCAGGCCTGCCCGACCGCCTGTCGGGAGGCAACGAACGCCGCGACGCAGGCCTCGACGTCGTCGGCGCTATGGGCCGCCGAGAGCTGCACGCGGATCCGCGCTGCGCCCTTGGGCACCACCGGATAGCTGAAGGCGGTGACGTACACGCCGTGGGCGAGCATGGCCTCGGCCACCCGCCCGGCGAGGACCGCGTCGTGGAACATGACCGGGACGATCGGGTGCACGCCTTCGAGCAGATCGAACCCTTCCTCGGCCATCCGCCGGCGGAACAACGCCGTGTTGTCCTGCAGCCGCGACCGAAGGTCGGCCGAACCGCCCACCAGTTCCAGCGCCTTCAAGGCGGCGGCCACGATGGCCGGCGCGACGGAGTTGGAGAACAGGTACGGCCGGGCCTTTTGCCGCAGCACGGTCACGATTTCGCGGCGGCCGGACACGTAACCGCCGGAGGCACCGCCGAGCGCCTTGCCGAAGGTCCCGGTGTAGATGTCCACCCTGTCAGCCACCCCGGCATGCTCCGGGGTGCCGGCACCGTTGGCACCCATGAAGCCGACGGCGTGCGAGTCGTCGACCATCACCAGCGCGCCGTATTCTTCGGCCAGTTCGCAGATCCGTTCCAGCGGCGCCAGGTAACCGTCCATGGAGAACACGCCGTCGGTGACGATGACGGTCCGCCGTGCGCCGGCGCCGTCGTTCATTGCCGCAGCCTGTTGCAGCCGCTCCTGAAGTTCGGCCATGTCCCGATTGGCGTAGCGGAACCGCACTGCCTTGGACAACCGGATGCCGTCGATGATCGAGGCATGGTTCAGCGCGTCCGAGATGATGGCGTCCTCCGGCCCGAACAAGGATTCAAAGACCCCGCCGTTGGCGTCGAAACAGGACGAGAACAGGATGGTGTCCTCGGTGCCCAGGAAGCGCGACACCTCCCGTTCCAGCTGCAGGTGGAGGTCCTGCGTGCCGCAGATAAACCGCACGCTGGCCATGCCGAACCCTCTCTCCTCCATGGCGGCCTTCGCGGTGGCGATGATGTCCGGATGGTCGGCCAACCCCAGGTAGTTGTTAGCGCAGAAGTTCAGCACCTCGCGGGTTGACCCGTCCTCCGGGCCGGCGGAGATGTGGCTGGACTGCGGGGTGGTGATGCGCCGTTCGGCCTTGAACAGTCCGGCGGCGCGGATCTCCTCCAGCTCCGAGGCCAGCTGGTCCTTGAGTGTTCCGTACATGCTTCTCCTCCCTATATCCGGGTCCAGTCCAGGACCACTTTGCCGCTTGTCCCCTGCCGGGCCGTCTCGAACCCGCGCTCCCATTCGGCGGCTGGCAGCACGTCGGTGATCACGGAGGAAATCGCCGCGTGCAGGGCCGGGCTGGAGGAGAGCATGGCGCTCATCGCGTACCAGGTTTCGAACATCTCGCGCCCGTAGATGCCCTTGAGCGTGAGCATGTGGGTGACCACCTTGGCCCAGTCGATGGTGATGTCTTCGGCCGGCAGCCCCAGGAGCGCAATCCGGCCGCCGTGGGTCATGTTGTCGATCATGGCCCGCAGTGCCGAGCCGCGGCCGGACATCTCCAGCCCAATGTCAAAACCTTCGACCAGTTCCAGCTGCCGTTGTGCGTCCGCCACCCGGGCGTGGCTGACGTCCACCACCATGTCGGCGCCCATGTGCTTGGCCAGCTCCAACCGTTCGGCGGACACGTCGGTGACGGCGATCTTGCGGGCTCCGGCGTGGCGTACTACCGCTATCGCCATCAGCCCGATGGGCCCGGCGCCGGTGATCAGCACGTCTTCACCGACCAGCGGAAAGCTCAGTGCCGTGTGCACGGCGTTGCCGAACGGATCGAAGATCGCGCCCAGTTCGGGCGTGACCGCCGGGTCGGTGTGCACCCACACATTGGTTTCGGGGATCACCACGAACTCGGCGAAGGCACCGTCCCGCTGCACGCCGACGCTGACCGTGCGGATGCACATCTGCCGCCGGCCCGCGCGGCAGTTCCGGCAGGTCCCGCAGACGATGTGGCCCTCCCCCGAGACCCGGTCGCCGATCTGCACGTCCTGCACGGCGCTGCCGGCGGCCACGACCTCGCCATAGAACTCGTGGCCGGGGATGAGCGGCGCCCGGACCGCCCCCGCGGCCCAGTCGTCCCAGGCCTGGATGTGCAGGTCGGTGCCGCAAATGCCCGTGGTGTGGACCTTGATCTTGACCTCGCCGGTGCCGGGTTCCGGTTCCGGACGGTCGACCAGCTCGAAGCCGGCCTGTGGGCCGGGCTTGTAGAGCGCCTTCACGCGGTGTCCTTTCGCTAAGCGGGGCCGGCGCGTCCGGCCGCCCGGGCTGTGGCCCGGATCACTAGGCCAACTCTACGTAACTGTCTTGGCGAAGTGGAGCACGTCACCGTATCCGTCGCGTCAGGGGCAGGGTAGCTTTGCTCGCAACCGGCGGCCGCAGGGCATCCTCAAGTCACCGAATGCGAACCGGGCAGGCCGACCCCATAGGAAACAGGAAACCGGCCGGGAACCGCGTGCCGTGAAAGCCGGTGGAAAGGCCGCGGAAGCGCAGGCTAGACTGTGACCCCGGCCACAGGTGCGTGGCTGCGATCCGGTAAAAGGGGTTCTCCAGTGCCGCACCCAGCCCAGCCAGCGTCCCGGCCCGTGCAGGACCAGGCCTACGCCGCGCACGAGCGGCTGGACCCGATTCAGCTGTCCGCCGGGACCGGGAGCATCAGGGGGCTGCGCGCAGTGGTCCGCGACTCCTGGCAACGGTCCTTGCGGCACGCGGCCGATCCGGATCGGGCGCTGGCTCCACTGGTCATGGCCGCCGACGCGCTGGACGAGTTCCGCCGGAACCATCCCTTGTCCGCCATCATGCCGGTCTTTGGCCGGCTGCTGGTGGAGCCCAGCCGCGACGCGGGGATGCTGGTGGCCGTGGGAGACCGGCACGGGCGGCTGCTATGGGTGGACGGAGAGGCCCGCCTGAAAGACCGCGCCGAAGGCATGATGTTCATGCCCGGCACCGACTGGTCGGAGGCGACCGTGGGCACCAGCGCGCCCGGCACGTCGCTCGCGTTGGGCCGTGGAGTCCAAATCGCCGGTGCCGAGCACTTCAGCCGGGCGGTCCATTCATGGAACTGCACCGCCGTCCCCATCAAAGATCCCGAAACCGGCGCCGTCCTCGGCGTCGTGGATCTGACCGGCGGGGAGGAAGCGGCCGCGCCCCACACGCTGTCCTTGGTCCGGGCGGCGGTAGCGGCGGCCGAGGCAGAGCTGCGCATTCTCCGCCTCCAGGCAGCCGCCCGGCACGACCCGGGGACGCGGAGCCGGTCAGCACCTGCCGGCCCGATCACGAGGCGTCGGGGGACGCCGGCCCGTCCGGAGGGCGAATCCGGAACCCGCCCGAAGGCCGGTCTGCGCATCATGGGACGCGATCAGGGACTGTTGGAACTGGCCGGCCAGCGGATCGAGTTGTCGCAGCGGCACACGGAGATCCTCACCCTGCTGGCCCTGCATCCCGCCGGCCTGACGGCCGGGGAACTGGCGGACCAGCTCAACCCGCGGGCCCAGGGCGCTACTTTGCGCGCCGAGATGGTGCGGTTGCGCAAGCTGCTGGCCGGCATCAGCCCTGCCGCCGTGCCCACATCCCGGCCCTACTGCCTCCCCCAGGAAGTGGCCGTCGACGCGCAGCAGGTCCTCCGGTGCCTGGCCCGCGGGGCACACCGGCAGGCGCTTGGCCTGTACCGCGGGCAGGTCGTTCCGCGGTCGGAGGCGCCGGGCGTCGTCAGTTTCCGCCGGCACGTCAGCGCCACCCTGCGCGAGGCAGTGCTGAGCAGTGCATCGCCGGATGAAGTCCTGCGGTACCTGCAGCTTCCCGAGGCAAAGTACGACGGCGAGGCCTGGCGCGCGGCGCTGCGCCTCCTGCCGCCGCGCTCACCCAAGCGGGCCGCGGTCGTCGCGGTGCTGGAACAGTTGGAAGCCGGGGACTGACGGGACTTTCGGAACGCTGCCGGTGGTGCAGGCGGAGCCGGTGGTCCGGCGGCCCCTTCTGAACCGTGCCGCGGCCGGAGCCGCAGCATGGGCAACCCCTGCAACCTGATTGCAACGTTGCCCTCCGTAGGCTCTGGGGACACAGACAGTGCCGTCTGCCGGACCGTGGGGGTCCGGACACCGAAGCCAGAGGAGTCGACCATGACTGTTTACGCCCAGCCCGGAACCGAGGGATCACCCGTCAGCTTCAAGCAGCGCTACGAGAACTGGATCGGCGGCGAATGGGTCGCCCCGGTGAAGAACCAATACTTCGAGAACCCCTCCCCCGTGACCGGCAAGACGTTCTGCGAAGTGGCACGCGGGACCGCCGAGGACATCGAACTGGCCTTGGACGCCGCCCACAAGGCGGCACCGTCGTGGGGCAAGACCTCGGTAGCGGACCGGGCCGCAGTGCTGAACCGGATCGCGGACCGGATCGAGGAGAACCTGGAACTGCTGGCCGTGGCCGAGACCTGGGACAACGGCAAGGCCGTGCGCGAGACCCTGGCCGCCGACATCCCGCTGGCCGCCGACCACTTCCGCTACTTCGCCTCGGCCATCCGGGCCCAGGAGGGCCGGCTGTCCCAACTGGACGACGACACCACCGCCTACCATTACCACGAGCCACTGGGTGTGGTCGGGCAGATCATCCCCTGGAACTTCCCCATCCTGATGGCCACGTGGAAGCTGGCTCCCGCGCTTGCGGCGGGCAACGCCGTCGTTCTTAAGCCTGCGGAGCAGACACCGGCGTCCATCCTGGTGCTGATGGAACTGATCGCGGACATCCTGCCGGCTGGCGTGGTCAACGTGGTCAACGGTTTCGGCGTGGAAGCCGGCAAGCCGCTGGCGTCCAGTCCGCGGATCCGCAAGATCGCGTTCACCGGCGAGACCACTACCGGCCGGCTGATCAGCCAGTACGCGTCGCAGAACCTGATTCCCGTCACGCTGGAGCTGGGCGGGAAGAGCCCGAACATCTTCTTCTCCGACGTCGCCGCCGAGAACGACGCGTTCTACGACAAGGCGCTGGAGGGCTTCACCCTGTTCGCGTTCAACCAGGGCGAAGTCTGCACCTGCCCGTCGCGGGCGCTGGTGCAGGAGTCGATCTACGACTCGTTCATGGCCGATGCCCTGGCCCGGACCGAGTCGATCATCCAGGGCAACCCGCTCGACACGGACACCCAGGTCGGCGCCCAGGCCTCCAACGACCAACTGGAGAAGATCCTGTCCTACATGGACATCGGCCAGCAGGAGGGCGCGAAAGTCCTGACCGGCGGCGGCCGGAACCTCCTGGACGGGGACCTCGCCGACGGCTACTACGTGAAACCCACCATCTTCGAGGGCGACAACAGCATGCGGATCTTCCAGGAAGAGATCTTCGGGCCGGTCGTCTCGGTTACCCGGTTCGGGAACTATCAGGAAGCCCTGCAGATTGCGAACGACACGCTCTACGGGCTGGGAGCCGGCGTATGGAGCCGCAACGGGAACGTGGCCTACCGGGCAGGGCGCGAAATCCAGGCGGGCCGGGTGTGGGTGAACAACTACCACGCCTACCCGGCGGGGGCGGCGTTCGGCGGCTACAAGTCCTCGGGCATCGGCCGCGAGAACCACGCGATGATGCTGGACCACTACCAGCAGACCAAGAACCTGCTGGTCAGCTACAACGAGAACAAGCTCGGCTTCTTCTAAAGACAGGTCACGTCATGGCGTCTGCTTCACCGCAGGGGCAGGGTGCACCCACCCCGCCCGCGAAACACGAGGCGGCGCTCGAGGCCGCGGTGGCGCTGCCCGGGGAGGATTTTTCCCGGGTGGCGCTCACTGGACCGGCGGTCGGGCTGCTGCAAAAACTATGGGAGTCCCACGGGCCGCTGATGTTCCATCAGTCCGGCGGCTGCTGCGACGGTTCCTCCCCCATGTGCTATCCGGCCGGCGAATTCCTCACCGGCGATGCGGACGTGCTGCTGGGCACGTTCGACCTTCCCGGCCGCGGGGGCCTGGACTTCTGGATGTCGCGGGAGCAGTTCGCGTACTGGAAACACACGCATCTGACCGTGGACGTGGTGGACGGGCGCGGCAGCGGGTTCTCGGTGGAGGCGCCGGAGGGCAAACGCTTCCTGATCCGCTCCCGGCTGTTCGACGGCGCAGCACAGCCGGGCTGAGGGGGCGGTCCGGGCCGGGCTGCCGATCTCACTGGGCGACGCTCCGGTTTGGGCCCCTGCTCCGCTTAGCAGGCGGAGCAGGGGCCCGAACCGGAGCAGGAGCGGGGACCAAACCCGGGGGCGCGAACCGGAGCAGGAGCGGAAACCTTGACTGCCCGCGCGGCTAGCGTTCGAAGAGGCAGAACGGGTGCCCGGCCGGATCGAAGTACACCCGGACGTCGTCCTGCGGTTGGTATCCGGCACGTTCAGCCCCTACCGACTCGGCATGAGAGCAGGCGGCGGCCAGGTTCTCGACGAGGATGTCCAAATGCATCAGCATTTGCTGTTCGCCGGGTTCTTCGGGCCAGACCGGCCGGCGGTAGTCCTCCTCCAGCTGGAAGGACAGCCCCGGCCCACCGCCCGGATGGGCCAGCGTCACCCAGTCTGGCTCGTTGGTGCGGATGTCCCAGCCCAGCAGCCGACCGTAAAACTGAGCCAAGGCCAACGGATCCGGCGCTCCCAGCACCGTTGCATGCAGCTGCAGTCCTGTGGGGCCGGGCATCGCCGCTCCTCCCGTGGACGCACTTCCTGGGCAGTAGTCCGGCCATGCTACTGCGGCGGCGGCGCGGCGGCTAGCTCCCGGACAGGACTTCGGCCAGCGCCCGCTCCGCCACGCCGCGCAACAACCGGTTGTCATCCGAGGAGGTCAGCAGCACCGTCGCGATGTTCAACGCCCAGCCGCGGGCGCGCTGCCAGGTGTCCGGGGAAACGTCGGTGCGCGCTTCGACGGCCGCAATAAACTCCCGGCGCCCCGGGGCGTCAAACACCAGCCAGGCGGCGGCCAGGTCGGTGGCCGGATCGCCCGCGGTGATGTCGCCGAAGTCGATGACGGCCGCCAACCGGTTTCCGTCCACCACCAGGTTCCCCGGGTGGAGGTCGCCGTGCAGCCACAGTGCCGGTCCCTCCCACGCGGGCACGGCGGACAGCTGGCGCCACAGCGCCATGACACGTTCTGCCTCCGGAATGGCCCCGGAAGCCAGGCGCTGCGCCATGGCTGCGTTGCGGGAGGACAGCGGCACGCCGCGCACCGGATTCACCGGGGCGTTGGACGGGGCGGGCACGTGCAGCGCGGCCACGAACGCCGCCAGCCCCGGGGCCAGCGATCGCCGTTCCTCCGGCCGGAGGCGCCAGGCAGCCCGGCCCTCCAGCCACGGCACTACCGACCAGGACCAGGGATAGTACGACGTCGGGCTGCCGCGGCGCGTCGGGGCCGGCACGGCGAGGGGCAGCTCCCGGGCCAGGGACGGGAGCCACTGCTGTTCATGCAGCACCAGATCCCCTGCCGCGGTCCGGCGCGGCAGCCGGACGGCCAAATCGGCTCCGAGTTTGAACGTCACGTTGTCCCACCCGTTGGCCACCCGCACCAGCGGCAGCCGGGCGAGGTCCGGGAACTGGTCCGAGAGCAACCGCTGCACCAGGTCGTTACTGATGTCGATTTCGGCAGCGGGCATCGAAGCCATCTGTTTCCGTACTCCCTTTAATCGGCGGGCGTGGCCCCGCCGGCGGCGAAGGCTGTCGCACCGGGTCCGTAAGGCCAGCGGAACCGGCCCGATGTCGGCCGGGTCCGCTAGGCCAGCGGAACCGGCCCGATGTCGGCGCCGGCGGACGCGCGCGTACCCGGGCGGGCCGGGCGGGCCGGGCGGGCCGGGCGCCGCGGAACCGGGCCGATATCGGCCCCGGCACGGCGCGACCCATCACCGCTCATCGTCCGCTCCACCGGCTAACCCTGAACGCCGAGACGCTCAAAGATCAGCTCGCGGACCCGGCCGGCGTCGGCCTGCCCGCGGGTGGCCTTCATGACCCCTCCCACGATGGCGCCGGCGGCCTGGACCTTGCCGCCCCGGATCTTCTCGGCCACCTCGGGCTGGGCTGCCAGCGCAGCATCGATGGCTTCCAGCAGGGCGGAATCGTCCGACACCACGGCCAGGCCGCGCTTCTCCACGACCTCCTCGGGCGTGCCCTCCCCGGCGAGCACGCCGTCGAGCACTTGGCGGGCCAGCTTGTCGTTGATCTTGCCGGCCTGCACCAGGCGGTCCAGCTCGACCACGGTCAGCGGGCTTACGCCCAGTTCCGAAGGTTCGAGTTCGGCTTCCTTGGCCCGGCGGGAGATTTCGCCCATCCACCACTTGCGGGCCACGGCAGCGGAGGCTCCGGCGGCTATGGTTTCCTCGATCGACTCCATCACGCCGGCGTTGACCACGTCGCGGAATTCGGCGTCGGAATAGCCCCATTCGGCCTTCAGCCGCTTGTGCCGTTCGGCCGGCGGTTCGGGCAGCCGCGAACGCAGTTCTTCGATCCACTCTTCGGTGGTGACCACGGGGACCAGGTCCGGTTCCGGGAAGTAGCGGTAGTCATCGGCGTCGGACTTGGGCCGGCCCGCGGTCGTGGAGCGGGTGTCCTCGTGCCAGTGGCGGGTTTCCTGGACCACCTTCCGGCCGGCGTCCAGGACCGCGGCGTGGCGCTGGATTTCGAAGCGGACGGCACGTTCCACCGCACGCAGCGAGTTCACGTTCTTGGTCTCGGAGCGGGTGCCGAACTGCTCCGAGCCCTTGGGCATCAGGGACACGTTCGCGTCGCAGCGGACGTTGCCGCGTTCCATCCGCGCGTCGGAGACGCCCAGGTTCTTGACGATCTCGCGGACGGCGGCCACGTAGGCGCGGGCCAGTTCCGGAGCACGGGAGCCGGCTCCGACGATCGGCTTGGTGACGATCTCCACCAGCGGAACGCCGGCTCGGTTGTAGTCCACCAGCGAGTACTCGGCGCCTTGGATCCGGCCGGTGGCGCCGCCCATGTGCGTGAGCTTGCCCGCGTCCTCCTCCATGTGCGCACGTTCAATCTCCACCCGGAACACTTCGCCGTCTTCCAGTTCGATGTCCAGGTAGCCGTCGTAGCAGATCGGGTCTTCGTACTGGGAAGTCTGGAAATTCTTCGGGGTGTCCGGGTAGAAGTAATTCTTCCGGGCGAAGAAGCAGGATTCGGCGATCTTGCAGTTGAGCGCGAGCCCAATCAGGATCGAGTACTCCACCGCCGACTTGTTCACCACCGGCAGGACGCCGGGCAGGCCCAGGTCCACCGGCGACACGTTCGTATTCGGCACATCGCCGAACGCGTTCGGAGCGGCGGAGAACATTTTGGTCTTCGTGTTCAGCTCAACGTGGACCTCAAACCCGAGGACCGGGTCGTACTTCGCCATCGCCTCTTCGAAGGAGACCAACTCTTCTGTTGCAGCCATTTACTTCACACCTCCGAGGACAGGAGCCTGAGCCAGCAGCGGGCCGCCCCACTGGGCTTCCAGCAGGTTTTCAAGACCGGCGCCGGCGCGGTACAAGCGGGCATCTTCACGGGCGGGGGCCAGGAACTGGATCCCCACCGGCAGCCCGTCGGTCAGGCCGCCCGGCACCGATATGCCAGGCACTCCGGCGAGGTTGGCCGGAATGGTGGCCACGTCGTTGAGGTACATGGCCATTGGGTCGTCCAGCTTCTCGCCCAGCTTGAACGCGGCCGTCGGCGCCGTGGGAGAGACCAGCACGTCGACGGTCTCAAACGCCGCGGCAAAGTCGCGCTGGACCAGCGTGCGGACCTTCTGCGCCGAACCGTAGTAGGCGTCGTAGTAGCCCGCAGACAGGGCGTAGGTGCCCAGGATGATGCGGCGCTTGACCTCGTCGCCGAAGCCGGCGGCACGGGTGGCACCCATCACGCGTTCGATCGTCATCGGGCCCTCGGCCGGCAGCACGCGATGTCCGTAGCGGACGCCGTCGAACTTGGCCAGGTTGGAGGAAACCTCCGAGGGCATGATCAGGTAGTAGGCGCCCAGCGCGTACTTGAAGTTCGGGCAGGAGACCTCCAGCACCTCGGCGCCGGCCCCGCGCAGCAGTTCCAGAGCCTCGTCGAAGCGGGCCTGCACGCCGGCCGCGTAGCCTTCGCCCTGCAGTTCCTTGATCACGCCGATGCGCATGCCCCGCACGTCGGCGTTCCGGGCGGCCTCGACCAGCGCGCCCACCGGGTCGGTCAGCGAGGTGGAGTCGGCCGGGTCGTGTCCGCCGATGACCTCATGCAGCAGCGCGGCGTCCAGGACCGTGCGCGTCACCGGACCGATCTGGTCCAACGAAGACGCCATCGCAATGGCGCCGTAGCGGGAAACTCCGCCATAGGTCGGCTTGACGCCCACCGAACCGGTCACTGCGGCCGGCTGGCGGATGGAACCGCCGGTGTCGGTGCCCAGCGCCAGCGGTGCTTCGAAGGCGGACACGGCTGCCGCAGAGCCGCCGCCGGAGCCGCCGGGGATCCGGTCCAGGTCCCAAGGGTTGCGGGTGGGACCGTAGGCGGAGTGCTCGCTGGAGGAACCCATGGCGAATTCGTCCAGGTTGGTCTTGCCCAGCATCGGCATGCGCGCCGCCCGGATCTTCTTGACCACGGTGGCGTCGTATGGGCTCATCCAGCCCTCAAGGATCTTCGAGCCGGCCGTGGTGGGCTGGCCCACGGTGACGATCAGGTCCTTGATCGCTATCGGGACGCCCGCCAGGGCGTGCAGTTCTTCGCCGGCGGCGCGGGCTTTGTCCACGTCCGCCGCCACCGCGAGCGCCTCGTCGGTGTTCACGTGCAGGAACGCGTTGAGGTCGCCGTCGACCTCGGCGATGCGGTCCAGGTGCGCCTGGGTGACCTCCACCGAGGACACCTCAGAAGCGGTCAGCATCTCGGCCAGCTTGGCCGCGCTGTGGGTAATCAGTTCGCTCATGGGTGTGTCTTACTCCTCGTCCAGGATCGCCGGAACTTTGAACCGGCCGTCGGCCTGGTCCGGTGCGTTCGCCAGGGCAAGTTCCTGGCTCAGCGTCTCCCCCACCACGTCCTCGCGGAACACATTGTTCAGCGGGATCGGGTGCGAGGTCGCCGGAACGTCGGGGCTGGCAACTTCCTGGACGGACTTGATCGAATCGACAATGACGTCGAGTTCGCCGGCCATCTTGTCCAGTTCTTCGGCGGTCATCTCAATGTGGGCCAGCCGCGCCAAATGCGCCACCGCCGCACGATTGATCTCAGACATGAGTCTCCTACGCGGATGGAATGCTTTTCCTTTTCAGTCTACCGGCGCAGAAGGGTCGGGATTCGCCAGGGAATGCCGAGGGACCATCCCACGGCGACAGCCTCCGGCTTCCCGGCGTCCGGTCTTGGGCTTGTGATCCGCAGGCACAGCGAGGGGACCACGGCCTTGAGCGTTTCGGCTCACTTCCCGTGCCGCTTGATCGTTGACCGCTTGGCGCCGGGCACCTAGAATATGGCACCCGCGACGCCAGGCCGGGCCGCCAGGCTTCCGGCCGGCTGCCGAAGTCCTTCGCGGCGAGGAGGTCCCCATGCGTCCGGCTCGGCTGGCTGCCATCGCCCTCACCGCCCTGCTGCTGCCCTGCTGCAGCAGTCCGGGGCAAGGCTCTCCCGCCCCGGCGCCGCACGCCTCGGCGGGCCCTACTTCCTTGACCTCTCGCGCGCCGGCCGCACCGCCGGTTGCGTCCCCACCTGCCTCCGACCCGGCCGCCGCCGCGCCCCGGACAGCCGGCAACTCCGGGGAAAGCGTGAAATTCGCGGCGGCCGGGGACTTCGGCTTCGACGAAGGTGCCGCGCAGGTGCTGGAAACAATGTCGGAAAGCGGCTCCCGGTTCGGCCTGGCACTCGGCGACCTGTCCTACGGCCTTCCCGGCACGGAATCGGGGTGGTGCAGTTTCGTCACCAACCACCTGGGGCCGGATATTCCCCTGCAGCTGGTCGCCGGAAACCACGAAAGCGACGGCCGGAACGGTTCGATCGACGAATTCGCCCGCTGCCTGCCTCCCCGCCTACCCGGTATCCACGGCGCCTATGGGCGCCAATGGTTCGTGGACGTCCCCCAGCGGGACCCCCTGCTGCGGCTGATACTGATTTCGCCGGGCCTGGAGTTTCCGGAATCCGGCCGCTGGGACTACCTACCCGGCACCGACCATTACCGGTGGACGGCCGCCGCCATAGACTCGGCCCGCGCAGCGCACATCCCGTGGGTTGTGGTCGGTTCCCACAAGCCCTGCCACTCGGCGGGCGCCTACGAGTGCGATCCCGGTTCCGCCGTGACGGATCTGCTGCTGGACAAAAAAGTGGACCTGGTGCTGCACGGCCACGAACACCTCTACCAGCGGACACACCAACTCGCCCTGGGGCCGGACTGCCCGTCGCTGCTGCCCGCGCACAGCGATAATGCCTGCATCTCCGACACCGACGCGGACTTCGAGTCCGGTGCCGGCACGGTCTTCGCGACGGTCGGCACCGGCGGGCAACCGCTGCGCGACATCAACGGCTCCGACGCCGAGGCGCCCTACTTCGCCGCCTACTCCGGCGCAAACGCCGAGCCCGCGCACGGGTTCGTGGAGATCGAGGTGACCGAGGACTCCCTGCTGGCCACGTTTATGGGCGCCGGGGGCGCAAAATTCACCGATTCGTTCACGTTCAGGAAACCCTGAGCACGCGCTGCCTGCAGCGTAAGTTCCTGCGGCTGCTAGAGGCGTTTGACGAAGACCAGCAGCCGGATGTCGGTCCCGGGTACCGGCCAGTCGCGCTCCGGCGCCCGGTCGAATCCCAGCGACTCATACAGCCGGTGCGCCGCGGTCCAGTCGCTGCCGGTGGTCAGGCTCACGGCGTTGATGCCCGGCAGCGTGCGCGCGTACTCCACGATGGCGTCCACGAGGGCCCGGCCAACGCCCGAGCGCTGCAGCCCCGGATCCACGGCCAGCATCCGAAACTCCAGTTCGCCCTCCCGGGCGATGTCCGCATACTCTCCGCCGGCCTGGGTCAGCGTGACCGCCCCGGCCACCTTTCCGCCCCGCTCGGCCACCCAGATCTCGGCATGCCGAGCCCGGTGCGCCACGTCGGAAACGTGCACCAGATACGGGTGGTCGGCCGCCGGGAAGTGTCCCGCGGCCAGGTACGCCTCGCGCGTCAGGCGCTCCACGTCGTCGAAATCGGTAGCGGTGGCAGGGCGGATGGTGATCTGCATGTGCTTGGGCGGTGTCCTTGCGGGTAGTAAACGTACGACGGCGGGGCTTGCCTGACCAGTTTCCCGCACCACGGGCGGTGCGCGCCAATACGGTTCAGGCCGGGCCGCCGGCCGGCCGTCCCGCCGACGGCCCAGCCGCCGGACGGGGCACGGGCGGAAGCAATTCCGGATTGACCCGCCGCTGCAGGGCGGCGACCGCCTCGGCCGGCAGCGCCAACAGACCGTCGAGCTCCTTGCGGGCGCGCGCGTAGGCCAGCTGCCGCTCGGCGGGCGTTGCCGCCCTATCCACCGCGATGGTCAGCAGCCGGCGCGCGGTGTTCAGCCGCAGCCGTTCGGGGCCGCTGAAGTGCTGGTCCTGAATGCGGCGGGCCTCGCGTTCGGCGATGTCGAAGGCGACCTCGTAGGCCCGCACGGCCTCGCGGTATTCGCGCAGCCGCTCGTCGGTGGCAACTTCCGCAGCGGTGACCGGCCGGAGCCCGTCGGCGGTGCGCTTGGCGCGCAGGAACGCCACCGTGAGCGGCTCGCGGACATCGGACATCATGGGAAAATCGATCAGCTTGGCCACGTCCAGCTCATAGTCCAGCCAGCGCGCGTTCACCGCATCATGGTCGGCCATTACCGCCGCGGTGTCGCGGAGCCGCTGCTGCTCGGCGGCTGCGGCGGCACGCAGCCGGTCGGCCTCGCGCCGCGCGCCCTCCGAGCGTGCGCTTTCGTGGCGCCGGCCGCCGCGGTTCCAGCCCTGGCCGCGCCGGGTGCGCCTGGCACGCTGTCCAATACCGGAGACCACGGCGAAACCGACCCAGATGAACCACCAGGGGAAACCGTCGGCAAAGAATTCGTTCATGGCTCACCTCGCACATCCATCGTCCCATGGCGGGTGATGCCAGTCACGATAGTTTCACGAGGCCGCGGGAGAATGGTTGGGCCCGCGTAGTGCTGCCAGTATCCATCTTCCCGCTGAGAGCGGCCTATAACGTCGAGAACGCTGTATATCGTCGAAACCGGCCGATAATGCCGCACGCCGGGACGATAAAGGCCGCTCTCGCGACGCCCGTGCAACTACCCGCTGGGCGCCCCGGCGTCGGCTCGGTTAATCCGCGTCGGGGCTGGGGGCCCCGGCGTCGGCTCGGTTATGCCGCGTCGGCACACGTTCCGCCCCTCGCGCGGCTACGGCTGCCCGGGGCTGTTGGCGCGGCGGTGGCCGACCCGGTAGTCGCTGCCGTCCGGCTCGCGGTCGAGGAAGCCGTCATCGACCAGGGCACGGCGGAGCATCGGCACATCGGAGGTGTACGCGGCCAGCCGGGCGTTCAGTTCCTTTTCGGCGATGACCTCGCCTCCGGCGATGACGCGGTCGCGGATGTAGCCCAGCAGTTCCAGCCGGTCCGAGGCGCGGGACGGCAGCACCACCAGCCCGCCGGTGAGGAACCTTTCCGGCCCGGCCGGACCGGGTTTCCGGGCCGCGGCCAGCGCGGCCTTGAAGACGCCCGGCTCGACGGCGAGGGCACCGCCGTCGTCCGTCACCAGGCCGGAGGCAACCAGCTTCTGCCGTTCCTTGGGGGTCATCTCCGGCTGTTGGCCCAGCACCAGGGCGGCATAGAGCCCGCGCAGCCGCTCGCTGGCCAGGGCGGAGAGCAACTGCTGCCAGCTGGCGGCGGGCCCTGGCCGCTCCCCCGTCATGCCGTGCCGGTTTCCAGCAGCCGGCGGAAACCGTCCTCATCCAGCACTGTCAGGCCCAGGGACTCGGCCTTGTCCAGCTTGGTCCCCGCGTTCTCGCCGGCCACCACATAGCTGGTGTTCTTCGAGACGGAGCCCGAGGCCTTACCGCCGCGGATGATGATCGCTTCCTTGGCCTCGTCACGGCTGAAGTTCGGCAGCGTACCCGTCACCACCACGGTCAGCCCTTCCAGCGTGCGGGGCATGCTCTCGTCCACCTCGTCGGCCATCCGCACGCCGGCTGCCGCCCAGGCATCGACAATCCCGGCATGCCAGTCCTCGGCGAACCACTCTTTCAGCGCCGCCGCGATGGTGGGACCGACGCCGTCGACGTGGGCCAACTGGTCTTCGCTGGCGGCCCGGATGGCGTCCATAGAGCCGAAGGCCGTGGCCAGGGCCCGGGAAGCGGTGGGACCCACGTGCCGGATGGACAAAGCCACCAGGACGCGCCAGAGCGGCTGGGTCTTGGCCTTCTCCAGCTCCTCGAAGAGCTTCCTGGTGTTGGCCGTGGGAACCGAGGGCTTCTTGGCGGTGCCCTTGGTGTAGAAGTAGGGCACCAGCTCGGTCTCGCCGGTGGGCACCCCCTTATCCTTTTTCTCGCGCCGGATCCGCACGTCGGCCAGGTCCTCAGGCCTGAGGCTGAAAATCCCGGCCTCGTTGGTGAGCGGAGGCTGTTCGGGTTCGGCCGGCCGGGTCAGCGCGAACGCCGCCTCGTAGCCGAGCGCTTCGATGTCGAAGGCGCCGCGGCCGGCCAGATGGGCCACCCGCTCGGTCAGCTGCGCCGGGCAGGACTTGGCATTCGGGCAGCGCAGGTCGACGTCGCCCTCCTTGCCGGGAGCCAGCGGGGTGCCGCAGGAGGGGCAGTCGGTGGGCATCACGAACTCGCGCACCGGCGGATCCTGCGCATCCCGCAGCGCCAGCACCGGGCCCACGATCTCCGGGATGACGTCGCCGGCCTTACGCAGCACCACCACGTCGCCGATCTTCACGCCCTTGGCCTTGACCACGTCCTGGTTGTGCAGCGTGGCCATCTCCACGGTGGAACCGGCCACCTTCACCGGCTCCATCACCCCGTACGGCGTCACCCGGCCGGTGCGGCCCACGTTCACCCGGATGTCCAGGAGCTTGGTGTGGACCTCTTCCGGCGGATACTTATAGGCCACGGACCAGCGTGGCACCCGCGAGGTGTGGCCCAGCGCGCGCTGCAGGCCGAAGTCGTCCACTTTGATTACGATGCCGTCGATTTCGTGCAGCAGGTCGTGGCGGTGCTCGCCGTAGTGCTCGATGAACTCCAGGATCTCTTCGTAGCTGTCCACGACCTTGAAGTAGGGGCTGGTGGGCAGCCCCCATTCCTGCAGCAGGGCGTAGGTCTCCGATTGGCTCTCGGCGTCGAGCCCTTCACGGGCGCCGATCCCGTGGACGAACATATGCAGCGGCCGCTCGGCCGTCACCTTCGGGTCCTTCTGCCGCAGCGAGCCGGCCGCCGAGTTCCGCGGGTTCGCGAACGGCGCCTTGCCGGCCTCCACCATCCGCTCGTTCAGGGCCAGGAAGTCCTTGGTGGGGATGAAGATTTCGCCGCGGATCTCCACCTCGGCCGGGATGTTGCTGCCGGAGAGCCGGCGCGGGATGTCCGCGATGGTCAGGGCGTTGTGGGTGATGTCCTCGCCGGTCGTGCCGTCCCCGCGGGTTGCGGCGCGGATGAGTTCACCGTTGCGGTAGAGCAGGTTGACGGCCAGGCCGTCGATCTTCACCTCACTGAGCCAGCGCAGCTTCCTGCCGTTGCCCAGGTTGGCCACCGACGCCGTGGCGCGGTCCACCCAGGCCTTCAGTTCGTCCAGCGAAAAGACGTCCTCCAGCGAGTACATCCGCTGCAGGTGTTCCACCGGGGCGAAGGCGGCCGAGACCTCGCCGCCGACTTCCTGCGTGGGCGAGTCGTTGGCCACCAACTCCGGGTGCAGGGCCTCGATTTCCTCCAGCCGCCGGTACAGCGCGTCGAACTCGGCGTCGGAGACCAGCGGGGCGTCCTCGTTGTAGTACGCGTAGCGGTACTTGCGGACGTCCTCGGTCAACTGCTCGTATTCTTCCCGGATCTCGTCGCTCGGGATTTCGCTGGCAGGTGTTTCGACTGTGCTCACCTGACTATCTTGCCCGAGAAGCGCGGTTCAGGCGACGACGGCGGTGCCCGCGTGCCCCCGGCGGACCGGCGGCCACTCAGTCTTCGGCGTCCGGCCGTTCGTCGAGCAGCGGCAGGTCGGCCGCGGTGACCAGATGGGAGGTGACGGCGTGTTCGACCAGCCGCGCGCGCCGGTTGGTGGCGAGCTTTCCGCCGCCGCCGCGCAGTCCGGCGACGCCCACCCGGTCCAGTTTGTCGCAGACGTTGTCCAGCTTGCGGTTGAACTTGGTCAGGGGCCAGCCCAGCCTGGCCGCCGCCTGCGAGGACGACGGAATCGAGCTGAGCCCGGTCCCGTCACGCCTGAGCATCGGCTCGGCCAGGGCCAGGATCAGGGCCTTTTGCGATGCGGTGAACACCACCGGGCCGATGGTGGTCTCGCCCACCGCATCCGTGTCCCGGTGTTCCTGGCGGAAGGACGGTGTCTTAACGTGGACCGACAGCTCATAGGTTGTGGGGCCGGCCGTGAAAACGATGTTCGTCTGGCTGAAGACCATCGGGATCCGCGCTCCCGGCGCCAGCCATGCCTGCATGCCCCCGGTGGAGTCGGCGATGGTCGCGGAGATGAGGGAACCGACGTTGGCCAGCCACCAGATGCCGTCATAGTGGGCGATCTGGAGGAACTTGCGGTGCAGGTAGGGGTTGTCGTCGATCTCCAGGTCGCCTTCGCGCCCAATGGTGAACACGTCGTCGTTCGTGGCTTCGTACCATTCGCCGCAGAACTCAATGCTCACATCCGCCACCGCTAGCCCCCTTGTCTGCGCCGGCCAGGGGTCGGCGCGTGATTCATCGTTCCAAACCTACCCGCAAAAGCCACGCAGTCCGGGCAACTACTGATCCGCGCAACCGCGGACCGGATCCGAGGCCCGGCCGTTGGCCCGCACCACCACCACTTCGATGCAGGTGCGGTCGTTCTGCGCCAGCGGCACGGTCGCCTCGGGCTCGCCGGTGCGCTCGGGCTCGCCCCGGCCCAACGCGGTAACGGGCGTCCAGATGAACAGGTCGCCGTCCCGCGGGTCCGGGTTGGTCCAGCTGAAGACCGCCTCGCCGCCCTCGACCCGGCCGGCCAGGTCCTCGGGCGGCACCACGTTGCCGGACAGGCCCTCCAGGGCATTCGCCGGCGGCCGGCTGACGGGGGCCTCGGCCACCGCAGCCTCCGGTGCGGGCCGGTTGAGCACGACGGCGGCGCCGGCGAGCACCGCCGCCACTGCGACCGCCCCCGCCACCCAGGCCCAGGGGCGGCGCCGCGCAGCGCCGTCTGGTTCCGTCGCTGCATCCCGTTCGGAGTCCCGCAGCACGGTGGAGCCGTCCGGGGCCGGCTCAGGGGGCCGTCCCTCGGCGCCGGGCAGCCACGGCCCGGGAGCGCTGCCTGCTGCCGGCGCGTCCACGGGCAGCCGCCCGGTGCGTTCGGGAAAGGCGAAACCGGGCGCCGTCGGCACAGTGCCGGCGGCCGGGTCGATGGAGACAATCCCGCGGACGCGCGTCGCCTCGCCGTCGTCACCGCCGTCCGCTTCAGCCGGCCGTGCTTCCTCCAGCACCTCGAACGGCGTCACCGAGAGGTTCAATTCCGCCTGGACCCGCTGCAGGGACAGCGCGAAGGCATAGGCGGAGGTGAACCGCGACCCCGGCGACTTGGCCATCGCCGTCGCCAGGGCCAGTTGCAATGATGCGGGCACGTCGGCACGGCGCAGCGGCGGCAGCGGCGCATGGGCAATCCGGTCCATCAGGTCCCGCTGGGAGTTGTTTCCGCCGGGCTGGATGAACGGGGACCGGCCGGCCAGCAGCGTGTAGATCGTGGCGCCCAGGGACCAGATGTCGCTGCGGGTGCCGTTGCCGGCATTGCCCCGGAAGGCTTCCGGCGGCGACCACGGTATGGACATGCCGGTGTCGCCATCTCCGCCGTCGGTGCTCGAGGAAATGCCGAAGTCGGTCAGGGCCGGCCGGTTGTAATCGGTGACCAGGATGTTGGCGGGTTTGATGTCGCGGTGCGCGATACCCGCCCGGTGCGCGGTTTCCACGGCCGAGGCCACCTGGATGCCGAGGGCCAGCACTTCGTCCACCCCCAGCGGACCGTTGCGGTACCGGACGTCCAGGCTGGGACGTGAACAATACTCCATCGCCAGGTAGGAATGTCCGTCGGCGGTGAGATTGGCCTCGTAGATCGTGACGATGAACGGATGCGTGGACAGTTGCGCCATGAGGTTTGCTTCGGATTCGAAGCGGCGTCGGGCGTCCTCGGTCTTCAGCCCGGACAGCAGTACCTTGACCGCAACCCGGCGCCTGGGCCGATCCTGTTCGTACAAATAGACGTCGGAGAAACCGCCGGAGCCGAGCAGCCTGACGTAGCGGTACCCGTCGATGGCGGGGGGCGGTGCGGGCGGGCGCTTAACGCTCACGGCAGGTCCTCAAAGCGCAGGGAGATGCCGTCGCCCAGGTCCGCGATGTCGCCGTCCAGCAGCATGACCGCCTCGCCGTGGCCCAGACGCCGGGGCGCCTGCTGGCCCCGCAGGAGCAAGGTCCCGTTGGTCGACTTCAAGTCGGCAAGGATGACGTGCCACCCTTCCAACCGGACTTCCACGTGCGAGCGCGAAATGTCCCCGCTGGCGCTGTGCACCGGCACCAGCCGAGGCATCACCCTGCCCTGCACCCGGTTCGCGGAAGGCTGCCGTCCGACGATCACGGGCCTGTCCAGTTCCACCACTTCGCCGGTGGACAACCGCAGATGCCCCAGCGCCGGCCGCTGCACCTCCCGGGCCTCTCCGTCCAACGGCCCGCCGCACCCGGAACACGCCGAACTGGTCGGCGGATTGGCGTGGCCGAGGCCGCACACCCGGGCCAGCACCATGGGGGCGGTGCTCGGCGCCGGCGACGGCGCCGCCTCGGGTGCGGGTGCGGCCGGAACCTCGGGCAGGTCGCTGCGCATCAGCGTCTGCCCGTCGTGGTCGCCGCCGTCAGGGTCGCCGCCGTCGCGTTCTCCGCCGTCGTGGTCGCCGCCGTCGAATCCGGCCGGTGGGCTAGCGACGGCGGCAGGGCCGCGGTTGGCAGCCGCGGCCGGTTCGGCATCCCCCGCCGCTCCCGCGGCCGATGCCGAGGCGGCCGCGCGTGCGGACACAGAGGGCGTCAGCCAGGGAACGGCATCGATCAGGTCCAGCGGCTGGCCGGGCCGCCCGGTCGGGCCAGCCGCCGCGGGGCGTGGTGCGGCGGCGGCCCCGGCCGGGCCATCGCCGGCGGCGGCTGGGGGCGGCGGCGGGTGCAGGTTGGCACGTTGCGCGGCGGCGTGGACTACTGTCTGGTCCAGGCCATCGTCTGCCGCCGCGGGGTTCGGTTCCGAAGTGGCGCCGGCGGCCCGTCCTGCTTGGGCGCGCGGATCGTCTGCGGGCGCCCATTCGTCGGCGGCCGCGGCGCCCTCGGACTCGTCGTCGGGCACGTAGAGGCTGGTCAAATCCAGGCTTTCGGCCCAGCCGGCGCCGGCGGACATCGGTGCTGCCGGTTCGGGCTGCCCGGCCGGAACCGCGGCGGGTGCAGGAGCCGGTTCCGGCTGCCCGGCCGGAACCGGGGCGGGTGCAGGAGCCGGTGCGGGTACGGGTGCAGGGGCCGCCGATGCGGGTGCCGGTGCAGGTGCCGCAGGTGCGGGTGCCGGTGCAGGTGCAGAAACGCCGGCCGTCCGGTCCGTTCGGGCCGGATCGGCTGCGCCCTCTACTCGGGGCTCCCGTCCGGCCTCCAGTGCCGCGCCCATGCGCAGGGAACCCAACTGCACCGCCCCGGCGCGCAGCGGCAGCCACCGTCCCGGCCGGCCTTCGGCGGGGGAGCCGTCGGGCCCGGCCGCAATGGCCACGCTGCCGGCCCGCAGCCGTCCCTCGGTCCAGCTCGAGACGCCGCGTCCGCTCAGTTCCTGCCCGTCCGGGTCGGCGGACACCACCACGTCGCCGCGGAGCACCGCGTGGATGCCGCCGGAGCAGGAGACGATGCCGAACTGCGGCATGGCCGACAGGTTGGCGCCGTACCCGGAGACCACCGTTCCGAGCAACGTTTCCAGCGTGGCGCCGGACTCCAGCGCCTGCCACAACTGCTGCACCAGGTCCTCGGGAGCGCCGGGTTCGAGGAGCACCGCCGTGCCGCCACTGACCAGCCCCAGCCAAGGCCCCGGGCTGTACGTCATGCCCGCCATCAGGCGTCCTCCTCGGCGGCTGCCTGTTCCGGGGCGTCCAGCCGGGGCAGCGTCGTCGTATCCTCCTGCCGCGGGGCGGTCGAGGCGTCGTCGGCGTCGCCTGCGGGACCGGCTACATCAACGACGACCACGGTGATGTTGTCGCGCCCGCCGGAGCGCAGCGCGGCCTGGATCAGTGCATCGACTGCGTCCTGGGGACCGGATACGGAGGTGAGGATGGCGTAGATGTGGTCGTCGCTGACCTCCGAGGTCAGCCCGTCGGAGCAGATCATGATCCGGTCCCCCGGTTCCACGGGCACCATCCAAAAATCCGGCTGGTTGTCTTCGCCGGTGCCCAGCGCCCGGGTAATGACGTGCCGGCGGGGGTGCACCAGGGCCTCCTGGGCGGTGATTTGTCCGGCCTCGAGCAGTTCCTGCACTTCGGAGTGGTCGACGCTGATCTGGACAAGCTTGCCGTGGCTGAGCCGGTAGGTACGGGAATCGCCGACGTTGAACACGAGCCAATACGGCACCCCGCGTTCGGAGACCAGCGCCGCCCCGGACACCGTCGTGCCCGCCCGCGATGCAGCCGCCGCCCTGATCCGCGCGTCCGCCCGGCCGATCAGCTGCTCCAGCTCGTGCGCGCCTAGTTCGTGGCTGGCCACGTAGTCCCGCATCGTCTCCACGCAAATGCGGCTGGCCACTTCGCCCGCCTCGTGTCCGCCCATGCCGTCGGCCACCGCGAACAGCGTCCCGTCGGCCAGATACGCGTCCTCGTTCAGCTGCCGCCGCAACCCGCGGTCGGACCCGGCACCGACAGTGAGCCGGATGGGCTCCCCTCCCGACGCCGTGCTCATGCCCGTCCGATGGTAAAGCTGCGGTCGCCGAATTCGACGGTCGCGCCGGGTTGCGCCGCCACGGGATCCCCGGGGGCCAGCTGACGGCGGATGCCGTCGCCGCCGGTCACCGCGGTCCCGTTGGTGGAGTTGCGGTCCGTCACCCAGACGGTGCCGCCGTCGACCCGCAGCAGCAGATGCGTCTTGGAGACGGAACGTCCCATGTCCGCGAAATCGATCAGTTGGTCAATGTCCTCGCCGGCGCCTGCGGCCGGGTTGCGCCCGATCAGGGCCGTCGTTTCAAGTACCACATCGCGCCCGTCGTCGAAGGTAATGGTGAGGGGGCCCGACGGCGGGGCCACCGTGCGGACCCGGGTCGCCGCGAATTCTTCGTCCGGGTGGTGGTGCGGTTCGGCCTCCGCAGCTATCCGTGCCGGAGCCGGGGCCGGTGACGGCGGCTCACCCGGGGCGCCCAAGCGGTCAGCCGCCGGCGCCGGCGACACGTCGGAGCCGGGGCGGGCCGCCGGCAGCTTGGCCGCCGGTGCGCCCGTTGCCGGACGGAATCCCGGGATCGCGGCAATGACCCCGGAGGGCTGCAAAGCCGGCTCAGCGCCGGGCCGGCGCGGGTCTTGTCCGTCCGGTGCCACGCCGGCAAACCCGGCGCGGGCGTCCGTACCATCCGGGGCGAAGGCCGCCGGCCCGTAGAGCCCGCCGGTGGTCAGCGGATCGCGGCCCTGTGCCACGTCGAGCACCAGTGTCTTGGCCACCTTGTCGTGCCAGCCCTGCCGCCTGTGGTTGCGGTCCCAGACGTTGGAGACCACCACCACGACCGCGCCCACCGCCAAGACCAGTCCGCCCACGGCGATGATCAGCCCGCGCAGGAAGATGGCTCCCCAGCCGGCCGCGTGGCCGTCCTCATTCGCGGTCCGCAGGCCCAGCAGCACGTTGCCGGGAGTCTTGCCGGTGGCCGCTTCCCAGCCCCAGAGCCAGATGGTGTAGGCCAGCGACAGCACGGTCGCCAGCCCGATCCACAGGAACAGGCCGCCCAGCGACTCCGCGGCCGCGGAGGCGCTGCCCGAGGCCGCGGCTTCCATCACGGCCGGCACGCTGGCAGCGTAGGCGGCCAGCATCAGCACGGCCGGCGGAATCTTGTCGATCAGCCACGCCCCCAGCCGTTTGCCGACCGGGGCGCTGACCAGATTCAGTCTTGCTGCCACGTGCTGCTCCCGCCCTGTTCCGGCCGTCCGGCCTGTGAGTCTACTGTACGGATTCTAGTGGCGGCCGTTGTCCGCCGCCGCGCCAGCCGCCTCCTGGCGTCGGCAACCAGCGAGCGCGGCGTGTACTTTGCCCGCTGCCGCTGCCAGAAACCCAGCGAGTCCTTCATCTTCGCCAGCGAGTCGTCCACCTGGTCCCAGTACTGCTGCACCTGCACCTCCGTCGGTTCGGCGGCCCCGAAGATCGCCGCGTCGGCCCGGTGTGCCAGCAGGGTGGTGCCGTCGGCGGTGGCCGGGAACTGCCCTGCCAGCGCGGCCGCGTGCTCGCGCCGGGTGGCGTTGGCGGGGGCGCTCGCTCCCATGTCGGTGGCCAGGGACATCACCTCGCGCCAGCCGCCGCCCACGCGTTGGCTCGGCAGGCCTTCGCTGGCCCGCCGCTTGCGCCGGCGCAGCTTCAGCCAGGCGATCAGCAACAGCGGCAGCAGCAATACCGCCAGCGGGAGGGCGGCCAGGCCCACGGCCGCGAAGAGCCAGCCCCACTGTTCCCAGAACGATTTCTCCTGCTGCTCGGCGTCCTGCGGCTCCGGGGCGGTGTCCGGCGGCAGCTCCGCCGGTTCCTGCGGCGGAGGGGGCGGCTGCAGAACCTGCGGCTTGGGCGTGGACTTCGGCTCCTGCTGCGGCGGCGTCGGCTCGTTGTCCTCGTCCGGCGTCGGATCGAAGGCGACCCAGCCGGCATGCTCAAACGCCACCTCCACCCAGGCGTGCACGTCTTCGCCCTTGATCTGAACTGCTTCCCCGGCGGACGGGCCTTCCTTCGGATCCGGGTAGAAGCCCATCACCACCCGGGCCGGGATGCCCAGGTGCCGGGCCATCAACGCCATGGCGACGGCGTACTGCTCGTCGTCGCCAATCATCTGGTCGGCATCCAGCAACTGGATCATCCGCCCCGCATGGTGGCCGGAGAGGCTGCGCGCTTCGTCTTCCTTGCCGTTGCTGAAGAAGCCGTTCTCGTGCAGGTTCCGTTCCAGTTGGCGCACCTGTTCGATCGGCACCGTCGCTTCGCCGACAAATTCGTTCGCCTTGGCCGCGACGATGTCCGGCACCCTGGCCGGTTTCGGCAGCCGGACGGAGGCGAAGTCATACTGTGCCAGCTGGGCGTCCTCCAGCCGGCCGGCGAACGTGGTCTCCACCGAGTAGCTGTCTCCGGCCAGCAGGTACCGGGTGGTCAGCGCCGTCTGGGAGTCGTCGTTGTAGAACAGCGAGCCGCCCAGCTCGGCCGCCCGCTCGCCCTCGAACGCCAGCCCCTCGATGTGCCCGCCCGCGGGAAGCCAGACGCCGCTGTAGTCCCCGATCCGGATGTCGAGCCGCGCGGTGCCGCCGGACGCCGGGCCGAGCGAACCGGCGTCGCCGACGGGTTTGAAATTGCCCCCGCTTTCGGGGTTGACGTTGTAGACCGTGCCGTCGAAGGTATCCAGCGCCGCCAACCGCACCCGCTGGCCCTCGGGCAGCCCCGCGACGGTGAAGAGCGTCTCCTCGGCCCGGTCCTTCACGTAGCTCCGGAAATCCATCAGCGGGCTCGGATAGTCGTAGAGATTGACCGGGGGGACGACGACGTCGCGCAGCACGTCGCGATCGCCCCGCGCCGTGAGTGCCGGGCCGGCCAGCGCCGTGAGCGCCACCGCCGACGCCAGCATTCCGGCGCCCAGGCCGAGCCTTCGCCGCGGCCCTGCCCGGTGCGCGGCCGGATCGGCCGGCGCCGCGGTGGCCACACCGGCAGCGGCATCCCCCCGGGCCAGGTGGCGGTGCCACGCCAGCCAGGCCGCGGCCACGGCGACCAGCAGCACGCCGCGCAGCACCGGCAGCACCGGGACATCGGTGCCGAACGCGATGCCCAGCAGGAAGAACCCCAGTACCGGCAACAGCGGCCAGTACGGCCCGTGGAGCCGCCACGCCAACGTGCCGGCCAGCAGGGCGGCGGCCAGGGCGCCCAGGAACGGCACCACCAGCATCCCGCCGGAGATCCCTACCGGCGGGGCGACGGTGAGGATGTCCTTCCACGCGAACACGAAGCCGGTGAGCACGATCCGCAGCGAGTCCAGCGACGGCAGGACGCCGCCGATCGCTTCGCCGGGCGCGGCGAAGGTGCTGCCGAGCAGCAGGTACGCCGCGAGTCCCGCGGTGGCCGTGGACAGCAGGCCCAGCCGGTAGCGCGCGCCGGCCAGCGAGAGCAGGAGGCCGACGGCGATGCCGCCGAAGCCTGCAGTAAGGTAGCGGCCGTTTCCGCCGAAAACATGATGGAATCCGGCCAGTCCCAGTCCCAGCAGCAGCACCAGGACGGCCGCGTCGATGGCCACCTGTCCCGCGGGCCGCGGCAGCCGGGTCGATAATCCGCCGCCGGCCAGCAGGCGCCGCTTCCGCGGGGCGGCAGGGCCGGCGTCGTTCTGTGCTGCGGCGGCACGGCCGCGCACCCGCCCGGGTTGCTGCCCCGGAGACGGAGCGTTGGCGCTGCCGCTCATGCGGCGGCCTTCCGCAACGCGAGGGCCAGGTCGTCCAGGGTGGACAGGGACAGCACGGACAGGTCGCCGATGGTCGCCCGGGCGGCCTGGAGGCCGCCGCCGCAGCGGATGGCGAACGCACGGATGCCAACCGGAACGGCCGACGATGCCTGGCGCAGCTGCGTGGCGGACACGTGATCACCGACGACCAGGAACATGACGGACGCATTCGGAACCGCGTCGGCGGTACTGCGGGCCAGTTCCACCGCGGTGGAGCGCTGCGGTTTGCCCTCGATCCGGGTCATTTCATCGAGCAGGATGCGGCCGGTTTCGCTGCGCAGCGGGCCCCGCTGGGTCAGGACGCTCAGGTTGCGCTCCTCGCGGATCGCCTGCAGCCCGATCGAGGCGCCGACGGAGACCGCCAGTTCGAAGTCTTCCTCCGAACCGTACTCCTCGGTGTTCGTGGAGACCGCGACGGCGAGATGCGCGCGGCGGGTTTCCTCGAACTGGCGCACCATCAGCGTGTTGGTGCGCGCCGTGGTTTTCCAGTGGATGTAGCGGCGGTCGTCGCCGGGGACGTAATCGCGCAGCGCGTGGAAGGAGACGTCGGCGCTGGCCAGTTCCTTGGTGGGCAGGCCCTCGAGGTCGCGAATGAAGCCGGCGGCCGAGCTGCCCAGCGCCGTGGTGCGCGGATGGACGAACAGGTCGGTCGGTTCCGTCCACATCATCTGGCGGCGGAGCAGGCCCAGCGGATCCTGGCGCACCGAACGGACCGGGCCCACCACGATGACGGCGCGGCGCTGCGTCGGGATGGTGAACAGGTCCTCGTGCACTTGGCCGGCTTTCATGCGCGGCAACTGGAACACGGCGGTGGCCGCTCCGACCGGCAGCTCCAGCGCCGCCGGCAGCAGGGGTTTGTCCGCGGTATTCGTCACCGCTATGCTCCCCACGGCCTGGTCGCCGACCGCGACCCGGGTGCGGGCCAGGTCCAGTTCCACGCCATACGAGGAACGGCCCAACACAAAACCTATCGCCAGCAACAGCAGAAACAGTCCCGTGAGTGCCGCGATCTTGGCTTCCTGCCAGCCGAAGGCCATCCCGGGCACCAACAGCAGGACCGTGCCGCCGGCCACCACCCAGCCCAGCGGGCTCACCGTTTCCAGCACGGGCCGCAGGTAGCGCTCCGCGGCGCCCCGGACCCGCTGCCAGCCCGGCCGCACGTACTGCCCTGCCAGCGAACCGGTCCGGGCCGCCAGCGAGGCCGGATGCAGTGTGCTGCCTTCGTCCGGGGCCACCCGCCGGACGGTTTCGCCGAGGCCACCGAACCGCTTCGTCTGCTCCGTGGCCCGCTTCGTCGTCGTCTCGGTCATGCCGCCGCTTCCGGCCGGAAATCTTCCGTCGGCACGGCCCTAGACCGTCACCCGCTGCTGGGGCGCCGGCACGCCGGCCAGCACGCGCGACATCACGGCCTCCGGGGTGGCGCCGGCAAACTCCGCCTCGGGGTCCATCACGAACCGGTGGTTCCAGACCACCGGAGCCAGTTCCTTGATATCGTCCGGCAGCACGAAGTTGCGGCCCTGCGAGGCGGCCCAGACCTTGGCCGCACGGACCATGGCCAACGCGCCGCGGACGCTCACGCCGAGGCGAGACTCGGCCGCGTTGCGGGTTTCCTCGCACAGGGCGGAGACGTATTCCAGTACCGACAGGTCCACGTGGGTGGTGGCCGCGAGATCAGCCATGTCCCGCACGGCCTGCGGGGTGATGATCGGCGTCAGGGCCGCCGACCGGTCGCGGGTGCCGGCTCCCGCCAGCAATTCCACCGTGGACGCGCGGTCCGGGTAGCCGATCGACGTCTTGATCAGGAAGCGGTCCAGCTGGGCTTCCGGGAGGCGGTACGTGCCGGCCTGCTCGATCGGGTTCTGCGTGGCGATCACCATGAAGGGTCGCCCGGCGTCATAGGTCACGCCGTCCACCGTCACCCGGCCTTCTTCCATGACTTCCAGCAGCGCCGACTGCGTCTTCGGCGAGGCGCGGTTGATCTCGTCCGCCAGCACCACGGTGGCGAAGATCGGGCCCTTGTGGAACTCGAACTTCTGCGTCTTCTGGTCGTAAATGGTGATGCCGGTGACGTCCGAGGGCAGCAGGTCCGGCGTGAACTGGATGCGCGAGTTCGAGCCCTGCACGGTGGCGGCCAGCGACCGGGCCAGCATCGTCTTGCCGGTTCCCGGGGCGTCCTCCAGCAGCACGTGCCCCTCGGCCAGCATGGCGGTGAGCACCAAGCGCACCACTTGGTTTTTACCAAGCACGGCCTGGCCGACGTTGGCGGCCAGCTTCCCGAACGTCTCGGCGAACCACTCGGCCTGCTCGGAAGTCATCGTCATGCTGTTCCCGGTCTCTCTTCGTGTTGCTTCGGTGTCAAAACTTCTAGTTGCTTAAGGAGCGTGCGGTCATGGGGTCGGCCGCCCCTTCCGCTGGCGGCCTAACATCTGCCCATCCCTGCCGGGGCCGAGTTGGCAAGATGCCCGTTAGTCCCCGCCTCACGGATGTGCAGGCCCTTGACGACCATGTTGTGGTTCTGCGGCTGGCCGCTGCCGATCTGCTTGTACCACTTTCCGCTGCTCCACTGCACGTAGCACTGGACAACGATGTCACTGCCCCAAATGGCCCAGTGGTTGCCTGCGCAAGACCCGTTGTTGAAGTTGTCGCTGCTGCCGTCGGCATTTTCCATGCAGGTCCGGTGTCCATCATCGAGATCCGTATTGCCTCCGCCAACGGTCACCGTCCACTGCGTCTTCGGCGGCGGCGGCGGCGGTGGAGCGTCGCCGGAGCTGGCCGCGGTCGACGCTATCGCACCGGCCGTGCCCCGGGAATTGATCGACTGCGCTTCGAACGTCACGCGCTTGTTGTACGCGCGGGTGTTGACGGTCTTGCTTCCCGAGTTGGCCACATTCTGCCAGGCGCCCCCGTCGATCCGGATCCGGATTTGGGTGACGTCATGGCTGTTCGCCGCCGGTGCGCTCCAGCTGAACGTGACGTCCTGCTGTTCCCTGGCGCCGTTCTGTCCGGAAACGCTCGGCGTGCCCGGAGCCCCATACGGAGTCGCGTTGTTGGACTCGGCGCTCGGCGCACTCGAGTAGCTCGCGCCGTCGCTGTTGGCCACGGAGGTAATGCGCACGTTGACGGCCTTGCCGTTGGCGAAGCCTCCCACCTTCTGGCCGTTTGCGATGGCCATGGTCCGGCCGTCGCTGAAGTGGGCCCGGTAGCTGACTTCGCCGGCCTGGGCGCCGTTGCGCTGCGCGGCGGTCAGTTCGTTGAAGGACACCGTTACCGCGCGTCCGGCCCCGCCGGTCTCCGCTTCGCTCAGCGAGGCTCCGGTCGGGGCAGCAGGTGCGCCGACCGCCCGCCGCGCATTGGACTGCGGGCTGGCCTCGCCCGACCCGGCCTTGTTCCGGGCCGTGACGGTGTAGGTGTAGGCGGTCTCCGAGTTCGGTGCGGTCACGGTCTGCGACGTCGCGCTCACCGCCGGGAAGGTCCGGCTCAGGCCTCCTCCCTGGTATTCGCGCACGGTGTAGTCGAGAATCTCGCCGCCGTTGTTGGCCGGCGCGGCCCAGCTCACCTTCAGCTGGCTCTGGTCGCCCACGGATTTCACCCGTTCGGTGGCAGGAGCGGTGGGAGCGGCGGGCGGACCGGCCGGCACCTCTGCGGCGGAGTAAGCGCTGAAGTCGCTCGGTTCCGGGGCGCGGTTGTGCGCCTGCACCCGGACCTCGTAGGCCTGGCCGTTCTCCAGCCCCTCCCACCTGTAGCTGGTGCCGGTCAGGCCGTTCTTCTGCAGCTGGCCGCTCGGCGGCGCCGGCGAAATCTCCAGGGTGTAGCTCTCGATGGCCGAGCCTTCGTTGGCCGGGGCGGTCCAGCTGACGTCCAGTGACTTGTCGCCGAACTTCAGCTGCGGGGCGGCCGGGGTCGCCGGCCGGACGTCCGGCCGCGCCACCGCTGACTCCGCGGACGGGTCGGACGTGCCCACGCTGTTCTCCGCCGTCACGGTGAAGGTGTATTCGACGTCGTTCTGCAGGCCGGTCAGGGTGCAGGTAGTGGTCGCGCACTGCTGGCTGAAGCCTCCGCCGACCCCGTTCACCGTGTAGCCGGTGATCGGCGCGCCGTTGTCGCTGGGCGCCGTCCAGGACAGCACCACGGTCTGGTTGCGGACCGAGTCAACCAGCGGCGTGCCGGGCGTCTCCGGCCGGCCCTTGACGACGAGCGAGACGTTCGCCGTAGCCTGCCGGCTCCCCTCGCGGGTCTTGTCCTCCACCGTGTATGCGACGGTCATGGTGCCGGAGAAGTCCGCGCCGGGCGTCACGATGATCCGTTCCCCGTCGATCTCCGCGGTGCCCCCGTTGCCGGCCACGGCGCTGACGATCGTCAGCGGGGTTTCCGGGAACGGGTTCACGTCGTTGGCGAGCACGTCCACCGGCAGCGCTTCGCCCTGCACGGCGTCGGGCACCTCGTCGTCGTTGGCGACCGGCAGCGGGCGGGTGGAGGCGGTCGCCCGCACACCCACACGGCTAGTCACCTTATCGGAGCGCCCGTCTGTCACGGAGAAGTTAACCACGCCGGTGGCGCCGGTCTGGAGCGCGGCATCTGCCGCCACACGCAGCACGCTGCCCTCCAGGCTGACGTCGAATCCTTCCGGCGTCCCGCCTTCGACGGCGAACTGCAGCTTCTCCAGGTCCTCCGGGTTCGGGTCGCTGGCCAGCGGGCGCAGGTCGTAGCTGAGGGCGTCTTCGCCCTTGGCCACCTCCAGCGTGCCGGTGGTCAGCTCGGGCGGAAAGTTCCGGTCGGCGGCCGGGATCACGTTGGTCATGATGGTGAGCGTGGACTTGAGCCCTTCGGGGTCGTCGGGGCCCGATCCGTCGGTCACCTCGAACGTGATGGAGCCGCGGCCGGCGTAGTCGAGGTCCGCCTTGTAGCTGAGCGTGCTCGCGTCGGCCATCCATTGGTTGTCGCTGGTGCCGATCGCGCGGATGCTTTCGGCCACCGTGATCCGCGGGGTGCGGCCGGGCCGGACTTCCACCAGTTCGGTCAGGTCCAGCTGCAGTTCGTCGCCGGCCGTCACGTCCAGCGGGGTGTTGTCGCGCAGCACCGGATACTGCTCGCCCAGCGGCGGAACCCAGATGACCGCGGTGGCCTGCAGCCCGTCTCCGTCCCGGACGGTGTAGGGAATCAGCTGGACCGCGTCGGTCAGCTCCACGTTGACCTGGCCGTCGGCGACCGCCCGGGCGGTCGGGTAGTCACCATCGACCAGGACGTCCAGTTCCTTGGCCACGCCGTCCGGGTCCTCGTCGTTCTCCAGCACCGGCACGTCGACGGCGGTGCGCCCCTTGATGTCGGCCGATTCCACCCGATCATCGCGGGCCAGCGGCGCCTGCAGCGGGGCGTCCTCGCTCACCTGGACCGTCACGGTCCCGACGGCGGAGCCGCCGCGGCCGTCGCCCACCGTGTACCGGGCGTTGACCGTGCCTTCCTGGGCCGGGGGTGTCAGATGAACGCGGCCGTCTTCGGCCTTGGCCGCGATCGACTCGGGCGTGCCGACGATTTTGTCGGGGGCCAACTGGAGCGGGTCACCGTCCGGGTCCGAATCGTTTGTGAGCACGTCGACGGCCACCGTCCGGCCCGGCCGGATCTCGATCCCGTCGTCCAGCGCCACCGGGTTCTGATTGCTCTCCGGCGCGGGGGCGATGCCCACCAGGACCGTGGCCGTGTTGACGGCGCCCAGCCTGTCCTTGACTTGGTAGGTGAAGGTGTCGGTTCCCGCGCCCTGCGCCGATGCCGTGTAGTCGATGTAGTTGGGCCCGGCGACGGCCGCGCCCTGGGTGGGAGCCTTGCCGATGCCCGTCAGGTACACCGAGTCGCCGTCGGGATCGATGCCGTTCAGCGGGATGGGAATCCGGACGGTCGACCCCGCGATGGCCCGGGCCTCCTGGTTCTTCGGGGCGGGCTGGGAGTTGGACTCGTCGTCGCGCGGGAGGATGTTGATCCTCAGCTGGGCCGAATCCCGCTGTCCCGTGGGGTCGGTCACCTCGTAGACCGCGTAGACGGTTTTGGCCTGCTGCCCGGCGATAAAGCGCACGGTGTTCTCGGCCGTGAAGATGCGGCCGTCGGCAGGGTCCGGGGTCTCGGCGAGCTCTTCCACCAGCTCCAGCGTTTCGCCGTTCGGATCGGTGTCGTTGGCCAGCACCTCCACGGTCACGACGTCGCCGGCCCGCACGGTTGCGGTGTCGGCCTCGGCCTGCGGCGGCAGCAGCTTGTCCTGGCCGGCCACGGAGATCACGCTGACCTCGCCCGTGGCCGAGGCGAAGCCGTTCGATACGGTGTAGCGGATGGTGGTCTGCTGGTGCAGCCCCTTGACGTCGGAGAGGCGCAGGATGTTGTGGTCCAGCACCTCGACGGCGACCGGCGCACCGTCGGCGTCCACCGAGGTCACGACCAGGACCCCGCCGGCGGGGTCGGTGTCATTGGCCAGCACATCCACCAGCACCTGCCCGTTCTCCGGCAGCAGCGCAACGTCGCGCACGGCCACCGGCGCGCCGCCGCCGTCGTCCTCGGTCGCATCGATACGGATCAGGCCGGTGGTGCTGGAGGGCCCGTTGGTGACGAGGTAGGTGAAGTAGTGGGCGCCGGCGGCATCGGCCGTGAACTTGACCGTGCCGGCGTCGTAGTCGGGCACGATCGAGGTGTTCGCCGCGGAGCCCGTCTTGGCCAGCCGGAGTTCCCCGCCGTTGGGGTCCTGGTCGTTTTTCAGCGGCGCGATCTGAATTTCCTGGCCCACGGTCGCGGAAAAGTGGTCGGCGTTGGCCAAGGGCGGCAGCGCGCCGGGCGGGCGGACGTCGAACACCACCACGTCCTCGGTGGTTTCGGAACCATCGGACACCCGCACCGTGACGTCCTTCTTGCCGAACGTCTTCCCGACGTCCTGGAAGGTCAGCAGCCCGTCCGGCCGGGTCCGCACCAGGTCGCCGTCGGCGGTGTTGTCGGCGCCGACCAGGAACAGGTCGTCCCCGTCCGGGTCGATCCAGTCACTGAGGATGTTCTGGCTGATCTCCCGGCCCTGTTCCACCAGGATGGTGGTCTTCCGCTTCGCTTCCGGCGGCAGGTTGCTGCCCTCGGCGCGCACGTCAATCGCTACCCGCGCCGTGTCCGTGCCGCCCCGGCCGTCGTCCACCTCGTAATTGAAGGTGTGCCGGCCGGGCCCCGCGTCGCCGTTGACCACGATCTGCAGTCCGGTGCTGTCGTAGATGCCCTGCACCTCGCCGACGACCGGGCCGTCGCCGATCACGCGGGCGGTGAGCACATCGCCGTCTGGGTCGGAGTCATTGTCCAGGATGGTCAGCGTGGTGGTGCGGCCGGCACGCACGCCGAAGGTGTCGTCCTGGGCGACCGGCGGCTGGTTTTCCTCGGTGCGGTCGGGCAGGGTGTTGACCGGGTTCTCGTCCGCCGAGTCCTCTTCGTCCTCTTCGTTCTCCTGCTCCGGCGGGATCAGGTCGCTCCAGTTGTCCACCAGCTGCATGTTTTCGAGCACCAGCCAGACGTTGCCGGCGTTCACGTCGTTGAGGACCACGATGTCCCGGTTCACCCGGAAGACCAGCGACGCGTTCGCACCGATCCCCAGAATCGGCTGCGCGAGATCATCGTCGTCGTCGCTGCAGTCCCGCAGGTAGTGGTTGACGCCGGCCCAGGCCGCGTGCAGGCATCCGGCGAGCTGGACCGGTGCGGCCGGTGTTCCGGTGCCTTCCAGCGGCACGACGGTTGCGTCGGATCCATTCAGCGGCTGCTTAACCAGAGCCGATTCGGTTGCCACCGCCACGAACGGGCTCTCGTCCCCGCTGAGCTGAAGCGCGCCGCCGCGGGCGTCCGGCACGGTGACCTCGCGGCCGCCGGGGAGAACCAGCAGGCCCGACTCGGCGTCGAAGACCACCGCTTCTTCCCCCACGGCGGCTATCTGCAGATCCCCGGCTGTGGCCAGCGACTCCACCCGGTGCCCGCCGGTGCGTTCGGGCACGCCTTCGTCGTTGACTTCGAAGCGGGCGACCTCGCCGGCAGCCGGATCGGCAACGAAGATGGTGTCCTGCCCCGAGACCGTGGCCACGCTGCCCTTGGCATCGGTGAGCAGCGGCTCGGCCGTTTCCTCATTGAACGACCCCAACTCGTCGGCCGGGCTGATCCAGACCTGGCCCTTGGCCGTGTCGGTGATGGACAGCAGCGTGTTGCCGAAAGCCACGTCGGCGGTGCCGGGCAACTGCTGTTCGGACCCGCGCTCCATCTGCGCCACGTCCACCGGGCTGAGCATCGACTGGTCCTGGTTTTCCATGAACACCGTGCCGGCGTTCTGCAGGACATCGAAACCGTCGCTGTTGGCCCTGAAACCGCCGTCGAGCACCTGGGACTGATAGTTGAGGTGGCCGACCATCCCTTGGCTGTTGTTGGTGACCCACACCCCGCCGTCATTCAAATCCACGTCGGCGGTGGGGAACCCTTGGTAGTAGATGGCCCCGCCGACCACCAGCGCCGTCGCCACAGAGAAGGTCGTCGTCGATGCGAGCGTCTTGCGCCGCCGCGTCCGCCCGAACATTCTTCCCCGCAATGCCCTGATTCCTTTGTGATCCCGCGCCGATCCCCGTCGGCGCCCCGGGGAATTCCGGAGGAACACGCCGATAAGGCACCCAAAAACGGCCCTTGGTGCGCCAAGGGCCCTTATCGACTATTGCACGTATAACCACTGAGCGTAAACCCGAAGGCATGGGGAGGACTCCCCTGCCGGCCATTCGCCCGGGAACGACGACGGCGATGCCCTGCCCGGGCGTCGAGCGCCTCGTTGCGGTACCGTCCGGTGAGCCTGGACCTAGTCGACAACCAGCCCTTGGCCGGTGCCGTGGGCAACGGTGACCGGGTTGACCTCGCCGAATCCACGGACGGTGCGCACCTTCTGCGGGATCAACACGAATCTCTCATCCCCGGCGAGCGTGGACGCGGTGGACGCATCGACCAGGACGGTGCCGGGCTCCGCGAGCGTGGTCAGGCGGGCGGCGAGATTGACCGTGGGGCCGTAGATGTCGCCGAGCCGGGAAAGGACCCTGCCCCACACCATGGCCACCCGCGCCGAGGGCAGCAGGTCGTCGTCGCCTATGGCCTTCGCCAGGGCCAGCGAAATTTCGGCCCCGGCCTGCGGGGAGGGCGCGATGTAGAGGACTTCGTCGCCGATCGTCTTCACCAAGCGCCCGCCGCCCACGGAGATGATCTCGGCACAGCGGTTTTCGAAGCGCTGGACCAGCTGGGCGAGGGTCTTTTCGTTCATCTGGCGGGACAGGCTCGTGTAGGACACCAGGTCCGCGAAACCCACGGCCCGCAGCAGGGGCAGCGAATCGGCGTCGCCACCTGCCCCGGCTCCGGCTCGGAGGGCGGCCTCGGACCGGACGGTCAGGCGGGCAACCCCGGCGTTGAGCTGTCGCCGATAGGAGTAGAGCAACAGCTTTTCCAGGGAATCGATCAGGTTCGGCAGCTCATGGACCAGCCGCTGGCGGGCCTGGGCATCAGTGAGCCCCCGCTGGTGCACCATCTCCTCCACCAACGCCTCCACCTGCCAGACCACCATGCGGTCCGTCATCTGGCCGACCGACCGGGTGATCGAAATCGCCGCTTCTTCGGTCAGCCGCTCCTCGCGGACCAGGTCGATGATGGTGGTCAAGGCCTCCAGGTCGGCCTGGGTGAAGGCCAGGTCTTCGTCCCCGAGGTTCGCGAACCCCAGGGCACGCCAGATTTTGCGGGCCGACAGCAGCGACACTCCTGCCCCGGCAGCCACTTCACGGCGCTTCATGGTCCGTTCGGAACCCAACAGCCGGATCTCTAGATCCTTGATGGCCTGCCGGTCCACCTTTCCGTTGGACTCGGCGACCGGCGCGGGGGTGGGCAGCGGCACCCGGGGCATGGACAAGGTCAGCGGCTCGGGCTCCCCCGTCGCGTGGTCGCCGGGGGCCTGGTGCCCTTCCGGTGCCGGCTCGGGCTCCAGCACAGGTTCAGGGTCCTCCGGACGGGTTTCCTCCAGCCCTTCGTCCGGTTCGTCCGCGGGCGGCGGCGGCACTTCGCGGCGCAGCAGATGGGGCAGCTCGGGATCACGCGGAACCGGTGGCCGGCGCGGTTCATCCTGCCCGCTGCTGATGTCCATCCTGTGCTTTCCTCCCTGTCAGCTGTCCCAGCTGTTCCACTCTGTTTCCGTTTCCATGTCTACACCATCAAACATGGCGGTGCGTGGCAGCTCCTCAATGGCCTCCACCACCAACGATCTGAACCGGTGGACCTCCGGTACGTCAACCAGCGTGCTGGTCCGTCCGTGCCCCAGGTCGATCGTGAGATTGCCGCTGCGCAGGGTGCGCTGGATGATGGACTGCTCGCTGCGGACTTCGGCGATGGCCACCAGCAGCAGCTGGCGTTCATGCCGCCGCCCGACGCCCTCGCGGATGATGAGCCGCCGGCTGGTCAGCACATAGCGCGTGCTCACCCAGCGCAGCAGCGGCAGGAGGAACAGTCGCGACAGCAGCGCCGCCACCATCACGGCCAGTCCGGCGAGCAGCAAGGGGCGCGACTCGACCACCCAGTCCGGCGGGCCGGGACGGCTCAGGTTGCCCAGCAGGTAGGAGCCGACTCCCAGCACCAGCAGCGCTGCCGCCACCGGCCAGGAAAGCTTCCGTGCCTGCGGCCGGGTCACCACGATCACGCGCTCCCCCGGATCCAGTTTCAGCCGCAACGCGGCTCCCGGGTCCGGCAGGGCGTCCGGCGCAACTCAGGGACCTTCGTGCGGCCGGAGGTGCACCACGTCGCCGGCCGCCACGACGTGCTCTGTGCCTTCCGCGTCGCGGATTTTCACGGCACCGTAAGCGTCCAGGCCGAAGGCCTCGCCGATGATGTGTTTCCCGTCCGGAAGCTCGGCGCGCACCTGCTGTCCCAGGGTGACCATCACGTCCCGCATCCGGCCGATCAGGCTGGATCCGTCGTCCCATTCGGCCGCTGGGTCGCCGCTGACATCACAGAACTGCCGGTAGCGCTGTGAGAAGACCCGCAGGTAGGACATCAGCAGGATGTTCCTGTCGGTCGTCCGGCCCTTTTCCAGCGCGACGCTGGTGGCGGTGGGAACCGGCAGCTCATCCCTGGAGAGGGTCACGTTGAGGCCGGTGCCGAGGACGACGGCGGGGGGCGAGCCGTCGGGGTAGCTCACGATTTGGGCCAGGATGCCGGCGATCTTGCGGCCGGAGACCAGGACGTCGTTGGGCCATTTGACCTCGGCCTTCAGCTGCGCGTACTCGCCGAGCGCCTCCGCCAGCGAGGCGGCGGCCAGCAGTGAGAACCAGGCGTAGCTTTGGGTCGGCACGGGCCGGCCGGCGTGATTGAAGGGGCGCAGCAGGATGCTCACGATCACCGACGAGCGGGCCGGAGCGGTCCATTGCCGGTCCAGCCGGCCGCGGCCTGCGGTTTGCATCTCGGCGGCCAGGACGCTCAGGTCCGACCATCCCACCTTGTCCGCGACCGCCTTGGCCGCCAGGTCGCTGTTGGTGGAGCCGGTGGATTCCACCAGTTCGAGCCTCCGGTACGGGCCCAGGGGTGCGCAGAGAGCGTCGCTGAGGCCGTCGAAATCCAGGGCCGGTCGGTCAACGTCGGAAAAACTCGGGCTCATGTGTCCCATCCTACTGACCGCCGACCGCACGGGGGCTGCCGGCAGGCCGCGATCCGCGGGGTTCCCCGGGCAAAAGCACTTGCGGCGAAATTGTAGGGTTCCTACACGTGGCCTGACGCCCATGCTCACTAGACTTGGTTCAGCGGCGCGCCTGCGCCCTGCTGTTTTGTGCGAAACCTACTTAAGCAGCCTGCAGAGCGCCGCATCCGACACCCTCGGCAGAATCCGGAGAATTCATGAGCCTCGATCAAGACCTTGATCTGCAGACCACTGCAGGCAAGATTGCGGACTTCCGCCGCCGCCAGGCGCAGTCCCTGCAGCCTTCCGGCGCCGAGGCGATCGAGAAGCAACATGCCCGCGGCAAGAACACCGCGCGGGAACGGATCGAAATGCTGGTGGACGAAGGATCTTTCGTCGAGTTCGATGCCTTTGCCACGCACCGGTCGACCGCCTTCGGCATGGAGAAAAAGAAGCCGCTCGGCGACGGCGTCGTCTCCGGTTACGGCACCGTCGATGGGCGGCTGGTGGCGCTGTACAGCCAGGACTTCTCCGTCTACGGCGGCTCGCTCTCCCAGGTCAACGGCGAGAAGATCGTGAAGGTCCAGGAATTCGCCCTGCGCAACGGATGCCCCGTCATCGGCATCAACGACGGCGGCGGCGCCCGGATCCAGGAGGGCGTGGCGTCGCTGGCGATGTTCGCTGACATCTTCCGCAACAACGTTGCCGCCTCCGGCGTGGTGCCGCAGATCTCGCTGATCATGGGCCCGTGCGCCGGTGGGGCCGCCTACTCCCCCGCCCTAACGGACTTCGTGGTGATGGTGGACAAGACCAGCCACATGTTCATCACCGGACCGGACGTCATCAAGACGGTCACCGGCGAAGAAGTGGACATGGAAACGCTGGGCGGGGCGCGCCAGCACAACGCCACGACGGGCACCGCCACGTACCTGGCCGCCGATGAATCCGACGCCGTCGAATTCGTCCGTGAGCTGCTCGAGTTCCTCCCCTCGAACAACCTGGCCGAGGCTCCGCCGCTGGACTTCGAGGAGGAACTCGACCTCACCGCCGACGACCTGACCCTGGACGAACTGATTCCGGATTCGGCCAACCAGCCGTACGACATGCGGACGGTGATCGAGCACGTCGTCGACGACGGCAACTTCCTGGAAATGCAGTCGCTGTATGCGCCGAACGTGATCATCGGCTACGGCCGCGTCGAGGGGCACACCGTCGGCGTCGTGGCCAATCAGCCCATGCAGTTCGCAGGCACGCTGGACATCAACGCCTCCGAAAAGGCCGCCCGCTTTGTCCGTCACTGCGACGCCTTCAACATTCCCATCCTCACGCTGGTGGACGTGCCCGGCTTCCTGCCTGGCAAGGACCAGGAGTTCAACGGCATCATCCGCCGCGGGGCCAAACTGCTCTATGCCTACGCCGAGGCCACGGTGCCGAAGCTTACGGTCATCACCCGCAAGGCCTACGGGGGTGCCTACATTGTGATGGGCTCCAAGAAGCTCGGTGCCGACCTGAACCTCGCCTGGCCCACCGCCCAGATCGGCGTGATGGGCGCCCAGGGCGCGGTCAACATCCTCTACCGCCGCGACCTGGCCGCAGTGGCTGCCGAAGGCGGCGACGTCGAGGCCCGCCGGCAGGAGATCATTTCACAGTACGAGGAAGAGCTGCTCAACCCGTACCAGGCTGCCGAACTCGGTTATGTCGACGCCGTGATCGCACCGTCCGACACCCGCCTTCAAGTGGTGCGCGGCCTGCGGGCGCTGCGCGACAAGCGGGCGACGATGCCGCACAAGAAACACGGGAACATTCCGCTATGAGCCGGTGGTCAGACATGAATACAACACAGTCTTCGGGCACCGCCGCGGTGCCGCAGGCCGATGACGCCATGAGGCCCCATCCGCTGCTGACCGTGGCCAAGGGCAATCCCAATGCCGAGGAACTAGCCGCGCTGACCGCCGTTGTCGCCGCCCTGCAGTCATCCGGGGTGTCCGGCTCGCCGCAGAGCAAGCCCCGGCGAAACCGCCGGCCGCTGCTGCGCCCGTTCGTCTCGCACGGCCCCGGCGCTTGGCGGCACACCTTCCGGTAGCCGGCTCCCCAGAGGGCACGCCCTGCGGTAATGCCGCCGCGGCCCGGGGGTCACGGACTCCCGGCCGGCTTGGTACTGCTGCCGCTTCACTCCGGGGACGGGCGCGGTACGGGTCTCCGGGCGCTCAGCGCGGGTCCAGGACCGTGCCGAGGAAAAGCGGAAAACCTGTGGGCAGGTGGATGATCTGGTAGAGGAAGGGCCGATCGAACGAAAGCTCGATCTCGGGCTGCGGCGGCAACGAACCGGACAGCACATCCAGTTCGGTCACGGCGGCGGCGATGGTTCCCTTTTCGCCGACGGTGATGTTGGCCTGCTGGGCCGCGCCGGTCACCGAGGCGTCCGGCTGGATGGCCTCCAAATCGGGATTCGGGCCGAAGGTTTCGCCGAGTCCGAGCCCGCGCAGGATGGGCAGCAGATCCTGCCGGTGCGTGTGGTTCCAGCGGGGCAGCTCGAGAACGACCATGGCCTCGTCGGCACTGTCCATCACCGTCGCCACCTCCACCAGTCCGGCCTCGTCCATGACCGGTGCACCGTCGTCGGGCAAAACGAGGCGCATCACGAATCCGTCGCTGTACGGCAGGTCGAGGCCTTGCCAGCCGTTCCCGCGGGCGTACCAGGCCTGCACCAGATTGCCCATCATGGGTACCTCGACCGACTCGCCGGAAGCCGTGGTGAAACCGCCGTCCTCCGTGACCGACGGGTCGAACGGTTGGTCCCAGGCGGCCGCGAAGTAGACGGCGTTGAGCAAGGTCAGCGTGTTCCCCGGGTCGAAGGTGCCGGGCGCCTCGGTGATGCGGCCGCCGGTGTGGTGGTCCACCCACGCATCCATGGCCTGTTTGGTCGCTGGATCCGAATAGTCCACCGGGTAGACGCCGGAGCCGTAATGCCGGGCCAGGGTGCGCAGGTAGTCTTCGCCGGTGGGCGTCCCTTCGTCCACGAAGACGCCGTTGGCCAGGTGCGGCAGCGGCCGGGCCGGTGGCTCCTCCTCGTCGACCGAGTTGGGATCGCCGTCGAAGCCTTCCCACTCCGCCGACAGCCCGTTCATGGCGGCTTCGAGATGCTCGTCCGGCAGCCCCACCACGGCATCCATCTCGCGGGCCGTGGTGCTGCCGGCGCCCGCGCGGAGCATGGCGACGGCGTGGAGCAGGCTCACCGGACTGGTGACCTGGTTCTTCTCCGGCGCCGCCGCGAGCATGGCTGCTCCCAGCTTGTAGGCCGAACGCCGCAGCGCTTCGACCTCGGCCGGAAAGTCCCCCGCTGCCACGTCCGCCCGGGCCACTCCGTCCGCGGCCAGCAGTTCCGGAGGCGCCGCGCAGGCGCCGAGCATCATGGCGGGCGCCACCCCCAGTGCCGCCAGCGCCGCCGTCGTCCTCTTGCGCACTTTGCCCTCCTCGCCGTTGACCCCCCAACCTATGGGGCGGCAGGACCTCAGGGCCAGAGGCAGCACACTACGATTCTGTGACGATTGCCGCTGGGCCGGCCGCCCGGTGCCGGACGGCGGACAGGCGCGCTGGCGTGGCCGGGTCTGCGGGTTGCCGGTAGGCTCTCCCTGTGACTGAGCAGACATCTGAACTGACCAAGAGCCCGGAAACCTGGCGCATCCCGTCCGCCATCGATGCCGTCGCAGACGCCTACACGGCGGAGCTGCTGGAGTTGGATCCTTCGCTGGCAACCTCCCTGGGCATCCCCGGACATGAAACCGAGTACCCGGACTACTCCCCTGCCGGCGCCGAGGCCTTCGCCGAGGCCACCCGGGAGGCACTCCGGCGGCTGGAGGACCTGGAACCGACCGACGACGTGGACCGCGTCACCCTCGATGCGATGCACGAGCGGCTGGGCCTTGAGCTCGAAATCCACGAGACCGGCTGGGACCTGGCGGACCTGAACAACATCGCCTCGCCGGCGCAGGACATCCGCGCCATCTTCGACTTGATGCCCACCAACACCATCGAGGACTGGAACAACATCGCCGGCCGCATGGCGCACGTTCCGGACGCGATTGCCGGCTACGTGACGTCGCTGCGCGAGGCCAAGGACCGCGGGCTGGTCGCCGCCAAACGGCAGGTGCGGATCGTGATCGAGCAGACCCGTGCGTACGCGGCCAAGGACGGCTTCTTCCGCACGTTGGCGGGGCAGGCTGCCCCGGAAGAGGGCGAGCTGTCCCAGGACCTGCGCGACCGGCTGGCCGAAGCCGCCGGTGCCGCGGCGACCGCCTACGGCCGGCTGGCCTCGTTCCTCGAGGCCGAGCTGCTGCCGGCAGCACCGGAGAAGGACGCCGTCGGGCGCGAACGCTATGCCCTGATGTCGCGCCGTTTCCTAGGCTCCGCGGTGGACCTGGAAGCCACCTATGCCTGGGGGGTGGCGGAATTGGACCGCATCATCGCGGAGCAGGAGGCCGTGGCGGAGCAGATCCGGCCCGGGGCCAGCATCGAAGAAGCGATGGCTCTGCTGGATGCGGATCCCCAGCGGCAGCTGCACGGCACCGACGAGCTGCAGGCGTGGATGCAGCGTCTCTCGGACAAGGCCGTTGAGGAGCTAGCCGGCCACTTCGAGATCCACGAACCGATGCGCCGGCTGGAGTGCATGATTGCCCCGACGCATGAGGGAGGCATCTACTACACCGGCCCCAGCGACGACTTCGCCCGGCCGGGCCGCATGTGGTGGTCGGTGCCCGAAGGCGAAGACAGCTTCACCACGTGGAAGGAAACCACCACGGTCTACCACGAAGGCGTTCCGGGCCACCACCTCCAAATCGCGACGGCCACCTACCGGCGCGAGCTGCTGAACAACTGGCGGCGGAACATCTGCTGGGTTTCCGGCCACGGCGAAGGCTGGGCACTGTATGCCGAACGCCTGATGGATGATTTGGGCTACCTGGCCGATCCGGGCGACCGGATGGGCATGCTGGATGCGCAGCGCATGCGGGCCGCCCGGGTGGTGTTCGACATCGGCGTCCATTTGGAGCTGGAGATCCCGGAGCGCTGGGGATCGGGTGCCTGGACACCGGAGAAGGGCTACGAGTTCCTGCGCAAGAACATTGCCATCAGCAAGGGCCAGCTGGACTTTGAATTTGCCCGCTACCTGGGCTGGCCGGGACAGGCGCCGGCCTACAAGCTGGGCCAAAAGCTCTGGGAGGAAATCCGCGACGAGCGACGCCTGCGCGAGGGCGACGCATTCGACATTAAGGCCTTCCACAGCCAGGCGCTGAATATCGGCTCGGTCGGGCTGGACACCCTGCGGCGCGCGCTGCTGGGCGAGGACCCGGTGCCCGCCACCGGCTGACCCGGGCCGGTTCCGGCCGGACGTCGGACAAGGCGCGGACAAACAGGAGGGCCGATGCATCCCCCAACGGTGCACCGGCCCTCATCTGTGCCGGGTCCCTTCGGCCCTTAAAGGGGCGTACTCTCCGGCGGGAGAAGCTCCCGCCGGAATCGTACGGTCAGGCAACCGGGCCAGCGGCCAACCGCGGCGCTTCTTTACGCTCAGGTCACGGCGGGGAAACACCCTAAGCAGGGTTCGCTTTGCGGCGCCGGATAAGCTTGGTCGGATGACCGATCTTCGCCTGATACTCGCCTCAGCCTCCCCCGCCCGCACCAAGCTCCTGACCGAAGCCGGTATCGCGCACGAGGTCCTGGTCTCGGATGTCGACGAGGACGCGGTCACGGCGGGCTACGGCATCACCGACCCGCACGACACGGCGCTGTTGTTGGCGCGGGCCAAGGCCGAGGCTGTTGCGGCGCTCCCCGTGGCCGAAGGCGCCTTGGTGCTTGGCTGCGACTCCGTGTTCGAACTCGACGGCGCGCCGTACGGCAAGCCGCATGAGCCGGACGTCGCCCGGGAACGCCTGCACCGGATGAGCGGGCGGCACGGCGTGCTGCACACCGGCCATTGGCTGGTGGACTGCCGCCCCACCGCCTTCGAAGCCGGCGGGCAGGGAATCCCCGGGGCCGGATCGGGTGCCACCGTATGGGCGGTCGCCTCAGCCGCGGTGCATTTCGCCCAGCTCACCGACGCCGAAATCGACGCCTACGTGGCCAGCGGGGAACCGCTGCACGTTGCCGGTTCGTTCACCATCGACTCGCTGGGCGGCGCCTTCATTGAGCGGGTGGACGGCGACCCGCACGCCGTCGTCGGCCTCTCGGTTTCCACCCTGCGCCGGCTGCTGTCCAGCGCCGGCGTTCAGATCACCGACCTCTGGAGCTATTAGGCCCTTTCCGGTCCGGGCGCTGGCCTTTTTATGACGCGGCATTATCCAGTGTTTAACCGTTTCATCATTTTCTGCTTAATTCTGCAGCCCAAAAACTTATTTCGTTAAACAGCGGGAATTTCTCTCCTATATTCGTCCTTGTCTGACGTCATCAGACTGGGGGGAATCTAGTTTGGCGCCGTCAGCAAAGTGCCCCTCATCGCACACGAGTTGGGGTACTACATGTTTCGCAAACGGCCTCCACGCCGGCTTAGTCTCAGATACGTCCTTGCGGTCCTTCTGGCCGCTTTGCTCTCACTTGGGACGGTTCCAGCCATTGCCGGTGAAATCGCTTCGATCTCCGGGACCGTGACCGTCCCCGAAGGCCATTCGGCAGCATCGGTTACTGTGCGCGCGTTCGCCGCCGCAGACCACGAAGCCTCTGGAGAAGCGAAGGTGGCCGACGACGGCCGTTACCTCCTGGCGAACCTGGTCCCGGGTAACTACAAGCTTGAGTACGTGAGCGATGACGATGAAATCGCCTCAACCTGGCATGGAAATTCTTCTACATTCGATGACGCTGCTCTGATCGCGCTGGGTGCAGCGTCTTTGACGGACGTTAACGTCACCTTGCCTCTAAAGCCAACCGACGCTGGTGCTGAATCGAAAGACAGTATTAAAACAGCTGATTTAGAAGCCTCGGCTCCGTCCGCCCCGGAGACAGAACTGGACGAGCAAGCGGCCATCGAAGCCGAATCCTCGGCGCAAAACCAGACCGAACAAGCTAGGCCCGACACAACGCGCGAGGATGCTGCAAGCTCGGATAGAGCGACAGCGGTACCCTCACTCGGTGCATCGGCTACTGCCACTATCTCCGGGACCGTTGCACTACCAGAAGGCGTCGACCCTGCATGGATCAGCGCCACCGTTTATGGCACGGATTACCAATGGCTCAGCTCCGTCCAGCTTAACGAAGACGGGACCTACGCCCTCACTGGGCTGGCTGCCGGCGACTACAAACTGGAGTTCGATGGCGGTGGCTCCGGCGCGCTCTCGCAGTGGTATGACGGCGCCCAATCCTTCGAAGTGGCCGAAATCCTGACCCTGGCCGACGGCGAAGACCGCGACAACATCAACGTCGAACTCGCCAAGGCCGCAAGCATCTCCGGGACCATCGTGGTTCCCGACGGCGCCAACGTCAGTGATGTATACGTTTATGCCTACACCGACAATGAGTGGGACGACGTAGCCTCAAGCTGGGTGCAAGAAGACGGTACCTACAGGCTCACCGGACTGACAGCCGGCGAGTACAAACTAAAGTTCCACGGCGGCGGCTCCGGTGCGCTCTCACAGTGGTACGACGGCGCCCAATCCTTCAAAGTGGCCGAAATCCTGACCCTGGCCGACGGCGAAGACCGCGACAACATCAACGTCGAACTCGCCAAAGCCGCCAGCATCTCCGGGACCGTTGCACTACCGGAAGGCGTCGACCCTGCATGGATCAGCGCCACCGTTTATGACCCGGACTACCAACGGATCAGCTCCACCCAGCTTAACGAAGACGGGACCTACACCCTCACAGGGTTGGCTGCCGGCGACTACAAACTAAAGTTCCACGGCGGCGGCTCCGGTGCGCTCTCGCAGTGGTATGACGGCGCCCAATCCTTCAAAGTGGCCGAAATCCTGACCCTGGCCGACGGCGAAGACCGCGACAACATCAACGTCGAACTCGGCAAAGCCGCCAGCATCTCCGGGACCGTTGCACTACCGGAAGGCGTCGACCCTGCATGGATCAGCGCCACCGTTTATGACACCGACAATGACTGGGTCGGCTCCGAGCAACTCAACGGGGACGGCACCTACACGGTTTTGGGACTGGCCGCTGGACAGTACAAGGTCCATTTCTCCGCCGGCGGCTCTGGCGCGATCTCGCAGTGGTACGAAGGCGCCCACTCCTTTGGCGAGGCCAAAACCCTGACCCTGGCCGACGGCGAAGACCGCGACAACATCAACGCCGAACTCGGCAAAGCCGCCAGCATCTCCGGGACCGTTGCACTACCGGAAGGCGTCGACCCTGCATGGATCAGCGCCACCGTTTATGACAGCGACAACGACTGGGTCGGCTCCGAGCAACTCAACGGGGACGGCACCTACACGGTTATGGGACTGGCCGCTGGACAGTACAAGGTCCACTTCTCCGCCGGCGGCTCTGGCGCGCTCTCGCAGTGGTACGAAGGCGCCCAAACCTTCGAGGAGGCCAAAACCCTGACCCTGGCCGACGGCGAAGACCGCGACAACATCAACGCCGAACTCGGCAAAGCCGCCAGCATCTCCGGGACCATCGGGGTCCCCGACGGCGCCAACGCCAGCGCTGTACGCGTCCGCGCATACACCGACGACAACGAGTGGGACTATGCCGCCTCGGCTTGGGTGGAAGAAGACGGCACCTACACCCTGAAGGGGCTGGCCGCCGGCACCTACAAAATTCACTTTTCCGCCGGCCGCTCGGGTGCGATCTCGCAGTGGTACGAAGGCGCCCACTCCTTCGACGAGGCCGAAACCCTGACCCTCGAGGACGGACAGGACCGCACCAACATCAATGCTGAACTCGGCAAAGCCGCCAGCATCTCCGGCACGATCGTGGTTCCCGACGGCGCCAACGTCAGCAGAGTAGAGGTTCGGGCGTACATCGCCGATCAGCGGCACTACGACGAATGGGACTTCGTTGCCTCAGCCTCCGTGGAAGATGACGGCACCTACATCCTCAACGGACTTACAGCGGGCGACTACAAACTTGAGTTCGATGGTGGCGGCTCCGGCGCGCTCTCACAGTGGTACGAAGGCGCCCAAACCTTCGAGGAGGCCAAAACCCTGACCCTGGCCGACGGCGAAGACCGCGACAACATCAACGCCGAACTCGCCAAAGTCGCCAGCATCTCCGGGACCATCGGGGTCCCCGACGGCGCCAACGCCAGCGCTGTACGCGTCCGCGCATACACCGACGACAACGAGTGGGACTATGCCGCCTCGGCTTGGGTGGAAGAAGACGGCACCTACACCCTGAAGGGGCTGGCCGCCGGCACCTACAAAATTCACTTTTCCGCCGGCCGCTCGGGTGCGATCTCGCAGTGGTACGAAGGCGCCCACTCCTTCGACGAGGCCGAAACCCTGACCCTCGAGGACGGACAGGACCGCACCAACATCAACGCTGAACTCGGCAAAGCCGCCAGCATCTCCGGCACGATCGTGGTTCCCGACGGCGCCAACGTCAGCAGAGTAGAGGTTCGGGCTTACATCGACGATCAGCGGCACTACGACGAATGGGACTACGCTGCCTCAGCCTCCGTGGAAGATGACGGCACCTACATCCTCAACGGACTTACAGCGGGCGACTACAAACTAAAGTTCCACGGCGGTAGCTCCGGCGCGCTCTCGCAGTGGTTCGACGGCGCCAAAACCTTCGAAGACGCCCAAACCCTGCCCTTGGCCGACGGCCAAGACCGCGCCAACGTTAACGCTGAACTCGCCAAAGCCGCCAGCATCAGCGGCACGGTGGCCATGCCTGCGGGTGCCGATGCCGAATCTGTCCGGGTCCGTGTCTACCAGGTCGAGGACCCAGACGAATCGGTCGGCGGCACCTGGCTGGACGAAGACGGCAGCTACACAATTTCTGGACTAGCCGCTGGACAATACAAAATCCACTTCTCCGCCGGCGGCTCGGGCGCGCTCTCGCAGTGGTACGAAGGCGCCCAAACCTTCGGAGAGGCCGAAACCCTGACCCTCGAGGACGGACAGGACCGCACCAGCATCAACGCTGAACTCGCCAAAGCCGGGAGCATCTCGGGCGTAGTAACAGCCATGGCAGGTGGGACAACGGAGGGGGTTGAAATCAGGCTTTACTCAGCAGCCACTGGTGAATGGCTAGATGAGGAAACCCCGGACGAGTCCGGAGCCTTCATGTTCCACGGAGTGGCCGCAGGCGACTACAAGTTGTACGCCAGCACATGGGGAACAGGGCTCCTCTCGCAATGGTATTCAGGCGCCTCGACCAAGAACAGTGCGACGGTTGTGAAGGTTGCACCTAGCCTGGACGTGGACGGCATCAACTTCGACCTCAGCAAGGGCCTAACCATTTCGGGAACCATTTCCGTGCCGGAGGGCTATAGTCCGGAGGACATTGCAGTCACCATCTATGACTCCTTCGGCGACCAAACAGGTTGGGCCAACACGGATGCGGCGGGACGCTACTTCGTTTCCGGACTCGAAGACGGCAACTACAAGTTGAAAGTTCATGCCTGGGGTACGCGTCTCGTTCCCCAATGGTACAAAGACGCACGCTCCGGGGACGATGCGATTGGCCCGTTGGTTCTGGCCGGCGGGGATCTGACAGGAATCGACATCGAGCTGCAGCCGGGTGGCAGTATTCACGGCAAGATTACAGTCCCTGTCGGCCACCCTATCGAGGAGATGTACGTCTACGTCTACGATGCCGAGACTGGCGAATCCGAGAATAGCGGCGTCGTGAACCGAGATGGAAGCTACTCCGTCTTGGGCCTTGCCCCCGGTGGCTACAAGCTGCACTACGTCAGCTACGACGGCTTGAACGATCGATGGTATGGAAATGTTGCTTCGATGGCGGATGCCACAGTTGTGATCGTTTCTGGAACTGCTGATTCGTCCGATATCGATTTCGTTTTCGGAGAGAAAACATTCGCCACTGTCACTGCGCCGAAAATCAGCGGTGACGTAAAACTCGGTAATGTGCTTACCGCGGCACCCGGACCGACCGAGCCTGCGGCCTCGAAAGTCGAGTACCAATGGCTGCGCGAGGGGAAGGCTATCGAGGGTGCGGCTTCCGCCAGCTACAAGCTGGCTGCGGCTGACGCTGGAAAACAAATCAGCGTGCGGGCCAGTTACTTCTTGGCCGGCTACGCGACGGAATCGGCTGTGTCAGCAGCTGTTACGCCTGTCTTTTCCTTTACGGACGCACCGGTTCCCACACTCACCGGCGGCAACGATGTCGGCGCGACCCTGACCGCCGCCCCCGGCACAACCACACCGGCAGCCACCGTCACCTGGCAGTGGCTGCGCGACGGCAAGGCCATCGACGGGGCGACCAAGG
>NZ_JBNHGO010000005.1:0-7958 GCF_059091365.1 Arthrobacter sp. MDT2-34-1
GGGCAGCGGCTGCGCAGGCGCGGCAGCGGCTGCGGAGCAGCGGAGCCCCTACCGGATGCCGGGCGCACATGCAGCGCCAGCGGTGCCGGATGACTGCCCGTAATTTCAGCCTTCGCCAGCCGAGAAGGCCAAGACAACGACGCGACTACCGCCCCAGCCTGGCCGCCGGAATCGTCAACAAAACTTGACGCGGAGGCCCATCGTCAACTAAAATTGACTTATGACCACAGCACAGGAAACCGCCGTTCAGAACCTCGCCGCAGCAGCCGAAGCCGTCAGGCTGGCAACCGCCCATCTTCGCGTAGCCGTCTGGGAGGCCCGCGCCACTGGCGCAAGCTGGGCACAGATCGGCGCAGGACTGGGCATCAGCAAGCAGGCCGCGCAGCAGAAATACAAGGAATACTGCGAAACGCAGGAACGCGCCGAGCGCGAGCACGCCGAGCGCGCCGCGTGGACCGAGACGCCCCAGCTTGACGGACAGACGATCATCAATGCAGCCCAGGAACTTATGACGCCCGAGGAAATCGAAGCCGACGCCGAGCCCGTCACCGGCCCGGCGCACTGGGCCGAAGCGGACGCCTCGCCCGTCATCGCCCAGAGCCCGGCGGGACCGTTCGAGGACTACGAGACACCCCGCGACGGCGGCAGCCTGACGGGCAAGGGTTTCGACTGCAGGTTCTGTTCCTGCACCATCGACACCAGCCACCTTCCGCCCGGAAACAGCATGTTCTATGCCGCCGTGCTGGGCACAGACCATATGGAAGTTGCCCACTACCGGACGTTGAACGGCGAACCGATCCAGCCCAAGCCCGCCAAGCGCAGCCGCAAGAAGTAGGCCCCTACCAGCCAGCACCGACAGAAGAACCCCCGGCAGACGCCGGGGGTTTTTCCGTGTGCAGAAACGCGGAGCGCCGAGCTACTGGGCCCAGCAGAAAATCTGCAAAAACGCAGACCGCGGGGCCAGCCGGCCAGCTGCTTTATCTGCGAAAACGCAGACTAGCCGCGCACGAGCTCGACCCACGACGGCGAGAACCGCGCCGCCGCGTGCTGAGTCACCCACAGGCGGCAGTCCTCGTCAGGATCGAGGAACCGCCCCACATGCTGCGCAGCCTTGAGAGCATCATTGAGCAGCACCCAACCGCCATTAAAGCCGCCCCCGGAACGCGGACGCTTCGCCTTGACCTGATGCGCCGGGCGCGGCTGACGCCCGAGGGTTTTGGAGATCCCATTCTCCCGCTTGACCGCGACCGTCCACGCCCGAGCCGCCGACAGCTTGCGAATCACCCGCCGGGCGCGGAAGTAGTCGCCCATGTTCAAATCAATTTCCGCAACCGCCTTAGCGAACCCGGACGAACCCCAGAACCGGCCCGGACCCTTGCCGGGCTTCTGCCACGCATCCGGCACAATGTGCTGATATTCCTTGCCGTCAGTGGTCTTAGCGGAGTGCCCAAGAAAGTACATGGAAATGCGGCGCGGATCGCTGAATTTTTCCCCCGAGAAGTCAATGCCCGTTCCCGCCTTGAGGTGCCGGTCATATTCCGCGAACTCTTCCCGCGTGCGAACGTCGCAACGGTCAACATCCTTTGACGCCCCCACAATGTCCGCCCAGGATCGAGACAGCCAATCCTCAAACGTCATCGTCTGCCGGTACGACTTGGAGACGACCAGCGCCGGAACCCGCAGCAGCGCATGGATATGCGGAGCCCCCCGACGCTGAAATTCCAACTTCCACAGCACCCGCCAATCCGTGCCGACCTCGCGCCGCCACCGCAGCCGGAACCGCTCAAAAAACTTCTTGAACGTCTTGCCGTCAGGAGCCACCGCGACCCAGTCGCCCGGCAGCGTAAACGTAACCATCGCCAGCGCCCCGGTATCGGCAGACCAGTCGGACAGGTCAAGCTGCGCAAGCTGCTTAACCATGTTCGCCCGCGACTTGGCAGACCAGCCGGTTATCTCCTTGGAACTCGGCCCGTTCTCATGCGCCAGATAATCGGCAACATCGCCAATCTCCCCTGTTTCCTGATTGACCCACGACGCCGCCAAATCGGCCCGGCGACGAGTCTTGTCCTCTATCCGCTGGAGTGTCTTTTCCCGCCGCGCTTCATCACTCATGGCACAGCCCAGGATTCCCGGAGACAGGATCAGACGGACGGAGCGGCCCTCAGTTGTCCCAAAGCGCACCGTGTCAGCAGTGGAACCGGGCAGCAGTTCATTCTGTCCGCCAAGCTGGACCCCCAGACGGCCCGCCACCATATCAGCGGCTGTCTTGACATCGAAGGCCCCCGGAAGCTTCGCGGGAGCGTAGTCATCGATGATGGAGCGGAACGCCGCATAGTCATCGAGTTTTTTTTGTCGGCGCGCCGAATCACTTTCGGGTACCGCTAGCGCGGGCAAAACCTCTACACTAGACACGTCACCACCCTTTACACACGGTAGACATTTCGAACGGCGCCGATGATTCCAAGTCCCGGCGCCGTTCGCCTTTTAACAGTGGTTTCATTCTGTCACTACAGCCCCAGCAGTCACACTCAAGACGCGCTGACAGATGCAGGAAGGAAGTCCAGCGACGCGGAAACGTCCTCGGGCTTCGCCCTTGCGGGCGTCCCCGCTTTCCGCTGGACCTTTGCTTGCTGGTAATCGTGGCAGGAGCACTCAGGAACCCGACGAGTCCCGGCGCAGTGAGCACACCGCCCCGAATCCGTGACCGTTCCCACCGTCAAAACCGGCGCATACGTGTCATAGGCCCGGATCGCATCAGACGTCGGCAACCAGTGCCGGGCAAAAACCAGACGGTCCGCCTTCTCATAAGCCGCTTCCGTGTGATCGTCCACCGGCAAAGACTGCGCATCATAGGTCGTCCAGAGAGCAAGACGGCGCTGTTTCCAGAGCTTTTCTGTCCCGTCCTCATTCCTCGCCGTAACCGGCAGCATCGAGCGGCAGCGCGTCACCGCCACCACGGATTCACGAATGCGCTTATTGGCCCGAATGAAGTTCAGCCCGGTAATCCGCACCGAGCAGTCAGAGCGCCGCAACTGGGCCAGCTTGTTAGCCGCCGCCGTCGGCAGGCCGGACGTTTCGTTGGAGTCGGCCACGCCGGTAATTTCATCCATCAGCACCGGGCCGGATTCCCACTCCAGAAGCTGCCACCAGTCAGTGAAAGGAACATAGGCCGGATGCGCCGCCAGATGCCCGGCAGCATGGCCCACGGCATCATCACAGGCCGGATCATCACACGGACGCGGCCGCCGGTAATCGAGCAGGCGCACCGTGGAGAGCACCGGAGTTCCGGCGTCCAGATCAGGCAACGAGTCGTACACCATGCAGGCACTTTTCCCCGCGCCATTTTTTCCCGAGTACATGTGAATGGGATAGGCCCGCCGCCGGGCGCGCGCCCGTTCGGACTGTGCAGCAGGAGCCAGGATTGTTTCAAAACCCATCGTCAAGTTTCCTTTACATCGTTAGATCGTTGGAGCCCAGGCGCAGCCCAAAACGGCCACCGACCCGGACAGAGCGGGAGAAGAACCACAGACGGCGGAAGTCGCGCCAGAGCCCCGGAGCCGCCCGCCAGAGAATCCAGCCCAGCAGCAGCCAGCCCAGCACGCCCCGCAGGCCCCCGGACGCTGTACCCAGCAGCAGCAGCGCAGCCAGCACGGCCAGCCGCAGAAGAAAACGGATCATTTCTCAGTCACTCCCCTGTACCAATCGGACTCCGGCGGAGTATCGCGCAGCTCGACCATGAGCCACGCGATAACCGCCAAGAACAGAACCCCCAGCACGGCCAGAATGACGCCGTATGTTTCCCAGCTCATGCCGCCGACCCGCCGCCCGCAGTCAGGAACGACGCGACAATGCGAACCAGCTTCACCGCGAAGGAGGCCAGATAGACCCCCAGCAGGGCAAGGACAACGGCAATGGCCAGCGGCACCGGAAACCAGACGCCCATTGACGAGCCGAAGGCATAAACCTGCAGCGCGTAATCCCCGGAATCGTCCATCCAGCCGGGCAGTTCCACCCGAGGCAGACCGTCCAGCAGCCAGCCCACGAGCCCGCCCAGAACGTTTATCAGCGTGTCAGTTATCACCGTTGATCCCCTTGCCCATTGAGAAGTTGAAGCCGAACGCGGAACCAATGGCGCGGATAATGGCGAAGCCGCCGCCGACCACCAGCCCGAGGGCAATAAAGGCATTCACCCCGGATGCAATGCCCTTCATCGGTTCGGCGCAGGCATCAAACGGCCAGATCGTATTTTCGTAGTCGCCCAGCTTGAACGGCAGGGCAGGCCCCTTGCAGCCGGTGCCTGGCCCCCCGAGCCCGTCAACGGTTCCTGTCACTGTCTCAATGGCCGGCTGAATGCCCTTGGTTTCGAGCTTGCCGCGCAGCCCCGTCGCCATGTCCGTTGCGACCTGAGGCGAAGGCTCAAAGGCCCAGCGCAGCGCGCACTGTGTCGGGACCATGACCCAATCAACCGGGTTGAGGCTGAATGTTGCCGACAGACAGTTCTGCATGCCCTGATCCGGGGAGACGTTCGGATTCGTGCCGGTGCCCACGGACGGCGAGCCGTCAGCGTTCGGACGCGGCACCTGTACCTGTGTTGTCTGCCCGGTTTCGGGATCGACGCGCGGTTCGGTCCAGTAGTTGACGCCGCCCGTCGTCGGATCGCCGTCTGTGTTGTAGTCGTTGCGCTGCGCGGGACGGTCGCCGTACGCCTGTTCCAGCACGCTGCACTGATCCACCCCGACCGAATACGGCCCGTACATGCACTTGACCGCCGAGGGCTCATGCCGGGCAAGGTCAGCCCAGACCGAACAGCGGTTCTGTGAGCCCGCTTGGCACTGCTGGCCGTCAACGTGGACATGCAGCCCGCAGACCGTAGGCCCGTTCGGCGCACACTCGGGATAGTTCAGCGCCGCCGCCGGATCGGGTTTGGCCTCCCAGATCGTCTGTGGCCCGGAGCCGTTGTCATAGCTGATCGACAGGCCCTGTGAGTATTCGCCCAGCCCCGCAGCCTTGCAGGAGGGAACCGTGAGTTTGTCCGTGGTGCCGCTGTACGTGGCCTTGAGGTCATAGACCGCGCCGGTATCCGGGCCTACGCATTTCTGTGTCACTTCATAGCTGACATCCTCAGGCGCGGCAGGCCCGGCAGCACCCGCGCCCCAATTAATCATGTTGGCCGGGCGTGTAGTCGAGATAGTGCTACCCGCCGGATGCTTTATATACGCGCCGGTTGCGTCGTACTTGTTGTCATAGGTCCGGAACCCGGAAACCTTGACCGAGTTAGCCGGGCCGCACTGGGTAATAGGAACTTCGAACCAATTGAACTCCGCATCATACGAAACCGGATAGGCCGAGGCCTGACCCGCTTTGCCCCGAACCTCAAACTCGTTCCCCGCCTCGTCCCCAACCGTCCATTGACACGTGAGGTCATACCAAAACGCGAACGTCTTAGGCGTGCTGCCCGGAACCGGCTCTAACTTGATATTCCACGAGTCCTTATAAACGCGCCCACCTGTCTTAATCAGCCCGGGATCAATCCAACCGTGGGGAAGATAGGTCAACGGTTCAGGATTCGCCAACTTTTCTTCCGGCGTGCTTGTGCTCAGACTCGTCTCATCCTGCCCGCCGTTCAGTTCCTCCCACTCCCGCATCTTGTCTTCCCACGGCATGTCGTAGTTTTCATCGTCAGCAAGCCAGTTCATCCCGTCATCGCACCACTCCATACAGGCGAACCCAGCGGCAGCCGTCGCCGCCGCACCAATGGCCGCACCGTTGGCAGCAATGAACGCAGTCACCCCGCCCCAGATCAGCGGAATAGCCGGAAGTATTGCGCTGGCACGCTGCGCAGGAGCGCCGACAGCGACAGCGACCGCCAGCACCCCGGCAACCACCATCCCGACGACCCCGCGCCTAAATTTGTCCATCAGGCCGCGCCCCCGCAGCCGTTCCTTCAATTTCACCCTTGCCCCTTTACACACGGTCAGAAAAACAAAGGAGCCGCCGCCGATACACGACGACGGCCCCCAGGCGGAACAGTGGTTACTTGACCATGCCCCGGATCAGGCCCCAGCCCTTGCGCAGCAGCAGCACACCGGCAGCAATGCCGATAGCGGTACCGCCCACGGCCAGCAGGTCCGGCCCGAAGTTGGTAACAGCGCCGGTAATGGTCGAAACAGCGTCAGCAGGAACAGTCATTTTCTTTACCCCTTACAGATACGAGTAGAACGGTTTTTTTGCGCCGGGCGAGGACTCCCCACGCCCGGCGCGAGCGGTCAAATTTACTTGACCATGCCACGGATCAGGCCCCAGCCCTTGCGCAGCAGCAGGACACCGGCAGCAATACCGATAGCGGTGCCGCCCACGGCCAGAAGATCAGGCCCGAAGGACGCAACAGCGCCCTGAATGGTAGTAACAGCGTTCGTCAATGTGTTCACCCCCTTTACACACACACGGCAAACGGACAGAAAATCTAGAAGGACCGCAGAACCGCGACCACGAGCCCGGCGGACAGCCCGGCACTCAAACACATACGGATGAAATCGGCAGCATCGGCAACGTTCACAGCAGCGCCCGCAGCAACTGCCAAAGGATCACCACGAACGAGGCAGCGAGCAGCCCGGAAAGAACCTCCAGAGCTATCCCGGCCATCATCGCCGCACCGCCAGCACCGCACCGAACGCGGCGAACAGCAGCAGCAGGCCCAGGATTACGACAACGACCGTCAACGAATCCTGAAGCGCGCCCATTGATTCAAGGAACGTCGAAGAGTCCAGCGGTTCAGAACCGGGCGCGGGCGGTTCGGCTGTGACTGTGACGGTTGCAGTCGGTTCGGCTGTCGGCTCGGCAGTCGTTGCGGCTGACGTTGCGGCAGTCGGTTCGGCTGTCGGTTCGGCAGTCGTTGCGGCTGGCGTTGCGGCAGTCGGTTCGGCTGTCGGTTCGGCAGTCGGTTCGGCTGTGGCGGTGGCAGTCATCGCATGCCGCCGCGAGTTTCAAGAATCCAGAAAACCCCGAAAATACCAAGCCCGACCAGCGCCACAGTGAGCGCCAGCCCAACCGCTGACATCACTACACCGGCAGCAGTGTCGGAGAGCGAATTGACGAGGGAAACGGCTTGCAGGGAAACAACAGGATGGTGGGACATAATGGGTCTGAGCCTTTCGAAAGGTAGAGACTTTCGTTGAGGTTAGGCCCCCGGCTGGTAACCGGGGGCCGACCCATTTAAGAGGCTTTTTCGAGCTTCGCGGGAGCAGACGGGAACAGGCCAACGACGCGGGTATTCACACCGCGCCCACCGGCAGAGAACTCCACGAGCCAGTCGATGGAGTCGCCCTCATTCGGATGGTGGCCCTGAACGATTCCCATGTTCTCGGGCTTCGGCATCATGACCTCACAGATGCCCTTGCCCCCAACGAGCACGGTAAGGGTTTCAAAGTCATAGGGGTTACCGCTGCGGGAAGTGCCCGACTGGCGGTGCTTATTGATGACGACGCCCGAAACGCGGGCAAGTGAATCAGCCATTGTGTAGACCTTTGCTTGTAGAGAAAGCTCCCCCGGTGGTAAGCCGAAGTGCTGGTAACAAGAGAAGCCTAAGCGATAAACCCATGTCCAAAAGACGATTTAGTTAATCAGTTATATAACGGTTCGGTAACGGTATTTTTTGCTCAGGATTTGCTCAGGAAACCTCAGGAAACCTCAGGAAAAGCTGAGCAACCACTGGGGAAAAACCGGGCTTCGCCCGGCTGCTGTGGTCCCGCGACGACTTTTGGCACAGAGAACGAGCCCGGGCGGCGGCAGCCGCCGGGGGTCGATGACCGAACGTTACGCCGGGGTGCTGGAGCAATTCCGATTACGGGGGAGGGGTGCGGGCGGGCAGCGGCTGCGCAGGCGCGGCAGCGGCTGCGGAGCAGCGGAGCCCCTACCGGATGCCGGGCGCACATGCAGCGCCAGCGGTGCCGGATGACTGC
>NZ_JBNHGO010000006.1:0-6819 GCF_059091365.1 Arthrobacter sp. MDT2-34-1
CTCGGCATGCCAACCTTTGCCCAATCCGCCGGCCGCACCAACACCCCGTCCACCGACCGGAAAAGCCCGTGATCACTGGCAAAGATCCTTGAAACTCTTAGTTCGGAGAAGACCGGCGGGACGCCTGGGTCCTGGCCCAGATGCTCGCGGTCGGTACCGTAACCGAGGTGCGGATCCCGGATGCTGCAACCGAGGCGCTGCGGGATCTGTCCCGGCTGCGCGCGGCCGCGGCCCGGGACCTCGCGCATGCCCGCCAGCATGTCAACGCCATCCTGCTGCGCCACGGCATCCGCTACCCGAAGGACACCAAATGGACGCAGGAACACGGCGCGTGGCTGCACCGGCAGCGCTTCGAGGACCCGGTGCTGCAGTTCGCCTATGAGGCCGACGTTGAGCAGGCGGAACTGCTCGCCGCACGCCTGCGGCGCATCGACCGGCAGGTGACCGCAACGGCGGCGCAGTGCCGGTACGCGGCGGTGATCAATGCGCTGATGTGCCTGCGCGGCATCCAGACCACCACCGGGTTCGGACTCGCGGTCGAGATCGGAGACTGGACCCGCTTCACCGGCTCCTCCATCGGCTCCTACCTCGGGCTGGTGCCCAGCGAGCAGTCCTCCGGACAGTCCCGCCATCAGGGTCCGATCACCAAAGCCGGCAGCACCTACGCCCGGAGACTGCTGGTTGAAGCGGCCTGGCAGCACCGCCGCCCCTACTCACGCCCCGGCGTACGGCTGCTGCGGCAGCTGGACCTGGTTGACCCGGCCACCCGGATCCGGGCCCTGAAAGGCAACCGGCGGCTGCACCGGAAATGGGAGCACTTCGACGCCCGGCACAAGATGCCGGTCAAGGCCAACACGGCCATTGCCCGCGAGCTGGCCGGCTGGTGCTGGTCGCTGGCCGCGCCCCTGCAGCAGGGAGAACCCATGAAGGCAGCATGACCGATAAGAACGTGCCCCCGGCAGGCGGCGGCAGTGACACGGCAAGCACGCGGAGCCAACCCGGGACGGTTCTATGAGCAGACGGATCACACCGTTGACGCTCGATTCTAGACACCGGCACGCTCCGGCCGAATAATCGTCATGCGGTAGCCAACCCGCGAATATCAGTCTGACCATGCAGTCGAACCATGACTCGCCCCGCTGCCACTAACCTCCGGCCGGCACACAAGGAGCGGCCTCCGGAACAAAGAGCCGGAAGCCGCTCACCTATGTCTATTGACAACCGAACCTACATATCAGAACTGACAGAGGTTACCTATTGCCTCATTGCAATACCTCCGGGAAGACTGATTCGTTGCCTCATTTGAATTTCTCCGGATGAGGTCATGGCCGGGAGTGCATCATGGGTGGGTTCTTGGGGTGTGGTTCCAGGCGCTGTTGATGGGTTTGAGGGTTGCGGGTTTCTTCGCGAGGGCGAGTGTTTCCAGGTCGGCGGTCAGGGCCAGGATTTGGCGTGAGAGCGCTGCGGGCTTGATGCGTTTGAAGGCGGCGTTCATCCGGATGGTGAGGTGTTTGCGCACGCTCGGGTGCCGGACGGCGCGCTGGTGGGGCGTGGCCGGCGCATCGTGCTTTCGGGTGACCTTCGCCCCGTGGCGCTGCTTTTCGATCAGTTTCTGCTGAGGCAGCAGGTAGTTGGTGAAGATCCGGTCCAGTTCCCAGATCTCGTTGAGTTTGGCCAGTTCCGCTTCGGTGTCGTAGCGCAGGTAGCCGACCAGTTCCCGGACCCTGGCCCAGTTCTTCTGCTCCACGTGGGCGCCGTCGTTCTTGTTGTAGGGCCGGGAGCGGGTGAACGTGATCCTGCGGGCGTGGCAGTAGGCCAGCAGGTGCTCGTTGATGAACTCGGACCCGTTGTCCGAATCGATGCCGATGATCGGGAAGGGGAAGACGTTCGTGACGTGCTCGAGGGCCTCGAAGACCCACTTGGCGGCCTTGTTCCGCACCGCCCGGTTCACCGTCCACCCGGTGGCGATGTCGGTCACCGTCAGGGTGAAGCAGAACTCGCCCGAGGCGTTGGACCCGTCGTGGCCGACCAGATCGATCTCCACAAACCCGGGCACCGCGTCGTCCCATTCGGCCCAGGTCCGGATCGGGATCTGGGACTTGAGCAGGGTGCCGGGCTTGGTATGCGACCGGCCCCGCGGCAGCATCCTGGCCCGCTCGGCGGCCAGCTTTCGGTCGATCGTGGCCGGGCTCATGGCCATCAGCAGCTGCGCCTGCGTGTCGGTGACATCCAGTTCCCCGTCCCGGCGCAGCAGCGGCACCAGCACCGGCAGCATCGGGGCCAGCAGCTTGCCGGCCGGGAACCGCAGCACGGCCCAGCACCTGATCAGACCCGGCAGCAGCTCCGGACCGTATACCGTTCTCCTGCCGGGCCTGGGCCGCATCGGCTTCAGGACCAGCGCCTGGCGCAGCGCGGCCCGGGCGTGATCGCGGTGCCAGCCGGTCAGCTCGACCAGCTCGTCCAGGATCCGGGTCTTGCCGGCCCGGTCAGCGCCCCGGTACGCCAGGGCCTTCTTCTTCGTCACAGCCTGCCGCTGGGCCATCGTCAGCTCCATAGAAACGGGCATAACCGGCATCGGCCGCCAACACCGGTCCACCACGCCGCCAGGCGGAGGATTTCAAATGAGGCAACGTATACCGCTACGCGGAGGTTTTCTATGAGTCAACGCGCCCTCTTGTCTGCACCGTGCGGCAGCAGTAATTTAATGGCGTAGCGCACGGTGCGGTCCCGCACAGCAGCGGGATAGCCGCTCGGAGGTAATTCCGGAAGGTGCGCTACCGACTCCGCTATGGCGGAGCAACGGGACCGGGGGGCCTTGGCGGCAGCAACGCCAGACCCCCGATCTGTTTAACACAGCGGCTGCCCTGTGCCGGGACCGCTTGGCGGGGCGCAGGAAGGTCCAGCCAGGCGTTGGGGCCGGTTACCGCTGTGCTGCAGCGTTGCGTATGGCGGTCAGGGCCTTGCGCAGTTCAGTGAGCACCGGGGCCGGAACCGCGCCGGTCAGGTAGGCCAGGCCGTTGCAGGCGGCGGTAAAGGCATCGCTGTCGTTCATGGCCAGCGCGTTTCGGCAGTAGACCTCAGCGAACCTGTTCAGCAGTTCAGAGTGCTCGTCACTGAGATCGGGCTGGAGGACCTCGATGACATGCAGGATGCGGGTCCGCAGGTCCCCATTTGCGGCTGCGGGGCGCCGCAGCTCAATGTCTTCGGGGCGGGCGTGGAGGATGTCGAGTCTGAGGACGGACCCGAAGACGGCCACTGTGCGGGGCAGATAGTCCAGATCTGCCGGTTTCTCATAGGTGCGCGGCCCCGACCGGCCGGTGACGGTCTGTTCGATGGCGGTGTAGAACCCACAGACAAGGTAACTGGTCACCGGCTGTAGGCCGATCCTGTTCTGTCGCAGCCTGGCCTTGCCCGCTTTGCGGAACGCCGCTTCGATCAAGGTGCAGAACGCTGCCAGATCCAGCCGGCCCCAGTGCTCATTGACCAGCTGACGGACCCAGGCTTTATCCCGGTCGCTTGGCTGCGGCCAGTCCCGCTCAAGGAGCTTGACTTCAAGGTAATTGAGGACCTCGTCCTCGATGCACCGGGCGGCGGCACGGGCGATGTCTTCGAAGGAGCTGGTCAGAATGCGGCCGAGCCGTTCATCGAGCTGTTTTTCAAAAACCCGGAGGCGTTGGGCCGGTGGTCCGTCTCCGGCGAAGATCCAGATGATTCTGGAGGGATAGAACGAGGATTTTCCATCGGCCGAAAAATCGACCGCCTCCTCTCCGATGGCCGCGCAGGGAACCAGCACGTCGTTCACGAGCAGCTGCACGTCAGAGCACGGCAGCGCCTCGATGAGGGCCTGTCCGCCAATATGCTCGCCCCAGGCGCCGGTCTGCCGCAGGGCCTCGGCGGCAAGAACCGTCTGCGGGCTGATGCCCGCCGGCAGGCCGTGATCGGCGGCTTTGATCCAGGTCCGGATCCGTTGAATGCAGGTCGGGCAACCAGTCCCGGTGTCGGGGTTGTGCCGGTCCTGCCACACCCGGCGCGCCTGGGCGCGGGATGTAACCGGTACCGGGGGCAGGATACCGCCGCACTTTGGGCATCTGAGCCCGGTCACTTCGGCTGAGACGAACTGGGCCACGTACCGGGCGGTCCGTACCGGGCCGTGCCGGTCGACCGGAGTACCCTTGAAACTGTGGGGGAAGACCAGTTCCCCCGCAGGGTCCAGATGATTTTCCCAATAGGCGAGGGCCGCGGCGGTTTCCGGGACCCGGTCGCCCAGAATCCGCAGACGGATCACGCCGACATCGATGCGTTCCACCAAGGCTCCCTGCGAAAAACTATGTTCCCCACGCTACGCCTGACCCGGCCACCCGTGCAGACTTTTCTGTCACCCCGACCCGGGCACAGCTCTCAACAAAGCAGGAAGCCCGGCCGCCCCGATGGACCGCAGGTACTCCGGGGACGGATTTGACGGATCCGGAACGAATATCTTCATGGCCAAGCCCTTCCCCCGGTGTCCTAATACGAAAGTAGGGTGAGTCAGGCTGCGGCGGCCGGCGTGAGGGTGACGTCGTAGCCGAGGTCATTGAGGCGTTTGATGGCGTTGTTCCTGGCGCGGGCCGGGTCCTGCCTGGTGTAGTAGCCGGGACCGGGATCTTCGTAGCAGACGCCCTGGGCGAGCAGGTGCCAGACCGCGGCAAGGACGGCGTGTTCGGTCGCGACGATGGCCTTGGGTTTGCCGCGGCGGGCCATGATCCGCTTGAAGCGGGCGCCGAGGTGGGTGTCCTTGGTGTGGGAGATGGCCAGGGCCGTGGTGCCCAGGGCGCCTTTGAGGTGTTTGTTGCCGGGGCGGGTTTTGGAGGATCTGACCCGGCCGGCGGACTCGTTCGAGCCGGGACAGACTCCGGCCCAGGAGGCGAGCCGGCCGGGGGTTTCGAACACGGCCATGTCGGCGCCTGTCTCGGCGATGATCACGTCCGCGACGGTGTTGGAGATCCCGGGGATGGTGGTCAGGAAGTCCCGTGCGGTGCGAAAGGGGGCGATTGCCTCCTCGGTCTTTTCGGTGAGTGCGTCGACGGTCCTGCCGTGGGCGTCGATCTGGTCCAGGTAGATCCTCACCATGAACGCATCGTGGTCGCTGAAGCGGCCCACCAGGGCCTCGGTCAGGGCCGCGGTCTTGCTGCGCATCGGGCCCCGGGCAGGGACGCGAGCACCACCGGGGCGCGTTCGCCGGCGATGAGGGCCTCGAGCATGGCACGGGAGGACACACCGGTCAGGTCCGTGACGGTGGAGGAGAGCTTGATGCCGGTGGATTCAAGGAACTTCTCCAGCCGCTGGATGCACCGGGCTCGCTCACGGACCACCGCGGTACGGGCGCGGGTCAGGTCCCGCAGCTGGCGGATCGGCTCCGGCGGGACGAACGAGGCCCGCAGCAGCCCGTGGGCGCCCAGCTGGGCCAGCCAGGCCGCGTCGGAGACATCGGTCTTGCGGCCGGGGATGTTGCGGGCTGCCTTGGCGTTGACCAGGACCACCGGCAGCACGTCTTCAAAGACGTAGTAGAAGGGCTTCCAGTAGTCCGAGGTCGATTCCATCACCACGGTGGTGACCCGCGCCTCGAGCAGGAAGTCGCGCAGGGCCAGGACTTCAGCGGCGGTCGGCCCCCAGGTCGTCACCGTCGAGGTGAAGGTCCCGGCTCGTTTGCCCGGGACCCGGATGCAGACCCTGGCGTCCTTCTTGGAGATGTCGATCCCGGCGGCACGCTCATGCACGATGTCCATGGGACCCTCCCTTGGGGGTGTTGCTGGTGGTTGTGTCAGTGTCAGCTGCGGAAAGGACAGGGAAACAAAGAAGGAAACTAACACTCGTGCTCAACGGCAACAGTCCACGGTTCCCGCGGAAGGCCTCCGCGCCACGCTGTCTCACGGACCGGCAGGCGGTACCAAGGACAATCGGCGCTTGGGCCGCAGCGGACACCTGCATTATCCCGCTGCCTCCGCTGTCCCGTCAGGCCTCCACGGATCCCCGGAACGCGACGGGCAGACTTTCAACCCCCACGGCGCGGCAGCGCCCCTGGACCGCTGTCTCATCTAACTTAGATGAGACGGGACACCCGGGGGAGCTACGCCGACGGGCCGGCCACCAACTGATACCGACCGGCAACGAGACATATGCGCTGTTATCGGCGGTTGTCCCTCAAGAGCCCCTTGCAGGACTTAGAAAACATGACGGGTAAGTGACAGCCGACGGACAGGTGGGAAACGCGATCCGGGTTGTCCCGTTAACGGCGGTTTACAGCTCCGCGACCGCGGCGAGCATGGAATTGGCTGTCGTCACTTAACGAGGTGCCCTGATCGTCGTCTTCGCTCGATTCGGAGGCCGGCGGGTAGTTTATGAACCGTTTGACATCATCGAGCTGCTTCTGGAGTTCCTCCACGATGCTCTTGTACCTGGTGACTTCTGCCTTTCTTCGCCTGTACTCGGCAGCGCTGGCCAACATCGCGAAGAATGCCAGGGGTACGGCAGTGAGCACAGCCCACCCCGCCATGGTGAAAAACTCGAAGGCCACGGGAAGAGCGTTCTGGAAGGCGCGCAGATCATTGATGCCGCCCACCACGCTGCCCAGGAATGTGTCGAGCGGCTCCATGAACCGCCCGATCACCGGAGTATCTGACAACGATGGCGCAGTCAGGGTTTCAGTGCCGGACCAGCGCGGGTCGTTCGGACGAGACACCACATAAACCCCGACGCCGGCACTGGACGTCATGAACACGGTCACAGAGCCAAGGGCTGCCCAGTGCAGTTTCCGGGGGTGCCAAAAGAACATCAGCAGAA
>NZ_JBNHGO010000007.1:0-6805 GCF_059091365.1 Arthrobacter sp. MDT2-34-1
AAGGACGACCGTCCCACGGCGCTCCTGGACTGGGAGACTGCCCATCTGGGGGACCCGGCCGAGGATCTCGCGTACGTCCAGGACGTGGTGACGGAATACATGACTTGGGACCAGTGGATGGAGCACTACCGGCGGCACGGTGGCGTCGACGCGACTGAGCAGCAGATCGCCTTCTACAAGGTGTTCATTGCGTTTCGCAACGCCTGCACGACAAACAAGGCGGCGGCGCGCTTCCTGGAGGGTTACGTCAACGTCCGACAATTGCCCCTGGGATACGAGTTTTCAGCACGGTTCCGACGCGACGGCATCCGTGCGATCGAAGATTATCAACAGACAGACTCGAGGAGTCTTCAGAACGGAGTGCGATAGTGACCAACGACCAAATGACACCGATCGTCCTGGACGGTGTGAGCAACTTCCGCGACCTGGGTGGCCACCGTACCGTTGACGGCCGTCATGTTCGTCGCGGACGGGCCTTTCGCTCCAATAGCCTCGACCGCTTGACCCCGGCCGGCCGCGAAGCAATCCGGCGACTAGGAGTCCGCGCCGTTGTCGACCTCCGGGCGGCCTCGGAACGTGAGGCGAACCCGGCACCTGATCTTGAGGGTGTGCGCTACATCGTTTCGGACAAGCAAAGCCCCAGTGATGTCGCTCAGTCGATCCTTACCTTGAACGACGCGCCGGAGAACGAATGGCGCGAAGGATGGAAGAAGTTCTACAACGCGTTGCCCATCGCTTTCGCTCCCGAATATCGGCAGCTGTTCCGCGTCCTTCTCGATACGGAGGATCCGGTCGTGGTGAACTGTTCGGCCGGAAAGGACCGGACGGGAGTCGTGTCCGCGCTCCTTCTGTCCAGCCTCGGTGTTCCCCGGGAGACGATCGTGGCTGACTATGTCAGCAGCGACAGAGGGTTGGGTACCAACCGCGCCGTCGTCCGGATGTTGTCGGACGACATGTCGGACCGGTTCGGCGAACTCCCCGACTACGCGCGGGCGTTGATGCTGGGCGCCGACCCGTACTTCTTGAAGGTGACTCTCGAGAAACTCGACCAGGACTACGGATCCGTGAACGGATACTTGGAGATGCGCTTGGGCGTGAGCCCGGTCGAGCTCGAGCGTCTTCGCGAGGTGATGCTGGAGCCATGATTCGACCAGTGAAGGATGGGTTCGTGGCGCGTCTGCGCGTGTCCGAGACTCCCTCGGTCCGCCACTGGATGGGGACCCCTTGCCGCTGGAGGTCGGGTTTACGGTGAGGACCATGACTGAATAGGTCGCGGATGGCAACTGGACCGACACGCGTCATGAGGTGTGCGAGGACGTGATTGCCAAGATCACGATCAGCCGGCCCGAGGTCCACAACGCCTTCCGGCAGCAGACGATCTGGGAGATCGCGCGGGCGCTGACGATGGCGGGGGACGATGAGTCGGTCGGCGTGATCATCCTGACCGGTGAGTGTGACGAGGCCCTTCTGTTCGGGCGGGGACCAGCGCGTGCGCGGCGACTCGGGCTGGACGGGGAAGCCACTGGCGGTTCGACGTCACGGAACTGCACGTGCAGATGCGTCGCACGCCGAAGCCCATCGTTGCGATGGTCGCTGGGTGGGCGATCGGCTGCGGTTTCGCGGCCAGCATCCTGTCGGATCTCGTCGGTCCGAAGAAGGCCAAGGAGACTTCGTTCATGTACCGTCAGTACGACGCGCACTAGTAGTACTTTGTTAGGTTTTCCGGCGAGGGTCTTTTAATCCGCCGGCGGTCCTGTTAATTTCCTGTTGTGGAGATGAACGGGACGGGGCTGCGGATCGAGCTGGAGGACTTTGCCGAGGAGGTCTTCGCGTCGCTGGGCCGGAAGGACCAGCGCGCGAAGGGCCGCCTGTACCTGCAGGGGCTGATGCTGGAGGGCCGGCGGAAGTCGATGCAGCCGATGGCCGGTCGGCTGGATGTCGACCACCAGCAGCTGCAGCAGTTCGTCTCGTCCTCGCCGTGGGCGGTCGAGCCGGTCCGCCGCCGCCTGGCGGCCCTGGCTGAGGAGGCCATCGGGCCTGAGGCGTGGGTCATCGACGATACCGGGTTCAGGAAGGACGGGACCGCCTCGGCCTGCGTGGCCCGGCAGTACTCGGGAACGCTGGGCAAGGTCGGCAACTGCCAGGTCGCCGCGACCGTGCACATGGCCACCGACGCGGCTTCGTGCCCGGTGAACTGGCGCCTGTTCGTGCCCGAGTCCTGGGACGACACCCGGGCCGAGACCAACGCGGAGGCCGAGGCGGTCGCCGCCCGCCGGGCGAAGGCGCGGATCCCGGAAAACGTGCGGCACCGGCCCAAGTGGGAGCTCGCCCTGGAGATGATCGACGAGCTCGCGCTCTGGGGGCGCACCTGCCCGGTCGCGGTCGCCGACGCCGGCTACGGGGACAACACGCATTTCCGGGCCGCACTGACCGCCCGCTCGATCCCGTGGGTGATGGCGGTCAAGGCAGGCAACACGGCCTATCCGGCCGGCGCCGCGCCCGAACGCCTGGCATCCGGCGGCGGGCGGGGCCGTCCGAGCGTCCCGCGCTACCGGCAGCAGGCCCCGACCCTGCGCGACCTGGCCCTGGCCGCAGGACGCCGCGAACTGCACCGGGTCACCTGGCGGCACGGCACCAGGGCCACCGGCGGCAACAGGACCGCGGCCATGAAATCCCGTTTCCTCGCCCTCAGGGTCCGGCCCGCCAACCGGCACATCCCCCGCGCGGAGGACGGTTCGCTGCCCGCGGTCTGGCTGATCGCCGAATGGCCGTCCCGCGAGCCCGAGCCCACCGACTACTGGCTCTCGGACCTGCCCGCCGACACCCCGCTGAAAACCCTGGTCAGGCTCGCGAAGATCCGCTGGCGCATCGAGCACGACTACCGCGAACTGAAGACCGGGCTCGGACTCTCCCACTTCGAGGGGCGATCCTTCACCGGATTCCACCACCACGCCACCCTGGTCTCGGCCGCCCACCTCTTCATCACCCGCAAACGCCTTGCCACCCCAAAAGAGACGGGGGCAGCCTAAGCCTGTACGAGGTCCTCAAAGCACTCCAGGAACACCTCGTCCAACTGCTTAGCCGCTGCCCCTACTGCCAACACGCACCACCGACCTAACAAAGTACTACTAGCAAGTAGCCTATATAGAGCCGGTCCTTCGTCAAGACGGCTGACATCTTGTTGCCTAGTACAGGTATGGGCGGATTTCTTATGTCGCGTCCGTTGTGAGGCATGGCGTCCGAGCTATTGGGCAGATGGCTTATCGCCGTTCTTGCCCATGACTGCCTCCGGGGCCTTGGTCTTCCGCAACCTGATGAATCCCATCACCACAATCACCGTCATGACTACCGCACCGAAGGGAAGAAAAATCTGATCTCGGGGACCGTCCAGTCGCAGGAACCTTACTGCGTATCCCCGTGCTGTTCCCCGGCATCCACTTCAGTCCCCCGGAGCCACTGGGCATCAAGTCCTCACAGTACGCCCACAGCTTTGCCAGGTTTGAGTACACATCCTCACGGTGAAGCGGCCAGCTAAAGACCAGCACCGATCACCGCCGTGAGTATGATTGACATTCAGAATACATAGGAGGAGCCGATGAAGCCACGCGTCGCAACTGCGCCGCCGCTAGCCGAGCAGGTCTATGAGCTCATCATCGACGACATTTGCAGTGGCGTGATCGGTGGTGGTGAGCAACTGCGTCAGGAGGCCATCGCCGCACGGTACGGGGTTTCCCGCCAGCCCGTTCAGCATGCGTTTGTACTCCTGAAGCGGCATGGCTTGGTGCGGGAGGCCGGCAAGCGGGGGCTCGAGGTGGTCCCGATGGACGCCGCGTACGTGAACCACCTCTACGACATGCGGGAACTCCTCGACGTCCACGCAGTCCGGCTCTCGTCCACGAAGGCCAGCGCGCGCGATATGCGTGTGGAACTTGCTGACATCATGCAGCGTGGCAAGGCCGCCGCAACGACCCGGAACTTCGCTGATCTCGTGACAGCCGATGCCGACTTCCACACATATTTCTATGAGCTCACCGGCAACCCTTTCCTCATCGACACCGCCGTCTTGCTTAGCCAGAGCATCAGGCGGGTGATGACCGAGGTGCTCGCCCGTGGTGGCGTGCCGTCCTGGGTGTGGGAGGAACACGAGCAGATCGTCGGCGCCGTACTGTCCGGTGACGCTGAGGCGGCGGCGGAGCGCGCCCGCCACCATGTTGAGCATGGCCGCACGATGATGCTTGAGAACCTAGCGGCGGCGAAGTCCACTGCCTGATTCTTGACTCTGATCTCCGGATCGCTGAGAGCGCCCGGACTGAGGCTCGTAGATCCAGCGTTCTTGATCTGCAGGTCTCGAATGTCCTATGGCTCCGGAGCGGACTCTGCGCTGAGAGGTGTCAAGGGAAGGATCTATAGCGTCCCCGAGTCAGTATCCCAAGGAGATCCGCGACGTGGTTAACGGTGCCCCACAGCGAGCCGGGGAACGATAAAGCAGATCGCTGCCGACTTCGCATGGCTGAGTTCTGGCTTTGCAGCGGGATGTACCAAGCCGACGCCGAGTATGGGCTCAACCCAGGACAACCGCCGTCGAGAACACTGAGTTCTCTGAGGCGTGAAAAAGCTGACTCGAGCAGGAGAATGAGGTCCTGCGCCGCGCAACGGCCTATCTGTCGCAGGCGAACCTGCCGTGAAAAAAGACTCTCTACGGCTCCTGAAAGAGCTCGCAGCCGACAGCATCCGGTCTCACTGAGCGCCGCGGGCTCAAACCCTCCCGGCAGCCCCACTACTGCTGGCTCGCTGGCCCCATGGCCGACGCCAAAATCCAGCTCGCTTGTCTGACCAACAGCCCGGTCGACGTCCACCGCCATGATCCGATCCCGTAGTCAGGCTACCGCTACCGGGCGTATGAGACCCGCTAAACGGGGCAAACTGGCTGCCACGCCATCGGCGGATCGCTCAATAAGACTAAGCACGATAAAACCGGCAGGCCTCTTCACCCTCGAAAAGCTATTGAATTCTGTATTCAGAATGCTATCGTGTGACGACAACGTGACACACATCACCGAGGAGAACCATGAGCATTCCAGTCCCATTGTCACCTGCTTCAGTCGCCGCCCTGATTGCTGATTTCCTCGTTGCGAACGGCGTCCGCCGCGTCTTCGGCTTGCAGGGCGGTCATATCCAGCCCGTGTGGGACCAGCTGGCCCGTAGAGGAGTGCAAATTATTGACGTTCGCCACGAGGCGGCCGCGGTGCACATGGCTCAGGCACAGGCGGAGCTAACCGGCCGTCCCGGCATCGCCTTGGTAACCGCTGGCCCGGGAGTGACTAACACGGTTACCCCCATCGCGAACGCCTCGATCGCACGCGCCCCTGTTCTGGTCATCGGTGGCTGCGCCCCGGGTCCGCAGGCGAACATGGGCGCGCTGCAGGACATTGACCACGTGGGCATGTTGACCCCGCTCACCCGTCGTGCCCGCACCCTCCGCGAACCGGCGCAGGTGCTGCGCGAGTTCTCGGAGGCGTACTCCGTGGCGCTCGGCGACCTCGCTGGCCCAGGTCCGGTATACCTTGAGGTGCCTCCCGCGGTGTTGCGTGCCGAGGTGCCGGCCGGGGTGGTGCTGCCTGAACACGTAGCCAGGGTCGAGAAGAGCCGTACCCGTGCAGATCGGGAGACGCTGCAGGCCCTGGTCAGCGGACTCTCTGGGGCGAAACGGGTCGCGGTTATAACCGGCCGCGGCGCCCGCGAATCCCGGGAGATACTGCCCGGCTTCCTGGACGCCACCGGCGCCGCCTACCTGGACACACAGGAGAGCCGGGGCCTACTCAACACTGATCACCCGGCGTACGTCGGCTCAATGCGCTCACGCGTGATGAGCGAGGCTGACGTGGTGATCACCCTCGGACGTCAGCTTGATTACCAGCTCGGTTACGGCTCGCCGGCGGTCTTCCCGCAGGCTCGGTTCATCCGAATCGCCGATACCAGCGTCGAGCTCAGCGACAACCGACGCGGTCAGGTCGAGGTGCTCGCCGATGTCGCCAGGACACTCCAGGAACTCACAGAGTTGCTCGTTGAGACCGGTCACCGGCCCAACCCAGCCTGGCGGGACGAACTGCGCCGCGGGCACGAGGAGCGGTCTGCCCGCTACCGTGAGTCCCTGGCTACTGCGGATGACGGCTCCGATAGCCGGATGCACCCCAACCGAATCTTCGACGCCCTCCATCAGCTCGAGCTGGAGGACCCGGTACTGGTCGCCGATGGGGGAGATCTGCTCAGCTTCGCTCGGCTCGGGCTGCAGCCCAGCACCTACCTCGACCCCGGTTCCCTGGGGTGCCTGGGGGTGGGGGTGCCGTACGCAGTCGCTGCAGCGCTGGAGTTCCCCGATCGGCCGGTGGTGTCGGTCAACGGCGACGGCGCCTACGGACTCAACGCGATGGAGGTGAACACCGCCGTCCGCCACGGTGCCAAGGCGGTCTTCGTGGTCGCCGACAACCAGGCCTGGAATATCGAGCGCTACGACCAGCAGGAGAACTACGGTTTGGTTGCAGGCACCGAGCTCGGCGCCGCCGACTACGCGAAGATGGCCGAGGGGCTTGGCGCCTTTGGCATCCGTGTCCAGGACCCCGAGGACCTCGTGCCCGCCCTGCGCAAGGCGCTGGAGAACGCGCCCGCCGTGGTGCACGTCGACGTCACCCGCGAGGCGGTCTCCCCAGACGGCGGCAAGGGCCTCGGGTTCGTCCCCGAGTATCAAGCCCTCACTCCGTGGGACGACCGCGAGATCGCCCGGCGCACCGAGACCAAGACCCAGATG
>NZ_JBNHGO010000008.1:0-6689 GCF_059091365.1 Arthrobacter sp. MDT2-34-1
ATCGCCTACGACCACTGAATCCAATAGGAATTAATCATCTAGTTCCCGTCGAGAGCGATGAACACCGGTCTTCGTGCCCGGGCCATCTCATTGGAGACACCTCATGACCATGACCGACAATCCCCCGCCCGCGAGCACGTCGAAGAACGTCAGGGCTCATCGACGCTGCGCACCGTCCTGAACCCCGGACCCCACTGGGGGATGATCGTCGCCCTGGTTGGGCTCATCGTGGTGTTCAGCGCCTTGAGGCCCGATTCCTTCGCGACATTCCACACGGCCAAGTCGAGGCTCTATCTTGCTTCGCCCCTGCTCCGGTCCTGAGACGGCGCGCCTGATGTTCTAGTCGGTGGACTCGATCTCGACGTGAGCACGCAGGCGTCCCTGGCCGTCGACCCATCCCTTGCTGGTCGCGTACGCCACCATGCCGTCGAGTTTCTCCTGCCATGACGTGTCGTCGTCGGCTCCGGCCAAGGTCACCAAGCTGTCAGCCGAGATCCATGAATGAGCGGGAGTTGCCAGTACGACTCGGAAACTGGTGAAGTCGTCCTGCTCGTGCAGCTCGACTGCAGGCGGGACGAGGGTTGTGTCCACGCGAATGTACATGGATGCTCCTGTTCGAAGGGTCGGTGCGCCTAGGCGAGGATGGTCAGTCCGTGCTCGAACAGCGGACGGATGGACGATGCGAGGGTGTCGTACAACGGATCGGGCCGACGACCAGTGCGGTGCAGCCGGAGATTGAACGCCACGATCGCAGCGAATCGGTACTCGGCCAGCGCCCTGAACCAGTCGAAGGATTCCACCTCGTGGCCGCGGGCCTGTGCGTACCAGTCATGGATGTCCTTCGGCCGGGCCTTGATCCTGAGCCTGTCCCGGTGTTCGGACCCCCACGGCTGTGGATCGGTCATCATGGCGAGCCAAGCGACATCAAGTCCTTGCAAACCGATCCCGGCGATCTCCCAGTCGATGACAGCTTGCACGGTCCCTGAGCCGTCGTACAAGACGTTGTTGGTCTGGAAGTCGCCGTGGAACAAGCCGATGCTCGGCTGCGCGGGTGCCGTGGCGCTTAGTCTCTCACGAAGCCGCAAGGCCAGCTCGGCGTCTGCTGGATCCGCTGCCTTCTCGACCAGCGCCCACCACCGTTCCAGCTCGTGCTCGATGCCGGTGGGCGCAGCCCAGCCGGGCAGCTCCGCCTGCCAATCGACGCGGTGCACATCGGCCAGGACCGCCGCGGCCCGCTGGAGTAGCGGCTGGGCACCCGATGACGGGATGTCGGCGCTGGACGCCGCATCAAGGAGATGCAGTGGGTGTGCGGGCAGTAGTCGTTGTGCGAGAGCATCGGTTCCGAACCACTGAGGGTCGTCCGAGTGCCAGAGAACGGGCGCCACCGGCACCTCAGCCCGTTCGAGCGCTTGCAACAGCGGCACTTGGCGCAGCACGTCGGTGTTGATCGATCGGCGCACTCCCGGCGGTGCAAGACGCAGAACCACCGCATCGATTGCGCGGCCGGCGCCATCGTTGACCTGGAACCCGAAGCTGAGTCCTGAGTTCCCCGGCATTGGCTTGATGCCCGACGCGGCAGCGCCGCTGGGATACCGGTCCGCGATCCAACGGTCGACGGCGTCGACCAGGTTGACGTCGCCAACGCTGATTCGCTCTGAGACGGACACGCTCACTCCTTCTTTGTTTGTCTTCGTGGGCTCGATCAATCTCCCGTATGGCTGGCAGCGACGGAAGCAGTGCTGCAATCAGATCCACCCGACCGGGCTCGACCGGCCGAGTTGTCCTCGATGGCGACAGGGATCACGCGGGCTGGGTCCGGCCGACAGCTTCTGCGATGGCGGTCTCGGCCGTTCCCATCCCACGCAGACCTGTCTCGACGAACGCCGTGACCACGTCCTCCGCCGTGTTCCGGCCGCCTTCGCGGAACCACTCGTTCGTCCAGTTGAGCATTCCCAGTAGCCCGAGAGCGAGAAGGTGTGGATCGATCGTAGACGTGAACACGCCGTCGTCCTGACCGCTCCGGATCAGGTCCTCAACGTAGCGCGAGTATTCACGACGACGTTTCGCCACCACCTCGTACTGCTCGGGCTCCAAGGACTTCATGTCGTGCAGATAGACACGGAACTTGATTCCCTCGCGAAACAGGAGCTCGAGATGGGCCCGGATGAAGCCCGCCAGCTGGACGGCTGGGCCGCCCTCGATGGCCCGCACCTGCGCTAGGGTCTCGGCGCTGGCGGCGTCGGCCAGCTCGGCCACAGCGAAAAGCAGGTCATGCTTGGTCTTGATGTAGTGGTACAGGCTCCCCTTCAGGATCCCGACGGCGTCAGCGACGTCCTGAACAGTGGTTGCCTCATATCCCTTGTCGTGGAAGATGACGGCGGCGGCTTCGACCACCTCGTTCCAGCGGCCTTGGGGCTTGTCATTCATAGGGGCTCGTTTTCGTCCTCGTCGTGGCATCGATGGAACCCACACTATCTTCAACCAAACACTTGGTGCTACAGCCCCGCCGCCGCTCCATGCTCCAGGAGATTGCTGGGGCGTCAGCGCGCGACGGGCGTCAGCCGCTCAACGTTCTCCCGCGCTTCGCGTTGCCGTTTCAGCTCGCGGCGGCCCAGACCTGCTTTGTGAGCCTCGTCCGGTCCGTCCGCGAGGCGCAAGGTCCGCGTCTGCGCCCAGATGGCCGCAAGCGGGAACTCCTGACTGACACCGCCGCCGCCGTGAACCTGGATCGCCTTGTCGAGCACCCATTCGGCCATCGAAGGAACGAGGACCTTGATCGCTTGGATCTCCGTGTGCGCCTCGCGGTTGCCGACCTCGTCCATAAGCCATGCGGTTTTGAGAACGAGTAGACGTGCCTGCTCGATCCGGATCCGCGCCTCGGCGATCCAGTCGCGGATCACTCCTTGGTCAGAGACCGGGCCTCCGAATGTCCGGCGGGAGTCGGCACGGGCGCACATCAGCTCCAGAGCCCGCTCAGCCATTCCGATCGCTCGCATGCAGTGGTGGATACGACCGGGTCCGAGTCGTGCCTGGGAGATGGCGAATCCATCGCCCTCTCCGCCGATCAGGTTCTCCGCCGGCACGCGCACCTGATCGAACTCGACCCTCGCGTGTCCGCCGTGGGCGGCGTCGTCGTAGCCAAACACGCTCAGGTGCCGCGTCACAGTGACGCCAGGAGTATTGATGGGTACCAGGATCATCGACTGCTGCCTGTGGCGAGGTCCGTCCGGGTCCGTCTTGCCCATCACGATCAGGATCTTGCACAGTGGACTCAGCGCACCCGTGATCCACCATTTGCTTCCGTTGATGACGTAGTCGTCGCCGTCGCGGGTGATCAGGGTCGAGATGTTGGATGCGTCCGACGAGGCCACGTCCGGTTCAGTCATGGCGAATGCGGAACGAATCTGGCCGTCCAGCAGCGGATCGAGCCACTGGGCCTTCTGCTCTGCGGTGCCGAAGTGTGCGAGAAGCTCCATGTTGCCTGTGTCCGGTGCGGAGCAGTTCATCGCCTCGGGTGCCAGCAGTGGGCTGCGACCACTGATCTCGGCCAACGGGGCGTACTCCGTTGTGGTCAGCTCACCACCGATGTTGCGGGTGAGGAACAGGTTCCACAGTCCTCGCGAACGTGCCTCGGTCTTGAGCTCGTCCATGATCGGCCGGGGTGCCCACGGCGTGCCCGCGGCCGCGAGCTCAAGCGACTGTCGTTCGAGCACCTCCTCGGCCGGGTAGACGAACTCGGCCATGAAGTCGCGGAGCGTCTTCGCCAACTCTTCGGACTTGGGGGGCAGTGCGAAATCCACGTCAAATTCCTTCTGTGATGTTCTGGACGACGGCGCCGTCGGCGACGAGCCGATCAATGTCCTCGGGGTTGAGCCCCAGCTCGGCCAGGACGCTGCGGGTGGAACTGCCAGGAGCTTCGGCTGGGGCGCCGGCTAGGCCGGGCGTGCGGGAGAATCGGGGGGCCGGCGCGGGCTGGAACCCACCCGATGCCTTCAGGTGTGTCTCGCGCGCACTCAGGTGGGGATGAAGGGGGGCTTCTGTCAAGGTCAGAACCGGGGCCACGCACGCATCGACGCCCTCGAGCAGGTCAGTCCACTCGGCTTGGGTCCTGCTGCCAAAGGTCTTCGCCAAGAGTGTTCGCAACTCCGGCCATGTGCTCTTGTCCCACTGCGTATCGGGATCGACCGGCAGTTCCATGTGTGCCACGCACGTCCGCCAGAACTTCGGCTCGAGGGCGGCAACGGCCATGTATCGACCGTCCGCGCACTCGTACGTGTCATAGAAAGGGGTGCCGCCGTCGAGCACGTTGCTCCCGCGCTCCAAGTTCCACTGTCCGGAGTTGAGCATGGAGAAGACCGACGAGAGCAGATACGTGGTTCCGTCGATCATGGACGCATCGATGACCTGGCCTCGACCGCTGCCCGCTCGCTCGAACAGGCCTGCAAGGACCCCGATCACCGCGAAGGCGCCACCTCCACCGAAGTCCGAGATCAGATTCAGGGGCGGCACTGGCTTGCGGCCCGGTTCGCCGATCGCGTCGAGCGCCCCGCTCAATGCGGTGTACGTGAGGTCGTGGCCGGCGCGGGCAGCGAGAGGCCCTTCCTGCCCCCACCCAGTGCACCGAACGTAGACGAGCCGTGGGTTGACCTTGGAGCAGTCCGAGGGTCCGACGCCGAGGCGTTCGCTCACTCCGGGCCGGTGACCTTCCAGAAGCACGTCGACCTCGGCGCAGAGGTCGAGGATCAGATCACGCCCGGACGGCTTGGTCAGGTCCACGCAGATTGAGCGTCGGCCGCGGTGCAGTATCTCGTCCTCGGCGTCGAAGATTTCCGCCCCTGATGGCGGCCGATCGACGCGAATCACGTCGGCCCCGAGATCCGCCAGCATGGTCGCCGCGAACGGCACGGGTCCTAGGGCGGCCAGTTCGATGACGCGAAGCCCCGCCAGCGGTCCTTGCTTGTTTGGCATTGGATCTCCTCTTGCGTCTCAGACAACCAAATGATCGGTTGAATCACCCTAGCAGGCAACTGGCCCTGACGGCTACATCTCGTCCCGCTCGGCGACTCGATGGTGGACGGGCGGGCACTGCGCGGGTGCAATGGGGTTGACCCGTCGCAGGCCTTCTGCAAAGATCAACCAATCGACCGGTTGATTTTCGGCGATGTGAACGGCATGTTGCGCGAACAGTGTCGTCCACCATGCAGCCACTCGCGCCGGACGGGAATACCCGAGAGATGGAGCAGCGAGATCGTGTTCTCGCATTCGACGTTCAACCAGCGTGACGAGGTCATCGTTTCGACGCGTTACGGCATGCTCGCGGAACGGAAGGGCGAATAGCATGAAGGATTACCTTGAGGACTACGCAGTCGGTGAATCGGCCAGCACCTCTGGGCGGACCATGTCCGAAGCGGACTTCCTAACGTGGGGCAGCATCGAGCACGACTTCCCCGCAATCCACTTCGACGCGCACGCGATGGCATCTTCCAGATCGGGCCAGCGCATCGCGGCCGGCTTCATCGAGATGGCCCTCTCGGTGGGTATGTTCGCACAGCACGACTGGAACTGGTATTGGCCGACCGGCGCAGTGGCCACCGTCAGGTGGGACGAGTTGCGATTCACCAAGACCTTGCACATCGGTGACACCATCTATTGCCATCGTGAGATCGCCGACGCGATCGTCGAGGACGATGCGTTCGGCATCTTGGTTCACGCCGTGGAGGTGCGCAACCAGGACGGCGACCTGCTGGCCTGCGGACGAGAGAGCATTCGCGTGCGTCGGCGTCCCAGCACCCATGCAGCCGATGGCGAGGCCGCAGCGACTCCGGCGGCAGTCAAATGACGCCCCGCGCGACGGGCCGCGTCGTCGTCGTGACAGGAGGTAGCCGTGGCATCGGCCGCGAGCTTTGTCGAGCCTTCGCGTCGGACGGCGACACGGTCGTCGTCGCGAGCCGTAACGGACAGGCGTGCGAAGAGCTCGCGACATCGTTGCAGGACGAGTTCGGGGTGCTCGCGCTGGGCATCGGGTGTCACGTCGGGCGATGGAACGACTGCGACTTGCTGATCGAGCGGGTTCTCGCCGAATTCGGACGCATCGACGTCCTGATCAACAATGCGGGCATGTCGCCGCTATACTCCTCGCTGGTAGACGTCAGCGAGGAGCTGTACGACAAGGTCTTGGCGGTGAACCTACGCGGAGCGTTCAGGATCGCCACCCTCGCGGCGAAAGCCATGGCGGACGCGGACGGAGGTTCGATCATCAACGTCTCGAGCGTGACCTCCATCCAGGCCAGCCCGATGGAGCTGCCGTACGCGATGGCGAAGGCCGGTGTCAACGCACTCACGGTCGGACTGGCACGTGCTCACGCGCCGGCCGTGCGTGTCAACACGGTCATGCCTGGCCCCATCAGGACCGACGTGTCGGAGAACTGGCCCCCGGAGCTGTGGGAACGGCTGTCGTCGAAGGAGACCCTGCCGATGGGACGCACCGGCGAGATTGGCGAAGTCATCGGCGCCGTCCGCTACCTGGCCGGTCCCGATTCATCGTTCACGACCGGGTCCACCATCCGGGTGGACGGCGGACTCGTGTGGTCGGCATGACCACCGCTCGGGGCGACAACCAGCAATACAGCAGAATCTGATTCATCACAACCACTACCTGAACCGGCCCGGGTTCTGTAGGGGACTGTTTT
>NZ_JBNHGO010000009.1:0-6497 GCF_059091365.1 Arthrobacter sp. MDT2-34-1
ACCGACGAAATGCGCGACCACCGCCTCCAGCTCGTCGTCCCCGGCCCAATGCAGACGCCATACAACCAGTACCAGCAGGAATGGCTCATGGACATTCAGGCGTTCATCGACATGGTCCGGGAGCGGGACCAATACGGCCCTGCCCAAGGCAAACTCCTCTAGATATGGCCCTTGCGTCCAAGAGCATTCTGAAGGATGTTGATTCACCCATATTGGAATGAACCGGAACCCATGACCGTCCTGTCCAACAGCGTGATACAACAGATCAGGCCGGTTCCGTTGGGAGTGTCCGAATAACGGTGGGTCTGGCTTGGCGCTTGGTTAGTTGATTCTGCCTTCGAATGCGATGGTGAACGCGTTCAATGCAGGCTTCCATCGTGTGGCCCATCGTGCCCGTCCCCGTCCGGTGGGGTCAAGGGAACGGGTGACGAGGTAGAGGCATTTCAGCGCCGCGGCGTCGTTAGGGAAATGGCCCCGGGCCCTCACAGCGCGCCGATAGCGGGCGTTGAGGGACTCGATGGCGTTGGTCGAGCAGATCACCCGCCGGATATCCACGTCCCAGTCCAGGAACGGGACGAACTCGGACCAGGCGTTGCGCCAGAGCCTGGTGATTGCCGGGTACTGGGTGCCCCATTTCGCGTCGAACTCCGCGAACCGCTCCCTGGCCGCTGCCTCGGTCGGGGCGGTGTAGACGGGTTTGAGGTCCTTGCCCATCTCCTCCCAGTAGTGCCGGGAGGCGAACCGGAACGTGTTGCGGATCAGGTGAATGATGCAAGCCTGGACCGTGGCGAGCTCCCAGACGGCAGTGATCGCATCGGGCAGTCCCTTCAGCCCGTCACAGACGGCGATGCACACGTCTTCCACGCCCCGGTTCTTGACCTCGGTGAGCACCCCGAGCCAGAATTTGGCGCCCTCCCCGCCGTCTCCGGCCCAGATGCCCAGGATGTCCCGTTCACCGTTGACGCTCACCCCGATGACCACGTAGAAGGGCCTGTTGCGCACCTGCCCGTCGCGGACCTTCACATGGATCGCATCCACCATGATCACCGGGTAGACCCGGTCCAGGGGCCGGTTGGCCCACTCGGCCATCTCGTCACAGACCTTCTCGGTGATCCGCGAAATGGTGTCCTTCGAGACGGTGGCACCGTAGACCTCATCAAAGTGCGCGGCGATCTCTCCGGTGGTGAGGCCTCTGGCCGTGAGGGACAGGACAACCTCGTCGATCCCGTCCAGACGGCGCTGGCGCTTCCTGACGATCCGCGGTTCGAAGGTGCCCTCCCGGTCCCGGGGCACCTCGACCTGGACGGGTCCGATCTCGGTGAACACAGTCTTAGAACGTGTCCCGTTCCGCACATTGGGGCCCTCCGCAGCCCCGTGCTTCTCGTGCCCGAGGTGCTCGGTCAGCTCCGCCTCGAGGGCCGTTTCGAGCACTGACTTGGTCAGACCGCCAAGCAGGCCCCCGGGGCCCATCAGACTCACGCCCTGTTCTTTTGCCTGTGCCAGCAGTTGCTGCGCGAGCTGCTGCTGATCGATGATCTCTCCCGTCACAGGATCGATCATCTCTACGGTCTCGGTCATTGCCGTTCCTTTCGGTCAGGCCACGCCGTTCCCACCGTTATTCGGGCTCTGTCGCACTTTCGGTGGTGGTGCGGCGCGTCGACGGCTGGTTCGTGCTTCCGGGCTTCTCATGATGGGGCATGGTTGATGCGGAAATGCTGGTCGGGATGGTGTTCTCGGGGTTGTCGGCGTTGGTGATCGAGGGGATCGAGGACACCGGCGAGGTGATCGTGGTTCACGCGTCGACGCGTGGCGGGGCGGTGGAGTGCCCGGCGTGCGGGACGCTGACTCGGAGGGTCCACGCCTTCCATGAGCGGATGCCGGCGGACGTGCCGGCCGATGGGCGCCGCGTGCTGCTGCGGGTGCGGGTACGCCGGATGCGGTGCCTGTCATCTGACTGCGCGCGGCAGACCTTCCGGGAGCAGGTCCCGGGATTGCTGGAGCGCTATCAGCGGCGCACGGTCCGGTTGACCGGACAACTGCGCGGCGTCGTTCACGAACTTGCCGGCCGTGCGTCGGCCCGGCTGCTGCCGGTCCTTGGGATCGCCGCAGGGCGGGACACCGCGGTGCGGACGCTGCTGGGCATCGCGCTGCCGGAACGTCCGGTCCCGCACGCGCTGGGGATCGACGACTTCGCGCTGCGCCGCGGCCGGGACTACGCCACCGTGCTGATCGATGCCGACACCGGCCGGAGGATCGACGTGCTGGCTGGCCGGGGCGCCCCGGCCGTCACCGAGTGGCTTCGCACTCATCCAGGAGTGCAGACCGTGTGCCGGGACGGCTCGGCCACGTACGCCCAGGCCGTCCGGGACGCGCTGCCCGGAGCGGTCCAGGTCGCCGACCGATGGCACCTGTGGCATGGCCTGGCCGAAGCCGCCGCCAAGGAGGTCGCCGCCCACTCGACGTGCTGGGCCGGCGCAACAGGTCTGCAGGACGGCCCCCGGGCTCGCACGACAGCCGAGCGCTGGCGGCAGGTGCATGAGTTGCTCGATCAGGACGTCGGGCTGCTGGACTGCTGCCGGCGGTTGAACCTGGGTCTGAACACGGTCAAGCGCTACGCCCGCGCGAGCGAGCCGGAACGCCTTCGACGTGTTCCGCAGTACCGGCCTACGCTCGTGGAACCCTATCGCGATTATCTGCGGCGCCGGCGAGCCGAAGAGCCCGGGGCGCCGGTCACGCAGCTGCTGGAGGAGATTCGTGAGCTCGGCTATCCCGGCAGCGCGAACCTGCTGCATCGTTATCTGAACCAGGGCCGAGCCGATGAGGACCGGGCGCATCTGTCGCCTCGCCGTGCGACCCGACTGCTGCTGACCAGGCCGGAGAATCTGACCGATCGGCAGAGCGAGCGTCTTGATCAGCTCGCCGCCTCATGCCCGGAGATGACCGCTCTCTGCGGCCTGATCCGGGATTTCGCCGGCCTCCTGAAGCCTGACGAAACTAACCCGGCCAGGCTCGAGACGTGGATCCGCGCCACCCGGTCTGCCGACCTGCCGCACGTGCACTCCTTCGCCCACGGACTCGAGCAGGACCACGACGCCGTCATCGCCGCGCTCACCAAGCCGCACCACAACGGCAGAACCGAAGGCGTCAACACCCGGACCAAAATGCTCAAGCGTCAGATGTACGGACGTGCCGGCTTCACCCTGCTCCGCCACCGCATCCTCCTCGGCTGACGGACGCCCACCCAACCACCACCGAAAGTGCGACAGAGCCGTTATTCGGACAGTCCCGACTGATCCCATTCACAGCATCCCAAATGTCGCAAATAGGGTGAGTTGGTACCGCTGGTCTGGGCAGTTGGTGTGTGATCTCGTCACATCGTGGACACTGGATCTCGTCACTTCGGGGACGCTGAATCTCAGGGCTTCGTGCACGACTACCAGCGCGCCCCTGCCGCCCTGATCAGCGGTCTATCCGGCGTTGAAGACTGCCGGGACCTCTTCTCGGCGCTGGGCGAACTGCGCCCGGAACTCCGAGTGTTTGCGTTCCCAGTGCTTGGTCGGATTCGTCATCTCCACGCCCTGGATGGCGTAGGAGGCCACATACCGGTCTCGTACCTGCAGTGCGATCATCGGCAGCGGGAAGGAGAACACGACCTCACCGCTGGCAATGTCCGATAAGAGGAATTCGTCGTCGGAGATCGTGCGGTGGAACTCGCGCCCGGCGAAGGTCGTCGGCAGCGACACCTGATATCCCTGATAGTAGACCTGCCGGTTCGCCGGGGTGACTTCCACGATGGACTGGTCTGCAGCCTGCTCCACCACATTCTCGGGCTGGTCGGGGAGCAATTGCCCGGTTTTTGAGATCGTCACGGCGGATCGTCCGAGATCACCTTGGCGCAGGCGGCGTGCCTGCCGATACTCGGAGGCCTTCGCTTCGAGCACCTGAAGCGGGACCGGCTCCGTCGCGGGCGTGTGCTCGAGCAGCTCCCACGCCGTGCCAGGGGTGGCGTGATCGAGCGCCTGATGCGGTCGGCGGTGGTTGTAGTGTTCGCGGAATCTCGTGATCCGTTCCCGCAGTTGCTCGAGCGTGACCGGCCGGTTGGCGTCGAGGAACCGGATCAGGGTCTGGTGGGACCGTTCGTTCTTGCCTTGCGTGGTCGGCCTTCCCGGAAGCCCGCTGATGGGCATGGTGCCCCAAGAGGCGAGGAAGATCTCGACCGATCCGATCGTGCCGGCGCGGAGTTGGTTGAACGCCAGCGAGTTGTCCGACAAGAGCTCTCGTGGTGCGCCATGGGCGTTGATCGCCCGTTCGAGGACCTCCTTGGCGTCGGCGCTGTTCTCGTGACGGACGTGTGCCCACGTCCCGACGTCATACCGGGTCGCATCGTCGAGCACCTGATAGACCGTCACTGCCTGCCCTCCGGCGAGCCGATACTCGAACGCGTCCAGTTGCCACAACGACATCGCCGTGGCGCGCACGAACGGGATGTACGAGGACCTCGGACGCTTCTTCGGCGAGGAGTCGACCTGGCCGACGCTGGACAGCAGTCGGGCGATCGTGGCCACCGACGGGATACGCCCGCCCGGGAAGATGTCTTGGAGTGCGGCCTCGTAGTAGATCGAACGTGGGCCGTAGTCCCAGCCGTCCGTCTTGAGCTGCTTGCGGATTCTCACGAGTTCGTTGACGACCTCGGGACCGTACCTTCTGGCCGGGTGCCTTGGTGCCCGGGACCGAGGGTGCAGCGCTGCTGTCGACTCGCCCGCCGCCCGGCCACGGATCTTGTAGAACACGCTCCGCGAGATCTTCAATGTTCGACAGAACTCGGTCACCGATAACGAGTGGGGTTGCGAGGGGTCGTAGTTGATGATCGTGGCCCGCGTGCGGGGCGGAAGTGAATTCGTCATGCCGTCGACTCTCACCCACCACGGCCGCGACACCTGTCCCCGAAGTAGTGAGACATCGTGTCCACGATGTCATGAGATCGTGTGTCCATGATGTCTTGAGACAAGACATGGTACTGCTTTGGTACTTAGCCTGAGGCACTTCGGCGTTATGGTCCGGGATCTCCGGAACCGGCTGGACCGCCGCCTGAACCGGCACCGGCCCACGACGGAATCGAAGACCCCCTGCACTGATTCCTTCCAGCACCGCTAGCAGCGCATATGAGAGGTGTTCTCCGGCTGCCAAGGCTCTCTGCAACGGCCCAGCGCAACAGGCCCGCGGCCCCCGGGTGCCCGACTGGTGCTGTAACGGCCCGGTTCCTTCCTCTCAAGCACGGTTTTCATGTGTCGGCCCGGCACGACCGAACCGGTGGCAGCACCGCGCCGGTCACCACCACAAACCGTCAGGACGGCAGAAACGGAGCCCGGCAATGGGATACTTCCGTATTGTGAGTCCAGCAATCGCATACCAGGGTGAACCGGGATCCAATTCACACATCGCCTGCAGGGAAGTCTTCCCCGACTGGACTGCTGTTCCGTGCGCCAGCTTCGAAGACGCTTTTGCAGAAGTTACCGACGGGCGTGCCCGGCATGCCATGATCCCCATCGACAACTCGATCGCCGGACGGGTCGCGGACATCCACGCACTGCTGCCCGAAACCCGGCTGAAGATCGTGGGCGAACACTTTCTGCGCATCCGCTTCAACCTGCTCGGCATCCCCGGAACAACCCTGGACCAGGTGAGGGAAGTCCACAGCCACATCCACGCCCTGGGCCAGTGCCGCCGACTCATCCGCCGCCACGGCCTGACCCCGGTCATCGCCGGTGACACCGCCGGCTCCGCGCGCGAAGTCGCCGAGTGGAACAACCCAGCCAAGGCCTCCCTCGCCCCGCCACTGGCCGCGGACATGTACGGACTGGAGGTACTGGCCGCAGATGCCGAGGACGATCCCACAAACACCACCCGGTTCGTCATCCTGGCCGACAGCCAGTCCTACCCGCCCCGGACCCACCTGCCGGAACGGGTCATCACCAGCTTCGTCTTCCAGGTCCGCAACATCCCCTCCGCCCTCTACAAGGCCCTGGGCGGATTTGCCACCAACGGCATCAACATGACCCGGCTGGAGAGCTACATGGTCGGCGGGGACTTCGCCGCCACGAAATTCATGGTCGATGTCGAAGGACACCCCGAAGACGCCCCGCTCATGCGGGCCTTCAGCGAACTGGATTTCTTCACCACCGACGTGCGGATCCTCGGCGTCTACGCCGCACACCCCTACAGGACACGCCTGGCCGATCAGAACCCGACCCCGGACAGGCCAGCGGCTCCCCGGCACCCCTCTGCGTATCCCCATATATAAGGAATGCCTGCTCACACACGCCGTCCTCACACAGCAGCCAATGGCCTGGTGCCGATATCCGCGCAGATGACAACCCGGCCCGTGATGATGCCAGCCGCCATGGTCATGGCGCTGGGATGACCGGGAGGTTCCGGGGGAATGAACAGGGCCGCTGAGCGCCGAAGCGCTCAGCCGGACGCCTCCCGGGGGCGCCTAG
>NZ_JBNHGO010000010.1:0-5927 GCF_059091365.1 Arthrobacter sp. MDT2-34-1
CCGAGGTTGATGCCTATCGAGGGCCAGGAATCACCTCCGCACCAGCATGGATACTCCGGATCAAGGACACAGGCAGCAACCCCGACGCCGGCCCGGCTTCCTACACTGGAGCTCAGGCACTCAGCCCGAGAGGTCCGGAACCGCGATCTCCTGGGCGGATCGCGGGAATAGACGGCTTCCTCCCACGCAATTTTCCTTAGCAGTGCGTTAGCCATATATCTTCTGCAAACCCCTGAGTTACGTTATGACGGGCTTCGGGACAGCAACTTCGATGATGGAAAGAACCCAGGGTCACCGCTGAGAAAACGGACCTCAGATAAGCGGGGGCCAGCTTGTTAGCTGCCTTGGAATTCGCGTTTGAGGCTCTATGAGCAGCCCATCATAATTTGCTTGACGCTGGGTATGACCTGAATTATGGTTAGCTACCGAGCGATCGATCGGTAGCACGAATGGGATCGCACAACAAGGGACCGCAGCGCTGACCCGACTACTAAGACTGTCCTCGGACGGCATGTATCCCGAGTTGCCGATGCGATCCGCACCGAAACATGCGATGCCTTAACTATCGTCCTGACTAACCTTTGCCGTCTGGTTAAGAGGGGTATGGGCCGAGGGACCGGACCCGGAATCAACGAACAACTGACATCGCACCACCACAAAGGAATCTCCATGGCACTTAACCTCAATGTCGAGCAGCCACCAAAGGCGGCCAGCGCAGCATCTATCAGACGACGCTCCATGATGGCCAGTACAGTCGGCAACGTCTTGGAATGGTACGAGTGGAGCGCCTACGCGGTGTTCGCGCCCTTCATTGCGAAGGCAATGTTCAATTCAAGCGATCCCGTCTCAGCGTTGCTGTCAACCTTGGCGGTATTCGCTGTTGGTTTCCTCATGCGACCACTCGGCGGCATCGTTTTCGGACGCATTTCAGATGTGAAGGGCCGCAAGTTCGTTCTGATAACAACGATGCTCATGATGGCAGGCGGGTCGTTGCTGATTGGTCTAATGCCCACCTACGGTCAGATCGGCATTGCAGCTTCCGTTCTGTTGCTTGTCGCCCGCGTTGCCCAGGGATTTGCGCACGGCGGTGAATCTGCAACTGCCAATACCTACATCGCAGAGATTGCACCCCACAATAAGCGCGGTCAGTGGGGCTCTATTGTATTCGTGGCAATCTTCGGCGGATCTGTCCTTGCCTTCTCAATCGGCGGCGGAGTCACGAATGTCCTCTCCGATACGGAAGTTGCCGAGTGGGGATGGCGTATCCCGTTCCTCTTCGGCGCCGTACTCGCCCTTGCCGCACTGTACATGCGACGCGGCATGAGTGAAAGCGAAGTCTTCGACGGACAGCAGGAAGCGCAGGCTGTAAACACGTCCCCGCCCCTGGACCGCAAAAAGCTCGTGCGGTCCATCCTGATGATGATCGGCATGACATCCGGCATCACAGCAGCTCACTATACGTGGACGTCGTACGCGTCCACCTATGCGATCACCAGGCAGGGCATGGATGCCGAAGGAGCCTATTGGGTTACTGTTCTCGCGCAATTGATTGCACTGGTCTCGCTGCCTCTTTGGGGCAGGTTGTCCGACAGGATCGGACGGCGCCCTGTCCTCATCGGCTTCGCAGTCGCGATGATCATCGCCCAAATTCCACTGATGAGTATGATCAACTCCCAGCCTTGGACGTTGTTCGTGGCCTCCACGACGGCTCTGCTTATCGTGGGCGCTTCCGGTGCCCTGCTCGCGTCCGTTCTTTCTGAAGCATTCCCAACTAGGATCCGGACGCAGGGCATTGGTTTCGCTTACTCGTTTTCGGTTGCAATTTTCGGCGGCACTGCACCTTATCTCAATGCACTTTTCAACAGCTGGTCTCTGGGCTGGATGTCGAATGTCTACATAATGATCCTTTGTGCAATGACGGGCCTCGTGGTCTTCAAACTGCGTGAGACCAAAGGTATCGACTTGAAAGACGCTTAGCAGCTCAGTTCGATGGCATCTGCCCCTTGGCTTCCAGCTAAAGGGGCAGATGCTTTTGCGATGATACGGTCCGGTGTCGGTTCGGACTTAGGCTGGCGAGTTTTTACGGTGAGCCAGGGCCGGCGTTTCCTGGGGCACGGGTAACTACGGGCGCACCACGGGGAAGCTTTCGCGCCTTGAAGTAGTCAGCCGGGCACTGGTTCCGCAGGCAGAACAGTACTGTTCGGGTTGCGGAATTGGGCATCCGTGGCCGTTGTTCTCTTTGTCATGTTAGCGGCCATGAAAAACTGCCCGTAGGCGGCCACGAAAATGCCCACTGACGGCCAGTAGAACTGCCCACCGGTGGCCATGAGATCTGCCCACTTCCTTACTTGTCCTGCCGCGTCTTAAGCGGCGGGGGCCTCTCCCCGGGATTTGATGACGGTGTCTAGTCGCACCAAATGTCGCCCCGGGAAGAGGCCCTGTATGAAGTCTGACGGAGAAATCATGGAAATTCTTGCTGCCTATGATCTGACCGGATCGTTGCGTGCAACCGCGGAACTGACGGGCTGTTCCCATCACACTGTTGCCAGGCATGTTGCGGCGCGGGATGCGGGGCGACCCATCGCTGAGCCAGCGCCCCGTGATCGTGTCGCTGACGCGTTCCTGCCCAAGATCGAGGAATGGGTCGAGGCATCCAAGGGCAGAATCCGCGCCGATAAAGCCCACGAGAAGCTGCTCGCCTTGGGTTATGCGGGTTCGGAGCGGTCCACCCGCCGGGCGATCGCCCAGGTCAAGGCCGCCTGGCGGCTGGGTCACACACGTGTCCACCGCCCCTGGATCGCGGAGCCGGGGATGTGGCTGCAGTACGACTTCGGTGACGGGCCGCGCATCGGCGGAGTGAAGACCATCCTGTTCGTGGCCTGGCTGGCGTTCTCGAGGTTCCGGATCGTGATCCCGTTGCGGGACCGGACCGCGCCGAGCGTGTTCGCTGCCCTGGACCGGTGCTTCCGGGTCCTGGGCGGGGCACCTACGTATGTGCTCACCGACAACGAGAAGACCGTGACCACCGCCCACGTCGCCGGGGTACCGGTGCGCAACCAGCAGACCCTGGACTTTGCCCGGCACTACGGGGTCACTGTGCTAACCTGCCAGCCCGCTGACCCGGCTACGAAGGGCGGGGTCGAGGCCTCGGTGAAACTGGCCAAGGCTGACCTGGTGCCGACCGACACCAACCTTCGGACCCAGTACTCCTCTTTCGCTGCGCTTGAGGCGGCCTGCGAGGCGTTCATGGACGAAGTGAACAACCGTGAGCATCGCACCACACGGCGCAAACCCGCCGCGGTGCTCATCGACGAAGCGCCCAGGCTGCACCGTATTCCGGATACCGCGCACACGGTCGCGTTTGGGCTGGCCCGCACCGTTCCGGAGAACACCCCGATGGTGACGTTCGAGAACGCCCAGTATTCCGTCCCGGCGCACCTGCTCGGCGCAAGGGTGTTCGTCCGCTCCCACGGCACCGGCCCGGGCGAACAGATCATCATCGTCCACCACAGCCCCGGTGGCCCGGTTGAGGTCGCCCGGCATGAGCGGGCACGGCCCGGCAGCCCGGCCATCAACGATGAGCACTTCCCCGGGACCAGGACCCGGATCCCGGGCGATTACACACCCAAAGCCCGCACCGCTGACGAGGCCGCGTTCCTCGCCATCGGCAACGGCGCCGCCACCTGGCTGGCCGAAGCCGCCGCAGCCGGCACGGCACGGATGCACGTGAAAATGGCCGAGGCCGTGACCCTGGCCAAACTCGCAGGCACTGCCGCAGTGGATCGGGCCCTGGGCGACGCCGCACTCCATGGCCGCTTCGCCCACGGCGACCTGGCCTCGATCCTGAACGCGAACATCAGACGCACCACCACCCACGCCGCGGACGAGACCCGATCCCTGACCCAGGGCACGGGCGCCTGGGCAGGCTTGGGCGCAGCGACCTCAGACACCGTAAGGGAGCAGAGCCGATGAGCCCCGTCAGCACCACGAACACCACCGCCCCGGCCCTGCCGGCCGAGCTGGAAGCTTTGATGCGGCAACTGAAGATGCCCCACGCCCGGGCCTTGGCGCCGGAACTGATCGCCACCGCACGCGCTCAGCGCTGGGAACCGGTCGAGATCATCAAGGCCCTGTTCGCCGAAGAAGCCGCCGGCCGGGCCCGGTCCATGCTCGCCACCCGCCGCAAGGCAGCAGGCTTCCCGACCGGCAAAACCTTCGACGCATGGGACCCCGCGGTCTCTTCGATCCCCGCCCCGACCCAGCAGGCCCTGCGCACCCTGGAATGGATCACACGGCGGGAGAACCTGGTCGTCTGCGGGCCCTCCGGCACCGGGAAAACCTTCTTCCTCGAAGCCCTCGGCCAGCAGGCCGTCGAAGCCGGCATGCGCGTGGCCTGGTTCAGACTCGAGGACCTCGGCGCCCTGATCCGGGCCCACCGCACCGACGACAGCGTCACCCGCGCCGTCACCAGAATCCTGCGCGCCGAGCTGGTCGTGATCGATGACATCGGGCTTCTGCCCGTGGCCACCGACGCCGCCGAAGGCCTCTACCGGGTCGTGGACGCCGCCTACGAAAAACGCTCCGTCGCCATCTCCTCGAACCTGCACCCCGCGGGCTTCGACGAACTCATGCCCAAAACCCTGGCCACCGCCACCGTGGACCGTCTCCTGCACCACGCCCATGTCTGCCAGACCAGCGGCGACTCGATCCGCCTCACCCAGGCCCTCGCCGGGAAAGGAGTCAGCCAACTGAACTAACAAAAACCAGCCATGGCCAATCCCGCCGAACCGCTCAGTGGGCAGATCTGTTGGCCATCATCGGGCAGTTTTACTGGCCACCAGCGGGCACATCAACTGGCCGCCCGTGGGCAGAAACCAATGGCCATTGACATTGTCAGCAGCCTACAAACGATGCATGCTGGCCTATCCTGCGGCACAGGCCAGGAGCGGCAGGCGTCCGGGATGCCGGGCATGTGGTCAGGGCGCCGCTGATCGCCCGACGGCCATGGTCGCGATCTCGCGGTATCGCTCGACCAACTCCTCGGGTGTCAGCGGGCCTTCCGGGCGGAACCATTGGGCGACGCCGGTGCACATGGTGATGACAGCCATGCTTGCTTCCCGCGGGTAGTGGGTTGTGAAGATCCCTGTTTCGGCGCCCTGCTCGATGATCGAGTCCAGGAGCCGTTGCTGGCGGTCGCGGGCGGCGATGTGTTCGGTGCGAGCTGCCTCATTCAAACTCCGGATCTCGCTAAAGGCGATGAACGCCAGTTCTCGCCGCCGCGCATGGAACAGAATCAGACATTCGACAAGAAGATCGAATTGGCGTGGAAGCATTGTCCCCGCCTCCTCGATCGCGAGTTGGCTGCGAATCCAAAGATCCGACATGGCATGGGATATGAGAGCCACCAGCAGCGCGTGTTTAGAAGGGTAGTGATGGTACAGGCCAGGGACGGACAGGCCTGCGCGGGCTGCCACTTGGCGAATGGTCGTGCCGTGATAACCCTGCTCCATGAAGCACTCGAGTGCGCTGCTGAGCATCAAAGGAAGCTCGGCATTGGCATAGTCACGCCACGAGGATCCCTCAGCACCTCCAAGGCGCAAGGCTGTATCAGGGGCTCGCGCCAGAGCCTCACCGGGGTTAGCATTCGGGGAAACTCTGGTCATAACATTCCAGCCTCGCATGTATTGTGCCCTACAAACCTTAGACCTTGACATCACGTGGTGGTCTATCTCACATTATATCTGCCGATCGATCGCTCGGTAACTGACGTCCGCTGGACGGATGAATCTGATATGGACGTGACCAAACAGTGAACGCCTCGGCCAGGCCTCAATGGGCAGACTCCTATCCTCCCGGTCTGTTTGTACGCCTCACCGAAGGGGCTACGTCACTCGTCGAGGCTTGGCGAAACCGGGTTAAACGCAACC
>NZ_JBNHGO010000011.1:0-5408 GCF_059091365.1 Arthrobacter sp. MDT2-34-1
GGGCACGCGCCAGCGTGACCGACTCCAGTACGGCCTTGACTGTGGATGCGTGCCACGCCTTGCCATCCGTTTCCAAACACAGAGAAGGACGGGCGCCAGCCCGTCCCGTTCCTGCGCCGGCTGCTGGGCCGGCGGTAGACCAAACCTACCGTCCTCCGATGACGAACTCTCCTATGACAGTTTCTCCGTCCTGCTCAAACACTGGAATGGCCCGGCTCTTTCCGGCGTTCTCTTCCTGCCACGCCAATGCTTCTTCGGGCGAACTGAAGTTGGGGTGAGCAAGATCCGTTGAGCGTGAGTATCCGGTCAGGCCATTCGTGGCGACTACAGAAATCAGGTCGGGCGGGACCGGGCTATCTCCCTGAATGCCGTAAGACTGGCCGTTCTCGTTGACTGGCCAGCCCGGTATATCGCCGTAGGAAGTCGGGCATTCATTCCCGCTCTCAGCGCAAGGCAGGGCCACCCGACTCTCCTCGGTCCCCTGAGCTAAAGCAACAGAGCCGCAGGCAACCAGCGATCCGGCGATGATCACGCCTCCGAGTACGCCTCTTGATGGCCTCCACATGGGCACATCCTACGGATGCCCTGCAGTTCCGAACAGCACGGAAGGGACACAGGATTGCCCCCGTCCACCTTGCGCGTTCTAAACCTCCATCCTTGGGCCCCGTTCCTGGAGGGCACGCCGCAGCGTGACCGACTCCAAAACCGCCTTGACGGTGGATGCGTGCCACCCCTTGCCCGTCGCCGTGGGGATGCCTTCGGCGGTGAGAGCTTCAGCGATCTTCCGGAGGGACAGGCCGCGCTCGCGGTCGGTGTGGATGCGCAGCATGACCTCCGCCGGCAGGACGGCAGTCCTGCCCATGTGTTCCCCCTGGGCGGCTTTCTCTTGCATCGCCGCCGCTGTCCGCGCTCCGATGAACTTCCGTTCGATCTCTGCAAAGTTGAGCGCCATGTTGTACATGCCGGCTCCCATGATGGTGGCGGTGTCGACTCCGAGGTCGAGACAGATAATGCGCCAACCCTGACGTTGGGAGTCGGCCAGCAGCCGGGTGCCGTCCTCCATGTTCCTGGAGAGACGATCCAGCTTGGAGACCATGAGTCCCTGGTACTTGCCTGCCTTCAGGTCTGCCAGCAGTGCCAGCATCTTCGGGCGCTTGCTGATGGTGGCCGCGCTCGCGGCCAGCTCCTCGACCAGCTCCAGTTCGTACCCCATGCGGTCGGCCTCGCGTACCAGCTCCGCCCGCTGCACGTCGGGGCTGATGTCCTGCTTATCCGTTGATACCCGGACGTATCCGACGACGCGGATTGCCTGGTCGGCGTGGATTACCTGGGGAACCTGAGAGGTGGTGGTCATGACGTGAGTGTACATAATGGGAACCCTTTATGTACAACATCCTTGATTACTCGCAGCCCCGAGGCAGGGGGTAGCCCCACATGCGGGCGTCCCTGCGCCCGCCCGTACATGGCGGCCAAGGAAGCGTACGGGTATCCACCGTGACGAGGTGGGAGGTCATTTCTGGGGCCGCACCGCCGTGTCGCTCTTCAAGACAAGCCCCAATGACTCGCACACCTTCTCGTCCCCGGGGATAACTGCGGCACGACCGTCTTTGAGCACGCATACGGTCAATGGCTCAGGAACCGGGTAGGAAAAGCTGGGGTCATGCAGGTCTGGATGTGCGGCGCCGTCAGGATCATCAGGGTCCAACCCATGCTGGGCCCAAACATCGCGGCACGCGGACAGAGCGTCTTCGATCATCACTGTGCTGTCCGGCCGCTCTGCGGTGCTCGGAACTCCCAGTGTCACGGTGGTTCCAGGGAACTGGTTGCCGTGGATTTCAGCTCGTGCCAAGCACGCTATCGAGCTCTTGTCCGTCACGGGCAGCTGCATAACCACTGCCCCGCCGGTTGCCACAAGGGCGACGGCGGCTCCGGCAAGCACAACCCTCTTGCCTTTAGTGTTCTGGAATTGCCTGTTCTCGGGAGTGCCCTCCTGCGCGACGTTGACCAGGAGCGCCTCGATGGCTGCGCTGCGTTCCGCGTTGAAACGGTAGGAGCCCGGGCTGTCATTCATGGTGTTTCCTCCTCAGGCGTGAGTGGGAGCGTTGCCGGCGGGAACCCTGTCTGTGGCTTCATCAGCTGCGAGAGCTTCTGCTTGGCGCGTGAGAGCCGCGACTTCACGGTTCCCGGTGGAGTGCCGAGCAGCTCGCTTGCCTCAGCTGTGCTCATGCCCTCAAGAACGCAGAGCACAATAACTTCTTGGTCCCGCCGTCCCAGTGAACGGTAGGCCCGATACAGGGCGTCAGCCCGTCGGTCCCTGTCCACCCGGTCGGCCACGAAGTCGCTGTGATCCGGCTCCGCTTGGGACTGTGGAAGTTTCCGCAGGAGACGTTCGTAGCGCAGCGTCGACCTGATCTTGTTCCTTGCCACGTTTGTGGCGGTTACCAGCAGCCAACCGAGGATGGAATCGTTGACCAACCGGACCTTGTTCCTGCAGCGCCATGTCTCCAGGAACACCGCGGCAGTTACGTCTTCAGCCTCGAAAGGAGTTCTCACCAACCGGAGGCTGTGAGCAAAAACCCGGTCCCTATGGCGTGTAAAGAGAGAAGCAAAAGCGGAACCGTCACCGTCGATGACGCGCAGCCAAAGCTCATTGTCCGTGGATGCTTTCCCTGTGTCCCCCATACCCATAAGTGTCCGGCAAACACATCGTGGTTCCCTCTGCGAGATTATTTCCGCCGGCCGTGTTTCTCCGCCCGTCCGCGCATACGGTTATGAAGCGCACGACGACGGGGTGGGGGTGTACCCCTTCGGGCCCGCGCCAGCGGGACCGGTAGTCATAGCGGCTTTTGTCGCGCACGGTTTAGAAGGTTTTGTTCAGGCAACTTCCGCGCCATTACTGGGAAGCAACGGCATTCGGCTGGTCAACTTTGCTCCGCTCGCAGGCAGAGCCGGCAAGGGCAGGCCGTGTTCCTGGGCGAATGACTGCACCCGTGGATTCTCCACTGCCTTCGTGTTGATGTACGGGCCGCGCCGGCGGCGTTTCCGCTTCTCGTTCTCGCCGCGCTTCACCGGTTCCAGATGGGCGGGGTTGCAGCACGCGGGGTTGCAGTTGGGCGGCATGTGGTCGAGCTCGTAGCCGGGCTTGTGCCCTCCCATGAGCAGGTTCCACAGCACCCGGTGGAAGGCCCAGTCAACCGTGCCGGCGCCTTCCGGCCTGAACCCGACGTACTCTCCCTTCTTCCCCATGACCGGACCGCTGGCAATCCAGCAGCCGTTCAACCGGGTTATCTTCTCCGCCAGCCTGGACAGATTGGTTTGCTCCGTCTCGGGCGTCCACCGCAGATGTTCGACTTCGTGTTTCCGGCAGAAGAACAGCACCTTGTTGCCATGCTTCATCCTGCGACCGCCGTCGTCTTGGAAGGCCCTGCACCCTTCCCAATGACAGCGGAGATGGCCGCGCCGGTAGTACCACTGGTTGTAGTGCTCGAGGCACTTGTTCCGCTTCTCGGCGTCTTTCTTGCAGTCGCGTTCCCGGCAACGTCCCAGCGTCTTCGCTCGCCCCAAAATTGCTCCCGATCAACCTATTGCATTCAACATTTATAAACGGTAGAGTCCGTAAAAGATCTGTGTGCCAGCCCTAGTTCTAGGGCAACTCTTCAGCGTACCACGCCCAAATCGCCCTGCCGCATTATTAGGGACGGCGACGTGTAGACGCTTCCTGGTCTGGCCGGCGTAGCTCCAGCGGAGCCGGCCCTTCGGTTCGGTTACCTGACCAATGACTACCCCTGCATACTCGGCGTTCCGCTACGCTCCACCCTGTTCTGTTTGCCTGCCCTCAGCCGACTCAGCCTGTCTCTGGGACGCAGCCGGCGGACACCGCAGAGAGAGCAGAGGGAGCGAGGGAGGGCAGGATTCTGCCTGATTAGCTCCCCGGGGATGGGGGAACGTATCAGGCAGATGATGGTGCTGAACACCGCGTCGGTCGCGTCGGTTGCTCGGTCGTATCGTCATCAGGCGCTGGGCATTACTCCTGCGCAGTGGCGGCATGTGCCTTGCGATCTGGCAGACCCGGCTGGGTCTGCTGTAGGCGCTGGCACTCCTTCGATTCTGGGGATTGCTCGACCCAGTGAAACACCCTGCCGCAAGGCTCGACATTGGAACCGGCTCTGACCCGGTAAGGGGCCGGGGCCATCCTCCCGATCACTCAGGGGCGTTTGGCTACCCAGCTTGGCTTTTCGATTTCCCTCGGTCTGTCCGAGACACGCGGGGTGTCCACCCGTCGTGCGACTACTCAACCGTTGGCGCGATTGGTAGACTCCAGTTATTCAGTTTCATTTGCAAACTTCATGATCCCCCGGCGGTTGGCGCTTCCGGGGGATTTCTCTTTGTCCTGAGGGGCGTGTCGTGCGCCCCTTCCTGGGGGCGCTCGACGGTAGGGTCTGGGGCATGACGCCCCCTGCTACCCTCCAGATTTCTTGGTGCTACCCGTCATGACGGCCACGACGAAACCCCCGGTGATGGGGCTGGCTGAAGCAGCCAAGACGTGCGGCGTCTCCGTGTCCACGGTGCGTCGAAAACGTGAAGAACTCAGGGAACACGGAGCCTACGAAACGGGCCGGGGCTGGCAGATTCCCGTCACTGCCCTAATCGCGGTGGGACTGATGGCGCGCACCACTGAAGCCCCTTCATCTGACGCCCCTCCTGCTACCCCTGATGGCCCTTTGAAGGCCGAGGTTGACGCCCTGCGCCAGCAGTTGGCCGCAGCTACCCAGCGTGCCGCCGTCGCGGAGGAACGGGTCGACGGTATGCGTGCCCTGGTCGCTGCCCATGAACGGATCATTGAGACGCAGGCTGTAGCCCTCAGGATGCTGGAAAAAGGTTCAACCCAACCAGACCCCACCCCGTCCGGCGATAGGCCCGCAGAGAGCCGTACAGAGCTTCCTGCGCCTGCTTCTCCCCCGGCTCCAGACACGGAAAAGGACGGGCGCCAGCCCGTCCCGTTCCTGCGCCGACTGCTGGGCCGGCTCTAGTCCCCTCCACGATCAACCGCCTACTCTTTCGGACATGAGACAGCGGCAGCAGGCCCAGCCCCCACCGCTCTGGGCAGTTATCTTCTGGGCAATTGCAGGAGCATCGTGGATCTTCGTTGCCGCTATTGATGGACTACCTCAGTTGCGTTGGTTCGGTCTGGTGCTGGGATTGGTGTTCCTCGGCGTCTCCATTGCCCAGTTTCTGGCATGGCGGAAGGCAAAACGATCCGCAGGCACTGAACACCGTTAGTCGCTCAGAGAGAGTGGTCCCGTCCTCTGGAGGGCACGCGCCAGCGTGACCGACTCCAGTACGGCCTTGACTGTGGATGCGTGCCACGCCTTGCCATCCGTTTCCAAACACAGAGAAGGACGGGCGCC
>NZ_JBNHGO010000012.1:0-4389 GCF_059091365.1 Arthrobacter sp. MDT2-34-1
ATGCGTGAAATCAGTTTCAGGCATGCGGGCGTGAGGGATGCGAATTCCTGCATCGGCGAAGACGTCGACGAACCCCCTGCGCCTTTCCCGTCCCGTGCTGACCCATGGACCGCCGCCGACGAGGGCGACGCTGGTGCGCGCGTGCGCAAGAAAGTAAGTTGCGACGGCCGCACCGCCGCCAATGTTATCGCCGGTGACTTGATCGCTGGTGATGTTCTCGAGGCTGCGGTTGACGAGCACGACGGGCAAGCCCATCTCGAGCGCGGTGCGCAGTGCTTTCGAATCGCGGGTTGCGGTTGTGAAGATCAGTCCGTCGACAAGCTTGGAGCGGATTGCCTCGATCGCTGCCTGTTCGCTGTTCTCGCCGTCCGAGACCCACACGTTCATGCGTAGGCCGGCGCCATCGATCTCGCGGGCCAGTGCGTAGAGCATCACGGGGTACCAGGGGTTGGTGATTTCGCCGACCACTACTCCGATGGCCCCAGATCGCTTCATCCGCATCGCGCGGGCCTGCGCGTTCGGCACGTAGTCGACCTCCGCCATCACCTTCTCGACGCGTCGGCGATTCTCGGCGCTGACACGAGGCGAGCCCTGCACGACACGTGAGACGGTGGCTTGCGATACGCCGGCGAGCCGAGCGATCTCCTTGCCAGTCAGCATCATCCCTCATCTCCCATGACGGAAAGTGTCACATTCGCCTTATTATCCGAGCCTACTGATGAATGCCGAAGATCCACGCGGGAGGGCCGTACTGCTGTCGGTACAGCCCTCCCGCAAGCACTTCAGGTCGCCTCGGTGGCCAGGAACTCCGCGACGAAAGCGGTATTGAAATCACCACTGCGGAACACCTCGCTATCGAGGATCTCGCCCTGGAAATTAGCCGTCGTAGTAACGCCGTCAATTTCCATTTCCTCGATCGCCCGCAATGCCCGAGTGATCGCCTCCTGGCGGTCCTGCCCCCAGACGATGAGCTTGCCGACCATCGAGTCATAGAACGGCGGAATCACGTACCCCGCCTCAATGTGCGTGTCGAGCCGCACCCCGAACCCACCCGGGGCGCGGAAGCCCTTGATCAAGCCGGGGCTCGGGAGGAACCCTCTCTGCGGATCCTCTGCGTTGATGCGGCACTCGATCGCGTGGCCGCGGATGACGATGTCTTCCTGGGTCAACGGCAGCGGATTGCCTGCGGCGATTTCGAGCTGGAGCTTGATCAGGTCGATTCCCGTGATCATCTCCGACACCGGGTGTTCGACCTGGATGCGGGTGTTCATCTCGATGAAGTAGTACTTTCGATCGATGTTGTCGAACACGAACTCCACTGTGCCGGCGTTGCGGTAACCGACCTGCTGGCATAGTGCGACGGCGGCCTTGGCGAGGCCTTCGCGCAGTTCGTCATCGAGGACGGGTGACGGGGCCTCCTCGACCAGCTTCTGATTGCGTCGTTGCGCCGTGCAGTCCCGCTCACCGAGATGCACGGTCGACTCACCGTCGGACATGACCTGGATCTCGATATGCCGGATATCCGTGAGGTACCGCTCAATGTACACGGACGGATCCCCGAAGGCCGTCTCGGCCTCTGACATGATCTCACTGAGGTCCCGCTCAAGCGTCTCGCCCGACTCGACGACGCGCATGCCGCGGCCACCACCGCCCGCCGCCGCCTTGATCAAGAGCGGGTAGCCGACCTCACCGGCCACGGTGAGCGCCTCATCGTACTCGGCGATCGTGCCAAGCGATCCGGGGACCGTCGGCACGCCGGCTGCGCGAGCGATCTTCTTGGCCTCGATCTTGTCACCCATGCGGCGGATGATGTCCGAGGCAGGGCCGACGAAGCCCACTCCCTCCTCTTCGCACATTGCCGCGAAATCAGCGTTCTCGGCCAGGAATCCGTAACCCGGATGAATCGCATCGACCTTGAACGCCAGTGCGGCGCTGATGACTGCGCGCGGATCGCGGTAGCTCTTGGCCGAGTTTGCCGGCCCGATGCAGACCGCCTGGTCAGCGAGCTTGACCGGAAGCGAATCGCGGTCGGCCTCGGAGTAGGCGAGGACGCTGCGGATCCCGAGTTCCTGGCACGCGCGGATGATGCGGAGCGCGATCTCACCCCGGTTCGCGATGAGGACGCTGTGCAGCTGCTCAGGCATCGCGCTTGACCACCATGAGCGGCTGACCGTACTCGACCGCCTGCTCGTTCTCCACGAGAATCTGCACGACCACACCATCGACCTTCGCCTCGATGTTGCTCATCAGCTTCATCACCTCGAGGATGCACAGCACCGAATCCTTGGTGACGCGGTCGCCCACGTTCACGAATGCAGGTGAGCCGGGTTTCGGGGAGGCATAAAACGTGCCGACCATCGGGGCCGTGATGACGACCTCATCCTCGGCGACCGCGGCCGGAGCGGAAACGGGAGCCGCCGCAGGAGCGGCAGGGGCGGGAGCAACTGCAGGGGCCGTAGCCACGGGGGTAGGAGCCGCTACGGGAGCAGGAGCGGGCGTCGCGGTGGGAGCTGCGGCTGGCGCGGCCGCGGCGGTGCGCCCGTTGCGCGACACGAACAGCTCGACCTCACCGTACTTGATGGACAGTTCATGCACGTCGGTGGTGGTGTGGGCCCAGTCGACGAGGGCCTTGAGTTCGCGGATGTCAGGCTGGTTCAGCGACATGGTCAGTTCTCTCCTTGGGTAATGCTGATCTTCAGGTCTCCGGCATTCAGGGTCTTGGTACCGGTATGGCCGGTTGCGTGCAGCGACTTCACGATCCCGAGCAACGGGTGCGGGATCTCGTCGGGGTTACCGCCCGAGGCGACGGCCATCTTCATCTCGTCGACCTGGCTTCCGGCGAACATCGCGCGCAGCAGGTGGTGATCAATCGACTCCTCGGGATACCGCGCCGCAAGGTCGTCGAGCATGGGCTTCGGTTCGCTGGGCTCGAGCGCGATATCCGACGCGCCGTTGTCGATGATCTTCTGCCGCAACTCGGGGTCGATCTCGGCGAGCAAGTCACCGTAGTAACCGAGCACATACTTCTTGATCTCGTTCGGCACCATCTTGTAGCGCTCACCGGTCATGACGTTCATGGCCGCCTGTGTTCCGACGAACTGAGCGAAGGGGGTGATCATGATCGGGTAGGCCAGTTCAGAGCGGACACGGGCGATTTCGAGCAACAACTCGTCGTAACGATCAGCAAGACCCGCCGTCGCGAGCTGGGTACGGAAGTTCGACAGCATGCCGCCAGGGGTCTGGTGCATGAAGTGCAGTCCGTTGTACTCGATCGGCTCCCCGAGCGGCTTGTCCTCGTGCTCGGCGATCGTGCGGATCTTCTCGCTGATCTCGCCGATCCTCTCGTCGTCGATGTTCACGACGTAGCCCAGCGCACGCAGGTCACGCACGACGTTCTGCACCGAAGGCTGGCCGTTGCCGGACGCGAGCGGTGCCACCGAGAGGTGCAGCGAATCCGCGCCGGCCTCGGCCGCCTCCAGGCAGACCAGCGGTGCCAGGCCGGTGAGCGAGTGGGTGTGCACTTCGAGCGGACGATCACCGATGACGTCCTTGAGCGCCGGCACGAGAGTGCGGATACGCTCTGGCGTCAGCAGCCCACCGGCATCCTTGAGCATGATCCGGTCGACGTCGGCCTTCTCGATCAGCTCCTGTGCCTTCGCGACGAACAGCTCATCCGTGTGGACGGGGCTCTCACAGAACGACACCGCGCCGAACGTCTCGGCTCCGAGCTCCTTGGCACGGCGCAGACCGGGAGCAATGTTGTCGATGTCATTCAGCCCGTCGAAGGAGCCGATCACGCGGAATCCGTTGACGTAGAGCCGCTCCACCCAGGCCATGATCACGTCATCGGGCAAAAAATCGAACGCGGCGATGTTCCGGGAACGGATGAGCGCGCGGAATTTGGTGTTCGGGGCGAGCTCATGGGCGCGGCGCACCCGTTCCCACGGGTCTTCCTTGAGGTAGCGCACTGCCACGTCGAACTGGATCGGCGCCACGAGATCGACGTGCTCATAGCCAACCTTGTCGAAGTCCGCAGCCATCTGCTCAATGTGTTCAGTCCGCATGCGCGTCGCCCAGATGCTCTGATGCGCATCACGCAGCGTGGTGTCAATGATCTTGATCTCGCGCCGGCTCCCGGCTGGTCGCCCGCCCACGCTCATTACCGACGCGATTGTTTCAGTTGCGTCCATCAACTCTGACCTCATTCCTTGGCGTCACCCGGGCCACCGCCTGTGGTGAAATCGTATTCACGTTTCATGAAATCGTACTCACGGCGTTTCGTCAACCCCTGAAGTGATTCTTGACACGACACGTCGAGACGATAAAACTTGGTACGACGTTCACGGCACTGACGGGCCAAGAGGCCTGGGTAGCGTGGGCGGTCGCCGC
>NZ_JBNHGO010000013.1:0-4331 GCF_059091365.1 Arthrobacter sp. MDT2-34-1
GTCCGACGGCGGCACGCACCTTGACCCTCGAAAGCCGGGCCGGGCGGGACAGCAGTTCCGCTTCCACCCGCATCAATCCCCGAAGGAACCATGCCGATCTTCCCCCAGAACCCGAACCCCGCCCACCTGCGCCAGCGGAAGGCCGACGAGCTGCTGGCCGCCGGGACCGCGATGGGCGCCGTCGAACTGCTGGTCCATGACGTGGACGCAATGCTGAAGTACTACACCGAAGCGATCACCCTGGAGGTCCTGCAGCACAGCGGCAGCACCGCCGTGCTGGGCAGGCACGGGAAGACGGCCATGACCCTCAAGCAGGTCAAGGACCTGCCGCCGGCCAAGCCCGGACAGGCCGGCCTGTTCCACACCGCCATTCTGTTCGAAGACGCCGCGGCGCTGGCCGCCGCCGTGGCGCATGCGGCCACCAAGGCACCGCATTCCTTCACCGGCAGCGCCGACCACCTGTACAGCGAGGCCTTCTACTTCGACGATCCGGAGGGCAACGGCGTCGAGCTCTACACCGACCGGCCGCGGGAGACCTGGCGGCACGAGGACAACGGCCTGCTCAGCGTCGCCACGAACTTCCTGGACCCGAATGCCTACCTTCAGAATAATCTGACCCAGGAAAACCTGGCCAGGCCCACGGCGCGGGACGCCAAGCTGGGCCACGTGCACCTGCAGATCGGTGATATCGAGCACGCGCGCGCCTTCTACGTGGACACCCTGGGCTTCGGGCTGATGTCCGACGTCGGCTCCGCCCTGTTCATCTCCGCCGGCGGCTACCACCACCACATCGGCCTCAATGTCTGGAACAGTGCCGGTGCCGGTCCGCGTGCCGCAGCACTGGGCCTGGGCCAGGTGAACATCGACGTCCCCACGCTCGACGACGTCGCCGCGCTGGAGTCCCGCCTGAAGGGCCACGGGATCGCCACCCGGCATGACGGCGCCACCCTGCGCTTCGACGATCCGTGGAAGACGCTGATCCAGGTCAGCGCCGCCGCCTAGGAGACTGCTGAACAAGGGGCGATTTGAAGGGCTGGTGAGGGCGAATTGACGCTCGAACCAGCCCTTCGGCGTTTCTGGGTATGAAGGAGCGGGCAGGTGATTGATGCTTTCGACGGGCGTTTCGCAGTGCAGGGCGCTCTGGTGGGGCTCCTGCCGGCCCTGGGTGGGGACCGGGTGTCTCCGGCGGGCTTATCCGAGGGCCCAGGCCTCGTTTCGGACGGTGAGTCCGAGTGATAAGAGACGTTTGAGGTTCACTGCAGCGGCCCGCAGCCGGAACCAGGCATCGTTTTTCGCCACTCCGAGGTAGCGCAGCCGCCGGTTGTTCCCGTCGGTGAGCCAGGCGATCGAGCGTTCGACCATGGGCCGGTGCTGCCTGTAATCGGTTTGGAAGCCCTTCTCCTGCGCGGCAGCGCGGTGGGCCCGCATCAGGGCGTGCCCGGGGTGCAGTTCGATCTTGCGGCCTCCGGCCGCGGTCGTGCAGTTCTCGCGCAGCGGGCAGGCCCGGCACGCGGCACCGAACGTCACGTACCCCTTGTCTGTGATCTTGCGGATGAGCCCGTTCGGGCAGGTCAGCGTTCCGGCGTCCGGGTCGTAGGAGAAGTCATCGAGCGTGTAACCGCCCTCTACGGCCGCGGCCAGCGGTTTGGGTTTGATGAGGGCACGGTGGCCTGCAGCGGCGAGGGCGCGGAGCATGTCCGCGGTCCCGTAGGCCGAGTCGGCCAGGGCATCCACCGGCATCCCTGCTGCCACGGCCGGATCGGCATCAAGCAGCAGCGCTCCGGCTTCGGCATCGGAGGAGCCGGGCCCGGCTGCCTTCGTTACGGCGGCGGCCGTAAGGATCCCGGTCTCCGGCTCGGCGACGATATGGGCCTTGTAACCATCGCGCTTGTCCGACCGGGTCTTATGCGCGTGCCGCGCGTCCGGGTCCACGGTCGAAATCACCCGGTCCCTGGCGACGTTCCGGGCAATCCGCCACCGCCCGTCCGTCCCGTCCGAACCCTCTGCCGGCTCCACGTCCTGCCCCGCGACCAGCGCCAGCAACGCATACGCATCGGCGGCTTTGCCCTCCAGGCTTCCCGGATCGATGGCTGCCAGCAGCGCCAACGCGTCGTTGACCAACCGCGAAACCAGGGCCTGTTTGGCCTCGGCGTCGTCCCAGGCGATGTCCGGCTTCCCGGTGCGCGTGTAGTCATAGCCGCCCGCGTGGGCCTCGATCAGGTCCCACCCGTAAGGGACGTCCCGGCCGAAGCGGCGCACCGCGGCAATTAGCTGGGTGATCGTGTCCTGCCGGGCCACGGCATCATCCAGCACGGTGGAATCCAAGGCCCTGCGCCGCCTGCCCTTGAGCACCCCGGTCTCGGCAACGACTTCAGCAATGGCATCCATGATCCGGTGCGGGCGGCTGCTCGCAGCCAGACGCCTGCGCCAGTACGTGAGCGTGGTCGGATGGAACGCCGTGTCCGTCAGCCCGTACCCGCACGCTGCTTTCCACCGCAGGTCATACGTCAACGCGTCCGCAGTTTCCCGGTCCGAGAGCCCTTCGAGCGCCTGCAGGACCAGCACCGAACCGATCACCGAGGCCGGCACCGAGGGCCGGCCCCGCTTCGAGGGGAACAAGTCCTCCATCATCGAATCCGGAAACAACCGGTTCCGATGTCCGGCCAGAAACGCGAAAACGCTGCCCGGGGCCAATAGCTCCCCGGCCAGCGCTTCCACGTCCAACAGCTTCCGCTGCTCCTGCTTACGTCCCTGCATAAGACCAGTCTTAACCACTGAGCGGACGAGTCCAGCAGGCGCGCCTTAAACTCCCCAAGTTACAGAAGCAATTTGTTCAGCGGCCTCCTAGGGAAACCTTGCGCACTCAAGCAACCGCTCCAGGCGGCGGGGTCCGCCGGCCGCGGCGCGGTAAACTCGTGTGCATGCCCCGGGGTTCGTCAGCGAACCTCGGGTATTCGTGCTGCGGGCAATCATGAAGGAGAACCGGGACCATGAGCCTGAACGGACTGCGGGCCGTCCTTGCCGACGACGCTTCCTACGCGAGGGTCCGGGCCCAGGCCGCCCGGCCCGCGGACGAACGCAACGAGGATTTCCAGATCGGCGCGCCCACCGGCCTGCGCGCGGCGCTGATCGCCGAGATGGCGGACGGGCTGGCCGGGGACGGCGCCGCGCCGCCGGTGGTCCTGGCCGTCACGGCCACGGAACGCGAAACCGAGGACCTGGCCGCCGCGCTGCGCGGCTACCTGCCGGACGGGGCGATCGAGGAATTCCCCGCCTGGGAAACCCTGCCGCATGAGCGGCTTTCGCCGCGTTCGGATACCGTCGGTCGCCGCATTTCCGTCCTCCGCCGCATCAAGCATCCCGGAACCCGCCCGGAGCCGCTGCGTGTCGTCGTCGCACCCGTGCGTGCGGTGCTGCAGCCGCTGGTCGCCGGACTGGGCGACCTGGTTCCCGTCTCCCTGCGGGTCGGCGACGAAAAGCCGTTCGACGACGTCATCCGCGCCCTCGCCGACGCCGCCTACGCCCGCGTGGACATGGTGACCCGGCGCGGCGAATTTGCCGTCCGCGGCGGCATCCTCGATGTCTTCCCGCCCACCGAGGACCATCCGGTCCGCATCGAATTCTTCGGCGACGAGGTGGACCAGATGCGCTGGTTCGCGGTCGCGGACCAGCGCTCGCTGACCGGGCCGAACGTCAAGCACCCGTCCGAACTCTACGCCCCGCCGTGCCGCGAACTGCTGATCACCCCGGCCGTGATGTCCCGTGCCGCGAAGCTGCAGCCGCGCATGCCGGCGGCCGCCTCCATGCTGGAGAAGATCGCCGGCGGGATCGCGGTGGAAGGCATGGAATCGCTGGCGCCGGTGCTGGTGGATGCCATGGTGCCGTTCCTGGGCGAGCTGCCGGCCGGCTCCATCAGTGTGCTGGTCGAACCGGAAAAGGTGCGTTCGCGGGCCCACGACCTGGCCGCGACGAACGAGGAATTCCTCGCCGCGGCGTGGGCCACCGCCTCCGAGGGCGGTGCGGCGCCGGTGGATCTGTCCCAGGCGCTCGACGGCGGCGACGGCTCCGACGGCATCAGCGCCAGCCTGGACGCGGCCAGTTTCCGCTCGCTCACCGAGACCCGCTCCACCGCGCTGGGCCACGGCATCTCCTGGTGGTCCATCACCTCACTGGGCACCGACGACGAACTGGTGCTGGACATCGACACGCTGACCATCCATGCCCGCGAACCCCGCGGCTACCAGGGCGATGTCGGGGAGATGATGGATTTCATCGGCGGCCGCATGAAGGACCAGTGGCGCCTGGTGGTGGTCACCGACGGTCCCGGCCCC
>NZ_JBNHGO010000014.1:0-3240 GCF_059091365.1 Arthrobacter sp. MDT2-34-1
GGGCACCGGTAGGACAACAGATCGTGGCCCGGGCCAACCAGTCCCGTCTCGACTACGCACCCCTGCGGGAATGCTTCGACACGACCGACCCCGACGGCGGCGAACCGTCCGTTGAGCACGGCCTCGCCCGGCTGCGGGCCGCCACACCGGAGGGCGTGGAGCTGCGCGCCCGGGTAGCTGAGGCACTGGAACTTAAAAACCACGAGTTCAACGCCCAAGGCGTGGAGCTGAACCAGCGGTACGCCAGCACCGCCGTCGTACCTGACCCTGAGGCCGGACCCGAAACGTTCGCCCGCGACATCGAACTGTACGTACAACCCACCACACGCCCCGGTGCAAAGATTCCGCATGCCTGGCTCGTCGGGGCAGACGGGCACCGTGTGTCCACCCTGGATGTCACCGGCCAGGGCAGGTTCACGCTGGTCACCGGACTCGCGGGGCAGGCGTGGAAGGAAGCCGCCGAACGGCTCGGACTCGGCTTCCTCGACACCATCGTGGTCGGCGAGACCGGCCATGAGGACCCCTACGCCGCATGGGCCAAGGTCCGCGAGATCCATGAGGCCGGCGCCCTGCTGGTCCGCCCCGACGGCTATATCGCCTGGCGCCACAGCTCCCCGGTGTGGGAGGTCGCCCAAGCCGAGAACCAGATCCGCACCGCCCTGCACACCATCCTGGCAACAGAGCCCGCTCCCAGCCGGGATCCAGAACCCATTTACGCGTAATATCACGGCCTTCCCAAGGAGAATCATGAAGACAGTTGCAATCCCCGATTACACGACCGATGCCTTCTTCGGCCTCGAGGACAAGTGGCTTGAGACCGCCGAGGGCGAACTGACCCACTACCACGAGCTGGGCGAGGGCACTCCGATCCTGTTCCTGCACGGCTCCGGCACGGGTGTGACCGCCGCGGCGAACTGGTGGCTGAACCTGCCGCAGATCGCCGAGCAGGGCCGCTGCATCGCGATCGACTCCATCGGCTACGGCCAGACCATCGTCGCCCCCGGCACCGAATACGGCATCAGGGAATGGGTCCGCCACGCGGTGCGCGTGCTCGACGCGCTGGGCATCGAGAAGACCTGGATCGTGGGCAACTCCATCGGCGGCTGGGTCGCCATGCAGTTCGCCATCGACTTCCCGGAGCGCCTGCTGGGCATCGTGTCCATGGGCACCGGCGGGGCCAAGAAGACCGCAGCCCTGTCCGGCCACTCCAAGCCGGAGCTGTCCGAGGCCGGCATCCGCCGCACGCTGGAGCAGTTCGTCGTCGACAAGTCCCTGGTCACCGACGAACTGGTCTCACTGCGCTACGCGGCCGCGCTGAACGACACCGCCTCGGACCGCCTGATCGAGGTCGTCACCGCCCGGGACCGGGACCGCGATGCGCTGCCGCTGGACTTCGAGGTGCTCTCCCGGCTTCAGATCCCGGTTCTGCTGATCCACGGTGTCCAGGACGTCGTGATCCCGGTCTCGCGCACCTGGGAACTGCTCAATGTCATCCCGACCGCCGACGCGCACATCTTCAGCCAGTGCGGCCACTGGTCCCAGGTCGAGCGCGCCGCCGAATTCAACGAGATCGTCAGGCAGTACCTCGCCGTCCACGGCGTGAGCCGCTGAACATCAGGATGATCAAAGGAGTGCAGCCATGAACCAGGCCCTGCTGTGCATGTCCCACAGTCCGCTGCTGGAACACACCAACCCGCCGGCCGAGGTGAAGGCCGCCGTCGAGGCCGCCTTCGAGGCGGCCCGCCGGTTCGCCCGGGACTTCAACCCGGACCTGGTGGTCAACTTCGGCCCGGACCACTACAACGGCTTCTTCTATGACCTGATGCCCCCGTTCTGCATCGGCTACGAGGCGGTGGGCACCGGCGACTACGACTCCTGGGAAGGACCAATCAACGTCCCGACCGGCATCGCCGAGGAGCTGGCCCAGTTCGTCATCGACCGGGACATCGACACCGCGATCTCCCGCCGCATGGAGGTCGACCACGGCGCCGTGCAGCCCATGGAGATCATCTTCGGCGGGCTGGATGCGACTCCGGTGATCCCGGTCTTCGTCAACTCCGTCGCCCGCCCGTTCACCAAGGTCTCCCGCGTGCGCCGGTTCGGCCAGGCCATCGGCGAGTACTTCCGCAACAGCGACAAGAAGGTCCTGTTCATCGGCTCCGGCGGCCTGTCCCACGACCCGCCGGTCCCCCAGATCGCCACCGCCACCCCCGAGCAGCGCGCGTTTTTGACCAACGGCCGCCACCCCACCCCCGAGGCCCGCGCCGCCCGCCAGGCCAAGACCATCGCCACCGCCGAAGCGTTCGCGGCCGGTGAGGCGGACATCATGGACCTGAACCCCGAATGGGACCGCGCCTTCCTTCAGGTCTGCAGGTCCGGGAAGGTGGAGGACTTCGACGCCTACACCGCCGACGGGATGGACGCGGTCGCCGGACACTCCTCCCACGAGGTGCGCACCTGGGTCGCCGCCTACTCCGCGCTGCGCGCCTGCGGCGAGTACGAGGTCACCTACGAGTTCTACAAACCCATCAAGGAATACATTGCCGGTTTCGGCGTGACGACGGCGGTGCTGAAGAAATGACGGATAAAAGGATCGAGGGGCCATCCTGTGGATCACGCAACACACAGCCAAGCCTTAAGTCATGACATCAGTACTAGCGCTATCTCCGGGATAGGGGGCAAGAAGTGGACCTCGCTAAGGCAGCAATGAAGCTCGAAGAGGCTGAGCGCCGTGTCGTGGGAATCGAACCGTTCTCACGCCACGCTCAAGGATTGACAGATGAAGAGGCCTGGGCCATAGCCGCTGAACGGAATGCCGAGCGTCGTCGCATCGGGGAAAAACAAACCGGATACAAGCTCGGATGGACTTCAAAAGCGATGCGCGATGCGCTCGGCATCAAGAAGCCAAATTTTGGGTGTTTGTGGGATGGGATGCTTCTTGATCAACCTATTCAGCTGAACAGATTCATCCATCCCAAGGCCGAGCCGGAGTTTGCCTTCCGCGCCGAAGCAGAATTATCCGGACCAAATATCACGGCACACGATGTCGTCAGCTCAGGATTGTGGGCCGTGGCTATCGAGGTTGTAGACCCTCGGTGGGAAAGCTATGAGTTTACTTGGGCCGACAATACAGCCGACGGCTCCTCCGCTGCAGGATATGTGACGAGTTCATTCACGACGATCTCGTCCGCGCCGGAGGATCTGATCCTCAGCTTCTCCAACGGCGAGCATGTGCAATTC
>NZ_JBNHGO010000015.1:0-3073 GCF_059091365.1 Arthrobacter sp. MDT2-34-1
CGACATGGTCGACAACCTCCTGGCCAACCGCGAACTGCTGATGATGCCAGCTGGCTTCCAGGCACGGCCCGACCATGCCACCCGGTACGGACTGATCAACCACCACCGCGGGGACGAGGAGCCGACCTTCGTGCGGCTGACGAAACTGATGGAAGCGAAACTTCGAGCAGCCGGTGTCGACGTTCCGTACCAGTGAGCCCGGACTTGGTCTGCCTAACGATCCTTATGGACGCCAGGCACCGGCCGGAATTAGGTGCGCCAAGGCGAGAGCCCCGGAGCTCCCAGAGCGCCTTCCTCGCTCAGCGCTCGAACCAGCACTCGACGCCCGGCTCCGTGATCAGGTGCCGGGGGCGGAAGACCGGTCCTCGAGACGGCCAACTTCAACGGGACTGTAAGAAGAACGGTGTGTGAGGGTCCGGCCTGATCCGAAAGGAGACGGCCGTGTCAGAGTTCACGACCGAGATGACAGAGGCGATGATCGATCCCGTGACGGGAGAGATCATCGATCAGAAGGAGCTGGCCGAACGGCTGCTCGCTCAGGCCAAGGAGCAGGGCGTGAGTCTGGTGGGCCCTGGTGGGCTGCTGAGCCAGCTCACGAAGAACGTGCTCGAGACGGCGCTGGAGGCGGAACTGACCGAGCACCTCGGGCACGAGCACGGCGAGACTCCGATCGCGGCCAACATGCGCAATGGCACCCGGTCCAAGACCGTGTTGACCGAGATCGGTCCGGTCGAGATCGAGGTGCCCCGGGACCGGGACGGGTCCTTCGAGCCGGTGATTGTGCCCAAGCGGAAACGGCGCTTGGACGGGATCGATCAGGTCGTGCTCTCCCTGAGTGCCCGGGGTTTGACGACCGGGGAGATCGCCGCGCACTTCGAGGAGGTCTACGGGGCCAAGGTCTGGCAGGGACACCATCAGCCGGATCACGAAAGAAGGTCGCCGGTGAGCTGGCCGAGTGGTCCGCCCGGCCGCTGGATCCGATCTATCCGGTGCTCTTCGTCGATGCGATCGCCCGTCTTGGTCCGCGACGGTCAGGTGCGCAACACCCCGTTCTGCGTCGTCATGGGCGTCACGACCAATGGGGAGCGGGAGATCCTGGGCATCTGGGCCGGCGACGGCGCTGAGGGCGCCCGGTTCTGGCTGCAGGTCTTCTCCGAGCTGAAGAACCGGGGCGTGGAAGACGTGCTCATCGCCGTCTGCGACGGATTCGGGGGACTGTCCCTAGCTCCTCTGTCAAGCAGCGAGGATGAGCGTGCGGGCTGCGGAGGTTTTCTGATCGTCGATCAGAGCTCGATATACGACGTCGGATAGTCGGCGTTTGAGGACACGCAGTGCTTCCATGCCGCCGTCCCCGCCTGCTTTGCGGCGGGCGAGAAGCTCTCGCGCGCCCGGGTGGCAGCGGGCCTGGGTGAGCGCGATCCGGTGCAGCGCCGCGTTCAGCTGTCTGTTCCCGGTACGGGAGAGCCGGTGCCGGGCCTTGTTCGACGACCATACCGGCAGCGGGGCAGTGCCGTTATGGCGTGCGTAGGCGTCCTTCGAGCGGAACCGCGTGATGCCTGCGGTCTCTCCCAGGATTTTCGCCGCCGTCAGGGACCCGCAACCGACGATCGCCAGCAGCGCCGGAGCGATGACGGTGATCCGGCGGCTGAGTTCGGCAGTGAGTTCATCGATCTCCTCGGTGAGGCGGTGCAGATGGGTGAGGAGCCGTTGAGCGAGGTCGGCGACGATCCCGGAGAGGCCGTCCAGGTGGGATTTGATGCGTGCGAACGCGCTGTCCCGATCAAGGTTGGCCGGGGCCGCCCAGGCAGGATCGAGCTCGTGCAGGTGCCAGCGGAGCCGGCTGATGACGCGGGTGCGTTCGGCGACGAGGTCCTCGCGGTGGTCGACCAAAAGGCGGATCTCGCGTTCGGTGCCGTCGAGACGGGCGACGGGCAGATCGGGTTCTCGCAGGGCGGCACGCGCGATCGAGAGAGCGTCGATCGGGTCGGACTTGCCGAACGTGCGGGCGCTGTCCCGGACATGGGACATCAGCTTCGGAGGTACCCGCACGACCTGTTCGCCGGCCGCGAGGAGGTCGCGTTCCAGTCGTCTGCTCAGATGCCGGCAGTCCTCGATCGCCCAGAGCCGTTCCTGATCGTCATGCTTGTTCGCCCATGCCAGCAGGGCCAGATGGTCGCTGCTGGTCGTGCCGATCGTCTTGACCGCGATCTGCCTGCCGACCTGGTCCGCGATCACGGCCGTGTGGGAGTGCTTGTGGGCATCGATCCCGATGATCACCATGGTCCTGTCTCCTTTCCTTCTACGGGTAGGGGCAGGACCGGCCGGTCGGCATATCCCAGTCAGGGGCGATGCCACGCTCCTCTCAAGCCAGGCCGGCCGGTCCGTCCGTGCCAGCCGGCCGCACTACGGACACTAGCCACGGAGGCGAAAAACGGTGGAGCGAACCAACCGGCACTCCAAAATAGTGACACTGGGATAGACGGTGTGTGGGGTCCGGCGGTTTTCATCAGTGGGAGGTTCTCTCGAACCGACCGGCGAAGGTGATCGCGAACGCGTTGAGCGCGGGCTTCCACCTCATCACCCAGCGTGCCCGGCCGCCGCCGGTAGGGTCAAGAGACCGGGTGACCAGGTAGAGGCACTTCAGCGCCGCGGCCTCGTTGGGGAAGTGCCCGCGCGCCCTGACCGCCCGTCGGTAGCGGGCGTTGATCGACTCGATCACGTTCGTCGTGCAGATCACCGAAGCGGATCTCCACGTCGTACTCGAGGAACGGCACAAACTCCGCCCAGGAGGACTCCCAGAGCTGCACGATCGCTGGATACCGCTGGCCCCACTCGGCCGTGAACTCGGCGAACCGGTCCTTCGCGGCCTGCTCACTCGGTGCGGTGTAGACCGGCTTGAGCGCCTTGACGATCCCGTCGCGGTGCTGCCGGCCGGCGTAACGGAAGCTGTTGCGGATCAGGTGCACGATGCACTGCTGCACCACCGTTCGCTCCCAGATGGTCGTGATCGCCTCCGGCAGGCCAAGAGCTAAGTCGCAGACGGCGATGAGCACGTCCTCGACGCCCCGGTTCT
>NZ_JBNHGO010000016.1:0-2837 GCF_059091365.1 Arthrobacter sp. MDT2-34-1
GCATTGGCCTGCCCTCCTTTCCTCTGCCGGTGCGGCGGGGCTATTCGGTGCGCTGGTACTCCTGTATGGAGGGGTAGCTGGCCTTCAGCGGGAAGCCGTTGTCGCTGGTGACGGTGACGGTCTTGGGGTTGGCGCGCAGGACCCGATGCCAGCGGCCGTTGATCTTGACCAGGTCCCCGGCTTTGACGGTGTTCTTTGAGTAGTCGGTGGCCATGCCGGCGGCGCTCTGCCGGGGGCGGATCCCGTTCCAGTAGGCGAGCTGGTCGGTCAGCTGGCCTTGCCTGGCCAGCAGGCCCTGGCAGTATGTCCCCTTGGCCGGCGGAGTGATGTCGTAGTTGCCGCCGTAGAGGGTGCGGCGGTATCCGTTCAGGCGTCGTTCGATGGAGCGCAGATCGGCCTTGAGCTTTTCGATCCGGCTGTACACCGTGACCGGATTCTGGCGCTCAGGGGAGACCGGAACCGCCACCTCGGCTTTGCGGGTAGCTTCTGCAGCCTCCGCCGCCTTCACCGCCCGATCGTTAGCCCTGGCGACCTGGTCATAGTGGCGGCGTATCCGTGCCTGGCAGTGGTGCCCGATCAGGATGGGCTGGCCGAACGGAATCCGATCGGCCATCTGACGATGCCGTTGTGAAGCGTTGGCGGCCGCACAGGTTTTCGCTTCGGTCCTGGCCTCCAGCGCTTCGGCCCGCTCCGTGGCGCGGTCAAGGTGGTCTGCCTGAACCTCCGAGGCGGAACGGAAACCTTCATCTATCTCGGTGTCCACGCTGAAGCCTTCGGCGCCCAGCCGCTCCAGGGTGAGATCGATGAGGCAGTGGTCGGGAGCAGCGTCCCGGGACCTGGGGACATACCAGCAGCCAATGCCACGGGACCAGCGCCAGCCCAGCTCCTTCAACACCAGATTCGACCCGTCACTCCGGACGGTTCCATCAAGCAAGGTCCCGGCGGCCGGGGTGTGGGTCAGAGCAAGTGAAGCCATGGATCCATCCTTCCTAGGGCTCCGGGCGGCCGAGAGTCCCCGGCCGTCCCGATTGAATTAGCCGCTGATGCGGGCCAGGGCATCCGACAGACGGCCGCCGGCCGCAATAACTCCGGGACGGACGCTGGAATCCTGCCCGTCTGGGCCGGGCGCCAGAACGACGGCCGGTCCCGCGATCCAGTCCTCTGCCCGGATCAGGCCATCAGCCCGGCACAGCAGGCTCGCCCGCAGGTTATGAGGCATTCCCGCGGCCTTGCCCAGCTCATTCAGGTACACAGTCATCAATGCATCACCCACGGCTTCAATGTCGCCGCCCACCAGCGACTGCAGGGTCTTCAGATCTGCCTCCAGCTCACGGGTCTCCAATGGTTAAGCCATATCGGTTGGTATAAGCAAAGCGGTAACCGCCACGGGAACCATTCCTATTTTGTTGATTGTGTATAAACAAATATAGGCGGGGCGAGACTGGGCTGTCAATAGCGTTGGGATCGTTGGCCCATGCGACATCCCCATCAATCGACGGCCCGGACAGGGTCCAGGAGTCCAGCCCCCGGCCAGGCATCCCGGGGTCTGCCCGGCCAGGCGTCCCGGGTTCTGCCCGGGCAGGCTGGGCCGTGAAGGATTCGGCGCGGCAATGCGGCCGGCCCGGTCCTGGTCCCTGGCCGGGCTTACCCTGCCCGCCGGGGCGGGTAGTGGCTAAGAGCTGTCCCGCCCGGACTCCATAACTGCCTCGGCTTGTGCAGCATGTTCGGCTTCCATCCGCATGATGATCTGCCCGAAGGCAACGAGTCCGCCGCTCATCCGCCGGCCTCGATCCCGACAGCCTGGACATGAAGCGCGCGGACCACAACGGAGCAGCCAATGGTCCCAATATGACTGCCTCCCAGCCTCTTCGGACCCGTCGATACCTCACGAGGGCTCGGGCTGCGATGAGCGGGGCCCCGGCATGGGCGGTGGCAGCCACCTTGGCCACATCAAGGCGACGCTCCAGATGGAGCGGAGCGATTCCGGGAAATCCGGGCAGTTACCCGGCGGCAGCATGCGCGGCGTCGACGGCTCCCTGGGATCTTCAATTTTGCGGGGTGGATACGGGGCCAGGGCAGGAGGCGGCTTCGTAAAGTGCTGTGGGCAGTCTCGGTCTGCTTCGCAGAACGGGGGCGGGCTGTTTGGCGTCCGACATCGGTATCAACCAATGCATGCACGGTTTCCGGTAGGGGGACGGCAGTGGCCAGGGCATGGAAAAGCGCCCTGCAGGAGGTCCACGATTGTCAGATCAACAGACTTGGCAGGGCGCTTTCACCATTGAGTCTAAGCGAGCCGCGGTTCAGCTGAAGCCCCAGGGGGATGTACTGTGTGTGCGGCCTATAGATGGTGGACGTTTTAGTAGTCGCCGGACAGAAGCTTTCTGGCACGGTTGATCTGGGTGCGGGTGGCTGTTTTCGGGACTGATCCGGGGCATTCGGGGCCGTGGGCCGCGCCGGTATCGTTAGCGTCGTTCCAGGGCATCTGCCTGCCGGGGGTCCAGAGGCATTCACGGCAGACCACGTGAAAACGGTCCGGTTCTTTGGTGGCGGCAATGGTGATCATCTGGCGGTGTCCCTCCCTGGTCTGTCGGTTTTATCGTAGGCGCGTCTTTGACGCCGGGAGGCATTCAGGGGTGTGAAGGAAGCGGTGCAGGGTCTGATATGTCCCGTACCAGGCAGCGGCGGCGCTCCTGCAGCTGTCAGCCTCCAGTTCCTCCACGTTCTGCATTGCCTCGTCGATGGCAGCCTGGAGGTGCTCGTCTTCAAGTGCCCGCGTACGTTCGCTCATCTTTCTTCGTGCCCCTTCCTCGGATCCTGATAAAAACTTCTGTCGAAAG
>NZ_JBNHGO010000017.1:0-2807 GCF_059091365.1 Arthrobacter sp. MDT2-34-1
ACGGGGCCCGAGAAATCCCGTGCGAATCTGCCAGGACCACCTGGTAAGCCTGAATACTACCTGATGACCGATAGCGGACAAGTACCGTGAGGGAAAGGTGAAAAGTACCCCGGGAGGGGAGTGAAACAGTACCTGAAACCGTGTGCTTACAATCCGTCGGAGCAGCCTTAGTAGCTGTGACGGCGTGCCTTTTGAAGAATGAGCCTGCGAGTTAGTGTTACGTCGCGAGGTTAACCCGTGTGGGGAAGCCGTAGCGAAAGCGAGTCTGAACAGGGCGTTGCAGTGGCGTGATCTAGACCCGAAGCGGAGTGATCTACCCATGGCCAGGTTGAAGCGCGTGTAAGAGCGCGTGGAGGACCGAACCCACTTCAGTTGAAAATGGAGGGGATGAGCTGTGGGTAGGGGTGAAAGGCCAATCAAACTCCGTGATAGCTGGTTCTCCCCGAAATGCATTTAGGTGCAGCGTTGCGTGTTTCTTGCCGGAGGTAGAGCTACTGGATGGCCGATGGGCCCTACAAGGTTACTGACGTCAGCCAAACTCCGAATGCCGGCAAGTGAGAGCGCAGCAGTGAGACTGTGGGGGATAAGCTTCATAGTCGAGAGGGAAACAGCCCAGACCACCAACTAAGGCCCCTAAGCGTGTGCTAAGTGGAAAAGGATGTGGAGTTGCCCAGACAACCAGGAGGTTGGCTTAGAAGCAGCCACCCTTGAAAGAGTGCGTAATAGCTCACTGGTCAAGTGATTCCGCGCCGACAATGTAGCGGGGCTCAAGTACACCGCCGAAGTTGTGGCATCAGCGTATTATCCAAGCCTTCGTGGTTCAGGAGCGCTGGTGGGTAGGGGAGCGTCGTGTGGGCAGTGAAGCTGCGGCGGAAGCCAGTGGTGGAGCCTACACGAGTGAGAATGCAGGCATGAGTAGCGAAAGACGGGTGGGAAACCCGTCCGCCGAATGATCAAGGGTTCCAGGGTCAAGCTAATCTGCCCTGGGTAAGTCGGGACCTAAGGCGAGGCCGACAGGCGTAGTCGATGGACAACGGGTTGATATTCCCGTACCGGCGAAAAACCGCCCATGCCAATCCGGTGATGCTAACCGCCCAAACCGTTCATCCGTGCCCTTCGGGGCCAGTATGGGCGGGGCGCGCGGGACCCGATCCGGGGAGGTAAGCGTATTAACAGGTGTGACGCAGGAAGGTAGCCGAGCCGGGCGATGGTAGTCCCGGTCCAAGGATGTAGGGTGAACGGTTGGCAAATCCGCCGTTCGTGAAGCCTGAGACCTGACGGGACCCCCGTATGGGGGGATTCGGTGATCCTATGCTGCCGAGAAAAGCATCGACGCGAGGTTTTAGCCGCCCGTACCCCAAACCGACACAGGTGATCAGGTAGAGAATACCAAGGCGATCGAGAGAATTATGGTTAAGGAACTCGGCAAAATGCCCCCGTAACTTCGGGAGAAGGGGGGCCCGGACCGTGAAGAAGCCTTGCGCTTCGGAGCGGGTAAGGGCCGCAGAGACCAGGGGGAAGCGACTGTTTACTAAAAACACAGGTCCGTGCGAAGTCGCAAGACGATGTATACGGACTGACTCCTGCCCGGTGCTGGAAGGTTAAGAGGACCTGTTAGCCCCTTCGGGGGCGAAGCGGAGAATTTAAGCCCCAGTAAACGGCGGTGGTAACTATAACCATCCTAAGGTAGCGAAATTCCTTGTCGGGTAAGTTCCGACCTGCACGAATGGAGTAACGACTTCCCCGCTGTCTCAACCATAAACTCGGCGAAATTGCACTACGAGTAAAGATGCTCGTTACGCGCAGCAGGACGGAAAGACCCCGAGACCTTTACTATAGTTTGGTATTGGTGTTCGGTGTGGCTTGTGTAGGATAGGTGGGAGACTGTGAAGCCCGGACGCCAGTTCGGGTGGAGTCATCGTTGAAATACCACTCTGGTCACTCTGGACATCTAACTTCGGCCCGTAATCCGGGTCAGGGACAGTGCCTGATGGGTAGTTTAACTGGGGCGGTTGCCTCCTAAAGAGTAACGGAGGCGCCCAAAGGTTCCCTCAGCCTGGTTGGCAATCAGGTGGCGAGTGTAAGTGCACAAGGGAGCTTGACTGTGAGAGAGACATCTCGAGCAGGGACGAAAGTCGGGACTAGTGATCCGGCGGCACATTGTGGAATGGCCGTCGCTCAACGGATAAAAGGTACCTCGGGGATAACAGGCTGATCTTGCCCAAGAGTCCATATCGACGGCATGGTTTGGCACCTCGATGTCGGCTCGTCGCATCCTGGGGCTGGAGTAGGTCCCAAGGGTTGGGCTGTTCGCCCATTAAAGCGGTACGCGAGCTGGGTTTAGAACGTCGTGAGACAGTTCGGTCCCTATCCGCTGCGCGCGCAGGAAATTTGAGAAGGTCTGTCCTTAGTACGAGAGGACCGGGACGGACGAACCTCTGGTGTGTCAGTTGTACTGCCAAGTGCACCGCTGATTAGCTACGTTCGGATTGGATAACCGCTGAAAGCATCTAAGCGGGAAGCCGGCTTCAAGATGAGATTTCCATCCCCTTCGTGGGGGAGAGGACCCCAGCCAGACCACTGGGTTGATAGGCCGGATGTGGAAGCGAGGACGAAAGACTCGTGAAGCTGACCGGTACTAATAGTCCGACAACTTACACCACACCACCCCCCTGGGGGTGGGTGATCAAAACATGCTACGCGTCCGCTATGTGGTTCCCAGACAACAACCGTTGTCGAAAAAGGGAACAAACAATTGAATACAGTTCCAAGCACAAGCTTGTAACCAACAGGTTTGCCGCCAACCC
>NZ_JBNHGO010000018.1:0-2785 GCF_059091365.1 Arthrobacter sp. MDT2-34-1
AGCGTTCCGTCCGCATGGCGCTGGACCGGCTCGAGGACTATCCGACCGTGGACGCCGCCTGCAAGGCCCTGGCCCCTAAGCTGAACGTCGGCATCGAGACGCTGCGCAAGTGGGTTGTCCAGGCGCGGATCGACGCCGGGGAGAAGACCGGCCCGACCAGCGACGAGCTGGAGGAGATCCGACGGCTGAAGGCCGAGGTGAGGGACCTGAGGGAGGCCAACGAGATCCGCAAGGCAGCCTCGGTTTTCTTCGCGTCAATGTCATGATCTGAATGTCGGCGGGGTTGGCTCGTTTCTTCGCTGCCCCGTTTGCTGGTGGCTTTTCCGCGATGTGCCGCCCCGCCGGCGCCGATTCCCGGGTTCTCGGCGTGGCCTGGTAGGAGCATGCGCGGCGACCGTGCCTGATTGCGGCGTGCCCGCCGGGTGCCTGGGTGTCGGAGCCACCGCATCAGACAGAAAGGACACTCGCATGATCATTGTTGGTATCGATGCCCACAAGAACTCGCATACGCTCGTCGCGGTCGACGAGGTCGGCAAACGTGTCGGCGTGCTGACCGTCGAGGCCCGCAAGGCCGGCCACCAGCGCCTGGTGGACTGGCTCGACGCGTTCGGAGAGATGACGGTTGCGGTCGAGGACTGCCGCCACCTGACCCGCCGGCTTGAGGCCGACCTGTTGACTGCCGGACAGCGCGTGGTCCGCGTGCACACGCGTCTGATGGCGGGCATGCGACGCGGCGCCCGTGAGCAGGGAAAATCCGACCCGATCGATGCCGAAGCCGTCGCTCGGGTCGCGCTCCGCGAAGACGACCTGCCGGCAGCGGTCCTGGCCGGCCCGTCCAGGGACATCAAGCTGTTCACCGACCACCGGAAGCGGCTCGTTGAATACCGCACCGGTTTGCAGGCCAGGCTGCGGTGGTTCCTGCATGAGCTTGATCCGGAGCTGGCCGTGCCATCCCGCGGGATGCGACGATTCGTGGTGCTCGAGCAGCTTTCACGCGAACTCGCAGGCAAGGCCGGCGCGGTCGCCGAAATCGCCCGCGACATGCTCGCCGACATCCTCGCGCTGACGCATCGGATCAACGCGATCGAACGCCCGCTGGCTAGGATCGTCCGGGTCGAGTATCCGACCTTGTTGTCGATCCCCGGTATGGGCGTGCTCGGCGCGGCGATGCTCGTGGGCGAGACCGCCGGCGTCCGCCGGTTCAGGACCAAGGACGCGTTCGCGCGTTTCAACGGCACCACGCCGATCCCCGTCTGGTCAGGCAACAAGGTCCGCGTCCGGCTATCCCGCGGCGGCAACCGCCGCATCAACACCTCCCTCCACATGGCCGCCGTCACCCAGCAACGCCTCGGCGGCCAGGGCGCCGAGTACTTCACGAAACAGCTCGACACGGGCAAGACCAAGGTCGAAGTGATGCGACTGCTGCGACGTCGTCTTTCCGACCGGGTATTCCAGGCACTCCGCGCCGACGAACGCGCGCACGACGCACACAAAGCTATCGCGACAACTGAGCTGAAAATCGCCGCTTTCCGCGACCGGGCCCCACGCCTACAGGCTGCCGCTTGACATAGGAGCATCCGGGAGCTCGACCCTCGCCGCCGCTGATCTACGCCTTCATCGACTATATGAGGGTCGGCGGCCACGAAGTCGAGCAGATCTGCCACGTACTACGCCCGCCGGTCCCGGCCGGCCTCGGCCCGCAGCCTCCGGGACGCGGAGCTGGCCGGGCAGATCAGGGACATCCACAAGGACAACTACGGTGTCTACGGCGCCCGCAAGATCCATAAGGAGCTGCAGCGCCAGGGCATCGAGGTGGCCCGCTGCACGGTCGAGCGGCTGATGCGCGCCGAGGGCCTGCGCGGGATCTCGCGGGCCAAGGGGCCGCGGACCACGAAACCTGCCGCGGAGACCGGCCGCCCGGCGGATCTGGTCGAGTGTCGGTTCACCGCGGACGCGCCGAACACGCTGTGGGTCGCCGACATCACCTACGTGCGCACCTTCGCCGGCTGGGTGTATGCGGCCTTCGTCATCGATGTGTTTTCCCGCCTGGTCGTCGGCTGGCAGGTCGCCACGAGCCTCTACACGGACCTGGCGCTGGACGCCTTGGAAATGGGTCTCTGGTCCCGCACGAAGGACGGGGCCGACCTGTCGGGCCTGGTCCACCACTCCGACCGCGGGGTCCAGTATCGTGCCGTCCGCTATACCGAGCGGCTGGCCGAAGCCGACGCGGTCGCCTCCGTGGGCTCCCGCGGGGATTCCTACGATAATGCGATGGCCGAGGCCTTCAACTCGCTGTTCAAGGCCGAGCTCGTGCGCAACAAAGGCCCCTGGCGGGACATCGGCCACCTCGAGGTCGCCGTCGCCGAGTACATCGACTGGTTCAACCACCGGCGCCTGCACGGCGAAATCGGCTATGTCCCGCCTGCCGAATACGAGCTGTCCCACATCGGGAAACCAATCCAGGAACTACTCACAAATCCCAGCTAAAAACGTCTCCACAAAACCCGGGGCTTGACAGGTGTCGCAGTTTTTGGTTATGCACCAGCCGGTGAGGGTGCTCATGGTTGGTTGTGCTCCTGTGGTGGGCTCGGGGCGTGCTCATCCCGGGGCTGGGTGTCGGGGTGGTTTGTAGTGAGTTTAAGCCAACGGACTTACCTGGGTGTTCCGGTCTGCCTTTGCGGTTTCTGTCCAGACCACGCGTTCGGCGCGGCGCACCGCCGTGCGGGCCTGGTACAGCAGCGCAGCGGAGAGGGTTCCGCCCGGCAGCAGCATGCCGCTGAGGTCC
>NZ_JBNHGO010000019.1:0-2768 GCF_059091365.1 Arthrobacter sp. MDT2-34-1
GGGGGAAGCATCATGGCAACAGGAACCGTCAAATGGTTTAACGCGGACAAGGGCTTCGGTTTCATTGAGCCCGACGACGGATCCCCGGATGTCTTCGCCCATTTCTCGGCCATCGCCAGCAGCGGCTACCGGTCCCTGGAGGAAAACCAGAAGGTCGAATACGACGTCGTCCAGGGCCCGAAGGGACCGCAGGCGGAAAAAATCCGTCCGCTCTGACCCTTCCGTTCGCCGTCTCTGCACCGCCCCGGGCGCGGACTCATTCCGGCGGACCGGCTGCGCGCGTGGGCGGCTCGGTCCGGAAGGTCTGTCTGTGGGGTGCAGCGGCACCACGGGCGGTCCCTGGCAGCCAGGCTCAGGGAAGCTCCCCTGGCAGTGCGGGCTTTGGCCCTCAGGAAGTCCTGATCGGCCGGGGTGAGCTGCACTTCGCCGTGCCGGTTCTGCCCCATATCGCCGGCGGCCTGCTGGATGGCGTTGGCGAGTGTGCGGGGCAGGACCACGCATCCCGGGTTCCGCAGCAGCCATTGCTGTGTGCCGGGGTCAAGCAGGTCCCACCACTGCTGAATCGGAAGCTGTCCCATGGTGGCTGTTCTCCCGTTCCGTGCCGGATGCAACTGACGGTAATTCCCGAAGCGCCGCGCAGGCCGCAGCGCCCTGCGGCTTTGGGCCGGAGACGGTTCCCCCGGCGGCGCTGCGGCAGGTCGGACGGCAAGGGCCTAGACGGTGCGCGTCCGGTCGATCACCGGTGCCGTCGCAGCGCTTTCCCGCACCGCCGTGATGGCCGCGGCCACCTGCGGCATGTGCTCGAAGACCGGAAAAGACGACCGGACGGCCCTCACCGTCGGTCAGCCTGAACCGCAGTTTCCTGTCCCCGTCCCGCACAATCTCGAATCTGCCGGTCATGGTTCTCCCCCAAGGTTCCTCATTGAGCCGTCAGGGCAGGTCAGCGCCGCTGCGGCGGGTGCGAGGCTGCCCGGGCCAGCAACGTACCTGTGACTGCGGTCACCTTACACCCCGGAAGCGGATTATGACGCCGGCACCGGCAGAACCGCCGGCCGGCGCCGGGACCGCCGGGACCGCCGGTGGCCTGTGATTGCCGGTGGGCCCTGTTTTCCCCGGTGCGGCCCGTTCCTGCCTGCTGCCGGGCGCTCCGGTCGCCGGCCGGAAAGTGCGCCGGGCAGGCCCGGATAATCAGGGCCCGGATCCCGGGATCCGGCCTTATTGTTACGGAAAGGTCACGGCCGCCCTGTACGTGCAGCTGTGTTTTCCCTACAGTCCGTAGTCAACCGGTCCTCTCAGGGCCGGTACGGTTTCGCATCTTCGGGCAGCCAACCATGGGGGGAACAATGAGAGATGACTTCACCGCCGGTAATGACGTCCTGCTCAGTGTCGCACAGGTCGCCGCCCGGCTGCGGGTCTCCCGCATGACCGTCTACCGGATGATCCGCAACGCGCGCCTGCCCGCGGTACGGGTCGGACACACCTACCGGATCAGCAGAGACCGGCTGGCCCGGTACCTGGACAACGCCCTGGTCTGCGCCCCCGCTCTGACCACAGCCCGGGTCCGGCCACAGCCAGGGGACGGCGGGGAGGACCTTCCCCGGGTGCGGATCCGGTGCGAGAATCGACAGTGTCGTCCGCTTGGTGGGATGTCCTCGAACCGTGATCCTGCCGGCACAGGCGACAGGGCCGGTACCCATGAGCCGGCCAACGGGGCGGGCGGAAACCCCGGAGCAGCGTTTCCGCCCGTTCCATCCGCTGCACGGGGTTAAGGAGGCGGAAATGGAGCACAGCACCAGGGACGGGATCCTCAACCGCATCCGGGTGGCCGCCGCAGACAAGGAATCCCTGCAGTTCGACCTGGACCGCGCCGATGCCCTCCTGCAGGACGCGGTCCGGGCAGGGCTGGCCGCCGGTGTCCCGGCACCGGATCTGGCCGCCGCCTCCGGCCTGCCGCTGCAAGAGGTCGAGGACATGGAACGGACCGGACCCTAGGACCGGATCCGGCCGCACAGGGGCCCGCCGCCCCGAAGCGCGCTGTGCGGCCGGCGCCGTTTGCCGGATGCGCCTTAGCCCGGGCGCGGCACGTCCGGTGCCGGGACGGGTTCGCCGATGCCGTGGATGCGCCAGCGGCCGTCGGCGCATCTGACCAGGGTCAAAACCACGCCCGCAGCGGCCTCCTCGAATGCATGCTCGCCCACAGACCGCTCCGGGACCCGGACATGGCAGATATCCGGGTCCGAGGCCGGTTCGGCCCGGAGATCCAAGACCGGTGAGCCCAGCGCCGTGATGGTTTCCCGGGCCAGCTGCAGCCCCCGGTCGGTTCCCCAGCCCGACAGCGGCGAAATGAACCAGCGCAGGGACTCCATCAGTACCGTGCGGGCCGGTTCCGTGTGCGGGTAGCGGTTCCAGACGGCCAGCAGATCACAGAACGCCGCTGCCGCGCGCACCGGATCATAGCGGGCCCCCTCCCCCAATCCCATGGCTGGATTCTCCCCCGGACCCCGGACACAGGGAAGCCCCGAAGCGGTTTATGACAGCAGAAGCAACCGGAACCGGTCCCGCCTCCACGCCACCGATGCGGGCGGTCCACCAGCCCCACGGGGCACAGCCGCCGCTGATCATTCCCACCTAAGTCCCTGTGCAGCGCCGATCCGGCCACACCGAATCTGATGCTGCCCACCACGCCGGTACCCGGCGGCCCATCCGATCACCAGCGACCTGCGGGGACGGCCCTCTTACCGGCTTCCCCGCCCGGGGCGGTGTTCACC
>NZ_JBNHGO010000020.1:0-2495 GCF_059091365.1 Arthrobacter sp. MDT2-34-1
ATGTCAAGGACGCCTTCAAAAAAGACTGACCGGACCGGACACACCCCCGATGCCGGCAGCCGGCGCGGGGGCCTGCCGGCCACAGGCCGGTCACGGACAGGCTCCGGCACAGGCGGTATTGCTTTACCGGGGGAGAACATTGACCCGTCCGTGTGCAGAGGCCAGCTCTTCCTTCGCCGCCGTTTATGGGAAAAAATATGCATAACGGTCCTTGGTGCAGGACGGCGGCAGGGACGGAACATCAACCGGAGCAGCGGGTTTCCGGGCCGTTCGATATGGAGTCCATCATGGGCCTGCCTGAGCCGGGGTCAGCGTGGAACAGCGACGATTCCGGAGCCGTACTGTCCGACCCGGACCGCCAGGACAGCGTCCTGGTCGATACCGAGGCCGCCCAGGACGGTGCCTGCGCCCGCATCCAGGTCACGACCGGCCGGGTCTGCACGCTGCCGCCCTCGCATCCGGGCTCGTGCCGGTTCACCGATACCGGGGATGCCCAGGAAGAACCGGAACAGCCCAACGCCCCTGGTCCCGGATCAGTGACCGAGGCGTGGACTGAGGGCGATGCCGAGTCCGCTGACCGGCCCTGGTAACCGGCCGCCGGCAGCTGAACCGGATGGCCCGGAAGGTCGGAACCAGCCTGCTTCCGGAATCCGGACACTCCTGATCAGGGCGCAGTCTTTGCTCCGCCGGTGGTCAGGCCGCCCGCCGTTGTCACGCCCGGGTGGTCAGGTCGGTGATCAGCGCACCGGCGGCATGCTCGCGCGCTGCCTCAATGGCCCGCACGGCGGCGGTTTTGTCTGCGAAGCCGTCCGAGACCGCCATAACCGACCCGTCACCGCTTCTCAGCCGGAATCTGAACAGCCCGTCAGCATCGGTGAATACTTCGAATCCTCCGGCCATGGCAGAACCTCCCTTGGTATCGCCCGTTCCCCGCAGACTACCGGCAGGCCCGGATACTGTCAGCCCTCCGAGCCCAGGCACGCCCGCTTAGGGCCCTTTCCGGCCCGCGGGGCCGTCCCGAGGCCCGTACCACGGATCTGCTCCCGGTGCGCGGGCCCGGTTTGGCCGGCACGTTGCTGGGGCCGGACTTCAGGTCTTCCCGCGTGCTGTTGCGCGATCCATGCGATGTGCTGTCTAATGCTTGCCCGACACTTTGCAGAGGAGACGACCAGCCGAACATGGCTACCGATTACGACGCACCCCGGAACACCGGCGAGGATGAGTCGACGGATTCGCTTGAGGAGCTGGCCGCCCAGCGCGGCAAACCCCAGCCGGTGGCCATCGACGTGGACGAGAACGACACCGCCGAAGGCATCGACCTGCCCGGCGCTGACCTCTCCGGCGAGGAGCTGCATGTGCGGGTGATCCCCGTTCAGGCCGATGAGTTCACCTGCGGATCCTGCTTCCTGGTCCACCACCGGTCCCAGAAAGCGCGCGAGAAGAACGGCGTGGCCTACTGCCGCGACTGCGAAGACTGAGAAAGGCAGCGACAGCATCCCGGAAAGAGGACGGATTCCGGCTCAGATCACCGAGGCTTACCGCAGCGCGGCTGCCTGAATAACAAAGCCGGGCTCAGGCTTGGGCTGAAGTGAGCCTGAACGCGACGGGGACGGGCAGATCCGTACCTTGGACCGGGAACCGACGCCCACCAGGAACCGACGCCCACCCGAAACCGGCGGGCCTAACGCCGCCCCGGGCCCGGCTGCAGGGGTTCATTCCACCGGGTCCCTGGCCTGTTCCGGGGCAGACTTCAGCTATCGCGGCCCGGGGCACCTGAAGCCGCCCGGGGATCTCAGGTGCCGGTGAGGGAACAGCACCAGGATCTGCGCTGGCCTGCCCGGAGCTGCCGGCGCTTTTTCTGACGGACTGCACCGGGTCGTGAAAAACGGCGCCGGTGGACGGGAGCCTGAAGGAGCACTCCCGTCCGCCGGTTCACGCAGTGCGGGCTATTAGGACGCTGGAGAGCCGACCGCCGATTCGTGGTGTCGTCCTGCCCCATCCGGGAGCCTGCCGGGGGCCGGTTTCAGGCCTGGCCCTTTAGACCGGGCGGATGTTCTCCGCCTGCGGTCCCTTCTGGCCCTGGGTGACGTCGAATTCGACGCGCTGGTTCTCCTCCAGTGAGCGGTAGCCGCTGGCGGAGATGGCGGAAAAGTGCGCGAACACATCCGGTCCGTTGTCGTCAGGGGTAATGAAGCCGAAGCCCTTGTCCGCGTTGAACCATTTGACTGTTCCTGTTGTCATGCTGCATTCCTTCTGGGCCGGCTCTGCGGATCCGTGCTGTGGACCCCGTCCCGCCGCCCGCTCCCCAGCCTATGTGCCGGGATTCGTACCGGACAAGGCCCGCAGGGGCGTCTTCGCATTTGTCGGGCAGTAAAGCCCTGGGCACTGGTCGACAGGTATTTGCAAAACCGGCAGGTAGCTGTTTGCTGCGCCGTCGGGTCTTCAGGTCATGAAAAACCGTGTCATTGCGGTTGCCTTCCGGCCCCGACGTCCGG
>NZ_JBNHGO010000021.1:0-2485 GCF_059091365.1 Arthrobacter sp. MDT2-34-1
AGAGCGGCGCAGGATGAGGCCCGAGGTCGGTCCCGCCTGCGGGCCGCCGACCAGGGCCACCTCAGCGTCCGGGATCTGGTTGTCCGCCGTGCCCCGGACCTGCTTCACTGCCTCGAGGACATGGCGGAACCCGTGCGTGTAGCCGCCCGCTGTGTCACCGCCGTGCGGATTGAGCGGCATGGAGCCGGTCGGGGCGAAGTCTCCGGCGATGATGCGTTCAGCCACCTCGCCGGGACCGCACAGCCCGAACTGCTCGGCGACGAGGAGCAAGGTGAAGCTGGTGCAGTCGTAGACCAGGCCCACGTCAATCTGGCCGGCTGTCAGCCCGCTCTGCTCGTACAGCTTCTTCGCCACCCAGGTGGACGGGCTGTCCAGGTTCGACGTCAGCACCCTTGAGTCGAAGTATGCACGCGGGTCCGGACCGTGCGACTGGGCCGACGCCATGATCTCAACGGGCTGCAGCCCTGCGCCCCGGACGAGATCCTCACGCGCCACCACGACGGCGCAACTGGTGTCTGCCAGGGCAAACTCGTCGAAGCGGGTGAACGGGCCGACGGTCAGCGGCGCGTCGAAGTACTCGTCCCGCGAAACCTGGCCGGTATGGACTGCGCGCCGGTTCAGCGCTGCGTTGCGGCGCATCTGATTGACCGCCGCGTACAGCGCCTCGCGGTTCATCGGATAGCGCGCGGCGTACTGACTGTAGAACGCCGCGAAGATCCCCAGGTACCCGGTCCAGCCCAGCGGACGCAAGTACCACGGCGTGTCCATGTAGTAGGGACGCTGCGGGTCTGCGGTCGACAGCTGCTTGACCCAGTCATCCCCGCTGACAGTGCGATAGCAGACAACCGCACGGGCCTGACCCGACTCGACCGCGGAGCGGGCGGCATCGATCAACGCCGCGCACGACCCGCCGCCGAAGGGCACCTCGACCGCGAGATTCAGGTCTTTGGCCCCGAGCGTGGCCAGCAGTGCGAAGGTGTTAACCGAGGTGTCGTACGTGTACTTCACGGCGCCGTCGAGGTCATGCGGTGACAAGCCGGCGTCGGTGCACGCGTTCAGCGCGGCCTGGACCGTCATAGTATCGACCGCCCGCCCCGACCCACTCGGCGTGAGCGGAGCTTCTCCGATCCCAGCGATAACCGCCCGGTGTCCTCTTGCCATGGTGCCTACTCCTTCGTGTCGTGACGCTCGATGCGCCAAATCAACGTCGCCGGCGGGACGAACGAGTCTTGAGACGAACTCAACCCGGACACCTCGCAGCGTCGGTCGCGCTAACGGATGGAGGCGGCGCGGGTCTTCTCGTACTCCGCCGTCGCCTTCGCCCTGATCCGCGCGTCGGTCTCCTTGTCCTCTTTCTGGCTGGCAAACGCCCGGTCCTGAGCACGCCTAAGCCCGTCGAGCTGGCCTTGGAACTGCGGTGCCACCTGTCGTGCGAACAGCTCGTAGGAGCGAAGCGTGTCAGCCGGCGAGGCCCAGTCGTTAGCCCAGAAGAGGTAGGTACCAAAGCCACCGGACGCCTCCTCGAGCCGCCGAATCTGGGCAACCGCGTCATCGGGCGTACCGATGACCGCCAGGCCGGACTCGATAATCAGATCGATCTTGTCGCGCGTCGAGGCGTTCCCGTCCACGGCGAACGGCAGTGTGCTGAGGTTCTGCATGTAGTAGACCCAAGCATCCAGGCCGGGAGTGACGGCCGCGATGGCTTCGTCGCGCGTCGGTGCGATAAACATCGGGCCCAGCAGCCTCCACGTGTCGCGGTTGGGCACGTGCCCGGCTTTCTCGGACTCGTCGCTGTAGATCTCCCAGTGTCGCGCGAGGAGTTCCGTGGCGGGACCTTGCGTGGCGGCCAGCGACAGCATCGAGGCGCCCATTTGGCCCGCGGTCCGCGGCCCCGAGGCCGAAACTGCGGCGGTGACGGCCATTTCGATCGAGCGGCCGCGATAGGGAAACATCTGTAACCGCGCGTCGTTGAGCTTGAACCAGGACGAGTAGCTTGTGACCGATTCCCCGGCCAACAGTCGCTGGATAACTCCAGCACCCTCAAGGAGGAAGTCACGAGTGTCGCCAGGTTCGTTGCCGAAGGTTATCGTATCGGCCGCCAGCGACCCCGGGCCGATGCCGAAGATCGCACGACCTCGCGAGAGGTGATCGACCAGGATCATGCGCGTGAGCGAGTTGAACGGGTTGTGGTTGGGCAGGCTGACGACACCGCTGCCCAGCATGATCCTGCTGGTGCGTTGAGCCGCCGCTGCGAGGAACACCTCGGGCGATTCCACGATCTCCCAACCGGTCGAGTGGTGCTCGCCCATCCAGACCTCGTCGTAGCCGAGCCGGTCGAGATCCTCGACTAGCTGCAGGTCACGCTCAATCGAGAGAGTCGGGTCGTCGGTGGGTTCGTGGACGGGTGAGATGAATACGCCGAATCGCATGATCAGTTGCCTCCTGGTAGTGGTTGTGATGAATCAGATTCTGCTGTATTGCTGGT
>NZ_JBNHGO010000022.1:0-2296 GCF_059091365.1 Arthrobacter sp. MDT2-34-1
GGAGCGGTGCCGGAGCGCTAAGACCGGGGCCGCTAGGACCGCACGAGGAACCACTACGAGAGGTAAGTGCCGATCATGAGCGAATCAGACGGCATTGACGATGTAGTGGAAGGCGGTCTGCGGCAGTCCCTGATGACCGCCTCACGGCTGGCCGAAACCCTGGCCCGGATGCGGCAGGAATCGCTGCGCCGGCGCGAGCAACAGGACACCCGGACCGCACATGAGGCACAGGTACGGGAAGCAGCCGACCGGGCGGCTGTGCAGGGCGCCCTCGCCCCGGTGCAGAAGGAGAAGTGGTGGGAGCAGGCGCAGCCGGCAGACATCGCCCAGATGCATGCCCTGGCCGAGGGCTGGAAGGACCACGACCCCACCGCACTGGCCGCGGCCGAGCGGATCCGCACCGAGGTGAAGGCCCGCTGGGGCATCGATACCCACGACGTGGGGACGGACGCGGCATACTTGGAATCGGGCATCGAAACGATCAGCGCCGCGCAGGCCCGACGCGCCGCTGCCGCCGAGCACCAAAAGGGTATGGCACTGATCGCCGCGGCACAGGCCGAAGAACTCCGGGCCAGGGCCGACAAGCTTGCACCCGAGATGGAAAGGCACCAGGTACCCGTCGAGTACCTGAACAACCCCGCCCTGGCCCAGGCCCTGCAGACCGCCCACGACGCCAAAACGCCCGAGGCCATCGAAGCGGCCGACGCCACGGTGAAGGAACGCCTGTACCTGATCGGCAAGGACGGCATCAACGGTCCCACCGTCGAGATGCTGCGCGAAGAAACGACGGCCAGCTTCAACGGTGCCGGCGAAGAGCACTTCAAAGACGCCACGTTCGTGGAGGCGGCCAGGGAATGGCACGAAGCCAGGCTCCTGGCCGAGGGCGGCTTCACAGGCTCCCAGGAGCAGCCGCTGGAGCAGCGATACGAACGCCTTGAGGCGGAACTGTTCGCACGCATTGAAGCCATGGGACGGGAGCTGGAAAACTGCGTCACCGGCGACGACAACAGACGGCTCAACGATCAGGGCGAGAAGACCGAAAGCAGCGCCGCTGCAGAGTACGGCTCCGCCGAACACCGCGAAGCCTTCGCTGCCTCACTGGCCGGGACCGCCAGCGAGAACCAGGTCCAGGGACGCCTTGCCGCTGCACGCAGCGAGGGCACGCACCCCGGCACGGCGCTGACGCGAGGCAGAGGGGCAGCCAAGGCACGAAAGACCCGTGGTGGGACCGGTGTGGCAGCGGAACGGGTGAAAAGCGGACCCAGCCGCTGACGGCATGCGAGATGGAAATCCGCCCGCACTGGTACCGGGCAACAAAGCGTTAGCTGTCTCGACGAAGGACCGGCTCTGTGCCCGATGCACCGCGGAGGGGTAGGGGTCGTTGTTCTGCGGATGTTATTGCCGAAGGTAGTCGCGTAGGCCGGGAATGGCGAAGTCGACCTTGCCGTAGCCGGCTGATTCGATCAGTCCGGCCGCGATGAGTCTATTGCGGTACTTGGAGACCACGTTGGGTTTGGACTTGATGAGGTGTCCTATCTGGGCCGCTGTTGACGGGCCGTCCTGCTCGGCCATGGCGTGCAGGAACTGGCGGTCCTTGTCGGAGATGTCCGAGAGCGCGGACTCCACGACAACCAGGGTGTTCCGTCGCAGCGCTGCGGCGATGGCGGTCCGGACACTCTCCTGGTCCAGGGCCCGGTTGGCCTTGTCGGCCGCCATCCACAGGTAGTAGCCGACCAGCTGGATGAGGAAGGGGTAGCCTTCGGTGGCTGCTGCCGCCTCGCTGAGCAGCTCCGGGGCGACGTCGATGCCGCCTTCGCTGAAAAGGTCCCGGTAGGAGGCGGTGACTTCACCGATTGCTGCCTCATGAAGATTGATCCTGTCGGCCCGGCGCAGAAAGGTCGCCACGCCCTCGTTGAGGAGGTCGGAGACGGCCGAAGGCAGGCCGGCGAAGATCAGGCCGATGGGAAGCCCGTCACGGATGAAGTGCTGCACGTCCGCGGCCAGCTGGGAGATTTCGCTCCGGTCGACGGCGTGGATTTCGTCGATCGTGATGACCAGCCCGGTGCCCCTGCTGTCCAGGACCTGCAGCAGTTCCTCCCCGGTGCGCCGCCAGTCCGGAATGCGCTCCGGGGGCAGTTGGGTCGTGAGCCCGAATCCTGCCGCGGAGAAGGCCGTGATCTTGCGCGTCGGCGGCCCGCCGCCCAGCTCGTCGGAAAGCCGGAGCATGTCATCTCCGACCCTGGCCAAAAAACCCGGATTGGCCGTTCGGGAGATCACCGCCCAGCCGTGGTTTCTC
>NZ_JBNHGO010000023.1:0-2275 GCF_059091365.1 Arthrobacter sp. MDT2-34-1
ATGGATTTGACGTAGCCGCGGCAGGTGTTCTGGGAAATGCCCAGGGTCTTGGCGTTGGTCCGGACATCCTGGCCCGTGGCCATCAGCCGCAGCACCTCCAGTTCCCGCTGCGTCAATGCGGGCACAGGGACGGCTGAATCCTGCTGCTGGCGCCGGTTCACCAGCTGTGCCAGCAGGGAGGGATGGACGATCATGCTCCCAGCCCGTGCCTGCCGCAGCGTGTCCAGCATGGTGGCCAGCGAGCCGTCCTTGGGCAGGAAGGCACAGGTGCCCAGCGCGGCGGCCCGCTCCAGGAGTTCCGTGGACGGATCACCGGTGAGCATCACGATCCGGGTGGACGGCTCCCGCGCCAGGATCTGCTCCGCGGCGGCCAGTCCGTTGCCGTCCGCCAGATGGTAGTCCATGACGACGATGTCCGGACGCAGGCTCAGGGTCATGGCCACCCCTGCCTCCACGCTTTCCGCATGGCCGATGCTGACCAGGTCCGACTCCCTATTAAGCGCGCCCATGAGCAGTTCCGCGAAGGTCGTATGGTCGTCGACTACCAGTACCCGTGTCTGTTCCAAAGCAGCTTCTACCGCCATATCGACTCCCCAACTGCGGTCCCCCAAAACAAAACTTCTTAGAGGGATTATGCGCCACTGGGCGGGGCTTGTACATGCTTTGTAAAAGTTAAGCGGGCGGAGGACGGGGTCCTCCACCCGCCTAACTCACGGGATCTGGCGGTTCAGCGGGGCCAGGGATGCTCTGCGCCGGGCTCAATGTGACGCTGGTCAGGCGGCGGCCATGGCTTTGTGCAGGAATTTGTTCAGGATGTTGCCGGCGGCGCGGACGGAGGCCTGCGGGGTGCTTTTGTGCTGGTTGGTGTGGCTGAGCTGTTCGTGCAGGTAGAGCAGGGCGGAGAGGGCGTCGGAGAGTTCCCCGTCGGCGTCGGCGGTGGCGTTGAGCAGCCGGGCGTGCGCGGCGCGCAGGGCCGGGCCGGGGGCGCAGCCGAGTTCGTGGTGCAGGGTGCGGCGGCATTTTTCGTAGGCCTGCAGGCCTTCGGCGTAGCGGCCGGCGGCCTCCATGGCCAGGATCAGGGCGGTCCAGGCCCGTTCGTTGAGCTGGTCGGCGGCCAGGGCGTCCCTGGCCCAGACGATCGCTTCGTCGGCGTGGCCGAGGCCGAGGGCGGTTTCGGCGGCGGCCACGGTGGCGGCGGTGACGCGGGCGGCGTGGGCGGCGCGTTCGGTGCCGGCCCATTCGGGGGTCAGTTCGTCCCCGAGCAGCGGTTCGCCGGCCAGTTCCAGGGCCTGGCACAGCAGCGGGTAGGCGGCCTCGGGGGCGGCCGCCTCGGCGGCGCGCAGCAGGGCGTCGAAGCGGTCCAGGTCCAGGTCCAGCAGGGTGCGGTCGATCAGGTAGCCGCCGGTGGCGGTGCGCAGGGGTCCGGTTTTGGCGTGGCCGGGCTGGATGTTGCGGCGCAGCACGGACACGTAGGATTCGAGGGTGGGCAGGGCCTCGGCCGGGGCGTTGCCGGCCCAGAGCAGTTCGATCAGCCGGTCCTTGGAGACCGGGGTGCCGCGGTGCAGCAGCAGGATCTCCAGGATCTGGCGGGGCTTGGGTCCGCCGAGGCTGTGGGCGCTCAGTTCGGTGTCTCCGCGCCGGATGTGCAGGCTGCCGATCAGCCGGACGGTGATCGGCTGCGGCGGTGTCTGTGCTGCTGGCTTTTCCATGATGTCCCCCCTCAAGGAATCTTGATGTTTCAATCATGGCGCCTGCAAACAACCGCCCAAAGCCCCGCGTGGGGTGGACCCCCACCCCCAAATTTAGGGTGCAGTTCACACCCGGACGGCTTGCTCGGCCGCCAGCCAGGCGTCAGCCGCCGGCAACATTCTGGATGATGAGAACTTCCTGGCCGTGGTGCACCTGGGTGGCCGTGCCGTCGAGCCTGCGCACTTCCTCGCCGTCCACATAGAGATTCACGTGGCGGCGCAGGGCGCCGGTCTCGTCCCGCACCCGCCGGTTGAAGACCGGATACTCTGCTCCGATCGTGTCCAGCAGGTCCGCGACGGTGGCAGAGCCGTCCACCGGGATCCGGACCTCGCGCTGCCCGTCGACGGTGGAGGCCAGCAGGGCAGGGATCAGTACGGTGATGCCGGGCTCGGTTCCGCCGGCCATGCTGCTCATTCCTCCACCACTGCCGCGCGGACGCAGAGGACGTCCGGCAGGTGGGAGGCGATTTCCGTGAACGTTTCGCCCTCGTCCGCGCTGGCGTAGACGGAGCCGCCGCGGGTGCCGA
>NZ_JBNHGO010000024.1:0-2265 GCF_059091365.1 Arthrobacter sp. MDT2-34-1
GTTCTTTGCGGACACCCTAGCATTGGCGCCTGCGTCAGTTGGGGCGCTGTGGTTGTTGTAATTCCGGAAATCGAGGCAGTACTCTCGAAGAGTTTCATAAGTCTGAATTGATCGCCGAATATAAGATTTCCATTCGTGCGGTATTGCGTTTTTGATATTTTCTATCACGTCTGTCCTTTGCTAACTGGCTTAAATCCATGCGCCTCATGACGACACACAAATAATGATATCGAATCGCGGTATGCTCATCGTTGCGTGAAGTTGGTGACGGTCAACGCTTTGGCTCTGTCGGGGTGGCGGCAGATTGTAACTTAGCGGATGCGAGGTTTTCCGATCGTCTCATGGATGAGCTCTTGCACTATGTCTCCTAACCTCGATCAATGCCTGTTTCGTAAGCGGGTGTTCGGCGTTCATGCGTTGTGCCCTGTGGTGTCCTGGCGGACGAGGGCCAGGACGCGGTCGCGGATGGTTTCCATGGTGGCTTTGTCCCTGGCTTCGGCGTTCAGGCGCAGGAAGGGTTCGGTGTTGGAGGGGCGGAGGTTGAACCACCAGCGGCCGTCCTGCGCGGTGAAGGTGGTGCCGTCGAGCTCGTCGACGGTGACGGGCTGTCCGGCGAAGTCGGCGGCGACGCGGGCGACGGCGGCGGGCGCGTCCTGGATGCGGGAGTTGATTTCGCCGGAGGAGAAGTAGGGTTCGTATTCGCGGCCCAGCTCCGAGAGCGGGGTGCCGGTTTCGCCGAGGGCGGCGAGCACGTGCATGGCCGCGAGCATGCCGGTGTCTGCGTTGAAGAAGTCGCGGAAGTAGTAGTGGGCGGAGTGTTCGCCGCCGAAGACGGCGCCCTCTTCGGCCATGCGGGCCTTGATGAAGGAGTGGCCCACGCGGGTGCGCACCGGCTTCCCGCCCTCGGCCGCGACCAGTTCGGGCACGGCCAGGGAGGTGATCAGGTTGTGGATGATCACCGGCTCCGCCTCGCCGGCGGCCTTGGCGCGGGCGATTTCGCGGCGGGCGACCAGGGCGGTGATGGCCGAGGGGCTGACCGGGTCCCCGTTTTCGTCGATCACGAAGCAGCGGTCCGCGTCGCCGTCGAAGGCCAGGCCGATATCCGCCCCGTGCGCGACGACGGCGGCCTGCAGATCCCGGAGGTTTTCCGGTTCCAGCGGGTTGGCCGGGTGGTTGGGGAAGGAGCCGTCCAGCTCGAAGTACAGCGGCACGATCTCAAAGGGCAGGGGCGGCAGCAGCCGGTCGCCCAGGACCGCGGGGGTGGTCAGCCCGGCCATGCCGTTGCCGGCGTCGACGACGACCTTCAGCGGGCGGGAGCCGGTCAGGTCGACCAGGCTGCGCAGGTAGGCGGCGTAGTCCTTGAGCACGTCCTGCACGCCGATCCGGCCGGGGGCGGCCACGGCCGGGATGCTGCCGGCGGCGAGGTAGTGCTCGGCGGCGGCCTGGATTTCCTTCAGCCCGGTTTCGGAGGAGACCGGCACGGCGCCGGCCTTGGCCATCTTGATCCCGTTGTACTGGGCCGGGTTGTGGCTGGCGGTGAAGGTGACGCCGGCGGCGTTCAGGGCGCCGCAGGCGTAGTAGAGCTCGTCGGTGGAGATCAGGCCCAGCAGCCTGATGTCCGCACCCCGGGCGGTGGCGCCGGCGGCGAAGGCCCGGCAGAATTCGGGGGAGGAGGGGCGCATGTCCCCGCCGACCAGCACGGTCTGTCCGGCCAGGCCCAGCACATCGACGAAGGCGGCGCCGACCGCTTCGACGATTTCGGTGGTGATGGTTTCGCCGACGATACCCCGGACGTCGTAGGCCTTGAACGATGCGGAAAGATCAAGTGTTGTGGTCACATAGGTAAGCCTATCTGCTGCGGGCGGACGCCCGGTAAACGTTCCTCCACAGGTTCAGCCCGCGGCTCAGCTGTCCACATCCGGCGGCGGGACCGGGCCGATGTCGGCGCCGACTGGAATACTGGAAGGCATGATTCAGGCAGAGCAGTCCACGGTTGCGGCAGTTGAAAATCCGGAATTGAAAGATGAAGCAACCGCAATCCTGCGCGCCCTGGTAGGGCATCCGGAAGCGCAGTTCCATGCCGGCCAGTTCGAGGCCGTTGAGGCCCTGGTCGGCAGGGGCCGGCGGGCCCTGGTCGTGCAGCGCACCGGATGGGGGAAATCGGCGGTCTACTTTGTGGCCAGCCTGCTGCTGCGCGCCCGCGGCGCCGGTCCCACGCTGATCGTCTCGCCCCTGCTGGCCCTGATGCGGGACCAGGTCTCCGCG
>NZ_JBNHGO010000025.1:0-2260 GCF_059091365.1 Arthrobacter sp. MDT2-34-1
AGGCAGCCTTGAAAGCCATCACCGCCTGCTCGACGGCGGCGGCTACCGCGGCTTCGTCGAGGGGGCTCGGCACGGGTGGCTCCTGGGCTGGGGGTGTGCCCGCGACACCCGGCTCGGGCCGCCACTGGTAGGTGTAATGGCCGGTCACCTCGAAGGAGGTGTGGCCGACCCCGTCATTGCGCGGGTCCGGTTCGATCCCGTGCCAGTGGATGGTATGCACGTTCTTGCTGGGCTTGATCGTTCCGTGGACGATCTGGCCCTCGGTGGCCCGCATCAGGGTTCCGGGCAGCGCCCGGCCGGCGTCGGCGGCCTCGAAGCTCCACACCTCGTGTTCGGAGCCGTCCGGAAATTCCAGCTTCCGGTTGAAGAAATCAAACTCCAGGGACACATCCGGCCGCTGCGGAAACTCCGTTTCCGGGCTGCCCTCGTGCGGCTGGTTGGCGGCGAAGTCCACCTGGCTGGGATAGAGCCCGTGTTCCTCCGGCTCCGGGTGCGCGGCCAGGACCCAGTCCGCGACCAGCCCGCCCGGATACAGGCCCCCGGCGGCCGTCTGGGACGGCTCGGCGTGGCAGTGCATCGGGTACTTCCAGTCCTTCGTCCGCGCCTCCCAGACCGCATCGGTCACTTCCGGCGGACGCCGGCACGGCAGCAGGGCCTCCTTGCGCTCCATCGGATTGACAAAGACCGTATCCTCCCACCGCTGCAGCACCGGCCGGCCGGCGGGATGGACGAATCCGGGCCCGCGCGGGAAGTCGAACCCGTTGGCCCGCACCACCCAGACATGGTTGCCGTGGAAGTGCAGCTGGTGGTCCACGATCCCGGTATTGACCATCCGGATCATCTGCCCGGTACGCACCGTGCCCGGGAACCGGGAGGCGCTCAGGTCCCGGACATCACCCTGCCGGGGGAAGCCGGACGGGAGGGTGTCCTCGTGCCGGCGCTCGTTCAGCTCCTTGTCGGTGCTCACCGCCAGGGACTGGAAACCCGCGTAGTTGTTCAGGGTGAAGTAGCGGACATAGGCCGGTTGGGCGTCCGGGTCCACCGTGCCGCCCCGGGACGCGACCGCGGCCCACTCGGGCACGATATCGTGGCAGATCCACAGCCACTGCCGCTCGAACTCCAGCCGGCCCGGGGCCAGCCGCCACGCATCGGCCGGATCGATCACCACCAGCGCACCGTGCAGCCCCAGCACCCGCTCGACCGGCCCGTTGCCCGGATCCGAAAAAATGTAGGTGCCCGGCTCCGGGGCGTCCAGCACCACCTCCCCGACCGCCCCCGGGGCAATCGGCCCGGTGCCCACGTCCACACCGCGCGGCTCCAGCTCATTGCCGCCGGGACCCACATCATGGAAGACCAGCTGGTGCGGCTGGGCCAGGGTGTTGTGCACCCGCAGCCGGATAGTGGAGCCGGTCTCGGCAATCAGGGTCCGGGGCGGGAAGAAACTGGCCCAGTACGCCCGCCGGACCAGGTAATGGTGCGCGCTCTCCGGATCCGGACCCAAAGGCAGGGGCCGCCCGTGCGGCGGCAAAGCCGCCTCCAGCGGATAATGCCGGCTGGCCACGACCTGGCCGGTTGCGGTGAAGACATGCGGGGCCAGCCGCAGCGCCGCCTCCGGGTCATTGGCCGCCGCCGGACGGTCACCGAAACCGCGGTGATAGACCAGGGACCCGTCCACCATCGGCAGGAAACCCTCATTGATATAGACATCGAGCACACCCGGCGCGGAAGGCACCGCGGCCGCGCGCTGACCTGCCGCCCCGAAACCCAAAAAACTCCGGCGGCCGATACCGCTGCTGGCCACGTGGCCCACCCCGCACTGCGAGAAAAACTTCCGCACCCGGAACGGCACACACGCCGATTCACCGGATGAACGGGACGACGCCACCCCAACCAGGACAACCCGGCCGTGATTCCTTCTGCTTAGCGTCGAACATTTAATTTTATCCCCGTACCCCTGGAAAAACACACCCAGGTCCGGCAGCAGGCCCGGCACCCACCCCGGCGGCTGCAATCCCCACGTCCCCGTACTGGGGAGCAGGCAGCCGCAGGAGATATCCGCGGTGCTGACCCGGGCCGGGCGGGCAGGGACAGCGGTACCGAGCTGCGGGATAATGAATCCGGCAGCACCGGACCGTAATCCGGGCCGGAGGTGATGCAGCGCAGTGACGGCGGCGGCCAGCCGGGCAACCCGGGCCGGCGCCATCAGCGGGGGATCCTTCACGAGGTCGGGGAAGTGACGGCATGGCCTGCAGAACCTGGT
>NZ_JBNHGO010000026.1:0-1912 GCF_059091365.1 Arthrobacter sp. MDT2-34-1
CCTTCCCCGCCCCGGCGTCCCCAATGACCGCTTTCCCTGCATCCCCCGGCGCGGAGGTGCGTCCGCGGCCCAAGCCCGGGCCACCGGCCTCCCCCCTGCCGTCTGCCCGCCCGGTCCCGCCGCGGCGGCCGGAGTCCCAGCTGGTCTACAGTTCCGGGGCGGCCGGTTCCGGGTACGGAGCCGGCGGTGCGATGCATGAGCAGGCCCTGCTGGAGACTGCCGAGGAGGTCGGGGAGAGCGTGGCCGCGAACTGGTACGGCAGCACCACCCAGCGGGAGCTGAACGAGGTGCTGGCGGACCGGCCGCTGCTGCCGCAGGAGATTGACCGGGTGCTGCTGCGCGACTGCGCCCAGCGGATCGGGGAAGCCGGCACCGACCTGCAGGCGGTCCGCCGGACTTTGCGCCAGGCGTTCTGGGAGAAGCTGGACCAGCTGACCTCCTGAGCGATCAACTGTGGCCGGCGATCAGGTCAACCATTTACCCATTTTGGCTTTTCAATAAATGCATAAGATAAAGGGGAAGTCAGCAACCCGTTCTGAAAGGCGTTCCGATGGCACTTCCCAAGATCACCTTCACCCCCTCCCCCGCACCCGTCGAGGTGCTCTCCGTCGGCGCGGCGGCCAAGTACGCGCTGACCACCCCGCATCTGCTGGGCAAGCTCCTGCAGGCCGGCTACATCGCCAGCCTCACCCGCGAAGACCTGGCACCGCTGCGCGTGGCGGACACCGTCACCAGTGCCGACGGCAGGCTGCCGCTCATCCAGACCGCTCCCGCACGCCAGCTCGACGAGGGATGGCGCACCTGGGTCGGCGACAGCCCGGAACTGTCCGACGAGGACTGGCTGCGCGCCCAGTGCGGTGACTGGAACCGCGCCCCGAAGGTTGCTTTCCTGGACGCCGGCTACGCGCTGGTGGGCCTGGGCGGAGTCATCACCGGAGTCACGAAAGTGGTCGGGCTGCTCGACTCCGGCGACACCTCCAAGGCCCGGTTCGAGATGCAGCTGCTCGGCCGGCTGGCCGGCGATCTGGTAACAGCACGGCACAGCATCAACCCTGACGCCACGGCCGAGGACCAGGAGTTCGCCCTGTCCCTGCTGGGCAAGCGCTACCCCTCCCAGCAGGGCGGCAGCGTCGGCCTCATCTAAGGGGTGCCTTCGATCAGGCTAGGAGGCGGGATCGGCCTCGCGTTTCGACGGGCGATAGCCGGCGACGGCGGCGCGGACGTCGCCCTCTTCGTGCCCGCCCTTCTTCTTGCCGAACGGCAGCACTTTGAGCAGGGGGTGCAAGATGGCCATGACGACGAGGCCCCAGGCGGCTCCGAGGACGGCCGAGCACAGGGTGTTCACGAGCCAGGCCAGGAAGCCGCCGGCCACCGGGATCCCGGCGAACGGGGTCTCGAGGACGTGGACCAGGTCGTACGGAGCGTGCCAGCCCAGATCGTACGCCCCCTGGAGCATGATGTGGCCGCCGACCCAGAGCATGGCGATCGTCCCAACGAGGGTGATCGCGGCCAGCACGGCGGGCATGCCCTTGACGAGCAGAGCGCCGAAGCGCTGCGAGCCCGCGGAGTCCTTGGTGGTCAGGTGCAGGCCGAGGTCGTCCATCTTGACAATGAGTGCGACGGCGCCGTAGACGAGCACCGTAATCGCGATCGCCACGACGACCAGGATGAGCGCCCGGACCCACAAGGACGCGTCGGCCACCTCGTTCATCGAGATGACCATGATCTCGCAGGACAGGATGAAGTCGGTGGTGATGGCGCCCTTGGTGACCTTAGCCTCCGCCTCCGGGCCCTGTTCGACCGCCGGCGCCTTTTCGGCCGCGTGGTGGCCGCGGAGCTTATGCCAGACCTTCTCGGCACCCTCGTAGCAGAGGTAGGTGCCGCCCAGCATGAGGATGAACGGGATGACCCC
>NZ_JBNHGO010000027.1:0-1675 GCF_059091365.1 Arthrobacter sp. MDT2-34-1
GGTGATTTTGCCGCGGCTGTGCGCGTCGATGTAGGCTTGCGCGACGTCGAGTTCGGTGACGAGCTCGGCGATTTTGAACTTTTTGTACTGGTGCGAGCCGATCGGGTTTCTGAACGCCTCCCGTTCGTGGGCGTAGTCGATCGTCTCGAGCAGGATCGCGCACGTGTGCAAGGTTAGAGATGACCCGGAGACCCTCTCTTGCGGGTAACTTCAGTGTGCCGGTTCCCCCGGAACAGTGTCTGCCGCCGAAGTGTCACCAGAGGAGGGAGAACAGCAGGCCCCGCAGGAAGCACGAGCCTAACCGGCGTTCACCTGCCTAACTTTGAATCCCTCCGGCCCCCGGAAGGACCTGCCCCCGCTGCCGAGGCCTTCTCCCCGCTGCGGCACTTCCCTCCGACTCATGATTCGACGCGCGTGCTCCCAACGCCGTTCCCGATGCAGCCAAAGCCTCGACTGGAAATGCCCAGCGAAAGCTAACTTTGGCCACTCAATCCAGTGTAGACAAGTCGCTGCCTGCCGAAGCGCCGGAACTCCCGGGCACGCCAGTGTTCCGGCTGATACTGAGAATCCTGCATGCCGCGGAGTTGGAGTACTCCTCTTTCATGAGCCGAACATACAGGGGGACGTTTCTCAACCAGCCTATGAGGCCCCATTTTTCGTCTTCGGCGCGCCGAATGTCCCATAAGTACGTGTTGGGAAAGTGGCCGGTTGACTGCCCGGGGTCGGCGGGGCCAGCGTAGGAATATGTCCGGTTCCTCCCCGCGCCCGTACCCGTCGGACCTGACCGACGGACAGTGGGAGTTGATCGAGCCGCTGGTGCCGGTGAAGACCGGCGGACGCCCGGCGGTCCATCCGCGCCGGCGGATCGTGGAGGCCATCTGCGTACGTGACCCGGAGCGGGTGCGCATGGCGGATGATGCCCCACGACTTCCCGCCCTGGGACACCGTGTACTGGTACTTCCAGCGCTGGAACGCGGACGGCACCACCGAGGCGATCCACGACGCGCTGCGCGGGGCGGTCCGGCAGGAAGCCGGACGGGACACGGCGGGCCTCGGCCGGGGTCGTGGACTCTCAGTCGGTCAAGGGCGCCGACACCGTCGGGAGCGATTCCCGCGGTTACGACGCGGGCAGGAAGGTCAACGGCCGCAAGCGGCACATCCTCACCGACACCGCCGGACTGCTGGTCGTGGTGCTGGTGACCGCGGCCAGCTAAGCAGGACCGCGACGGCGGGCGACTGGTTCTGGAAAAATCCCGGGCGAGGATGCCCTCGCTCGTGCAGGCATGGGCCGATGGCGGCTACGCCGGCAAGCTGCTGGAAACCGCCCGGGACCTGCTCGGGATCACCCTCGAAATCGTGGCCAAGCCCGAGGGAATGCATACCTTCGAGGTCCTGCCCCGGGCCGGCGTCCTTGGCAGGCCGCCGAAGCCGCCTAACCCCTTTAGGGTGCGTCTCCCATTAGGCGTAGCCAGGTGAGGATGGCGCAGATCGTGACGCCGGCGCGGTAGGTGATGGCGAGTTTGTCGAAGCGGGTCGCGATGCCACGCCATTGCTTGGCGAGAGCGAAGTACCGCTCGACGACGTTGCGTCCCTTGTACGCGTTCTCGTCGAATCCGGATAGCCGCCCGCCACGGCTGCCGCGCCGCTTGCGTGCGGCAGCCTGGTCGCGTTTGTC
>NZ_JBNHGO010000028.1:0-1594 GCF_059091365.1 Arthrobacter sp. MDT2-34-1
TTTTTGAGTGCTTTTCCCGCAAGAACTGAGGTTTCGCGGGGGTAGTGATGAGGGTGTGGATCGCCGCGGCGCACTGCTCCGGCGCCTCCCAGTGGACCATGTGCCCCGCACCCGGAACCACGATGGCCCGCCAGCCTGGATGCCGGGTCAGGAAATCGTCCACCGCCGACGGCGGCCGCGTGCCGTCGCCGGCACCGACGATCACCTGGGTGGGCGCAACGATGCGGTCTGGAACCTCCGGCGCCGCGCCCTCCAGGCCGGCCCGCAGACTTGCCAGTACGACGCTGGCGGGCAGCTTGAACGGCGCCTCCAGCATGGCGCGGTGCTCCTGGGGGATGCTTCCGTACCAGCTGTGCAGGCACTGTTCGGCCGCCTGCGGATCGACCTGTGCTGAAGCGACAGGGCCGGAAATAACAGGGTCGGAAAGAAACAGTTCGGTCAGGAACAGCTCCGCCAGGCGCGTGCGCACAGCCGGGGCCGGCGGCACGGGCACCATCCCCACCAGCGTCAGCGTGGCCACGAGTTTCGGGTGCGCTGCGGCGAGCGTCGCGCCGATGCTGCCGCCGAGCGAGTGGCCCACCAGGTGGAACGGAACTGCCTGCCCAACCGGAGTTGCGGCACCCAGTCCGGGCTGTCGGCGTCGTACTTCTGCCGCGAGCCATTCGGCTGCTTCGGAAACCGTCCACCCGAAGCTATCCGGCAGCGGTGACTCGGGTCCGTAACCCGGGAGCGTGACGGGCTCCACCTGGTGCCCCAGCGCCCGCAGCCGGCCGGCGACGGGTTCCCAGTAGCAGGCGGGGCAGGCCCAGCCGGGGATGAGCAGGACCGGATGTTCCGTCATGGAGGTCAGTCTAAGCGGTCCGTTGCTTTTGGAAACTGATCAGCAAGCTTGTAATATATAACGCTTGTTTGGCGGATCCGGTATTTCCGGGGCGCCGGATGCACGGCTAGTCACAGCAAATGACCTCTATGAAAGAAGGCCCAAATGCCGAGAGACGTCCATCCTTCCGTTCCCACCCGTCCGCCCGCCCAGGCCGCGAATCTGCTGAAGATCCGGCGCCGGAAACTGTGCGTTGACGATGTCAACGTCGTCGAAAAGCCGATGCTGAAGAAGGCTGTCGGCGGCACTGTCGTCGGCAACACGATGGAATGGTACGACGTCGGCGTCTTCGGCTACCTGACGCTGGTCATGGGTGCCGTTTTCCTCCCCGAGGCGGATGCGGCCGTGCAGCTGATGTTCGTCCTCGGCACCTTCGCCGTCACCTTCATCTTCCGCCCGCTCGGCGGCGTCATCTTTGGCCACCTCGGAGACAAGATCGGGCGGCAGAAGACCCTCGCCTGGACGCTGATTCTGATGTCGGTGTCTACCTTCGCCATCGGCCTGCTGCCGGGATATGCGCAGATCGGATTCTGGGCGCCGCTGCTGCTGGTGCTGATGAAGATCATCCAGGGCTTCTCCACCGGCGGCGAGTACGCCGGCGCCACCACCTTCGTGAGCGAGTACTCCCCGGACAAGCGCCGCGGATTCCTCACCAGCATCCTGGACCTGGGCAGCTATCTCGGCTTCGCCATCGGCGCCATTGTGGTGTCGCTG
>NZ_JBNHGO010000029.1:0-1538 GCF_059091365.1 Arthrobacter sp. MDT2-34-1
GGCGTATCCGATGCTTGCCATGCCGCTCCCCCGCAGTCCCATCAAAGGCAATAATTCCGATTCCTGAGAATATCAGAAGTAAGACATATTAATGAGACGAGGCAGGCTCTCCAGAAAGCGCCACTTTGTCTCATTTCGAGCGACGGCGGCTGCGGAGAACTTGCCGTCTCAACAGACGATCCTTTCCTGAGACCGGTACGCCAGCTCCCCTCCGGGCCGACGCGGGCTCTGGCGCGGTGGGCTGCGCAGTCCTAGCATGGGCCCAGTAAGTGCTTCCGGACCGTCGGGCCCGCTGGAAGGAGCCGTGATGGCAGCATTGCCGCAGGATACCCCGCTCCCGGACCTTGCCGCGGCCTTCCGCGACGCGTTCGCCGCCCATCCCGCGCCGGTCTCGATTGTCACCGCTGCCGGACCGCACGGGCCGGCAGGAATCACCGCGTCTTCGGTGATTTCCGTGTCCGCCGAACCCCCTGTCCTCGCGTTTTCCATTGCCGCCGGCAGCGAGTCCGGAGCCGCCCTGCTGGCAGGTGGAGGCCTTGCCGTGCACCTGCTCACCACCGCCAACCACAAACTTGCCGAACTGTTCGCACGGCCCGGCTCGCGCCGCTTCGGATTCGACATGGACTGGTATCCAGGGCCAGCGGGCGAACCGATCATCCGCGGCGTCGGCACTGTCCTTCGGTGCAGGCCCCTTGACCGGATGCCCGCCGGAACCGGCACAGTCGTGGCCGCCCAGGTCCTCCAGGTGCTCGACGGCGGCTCGTTCGCCGCGCCGCTGCTCTACCACCGCCGAACCTATTACGCCCTGGACCCATGGTCCGCCCTACGCTCCCGGAACGGATCACAGACCCGGCAGTAAACAGACACCGCCTTCCGGAGTGCCTGCCCTACGCCCTGTCCGTTCACGGCATTAACGGCTCAGCGACCCAAGGTTACGAGCCTTTTGAATTCACGCGCCTAACGCTTTGGATTCCGCGGCTCCTGACATCCTTCTCGAATAAAGGCAGATCAAACCTTCCCTGCCCTCGTCAGGCCTCTCCCCCATTGGTACATTGTGCGAACGATCCGCATCCAGCGGGCCGGGGGAAGTTCGCACCGATCGGAAGGCACACCTTATGACCAGCAGCAACTATCCGCAAAGCAATGCCGGACCGGAAATGTATCCACCGGCACAGCCAAACAGAACGAACGGCCTGGCGATTGCCTCGCTCGTCTCATCCTTCTTCATCAGCCTGCTCGGCATCATTCTGGGACACATCGCCCTCAACCAGATCAAGCGCACCGGAGAAGGCGGGCGCGGATTGGCCATCGCAGGTCTCATCATCGGTTACATCGGCCTGGTCCTGGGCATCATCTTTTTCATCAGCTTCATGGGCATGGCCGCAAGCCAGGCCTAGAGCACGCAGTACATAGGACCCCAGGGCGGCGAAGCCCGGAAAATTCCGGCTTCACCGCCCTGGCTCCATCCTGTCCATATTGCCCGGCTCCGGCCCGCGCGTCGTAACGCTTCCCGGCCTGTCAAAAACCTGCATCGCATG
>NZ_JBNHGO010000030.1:0-1473 GCF_059091365.1 Arthrobacter sp. MDT2-34-1
GGTGTTTTCCAGCCAGACCCTGGGCCCGATGCCCTGCAGGGCGATCCGGCACCCGGGGGCGGAGGCAACCCACAGCCGCCCGCGCAGCCAGCAGCTCCCCTCGGCCAGTTTCGGCAGGGCCTGGCGGAAACGCTGCGGATGCAGCGGACGTTCAACCCGGTGCACCACAGTGGTGAAGACCGGACCCGACGGCCCGGCCGGAATCCGCACCGTCCCCGGCACGGTGCGTGCCCGCGCCTCAGCCGCATCGTAACCGGCCGGACGGAAGCCGTGCTCAGCCTCATTGAGCACCGCATGCGGGGCCAGCTCACGCACCAGCTGCACCCCGCGGGCCCGCAGGCCTTCCTCGACCGGGATCAGCTCGGGGTCGGCCAGCAGGACCGTATCGGCAAAGGCGAGCTCGCCGAGAAGGAATTCTCCGGCCGTCCGGTCATCTTCCGGCTTGGCGGTATACCCCGACTCGAAGAGAGTGTGCCGGTCCCAGATCTGGTCCTCCAGCGCACCGGGATCACAGACCAGCACCACGGACCCAATGCACAGCTCACCGCCCAGACCCTGGCGCAGCGCCTCCACAGCGGTCGCTGACGGCACCGCCGGAGGCAGACCGACCACCACGCTCCCCGCGCCGGCGGCCAGCAACGCCCCAAGTGCGGGCACCACATCCAGCCGCACGGTGCAGTTCAGGCACCCGTGCTCCAGCGGGGTTTCCGTCCGCTCGGCCAGGGCTGCACCCCAGTAGACGCGGCGGCTTACCACCCCGCTTTCCTGCAGGTCATGCAGAACCACAACGGCATCATCTTCACGGGCCGCGATGACCCGGCAGGCCTGCCCGCGGCTGAGGGCATCCATGGAGCTAACAACGGTAAGACGCATACCCGGATTCTATATGAGAATGAATATCAATAGAGACAAGAGAATCGCTTGAATGTCACTTCAATACATGCTCATCTGTTTATATGATGGATGAGCGGGACTTCCAGGAGGCTGCCGAACTGTTCAAGGCGCTGTCGGCGGCATCGCGCCTGCGCATGCTGTGCATCCTCTCCGCAGGGCCCCGCACCGTCACCGATCTGGCCTCCGAGGCAAAAATGTCCCAGCCGCTGGTCTCCCAGCACCTGAGACTGCTGAGGGGACTGGACCTGGTCAGCGTTGAACGGTCAGGCAAGGAAGCGCTCTACGCCCTGGCCGACGATCACGTGGCGCACGTTATCCGTGACGCCATCACCCACACCCGGGAAACACGCCGCAGCAGCCCTCCGGCTGACCGAACCAAGGAAGAACCATCATGACCGAGGAAAACAAGGCCGAGCACACCGTTGAGGAGCACCGCCACGGCGGCGCGGACTGTGCCCACGAAACCGTGACGCACGGCGACCATCTCGACTACCTGCACGAGGGCCACCGCCACGCCGAACACGAGGACCACTACGACGAACACGACGACCCTGCCGAACACACGGTTGAGGAGCACCG
>NZ_JBNHGO010000031.1:0-1462 GCF_059091365.1 Arthrobacter sp. MDT2-34-1
CCCCCGGAAGCTGGTAACTTCGCGGGGGCTTTTCAATGCCACAGGTAATGCCGCGGTAAGGGGTCTTTGTCTCACCCTATGCCCCATCAGAAGGGGTTGCGTGCAGATATGTACCTACTAATCAAGGCGCGCCGCTCACCCCGCGCAGCGGGTCGAGAAATTTTTCCGATTACGGCGGATGGTCAGCCGGTCGCCACGACTGCCAGACGTCAGGAGCCGTTGACGGCTGCGGATAACCGTCTTCTACCGCCAGACAGAGCGAGTGGAGACAATGACGCGTCTACCGCCGCCATAAACGCACCTGAAACCCCGACGGCGGACCCGGTCCGGCCGGCGGTGCTCGCGCTTCGCGCCTCCGCTCCGGCGGCCGCAGCCGGCCACATCCGGCGAGGGACCCTCAGAAGGCGCCTGAAGGCCGCAGGAGAGGCCCTCAGAACCTCCCGCGAACACTTTTGGCACAGAGAACAAGCCCGGGGTCAGTCTGCCGTCTGGCGTATCTCGAAGCCCTCAGAAGCGAGCAAGGCGAGGAAGCTAAGCACCGTCGCCTGATCGAGCCATTCAGAGATGCCCCGCACCTCGGAAAGCGCCCGCTCTGAAGCCCTGAGCATGCGCTTGGCGGAGCGGATCCGCTTTGCCCTGGTCGCGGGGTCGGACTCGGCCCGAGCGTCAGCCAGCCGCCAGGAACGCACCAGCCGCCGATAGCGGAAATAGGCTTCCCGAGGAATCTGGAAGCTCAGGGACTCATCAACAGGCCATGCGCCCAAGTGACCCCAGAGCCTGCCGGTTTTTTCCCACCCTGCAGGTTTGCCCTGCCGCTGATAGTGAGCGGCCCCGCGTGCCGCGTGCTTGCTGAGGTACTGGAGCCAGCCGGTGGGCCCGGAGATCGGTAGAACGTACTGCGACAGGTGCCGCGCGCCGTAAGGCTCGGCAAGGTCAATCCAGTGTTGGACGAGCTGGAACTTCTCTACCGCTGACAGCGCCCGATCGAAGTAAACGGCAGTGTGCATGTGCGGGACGCCCCGGCGTTGCCATTCGATGACCCAGTGAGTGCGGATGCTGCCCATACGGCGGATGCGTTCGACCCAAGCCCGGCGGAGGGAGTGAAAGCGATCAGAGTTTTCTGGGCAGTCGCGGAGCGTCAGAGTCACCGCATACCCGTCGCCGGTCAAACCCTCGGTGTTGACCGCGTAGAGCCACTTGGTGTGTCGGCGGACGGTCTCTTTCGTCCAGCCAGAAACGACTGATCGTTTGGCCCTCTCATGCATGGAGACACCGCCGTTAGGGATGTGTGCTGTAGAGCCATTGCGGTACGCTGAAATTGTCGGCAAAGAGTAGTCCTAAGAGCGCTAAAGGTTGTCGACCGTGCCCCCGGAAGCTGGTAACTTCGCGGGGGCTTTTCAATGCCACAGGTAATGCCGCGGTAAGGGGTCTTTGTCTCACCCTATGCCCCATCAGAAGGGGT
>NZ_JBNHGO010000032.1:0-1454 GCF_059091365.1 Arthrobacter sp. MDT2-34-1
GGGTGTGGGTCTGCATCAGTTCCGGGTGGTGCAGGTCCAGGGCGGGCCGCTCGGAGCGGATGCGCGGCAGCGAGGTGAAGTTGTGCCGCGGCGGCGGGCAGGAGGTGGCCCACTCCAGCGATCCGCCGAAGCCCCAGGGGTCATCCACCTCGACCTTCTTGGCGCTGCGCCAGGTGATGTAGACGTTCCAGAAGAACGGGATCAGCGAGGCGCCGAGCACGAAGGAGGCGATGGTGGAGAACTGGTTCATCGCGGTGAAGTTGTCCTCGGGCAGGTAGTCCGCGTAGCGGCGCGGCATGCCCAGCACGCCCAGCCAGTGCTGGATCAGGAAGGTGCCGTGGAAGCCCAGGAACAGCAGCCAGAAGTGGATCTTGCCCAGGCGCTCGTTGAGCATCTTGCCGGTCCACTTGGGCCACCAGAAGTAGAAGCCGGCGAACATGGCGAAGACCACGGTGCCGAAGACCACGTAGTGGAAGTGGGCGACCACGAAGTAGGTGTCGGAGACGTGGAAGTCCAGCGGCGGGGAGGCCAGGATGATGCCGGTCAGGCCGCCGAAGAGGAAGGTGACCAGGAAGCCCAGGCTCCAGAGCATCGGGGTCTCGAAGGTGAGCGAGCCGCGCCACATGGTGCCGATCCAGTTGAAGAACTTCACGCCGGTGGGCACCGCAATCAGCATGGTCATGAAGGCAAAGAACGGCAGCATGACCGAGCCGGTGACGTACATGTGGTGCGCCCAGACGGTCACCGACAGGGCGGCGATGGCGATGGTGGCGTAGACCAGGCCCTTGTAGCCGAAGATCGGCTTGCGGCTGAAGACCGGGAAGATCTCCGAGACGATGCCGAAGAACGGCAGGGCGATGATGTACACCTCGGGGTGGCCGAAGAACCAGAACAGGTGCTGCCACAGGATGGCCCCGCCGTTCTCCGGGTCAAAGACGTGTCCGCCGAACCGGCGGTCAAGGCCCAGGCCGAAGAGGGCGGAGGCCAGCGGCGGGAACGCCATCAGGATCAGGATGGCCGTGACCAGCGTGTTCCAGGTGAAGATCGGCATCCGCCACATGGTCATGCCCGGGGCACGCATGCAGATGATCGTGGTGATGAAGTTGACCGCACCAAGGATGGTGCCGAAACCCTGAAGCAGCAGCCCGAAGACCCACAGGTCCCCGCCGACACCGGGCGAATACGTAGTATTCGACAGCGGCGCGTAGGCGAACCAGCCGAAGGAGGCGGCACCCTGAGGGGTGATGAAGCCGGAGACGGCGATGGTGCTGCCGAAGAGGAAGAACCAGAACGCCAGCGCGTTCAGGCGGGGGAAGGCAACATCCGGCGCACCGATCTGGAGCGGCATGATGACGTTCGCGAAGCCGGCGAACAGCGGCGTTGCGAACATCAGCAGCATGACGGTGCCGTGCATGGTGAACATCTGGTTGTACTGTTCCTTGGTCTGCAGGATC
>NZ_JBNHGO010000033.1:0-1422 GCF_059091365.1 Arthrobacter sp. MDT2-34-1
AACCTTGACCAGGATGTGGTCGCGTTGCACGGAAGACTCGGGAACAAGCTCCACGATCTTGATGACATTGATGAGCTTGTTCAGTTGTTTGGTGACCTGCTCGAGCAGATCACCCTCGGCCTCGACCACCACGGTGATCCGGGACAGCCCGGACACCTCCGTGGGGCCGACGGCCAATGAATGGATGTTGAACGCCCGGCGGGCGAACAGGCTGGCCACCCGGGTGAGCACACCCGGTACGTCTTCAACCAGCACGGAAAGGGTATGGCGTGCCATGGTCAGTCCTCCTGCTCCCACTCCGGGGTCATGTCGCGGGCGATCTGGATGAGGTCGTTGCTGACTCCGGCGGGGACCATCGGCCACACCATGGAATCACGGCTGACCACGAAGTCGACGACGACGGGCCGGTCGTTGATCTCGAGCGCCTGCTGGATCGTCGCGTCGATATCCTCGTCCCGCTCGCAGCGCAGGCCAGCGCAGCCGTAGGCATCGGCCAGCTTAACGAAGTCCGGGACCCGGATGGTGCCATGGCCCGTCAGCAGGTCCGTGTTGGAGTAGCGGCCCTCATAGAACAGGGTCTGCCACTGGCGCACCATGCCCAGGGACGAATTGTTGATCACCGCGACCTTGATCGGGATTTTGTTGATCACGCAGGTAGCCAGTTCCTGGTTGGTCATCTGGAAGCAGCCATCGCCGTCAATCGCCCAGACCACGCGGTCCGGGGTGCCCACCTTGGCGCCCATTGCAGCCGGGACGGAGTAGCCCATGGTGCCCAGCCCGCCGGAGTTCAGCCAGGCGTGCGGACGTTCATACTTGATGAACTGGGCCGCCCACATCTGGTGCTGTCCGACGCCGGCGACGTAGACCCCTTCCGGTCCGGTCAGCTCGCCGATCCGCTGGATGACCCGCTGCGGCGCGGACAGACCGTCCTCCGGCTGCGTGAAGCCGATCGGATATGTCTCGCGAAGACGGTTGAGGCTGTCCCACCATTCGCTCAGGTCCGGCTTGCCGGTCGCGGCGAACTGCTCGCGCACGGCCTCGGCCAGCTCCGGAATAATCTCCTTGACGGATCCGACGATCGGCACGTCCGCGGTGCGGTTCTTGGAGATTTCCGCCGGATCGATATCGGCGTGGATCACCTTGGCATTCGGGGCGAAGGTGGAGAGTACGCCGGTCACGCGGTCATCGAACCGCGCACCCAGCGTGATGAGCAGGTCCGCCTGCTGCAGCGCGGTCACTGCGCTCACGGAACCGTGCATTCCGGGCATGCCCACATGCTGCTGGTGCGAGTCCGGGAACACGCCCTTGGCCATCAGGGTCGTGGCCACGGGCGCTCCGACCAGTTCGGCCAGTTCGAGCAGCTCCGCGGAAGCATGCCCCTTGACCACGCCGCCGCCGACGTAGAAGACCGGACGCTCGGCG
>NZ_JBNHGO010000034.1:0-1393 GCF_059091365.1 Arthrobacter sp. MDT2-34-1
GTTTGAGGTGCGCCGCCGTTCGTCAGGTTCCTGCGTCCGGTGCCCGGATCACCCGGTCCATGGGGGGAGGAAGCCTTGTTATTCGTCGGACCCGTGCCGGCTTCCGGACTTGGCCAGACCGCGGGCGATCATGTAACCGATGGTCAGCCACGTGATGTACTGCATCGCCTGGTTGGCATCGAACGGATCACCGCCATTCTCATCGCCGTTCTCCCCCACCACTATCGCGGTGATGATCGTGCCCAGGACCGCGGCGAGGTAAACGATGAGTTCGGTGGTCTTCACCGCGGCCTTGGTCTCGGCCAGCCGGTGGTGTGGGGTGTGCTCGTTGCGGGGTGCTGCCATGATGACTCCTGAAGTTTGGGGGGGCCGTACCGGCCATGCATCCGGGGAAACGCGCTGCCCAGCCCATCGCGCTACACTGTAGAATTTACCCTTAGACATCGATGATGGCAAGCATGCTTACCTTCCCGGCGGGCCTGCCTTCCTGACTGTCCAGGCTGTGCAGATCCCCGACCCAAGAGACGACCAACCGCATGTCCAAGCATCCCGACGGCACGGCTCCCGGCCCGCCTCCGGACGGTGTTCCCGTTCCCCGCACACCGGCCCGGCGGCCCCGCCTGAACCGGGACCTCGTTCTGGCCACCGCGCTTCGTCTCATCGACGCGGAGGGTCTGGACGCGCTGACCATGCGCCGGCTTGGACAGGAACTGGGCCGTGACCCGATGGCGCTCTACCGTTACGCGGACAACCGGGCCGCGCTCCTGGACGGCGTCGCGGAACTTGTCCTCAGCGAGCTAGTCATCCACCCCGAAGACAGCGACTGGAAGTCCCAGCTCAGACAGACCGCCCACGAGTTCCGGCGGATCGCCCTGACCCACCCCCACGTGGTGCCGCTGCTGGTCACCCGCCCCCTGTCCACCCCGCTGGGGCTTCGCCCCCTGGGCACCCTGCGCCCGCTGGAGCAGATCCTTTCCCTGCTCATCCGGGCCGGCTTTGCCCCGGCAGACGCCCTGCATGTGTACCGGGCCTACTACGGATACCTCTACGGTCACATTCTCAACGAACTGCAGGAATTCATCGTCGACCCCGAGGAAAAGGAACACCTGCTCCGCCTGGGCCTGCACCGACTGCCGGCGCGCGAATTCCCCCACCTCCGAAAACTGGCCCACATCCTCGCCGAATACGACGGCGCCGCCGAACTCGACCAGGGAATCACCATCCTCCTGGCCGGCCTGGAAGCCCAGCTGCACCCCCCCGCCAACAAGGAACCCTGACCGGATCCGCCCCCCGGATTTCCCCGGCGGCATGCACGGCGTCACCGGCGAACCCTTCACCACCTGCCCGTAACCCGGATGACCCTGCCGGGCCGGGGACAGGACAGCCACCCCCT
>NZ_JBNHGO010000035.1:0-1378 GCF_059091365.1 Arthrobacter sp. MDT2-34-1
TGACCTTGACGGAGGTAGTAGCGCACGCAAAACGCGTTGCCCGGAGCGTTGATATTCCCGTTTTCTGCGACGCCGATACGGGTTACGGGGCTCCCATCAACGTCCAGCGCACGGTCGCCGAGTTCGTCGACGCCGGTGTTGCGGGCATCCACATCGAGGACCAGCGTGAGCCGAAGAAGCCAGGCGGGGCCACCGGCATTGAACTGGTATCCGACGCAGAGGCGATCGGGCGGCTGAACGCCGCCGTCGAAGCGCGGGACAAATACGACAAGGACTTCGTGATCGTCGCCCGCATGGACGGATACGGTGCTGCCGGCGGAGGTATCGACGAGGCAATCCGGCGTGGGCAGCTCTACTGCGCCGAAACCGGAGTTGATGTCATCTTCTACGAGGGTCTCCAGACGTGGGAACAGGCCGAGCTGGCGCTGAAAGAGACGCCCGGACCAAGCTACGTGATCCCGAGCCCGAACCTCCTCGGGCAGAAGACGCTCGATGAACTGACCGCAATGGGTCAGGCAATCGAGATAGCGCCGTTTGTGCTGCCGGGCATCCATGAGGTTTGGCGCCTGCTTCTAGACATCAAGAAGGCCGGCGACACCACTCCGTTCGCGGAATACCTTGCCACAATGAATGAGGCCAAGGGCACCGAATACGATCTCGGCTGGGGCTCGTGCCTTGGGCGGCCCTCGACCGAATTCGTCGCAAGCACGGAGGAAAGGTACCTGCCGACTGAAGCGCGACGCGATTACGTCAATACCCCCAACGCCTAGCAGCTCGTGGCGCAAGTAGTTGAACGCGCGGCCTTCCGCAGAATCTTTTGCCCTCCCATACGTTTGTCGTTTGTCTATAAACGTATGGGAGGGCGCCCTCTAGGGCACTTGGTAAGGACAGGAAAATGCGCATTATCCCTGCATCCCCTGACGTGGGTTTGCCCTCTGACGCTTCATATGAAATCCACCCGGACCACATCGTCATCGCTGCCGTCGTCCAGTGGCGGGGCCGGATTGCCCTGTTCAGAAGGAGCCGCCACCTTGGCCACGACAGCGGCCTTTGGCACTGCATCACCGGATTCTTGGAAACCGGGGCGACCCCCGAACAGCAGACTCTTGAAGAGCTATCTGAAGAAGCCGGATTGCAGGCCGAAGACCTCCTGGAGCTCCGCCAAGGCCGGGCCATCGTGGTCGCTGACGGTTCGGGAACTCCCTGGCTCGTCCACACTTTCACGGCTCTAACGTCCCGCCGGCGGTTGATAATCAACTGGGAGCACGACTTCTACCGGTGGACCACTCCACGCAAGGCGAAGCGCTTTACCAATCGAGTCACTTGGCTGGACGAAGTGCTCAACGCAACCCAACCCAATACTTGATATGAAATCAGT
>NZ_JBNHGO010000036.1:0-1366 GCF_059091365.1 Arthrobacter sp. MDT2-34-1
AAAGGGGATGACCATCCAATGACCGTCTATAACCCGGGCACATCACCGGGGGCAGTACCGGGGACCTCCTGGGAACTGAAAACCCCTGTGATCTCCCGGCGCACCTTCACCGTTGCGGCCGGAACGGCCGCCCTGGCGGCCGCGACCGCCTACGCCATCGCCTCCACCGGAGCACGCACCGCACCCCTGACGGCACCGGCGTCCTTCGGAGCGGTGCGGATCATCCGCGCCGGACGCTCCCCGCGGTTCACCGCGGCCGGGTCCCCCGTGTTCAGCAGAACCCCCGGGGCAGCGGACTTCAGCCGGATCACCCATGCTGCAGCCCTCAGCAATGCCGGTCCGGTGCCCCAAGCCGGCGCCCACGGCCACGGGGCACCGTCCGGGGGGCCGGTGAACGAGACCTGGGCCGATGTGATCCTCATCGAAGCGGAAGTTACCAACACCGGCAGGGCGCCCAGGCTGTTCTCACCCGGCCAGCTGCGGCTGAAGGTCGGCGCGAACGGACCCACAGTCACCCCGCGCGACGCCAGCCGCGGCGCCGGCCTGATCCCGGCCGGCACCAGCGAACCGGTCTGGATCAGCTACCTCGCACCGGCCGAGGCCACCGAATTCTCCATCGACTTCACCGACCCGCAGCAGAACACCCAACTGGCCCTGGCCATTCCGCCCCTGCGCCAGGGACAGGCAGCCGCCGCCGCGACTCACTAGACGCCCTGGATGTCAGCGGGGGCTCAGCGGGTACTGCGGTGCAGGTCGTATTCGTCACTGGGCAGCAGCTTGCGGGCCCCGCCCACCCCCTCGATGATCAGCACGGTGCCCTCTTCGGGGAAAGCCTGTTCGACTTGGCCGAAATAGTGGATGACGCCGTTGCGCCGGGCTTCGATCCGATCGCCGGGGCGCAGGGCGAACAGGTCGCGGATCCGCGGGTTGAGGCTGAAGACGTTGGTCACTGTATTCCTTCCGTAGGCGCGGGGTCTGGGATCGAGGACCATCATCATGGCGGCGGCGGGCCCCTTGGGCGCTTGACCGCGTGTGCGGTTCCCGTTCCTCTGTTCTCTGGTGTGAGAGCGGGGGGAGTGCTTCCCTAGGCGGCCGAGGGGGACCGCCGGCTGTGGAGCACCGGGCGGGCGGCCTGCCGGAGGGCGTCCAGCAGGGTGGTCAGGGATCCGCCCTTGGCCAGGACCGCGCGGATGCCCAGGGCCCTGCCCTGCTGCCGCAGCGTGGCGGAGGGCTGGGCGGTGAGCAGCACGATGCGGGCTAACGGGGTGCGGGCCAGGATGCGCTGTGCGGCGTCCAGTCCGGTGCCGTCGCCCAGATCGTGGTCCATCAGGACGACGTCGGGCTTCAGCTCCCGGCACAGCCGGAG
>NZ_JBNHGO010000037.1:0-1293 GCF_059091365.1 Arthrobacter sp. MDT2-34-1
GCCGCCGGCTCATCTGCACCGGACTGTTCGCTGATGCGGGCAATGAATTCGGACCGGCCGAACCGTTCCCCGGTTGAGATATCGACTGGCTCGCCGTTTGCCTCCAGGTGGTGGCCGATTTCGGCTGGCAGCTGGGCGGCGAGTTTGTTGGCCAGTCCCTGAGGAATCCGCTGCCGGAGTGTCTCCAGGGTGATCCGCGTGGCGCGTTCGGCGTCGCCGCGGCTGCTTAGCTTGGCCCGGGCCTGAACCTGGCCGATGAACTCGTCATGCTGCATTTTTTTCCTCCTCGTCCCAGGACGGGCAGAAACGCGTCCGAATCCACCCGCGTATTTTGTGGATGTTTCGAAGTGCCGGCAGGATAAGCCGGTGCCATGGTGGGAGTTCCCGCAGGAGTGCCTGCACTTGAATCGTAGCCACGCCCGGCGGGGGGCATCAACCGCCCCGGAGTGCAGCAGCACAGGGATGCCGCGGAATTGTTGGAGGTTTCCTTCCTTGCCGGGAGCACCTGCCGGGAGCTTGGCTGCCGGTATGCGGGCGGCGCGGCGGCCGGATCTGTGAGCGGGAATAATCCTGGTGCGCGTACCGCTTCTTCCGGAAGGCCCCGTACACGGCCTGCCAGCCGGTTTCTGGCGGCTGTCATCGGCTGCCGGCACGGCGGAGTCCTCCTCTGTGGGGCGGGGCCGGCCCTCATGCGACGCTGTCGACGGTGAAGGAAAACTCCGGCAGGCGTCCGGTCCCGGTCCGGTAGTCCGGGATGTCGATCATCGGCGGACGCTCGGAGAGCTCGATGGTGTTCGTCTCGGCGATGAACCGGTCCCCGTCACGCAGGAACTGCGTCAGCTGGGTGCAGGGATGGTCCGCCACGGTGATCCGCCCGTGCTGGTGCAGCCGGGACTGGACGGTCAGCTGTACCTGCATGGCCATCCGTGCCAGGGCCGAATCGGAGGAATTGCGGTGGTGCCGCTCACCGAGGTCCACCTGCGCCAGTCCGTCCAGTCCGACGGCGTTCAGCACGTCGATCAGCATGCCCACCTCCACGCCGTACCGCACCATCCTCGAGCTGATGTCTAAGGGCGTCTACGCCCGCATCAGCCTGTCGACCCCAGACCTCGACCGAGGATTCGCCCGGCTCGTGGCCAGTGGCGTCGCGGAGGTCATCCAGGAGCCGATCAGGCGCCCGTTCGGCGGGCGCGACTGTGCGTTCTTGGACCCGGCCGGAAATCTGGTCCGCCTCATCGAGGCACGCTGAGACCTGCCCTACCCGTGATGCCGCAAGCCTTCGATGGCCTTTTC
>NZ_JBNHGO010000038.1:0-1269 GCF_059091365.1 Arthrobacter sp. MDT2-34-1
ATCGTGATCCGGAAGAAACAGCGGAATGGATCGAATCCCTTGACCAGCTGATCAAGGAACAGGGCACGGAGCGGGCGCAGTTCATCATGCGTTCCCTGCTGCAGCGCGCCGGTGCGCGCAGCGTGGGCGTTCCCATGGTGACCACGACGGACTACGTCAACACGATCCCGGCCGACCAGGAACCTGAGTTCCCCGGCGACGAGGAAACCGAGCGCCGGTACCGTGCCTGGCTGCGCTGGAACGCCGCCATCATGGTTCACCGGTCGCAGCGGCCGGGAATCGGGGTGGGCGGGCATATCTCCACCTACGCGGGCGCCGCAACGCTGTACGAAGTCGGACTGAACCATTTCTTCCGCGGCAAGGACCACCCCGGCGGCGGCGACCAGGTCTTCTTCCAGGGCCACGCGTCTCCGGGCATGTACGCCCGTGCCTACCTTGAGGGGCGGCTGAGCGAGGAGGACCTGGACGGTTTCCGGCAGGAGAAGTCCAAGGAGGGGCACGCCCTGTCCTCCTACCCGCACCCCCGGATGATGCCGGAGTTCTGGGAGTTCCCGACGGTCTCGATGGGCATCGGCCCGATGAATGCGATTTACCAGGCCCAGTCCAACAGGTACCTGCACAACCGCGGTCTCAAGGACACCTCCGAGCAGCACGTGTGGGCGTTCCTGGGCGACGGCGAGATGGACGAGCCCGAAAGCCGCGGGCTGCTGCAGCTGGCCGCCAACGATAACCTGGACAACCTGACCTTCGTGGTCAACTGCAACCTGCAGCGCCTGGACGGGCCGGTGCGCGGCAACGGCAAGATCATGCAGGAGCTGGAGGCGTTCTTCCGCGGCGCCGGCTGGAACGTGATCAAGGTCGTCTGGGGCCGCGAGTGGGACGATCTGCTGGCCAAGGACCATGACGGCTCGCTCGTGAAGATCATGAACGAGACCCTGGACGGGGACTACCAGACCTACAAGGCCGAATCCGGCGGGTTCGTCCGGGAACACTTCTTCGGCAGGACCCCCCAGACCAAGGAGATGGTCGCGGAGCTGACCGACGAGCAGATCTGGAACCTCAAGCGCGGCGGCCACGACTACCGCAAGGTCTACGCCGCCTACAAGGCCGCGATGGAATTCAAGGGCAAGCCGACGGTCATCCTGGCCATGACCGTCAAGGGCTACGGTCTGGGCACGCACTTCGAGGGCCGCAACGCCACCCACCAGATGAAGAAGCTCACGCTCGAGGACCTGAAGAAGTTCCGCGACCACCTCCGGATTCCGATCA
>NZ_JBNHGO010000039.1:0-1257 GCF_059091365.1 Arthrobacter sp. MDT2-34-1
CGGTACTTGTGAACAACGCCGGAATCATTAGTAAAGTCGGCCTGGAGGAGACCACCCAAGAGATCTGGGATCAGACCATCCAGATCAACCAGTTGGGTGTCTTATACGGGATGCAGGCAGTCGTGCCGGGGATGCGTCGTCACGGCGGCGGCTCCATTGTTAACATCGCCTCCATTCTGGGGCTGGTCGCCTCTGGAAGGTCGACCGCATACCATGCCAGCAAGGGCGCGGTGCGGTCGCTGACCAAAGTCGCCGCAGTCGAACTCGGCAAGGACAAGATCCGCGTAAATTCTGTCGACCCAGGTATTATCGAAACCGCCATCGTGACAAACCTGCTTGCGAACGGTCACGACTTTAGCCCGCAGACGAACGCGATACCGCTGGGGCGGATGGGAGACAGCAGGGAGATCGCCTACGCGGTGCTCTTCCTCGCATCAGACGAGTCCTCCTACATCACCGGCACTGACCTCGTCGTCGACGGCGGACTGATCGTCCACCGGTGACACCGGTCCGAACTGTCTCGGTGGAGATGAGACGACCATCCCAGCGTGCGGTGCCTTTACCGAGCGCTGCTCGCCTCACGCGGAATTCTGTGGAGCGCCGACGCCGACCGCCGGGCGATCGAAACTGCCGTCGGGCTCGATTCCGTGCTGATCCTTCGCGAACGATCCGACATCGCTTCAATCATTGCATTCATCGGTCGCCGCCTGGACGACCTTGCCTATGGACAGGGCTGTGGCGGGGTGCCGTCCAACATCGCGACCCCGTTACATTTATTCTGTCTCCGTGGTCGGGGACATGGTCGCTGGATCCGGTATGACTCTGTCGCCCCTGTCATTGATGATCCGAATCTTCTATATCCGTGAAGCGGCGCTTGGGATCATGCCATCGGGCGCGTGGAGCGCGTTGAGGACACGGTAGAGGCGCCGGGCGAGGTATCTCTTGAGGATGCGTCGGATTTCGCGTGGAGTCTTGCCTTCGGCTTTCCGGCGGTCGGCGTAGAGCCGGGTGTCGGGATCGTGGACCATTCTGACCACCGTGGCCATGTGCAGGGCGCTGTTGAGGCGCCTGTCGCCTCTTCGGTTGTGACGGACGGTGTTGCCCGATGATGCGGGGATCGGGTTAACTCCGGCGAGAGCAGCGAAGGCCGCCTCGGAACGCACCCTGCCCGGATGCGACCAGGCGACGTAGACGACGGCCGCGGTGATGGTGCCAACCCCGATCTCCTCCAGCAACGGGGCAGCGGGGCTGGCCTCG
>NZ_JBNHGO010000040.1:0-1230 GCF_059091365.1 Arthrobacter sp. MDT2-34-1
AATCGCAGATCAGCAACGCTGCGGTGAATACGTTCCCGGGCCTTGTACACACCGCCCGTCAAGTCACGAAAGTTGGTAACACCCGAAGCCGGTGGCCCAACCCGTAAGGGGGGGAGCCGTCGAAGGTGGGACCGGCGATTGGGACTAAGTCGTAACAAGGTAGCCGTACCGGAAGGTGCGGCTGGATCACCTCCTTTCTAAGGAGCGCCTCGGATCCGGGGCCGTCCACAGCGGCGGCCGGCGGGGTCCGCAGGGGATGCCCACTGCGCAGGCGTTTGTTCTGCGGTGGGTGCTCACGGGTGGAATATCAATGGACAGGTTCTTCCGGTTTCCGGTGTTTTTTCCCAGTACGGTTCCGCTTCGGCGGTGCCTGGAACGGAAGGGGCGCCCGGTGCGGGGGTTTCCGTTTGGCACACTGTTGGGTCCTGAGGCAACAGGACTGTTTTTCCGGTGACGGAGGACGGCGGGCACCGGTTGGTGTCCGGCTGTTGTTCCCGCCCCCGGTCCGGGTGTTCCGCGTGCAGCGGGGTGTGCCGGTTCCGGGGTGACGGGGTTGTTGTTTGAGAACTGCATAGTGGACGCGAGCATCTTATAAAGAAGCAATTTTGATGAACCTGGTTCCGGTTTTTTCCGGATCCTGGTTCTCTCGATGTGTTTTTTGATCTTTTGTGGTCAAGTTTTTAAGAGCACACGGTGGATGCCTTGGCATCAGGAGCCGATGAAGGACGTGGGAATCTGCGATAAGCCTGGGGGAGTCGATAACCGGACCGTGAGCCCAGGATGTCCGAATGGGGAAACCCCGCCGCATGTTATGTGCGGTGACCGGCGGCTGAACACATAGGCCGTTCGGGGGGAACGTGGGGAAGTGAAACATCTCAGTACCCACAGGAAGAGAAAACAACAGTGATTCCGTCAGTAGTGGCGAGCGAACGCGGATGATGGCTAAACCGTTTCCATGTGTGATAGCCGGCGGGCGTTGCATGGGCGGGGTTGTGGGACTTTCCATTCTGTCTCTGCCGGGACAGTGGGGTGAGCGCGGGCGTATAGGTGAACCGGTTTGAAAGCCGGACCGAAGAGGGTGTCAGTCCCGTAACCGTAATGCGTGCCGCCGCCCGGGAAGTATCCCAAGTAGTACGGGGCCCGAGAAATCCCGTGCGAATCTGCCAGGACCACCTGGTAAGCCTGAATACTACCTGATGACCGATAGCGGACAAGTACCGTGAGGGAAAG
>NZ_JBNHGO010000041.1:0-1197 GCF_059091365.1 Arthrobacter sp. MDT2-34-1
GGGGACGGGTGAGGGTGTTCCCGGACATTGTTCTCACCGCCGCTCGGAGGCTCTGCCGAGCATGGCCTGCAGGTCCAGTTTGCCTTCCAGGACACGGCCGATAATGAAGCCGATAACGCCGAACAGTGCCACCACCGCGAACGCGGTGAACCCGGCAAACGCCAGAACAATACCCAGAGTGAGAGCGACGGCCAGACTGATGTGCGTCGGTGACATCGGGGTCCCCTTTCATGGCCGGTCCTGACCCTGCAGCCAGGGTGAGGACGGACTACAGGTGATGGGCCGCTCAGGCCAGCTCGGTGGACTTCTCTTCCTGGTCTTCCTCGGGAAGGTGGACATCGGTGACGTGGATGTTCACCTCGAGCACCTCAAGGCCGGTGGCGTTTTCCACCGACTGGATGACGTTGCGGCGGATGGAGCGGCTGACGTCCACGATGGAGACGCCGTACTCCACAATGATGCTCAGATCAATCGCCGCCTGACGCTCGCCCTTCTCCACGCTCACGCCGCCGCTGACGTTGGTCTGCGCACCGGGGATGCGTTCGGTCAGGTGGCTGAAGGCCCGGCGTGCCGCGGTGCCCATCTCGTAGACACCCGGCACCTCGCGGGTGGCTATTCCTGCTATTTTCTGCACCACGGTTTCAGCGATGGTGGTATCACCGAAGTCCGTGTGCAGCGGCCCGGTTTTCTCAAGCTGCTTGTCGGAATCATTCCGCTGGCCCTCTTCAGGGGTGGCCAGGACACTGGAAGGGTTTTGGGTCTCTGCCATCAGGACCATCTCCGGGGGTAGTGGCATTATGCTGCGGACACCACTAGAGACGTGCTGCGCCCCTGTATCTCACGGAAATACCGGAACTTTCTTTTCTTCGGCCCTGCTGCGGATCTGGGGCTCCGCTTGTTACCGTCAGGGGTAGCGAGCATGCCCACGGACGGGCAGCAGTTCTGTGAGGAAGCATATGGACCCCTACAGGGAACATGCCCGGACCACTCTTGACGGCCTGGATGAAGGCACCATCATCGCCCGTGCACAGGACGGGGACACCGAAGCCTTCGAATACCTTGTCGACGCCTACCAGCACAGACTGTTCCGGCTGGCCTGCCGGCTGCTCGGCGACCGTGCCCAGGCCGAAGACGTGGTGCAGGAGACCCTGGTGGCGATGTGGCGCAAACTCCCGCTGCTGGCCAGCCCCGGCGCTT
>NZ_JBNHGO010000042.1:0-1149 GCF_059091365.1 Arthrobacter sp. MDT2-34-1
CTGTGGTGTCGTTGTCGGCCGCAGCAGTGTTGCTCGCCGGGTGTGTCGGGGGTGCCTCGGATGCGGGGGCCGGGACGGCCGGAGGGAACGCGGGAGACGCGATCGCAGCGATGGAACCGGTGGAGCTCGTGGTTTCTGAGCCGTTCCCGGCGGCGTATTCGAATAACAAGGGCATGAAGTTGTTCATGGATTACGTGACCGAGCACACGGACGGCAAGGTGACGTTCGACGTCTATGACAGCAGCACGTTGCACGGTCTGCCGGAGGCGGTGTCGGGAATCGAGTCGGGGCTGTCGGACATCACGCTCTACATTCCCGGTCTCGCTGCCGCGGATATTCCCGGCGGCGGGTGGGCGGGGGGTCTCGCGGCGTTCACAGCAGACACGCCGTTGGAGATGCTGGCGGGTTCGCCGGCAGCCACGGCAGTGTGGTCCAGCGAGCAGATCCAGGCGGAATTCGCAGAATCCAACGCTGTCTACCTCGGCGGGTGGACCTCCGACAACTACACACCGCTGTGCACCAAACCGCTGGAGACGCTTGCTGACGCCAAGGGCAGGCTGGGCCGCAGCGCGGGCGGTGTCTACAACGCGGAGATGGAAGCCCTGGGAATGACTCCGGTGCTGGTCGACTCGAACGAGACATACGAGGCGCTGCAGCGCGGCACGGTCGACTGCCAGGTCGGCCCGCTTCAGAACAACACCACCAACGGCCTCGCGGAAGTGGCGAAGTATTACACCCCCCTAGCGTTCAGCTCGATCCCCGGTCCGGGCTACATGATGAACAAGGAGAAGTACGACGCACTGCCTGCGGAGGTGCAGGACATCTTCCACGAAGCCGTCCCGCTCATCAGCGTCGGCAACAGCGGCCACCTCGTCGGCGAGTACATCAACTTCTATCAGAACGCCGAGGACGAGTACGGTGTCACCTTCGTGACTCCGGCTGATGACCTCGTCACCGCTCTCTCGGACTTCCAGAAGGAGCAGGGAGAGAAGCTCGTAGATTCGGCGCCGGAGTCGATCTCCGACCCGCAGGCACTCGTCGATCTGTTCCAGAAGGTCAACGACGACTGGATCAAAATCCTTCAGGACGAGTTCGGTGTTCCCGCGTCCGACGGATCCAAGGAATCAATGCAGGCAGCGCTCGAGTACG
>NZ_JBNHGO010000043.1:0-1125 GCF_059091365.1 Arthrobacter sp. MDT2-34-1
GGCGTCGGACAACCGTCAGGCCGCGCACCTGCAGGCGCTGTCCAATGAGTTCCTGTGGAAGATGCTGACCCGGTAGCCGGCCGGTTCCCGCCGCCCCCGGTCCCTCCGGCACCCGTTTTGCTCTTAACCCCGTCTTCCGGGTAACCTGATTTGGCTGGTTAATAGCGCTTGGAGACGTGCCAGAGCGGCCGAATGGACTTCACTGCTAATGAAGGGTCGGGGTTAAACTCGACCGGGGGTTCAAATCCCCCCGTCTCCGCGTATCGCGCCCCGGTCTTCGGACCGGGGCGCTCTGCGTTAACGGGAAGTGCACGAAGGCAGCCGGGCGGCGCGTGGTGGCTCGTCTAGGCGTCGAAGCCAGGACCCTTGTATTCCTGCGGATACTTCTCCAGGCTCTGCACTGCGGCGACGGACTGTTTCAGGCCGGCCCGGGTGTGTCTGCGGTACGCCCGGATCGCCTCCAGCTGGTTGCCGCGCCCGATGTAGCCGTACACCTCAGCGTGCCCTTCGGCGGAGAGCAGCCGGCTGGCCGCGATGGCCGTCTCGCGGGACACCGTCGCCGGCCCAGCCGGTCCCGGCACAGCCCCCATGCGGCGGCGTGCCAGGACTATCGCGGCGATGACCAGCACCACGAGCAAGGCGGCGATTATCCACATCGGATCCATATTTTGATCCTAATTGCTACGCCTTCAGGGCCAGCACGAACGGCAGCACCGCTTCCGCTCCGGCCCGGCGCAGAGCCCGGCCGGCCACGGTCATGGTCCAGCGGCTGTCCGCCTGGTCATCCACGAGCAGGACCGGGCCGGGGTTCGCGGCGAGCCAGGCCTGTCCGGCCGGTGGCACTTCGAACTGGTCCCAGACGGAAGCCAGCCGGAAGGCGCTGTTGCCGCCCGGGCCGCCGGCCGGGCCGCCGTGCGGTGCCACCAGGGAGCCCAGGTACGGCAGCCGGCCGATCTCCGACAGCCCCCGGGCCAGTGACTCCACGAGCTGGGGCTTGCTCCGCGAAGGGATGGTGATGACCCCGACCGGCCGGTGGTCCCAGCCCCACTGGGCCAGGACCTGGACGCAGGCCTGCAGCAGGTCACGGTCGACGCGGCCAAGTGGATCAACCTCTACGGCGGCGTC
>NZ_JBNHGO010000044.1:0-1121 GCF_059091365.1 Arthrobacter sp. MDT2-34-1
AATGCGCAGCACGCCCTGCGCCAGGCCAAGCACATGGCCAAGAACATTCTGGCCCAGCGGTCGGGGCAACCGGTCACCGACTACAGGCACACCACGATCGGTGCGGTCGCGGGCCTGGGCATGTACAAGGGCGTGGCGAAGGTGGGTGCCGGCAAGCTGGTCCTCAAGCTGCACGGCCCCTTGGCCTGGCTGATGCACCGCGGCTACCACGGCATGGCCATGCCCACCATGGAACGCAAGGTCCGCGTCATCGGCAACTGGGTGCTGAACTGGGTGGCCGGCAAGGACACCACGCAGATCCTCAATGCCAACGATCCGCAGCGCACCTTCCGCGAGGCGACGTCCCCGACGCCGAAGATGGCCACCCCGTCCGTGGCACCGGTGGGCACCGCGCGGGAACGGAAGAAGAAGACGGAGCCGGTCAAGGCGGCCAGCTAGTCACCTGAAGCGGGTCACCGGCCGCCGCCGCGCACGCTTAAGCGCGGTTCCGAAAGCGTAGACTGCGAAGAATGCTTATCCGACCCGAAACAGCGCAGGACCGGCCGGCCGTCCTGGAGATTGCCGCCCAGGCCTTCCGGAGCTCCGACGATCCCGGGCCCGAACCGGCCGAGGTGGAACTGCTGCGCCGGCTGTTCCGCAGCCGGGAGTATATTCCCGGACTGTCCCTGGTGGCGGAGGCGGACGGCCGGGTCCTGGGCCACGTCATTACCACCCGCGGCTGGATCGGCGAGGAGCCGTCCCTCGGGCTGGGGCCCATTGCCGTCCTGCCCGGGGAGCAGGGCCGGGGGATTGGCACCGCCCTGATGCAGGAGACCATCCGGGTGGCGCGGGAGATGGGGGAGCGCTCCATCGTGCTGCTCGGGCACCTGGATTACTATCCCCGGTTCGGGTTCGTGCCGGCGGCATCGCTGGGCATCCAGGCACCGGATCCGGCCTGGGGAGACCATTTCATGGCGCTGGCGCTGGGCGGTGCCTGCGGGCGCGGGACCTTCCGCTACGCTGGACCGTTCTCGGAACTGTAGCTTCCGTGCTGCGCGCTTCAGGCGCGCCATCGAGTAGTCTTGATGGGTGCCGGAGCACGCCCTAGTAGCCCAATTGGCAGAGGCAGCGGACTTAAAATC
>NZ_JBNHGO010000045.1:0-1118 GCF_059091365.1 Arthrobacter sp. MDT2-34-1
GACGCCGCCGTCGATCACCATCTTCGTCGCCGTCGTCCACGTGGACTCGTCGGACAGCAGGTAAAGGACCCCGTTCGAGATCTCGACCGGGTCCATCATGTGCTCACCCTGGTGGAAGTGGTTGAACACGCCCTGGAGGTACTCGTTGCCGACCGAGAGCTTCTCATTGTCCACATGCCGGGCCATCTCGGTGTCGACCGGACCCGGGTGCACAGTGTTCACCCGGATGTTGTGCTTGCCCAGCTCGGCGGCCAGTGTCTGGCCGATCCCCGTGACTGCGAACTTGGATGCCACATAGGGCATGTTGAACGGGCCGCCCTTGAGTCCGAACCCGGACGAGATCAGGACGATCGACCCGCCGTTCCCGGCTTCCACCATCACCGGGGCAGATGCCAGCACGGTGTTCCACGTACCCATGAGGTTGACCTCGATGACGTCGCGGAACTCATCCTCGGTGAACCCGTCCCACGGCGCCCAGGTCGCGATGGCGGCGTTGGCGACGACTCCGTCCAGCCTGCCCAGCTCGGCCACGCCGGCACTGACCACCTCCTTGAGCCGTGCGAGGTCCCGCACGTCAGCCTGCTCGGCGACGATGCGCCGGCCCAACCCCTCGACCAGCGCGACGGTCTCCTTCAGATCCTCGGGGGTGGCGCCGGGGTACGAGGTGACGGACGGAATCGACTCACAGATGTCGACCGCGATGATGTCCGCGCCCTCCTCCGCCAATCGGACCGCGTGGGACCGGCCTTGCCCGCGTGCAGCGCCGGTGATAAAGACGACCTTGCCGTCCATGCGTCCTGCCATGTTGATGCTCCGTTCTATGGAATTGGTGAGCGCCCAAGGGCACCCGGAAATCCGGACCCGACTACGCGTCGGTCTCGGACGCCTTGAACATGTCCACCCCGGCATTCGGAGTGTTCACATAGTCGCGTTGGGCGCCCGAGGCATGCCCGGGCACGGGCATGGGCACGGGCACCGGAGTCGATAGGCAGCACTCCGATGCCCGGCACCGGGCCCGTCAGCCGTTCGTTCGTTGTTCCCTACCAGGCGACGACGCCGCCGTCGATCACCATCTTCGACGCCGTCGTCCACGTGGACTCGTCGGACAGCAGGTACAG
>NZ_JBNHGO010000046.1:0-1079 GCF_059091365.1 Arthrobacter sp. MDT2-34-1
GGAGAGTAGGTCGCCGCCGGACATTCTTTGAACACGGGAAGGCCCCGCCAACGATGGCGGGGCCTTCCCGCGTTTAACCACCAACCACCCCACGCCCAACCCGATGCGGGATGTGCCGGCCGCGGCGGCCCTCCACGTCCCGCACGTCCCTGGATGCCTGGCCGTGGTTGGTTGTCCGGCCGTCGCACGAAGCCGCGTCCCTGAGTGGCCGGCCGTGGTTGTCCGGCCATCGCGCGAAGCGCATCCCGGGGTAGGCGACTGGCGGTGGTGTCCGGGCGAGGTCGTGTGCGTGCCTTGGCGAGCTCGCACCGGCCCGGCGGAGACGGTCGTGGGTGCAACCTGCACAGGCTCCACCCGGTGCAGTGGGGGGGCGGGAGCGGCTGGTGCCGTGGCGCCTGCGCCACGGCACCAGGAGCGCCGGCGCCCAAGCATCAGGAGTGCCGGCGCCCGAGCATCAGGAGGCCACCGGTGCCCCGGCACCAGGAGCTGCCCGGGCGCCGAAGGCTTGGGGGTTCCCGGCCTTCGGCAGGGCATGCCGGGGCAGGGAGTCCCGGGGCAGGGGAGTCCCGGGGCGGCGGGCTGCCGGCCGCGGTCGCCCGGGGGCCGGTGGCGGCCTTCGGGCTGCTGCCTTCGGTGGATTTTGTGAGCGGGTGCACAAGCTGTTTCGGGGCGGCAGCTGCGGGGATCAGCCGGCCGGCGGCAGGGCCGTGTGGGCGCCGGATCCGCTGAACGGCGCGGTTTTCGGGGCGCCGGCGCGGTCCCGCCAGGGGTGTCCGGGCGGTGCATCGGGCTGATTTGCGGGCCGGGCGGAAGGCGTGTATTGTTTTCTGAGTCGCTGCTGCTGAAGCAGAACGAACGGCGGCCAAAACCCCTTCAAAATACACCAGGATCTGGTGCGTTAGACGCGCCCCTGGAGTGGTTGGAGGATCGGGATTCGAACCTGAATCTGCCGGGAACGGCGATTTGCAAAGGTCGCGAAGACCGGGTAAGTTAGAAAAGTTGCTCCGGAGCGATGGAGGGCCTGAGAGGGTCGTCCTGGTGCCGGGTGCTCCTGTTGTTTGAGAACTCAATAGTGTGCC
>NZ_JBNHGO010000047.1:0-1064 GCF_059091365.1 Arthrobacter sp. MDT2-34-1
CGGTGTGCTGATGATGAACGGTCCGGCTTGTCTCACCGATGTTGGTGCTGATCGAGCCCGGGTAGAGGATTGTGACGCCAAAGTCGTCCTCGTGATCCTCGAGTTCGGCCCTCAGCACGTCGCTGAGACCGTCGACCGCCGACTTCGCAGCGGTGTACAGCGCATGGCCGGGGTTCGGCCGCATAACGGCCATCGACGACGTGTTCACGATGTGCTTATGCCCGGACTGCGCACGCATCTTCGGCAGGAAAGTTTGGATGCAGTTGACGGTGCCGAAGTAGTTAACCTCGACCATCCAGCGGAAGTCCTTGAGAGACGCGTTCCAGACCGCGCGGAACGGGCGCCAACTGACCCCGGCGTTGTTGCAGAGGATGTCGACTCTTCCGTACGCGTCGTAGGCGGCGTCGGCCAGCGCGGTAACGTCGTCGAGGTCGGTGACGTCGGCCCGGAACGGAACAGCCCTTCCCCCCGCCGAAGTGATCTCTTCCACGACGTGCGCAGCACTCTTCGCATCGATGTCAGCGACCACGACGCTGGCGCCGCGCCTGGCGAACTCCGACGCCATCGAACGGCCGATCCCGCTGCCGCCTCCGGTGACGACTGCCGCTGCACCCTCGAACTCGAAGTCAGTCATCGTTCAGGTTCACCGCCGTTCCGCTCCCGACGACGAGGACGTCGCATGCTTTGCTGGCCACTGATTCTCTCCTTCATTCGACATCGTTGTCCGACCCGGCGCGAACGCCGCGGTCGAAGTCATTGCTTCATCAGGCGCCCGTGGTGCGCTCAGTGGCCGCGATACCCGCGTGCCAAGGCCTGAAGGCGCGCCTCAAGCTCATCCACCGGCGCGGGGTGGGTGAGGCAGTAGGGGTCGTTGTGCAGGATGGCCTCGGCCACCTGCCAGCCGACCCATTCCGGCCCCTTGGCTGTGCGCTCGGGGCCGACCATCTCGCGTACCTGTACGTATGGGATCACCATCTCGCCCGTCAGCGCCTCGCCGGTGTGCTGATGATGAACGGTCCGGCTTGTCTCACCGATGTTGGTGCTGATCGAGCCCGGGTAGAGGA
>NZ_JBNHGO010000048.1:0-1047 GCF_059091365.1 Arthrobacter sp. MDT2-34-1
TCGGCTACATCCGGCGGGATCCCAAACGGCCGCGCGCCATGGAGATCCTGATTCCGCTCACGCTGGACCAGGGCAAGGTGGAGATCGCCGGCGTTGATGAACCCGGCGTGCTGCGGAGCACCAAGGGAACCCCGGTGGCTGACCTGGCCAGTGCGGCGGATACGGCCATGGTCCCACTGGTGGGCCGCATTGCCGCCGGCGGCCCTATCCTGGCCGACCAGTCGGTGGAGGACGTCGTACCTTTGCCCCGGCAGTTGGTGGGCCACGGGGAGCTCTTCATGCTCCGGGTGTCCGGCGATTCGATGATCGATGCTGCCATCTGCGACGGCGATTGGGTGGTCGTCCGCCGCCAGCAGAGCGCCCTGAACGGCGAAATCGTGGCCGCGCTGCTCGATGACGAAGCGACGGTGAAGACCTTCCGGCAGCGCGACGGCCATACCTGGCTGCTGCCGCAGAACACCCGCTACGAGCCGATCCTTGGGGACCACGCCACGATCATGGGCAAAGTCGTGTCGGTGCTGCGGTCGCTCTGACCTGGTGGCCTGCCGCTGACGGTGGCAGGCCTCATGCTGTCCCGGCCAGCCGCTGCAGCACCGCAAGGACCGTCGCCCGGTCCGTGGTGCCCCAGAACGGCGGCAGCGCACTCCGGAGGAATCCGCCGTAACGGGCCGTAGCCAGCCGGGAGTCCAGTACTGCCACCACGCCCCGGTCGCCGGCGGCCCGGATCAGACGCCCCGCCCCCTGTGCCAGCCGCACAGCCGCATGGGTCGCCGAAACGCTCATGAAGCCATTGCCGCCGGCCTGGGCCACCGCCCGGGTGCGGGCCGTCATCAGCGGGTCGTCCGGCCGGGGAAACGGAATGCGGTCGATGATGACCAGCCGGCACGACGGCCCCGGCACGTCCACGCCCTGCCACAGGGACATTGTGCCGAACAGGCAGGTATCCGGCTCCGCGGCGAACTGCTTCACCAGCGCTGACATGGACGACTCGCCCTGGCAGAGGATGTCCAGGTCCAGGCGCAGTCGCATGGCATCGGCCGCCTCCTC
>NZ_JBNHGO010000049.1:0-1005 GCF_059091365.1 Arthrobacter sp. MDT2-34-1
GTGCTCGTCCTGCAGGGATCGGTAGAGCTCGTGGATCAGCTCGTCCTTGGATCCGAAGTAGTAGTAGGCATTGCCCACCGAGACTTCCGCGGCCTGGGCGATGGCCCGCATGGTGGTCTTCTCGTAGCCCTCCTCGCGGAATAGCCGCAGCGCAGTGTCCACCAGCCGCTGCCGCGTCTGCTCGCTTTTGACGGTTCTCTCAGCCACGGCACTCCTTTTTGAACGTGTTCAAATCACCATAGCGCTTATTTTTGAACGTGTTCAAAAGCCCCGTTCCCGAGCCCGGGTCTAGAAGATGCTTCGCGGCGGCTTCACCCCGGGCAGCTCCAGGAGGCTGACGTCCGGGCTGGCGTACACCCGGCCGTCTGCGTCCATGGTGATGGCCCACAGGTCAGTGGTCTCGCCCTGCTCCGGCAGGCCCGGTGACTCAGGGTTGCGGAACGTGACCGCGACGTATCCCTGCCCGGGCGTCTGTCCCTGCAGCGTCAGAACCACCCGCGACGGGTCGCCGGCATCGCCTTCGACCCTCCTGCGCCCGACGCCGAATATCCAGTCCCGCGGCGGCCCGTAGGCCTGATCGAGCGAGCGCAGCAAGATCGGCAGTGCGCGTTCGGCATACGCCGCCAGATCCTCGTCCCAGTCAACGCCCTGATTCGCCATTTCCCGCTTGATGTTGGCCAGCATGTGGTAGGCAAGGTCCCGTCCGGTCAGGGCCCTGACTTCCAGCACCGGATCGGCTGCGTAGCTCAGGTTCACAGTGATCGCAGCCTGGCCGCCGGAGCCGACGGGTAGCACGGAAAGACCAGCGCCATCGATCTCCCAGAAGGCCTTTCCGATTCGTGAACTGTAAACCGGCCGTGACACCTCCGGGCCCACGGTGAACACGAACGCGGCCGACTGGTGGAATCCCTGCGGCACCGGCAATGGCCATGGTTCGGCCGAAGCGTAGGTGTGCGGACCGGTCCTTTCGATGTCCACGAGGGCTACCAGGCGGCGGGCGGGGAT
>NZ_JBNHGO010000050.1:0-979 GCF_059091365.1 Arthrobacter sp. MDT2-34-1
TTCGCCCCTGGTCACCCCGGCTCCGACGGTCGCCGTGCGGGCCTCCGGGTCTCCTCGGTGGTCTTTTTGGGGCCGCACATCGACCACCAGGCCGTCGTCGTTCATGGACATGCCGGCCACGGAGTGGCCGCCGGAACGTACGGCGACGGGCAGTTTATGTTTCCGGGCGAGGCCCAGGGCCTGCCGCACGTCATCGGCCCCGGCGCATTGCGCGATCACCGCCGGCCTGCGGTCGATCATCGCATTGAAGAGGGCCCGGGCATCGTCATAGCCCGCATCATCCGGCCTGATCCAGTTCATGGCAGCAAGGTACGCCCGGCCCCGGCTACCCGCCAGAGTGCGGTCGGTCCGCCGGTCTGAAAAGATGGGGTGGGTCGACGCAAAGGACGGACACGGATGACGCAGGGAATCTACATCAGTGCGATGGCAGCGGGCTCGGGGAAGTCCCTGATCAGTTTGGGACTGGCGGACATGCTCCACCGGCACGCCGGCAGGATCGGCTATTTCCGGCCGGTCATTCCCGGCGACGATCCCGAGCAGGACCCGATGGTGCTGCTCATGCGCAGCACCTTCGACCTCGGCCCGGAGCGCAGCCGCGGCGGACTGAGCTCCCGGGAAGCCCGTGCCCAGCTGGCAGCCGGGCAGCGGGAGGAAATCGATTCCCGCTGCGTGCAGATCTTCGGTGAAATGTCCCAGGTCTGCGACGTCATCCTGGTCGAAGGTACGGATCTGAGCGGCCACGATGCCGCCGTCGAATTCGATCTCAACACCCGGCTGGCCAAGAACCTGGGGGCCACCATGCTGGTGGTGATCGGCGCCCAGTCCATGGACGTGCAGGAAACCGTGGACGCCGTGGAGGTCGCCCGCAAGGAGCATATTGCCGCCGGGGCCACCCTGCTGTCCATCATGGTCAACCGTGCGGCCCCAGAGGATCTGGAGGAGCTTGCCGGCAGCGTCCGTCCGGGCGTGCATGGCTGGC
>NZ_JBNHGO010000051.1:0-961 GCF_059091365.1 Arthrobacter sp. MDT2-34-1
CAGACAGATTCCCCCATGGAGGCGGCTACGCCTCCGCCTCGGGCGCGCTGCCGCCGTCGGCTTTGTTCACAACCTCGCCGTTGCGGCGCCGTGTGCGGGTGCGGCTCCGCCGCGGACGCGACGGCGTTCCAGCGTCGCCGGTGGCCTCGGCCTGGGCGGCCTGCGCGGCACCGGCCTGCGCGGCACCGGCCTCAGCGGCCGCGGACTCGCCCGAACCCGCGGCGGGACGACGACGGCGGCGCTGGCTTGCCTCGGAACGTGAGCTTTCGCTGCGGGAACCTTCGGACCGGCCGCCCCGGCGGTCGCCCGACCGGACCCCAGTCCGGGACCCACCCGGCTTCTTCCCGGTTTCGCCCAGATCCTCGATCGCCTCGGCGTCCAGACCGGCCAGCTTCCGCTTGCTCCTGGGCAGCCGTCCCTTGGTGCCCTCCGGGATGTCCAGGTCGGTGTAGAGGTGCGGAGAGGAGGAGTAGGTCTCGACCGGTTCCGGTACATCCAGGCCCAGGGCCTTGTTGATCAGGGACCAGCGGGGCACGTCCTCCCAGTCCACGAAAGTGACCGCCGTGCCCTTGTTGCCCGCGCGGCCAGTGCGGCCCACACGGTGCAGGTAGGTCTTCTCATCCTCGGTGCACTGGAAGTTGATGACATGCGTGACGTCGTCGACGTCGATGCCGCGGGCGGCGACATCGGTGGCCACCAGGACATCGATCTTGTCGCTGCGGAAGGCACGCAGGGCCTGCTCACGGGCGCCCTGGCCCAGGTCGCCGTGGATGGCAGCGGCTGCGAATCCGCGGGAAACCAGTTCATCGGACAGCTTCGCCGCCGTGCGCTTGGTCTTGGTGAAGATGATGGTCTTGCCCCGGCCGCGGGCCTGCAGGATGCGGGCCACCACCTCGTCCTTGTCCAGGCTGTGTGCCCGGTAGACCAGCTGCCGGATATCCTTCTTGGTCATGCCCCCGTC
>NZ_JBNHGO010000052.1:0-953 GCF_059091365.1 Arthrobacter sp. MDT2-34-1
AGGCCCGCGCGACCGGCGTGACGGAAACGCCGACGCTGATCATGCGCAACTTCGTGGAGCGTTACGCCCGGTAGGCCCGGCAGGAACTACAGCCCCTTACCGCCCGTCACCGGGACCACCGCACCGGACACATAGCTGGCCCCGGGTTCGGCCAGGAACACGTAGGCCGCCGCGAGTTCGGCCGGCTGGCCGGCCCGTCCCAGCGGTGTGTCCTGGCCGAACTTCGGCAGTTTGTCCGGCCAGTCGGTGGCCGGAATCAGCGGTGTCCAGATTGGACCCGGAGCCACGGCATTGACCCGGATACCCTTCTCCCCGAGCTGCTGCGCCAGCGCCTTGGTGAAGGCCACCTGCGCGGCCTTGGTCATGGCGTAGTCGATCAGCCCCGGGGACGGATTGAAGGCCTGGATGGAAGAGGTGGTGATGATCGACGACCCCGGCTTCAGGTGCGGAATGGCGGCCCGCGCCACCCACATCACGCCGTAGAGGTTGGTCTTGAAGACCCGGTCGAACTCCTCCGTGGGCAGGTTTTCCAGTCCCTCGCGATCCTGCTGGTACGCGGCGTTGAGCACCACGATATCCAGCCGGCCAAGCTCCCGGACGGCCCGGTCCACCAGCTCGCTGCAGTACTGCTCCTGCCGGACGTCGCCCGGGACCAGCACGGCCTTGCGGCCGGCCTTTTCCACCCAGTCGGCGGTGGTCCTGGCGTCTTCCTCCTCCTGGGGCAGGTAGGAAAGCACGACGTCGGCGCCTTCCCGTGCGTAGGCAATGGCCACCGCCCGTCCGATGCCGGAATCGCCGCCGGTGATCAGGGCGACCTTGTCCGCCAGCTTGCCGGAGCCGACGTAGCTTTCCTCGCCGTGGTCCGGCTCGGGTGTGGTTTCCCCGGTCAGGCCCGGCTGTTCCTGGGTCTGCTTGGGGAAGCCTTCCTGGTGGTGCTTGGTTGTGGGGTCCTC
>NZ_JBNHGO010000053.1:0-950 GCF_059091365.1 Arthrobacter sp. MDT2-34-1
GGGAAAAGAATATCGCCATCAATATGAAGTCAGCGTTCTTCACTTCGGGCCTGGCGTTCCCGCTGCTGAAGAAGAGCGGCAAAGGGTCCGTCATCTTCACCGCATCCACCTCTGCGATTGTTGGTTCCCCGTTCTCGCCGCTGTACTCCATGACCAAAGGCGCAGTGGTTTCCTACGCCCGCGCCCTGGCCCTGGCCGGCGCAGCAGACAACATCAGGGTCAATTCAATCTGCCCGGGATCGGTGGATACCCCGATGCTCCCGACCTTCTTCGGCCGTGAGCCGGGGGCCAGCATCGAAGATCTGATGGCCAACTTCATTTCCCTGATCCCGCTGGGACGCCCGGCCCAGCCTGAGGAAATCGCCTCGGTGGTGGCCTTCCTCGCCGGCGACGACTCCAGCTTCGTCACCGGCGTCAATATTCCTATCGACGGCGGCCTGACTGCAAAGTAGCAGTTGCCGCAGCATCATTCATAGATTTAGCCAAGGAGTCTTACCGTGTGGAAAAAGCACGCAGCTATCGCCGGATTGGCCGTATCGGCATTGTTTCTCTCAGCCTGCGGCGGGCCGGGTGCGGCGGAAGCGGAGGAACGTACTGTCAACGCGGCGGACGAAGCGGCCCAGGAACTCATCGATGCGGCCAAGGAAGAGGGCAGCGTTGTCTGGTACTCCTCCATTCCTGAGGCTCCGACCGAGGCTGCGGCTTCGGCCTTCGAGGAAAAGTACGGCGTCACGGTCGAAATCGTGCGTGCCGGCTCGGAAATCCTGGCCCAGCGCTACGGGACGGAGCGCGACACGGGTGATGTCGTCGGCGATGTCCTGACTTTCCCGGAGGACTACGTCTTCTCGGACTACATCGAGAAGTCGTGGTTGGCTCCCTTCGATAAAGAGAAAATGCCGGCCGTGAACCAGTGGCCCAGCGACCAGCTATATGAAAACTCCTACGCGCTC
>NZ_JBNHGO010000054.1:0-926 GCF_059091365.1 Arthrobacter sp. MDT2-34-1
GCTCAAGAGGCAGGCGCTACCGTCGTGGCCCTTATCGGCTCCGAGGAGAAGGCAGAGACCGCGCGTTCGCTCGGCGCCGACGTCGCCCTGGTCGGCTACGAAGGTTTCGCCGGGCAGGTCCGGGAACTCACAGACGGCCGCGGCGCCGACGTCGTCTATGACTCCGTCGGCAAGGACACCTTCAACGAGTCCCTGAAAGCGCTGCGTAAGCGCGGCACACTCGTGCTCTTCGGCGGCTCATCCGGACAGGTCCCACCCTTCGACCTGCAGCAGCTCAACCACCACGGCTCCCTGTACGTCACGCGGCCGACCATCGACGATTACCTGCTTGACGAAGAGGAGCGCAACTGGCGCGCCGGCGAGCTCTTCAACGCCGTCCTCGACAATTCCCTGACGATCCGCCTGGCCGGAACCTTCCCGCTTGCTGAGGCAGGGAAGGCACATGCGTTGCTGGAGTCCCGCTCCGTCCAGGGCAAGCTGCTGCTGATCCCCTGAAACACGGCCACCCTCCAACCGCCTGTGCCCGGAGCTTTTGCTGTAGTCAGGTCGAGCACCCCTGCAGTAGCGGCGACGTCATATGCGCTGTTATCGGCGTTTTTTCCTAGAACTGTATGGGCTAGCTGACGTGTCTGGCTTAGTTCTGCGCGTCCGCCGGGAACTTGCTGGAAGAGAGCAAAGACTGAAGTCCTGGAGCTCTCCCCGGTCACCACCGACCCGGACGCGGCGGCAACCTGGTTTGAGGACTGGCCGGCCATTGGCATCGAATCACGTGTCATCAATGGCGATAGGCAGCCCTGCGAAGGCGGGCAACGGCAATGGCTCAAGATCAAGCATGGGGGAACGCGGGAAGTAGTGTGTCGGCGGTTATAGGACCCATCACCCGCCCGGAAGCGATCGTGGCCAGGCTGCCCATTGGGGGGCGGGCT
>NZ_JBNHGO010000055.1:0-925 GCF_059091365.1 Arthrobacter sp. MDT2-34-1
AGCCGCGGTAATACGTAGGGCGCAAGCGTTGTCCGGAATTATTGGGCGTAAAGAGCTCGTAGGCGGTTTGTCGCGTCTGCTGTGAAAGCCCGGGGCTCAACCCCGGGTCTGCAGTGGGTACGGGCAGACTAGAGTGCAGTAGGGGAGACTGGAATTCCTGGTGTAGCGGTGAAATGCGCAGATATCAGGAGGAACACCGATGGCGAAGGCAGGTCTCTGGGCTGTAACTGACGCTGAGGAGCGAAAGCATGGGGAGCGAACAGGATTAGATACCCTGGTAGTCCATGCCGTAAACGTTGGGCACTAGGTGTGGGGGACATTCCACGTTTTCCGCGCCGTAGCTAACGCATTAAGTGCCCCGCCTGGGGAGTACGGCCGCAAGGCTAAAACTCAAAGGAATTGACGGGGGCCCGCACAAGCGGCGGAGCATGCGGATTAATTCGATGCAACGCGAAGAACCTTACCAAGGCTTGACATGGGCCGGATCGGGCTGGAAACAGTCCTTCCCTTCGGGGCCGGTTCACAGGTGGTGCATGGTTGTCGTCAGCTCGTGTCGTGAGATGTTGGGTTAAGTCCCGCAACGAGCGCAACCCTCGTTCCATGTTGCCAGCGCGTAATGGCGGGGACTCATGGGAGACTGCCGGGGTCAACTCGGAGGAAGGTGGGGACGACGTCAAATCATCATGCCCCTTATGTCTTGGGCTTCACGCATGCTACAATGGCCGGTACAATGGGTTGCGATACTGTGAGGTGGAGCTAATCCCAAAAAGCCGGTCTCAGTTCGGATTGGGGTCTGCAACTCGACCCCATGAAGTCGGAGTCGCTAGTAATCGCAGATCAGCAACGCTGCGGTGAATACGTTCCCGGGCCTTGTACACACCGCCCGTCAAGTCACGAAAGTTGGTAACACCCGAAGCCGGTGGCC
>NZ_JBNHGO010000056.1:0-892 GCF_059091365.1 Arthrobacter sp. MDT2-34-1
TCCATCGGCTTCTTCTTCGCCGCCATGATCCCCTTGAAGTTGGGGAACCGCGCATCCGGCAACGCCTCCGTGATCGACACTACGGCAGGCAGCGGCGCGGTCACCTGCATCGTGCCGTTCTCCGTTGCGCGAACGCCGGTCACGACGTCCGCGGCGATCTCGATCGACGTCAGCGAAGTCGCGTGCGGGACACCGAGGAATTCGGCGACCATCGCCGCCAGCACGCCGCCGCTGCCATCGGTTGACAGGTTGCCCGCGATCACGAGGTCAAACCCGGTGCGCCGGATCGCAGCGGCGAGTACCTCTGCGGTCAGCCCGAGGTCAGCCCCGCGGAGTGCCTCGTCGGCCACCTGCACAGCCGATGTCGCCCCCATGGCGAGGCCCTTGCGTAACGTCGCGGTGGCGCTCTCCGGCGCCATCGACAGCACCACCACCTCGGTGTCGGCGTTCCTGTCCGCGAATGAGAGCGCCACCTCGAGCGAGCGTTCCCCGATCTCGTCGAGCACGACCTCGCCCGCCGCGCGGTCCGCGAGCCCCGTCTCGAGGTCGAGCTTCCGGTCCCCGTAAGTGTCGGGGACCTCCTTCACCAGCACGATGATCTTCATGGACATCTCCTTTCGCCGCCTTCTTCGCGACGGCTGTCGCAATGGATTGATGCGGAGCCGCAAGGGCTCCTCGTTCAGCCAAGTCTTGGTTCGAATGTGTGCAGGCGGCCGGTAGGCGCCTTGCCAAGGGGTGCGTGCCTGATGAACGACTACGCCCATAACGAGCCCTCCTGGCGGGCCCGCTGCGGGCCCTGGCCGCCATTTGGTTAACCCGCTCGGCGTCTGTCATGAGTCCCTGCGATCGAAACTCGCACCAACGAGACCCATGGCGTAGCCGCAGAAGCCGA
>NZ_JBNHGO010000057.1:0-891 GCF_059091365.1 Arthrobacter sp. MDT2-34-1
GGAGCCGTCGTAGACGCCCACAGCGTGGTACCAGCGGCCGGGCTCAATCTGTACGCCGGCGTTCTTGTAGCCCGACGTGTTCACGGCGAAGGTGAGCTTGTCGCCGTACATGGTCATCGAGAAGCCGCCGGCCTCTTTGTTGGCACACAGGTTCGTCTCGCCGGAGGCGGGGAACGCACCGTTGTACTGGAAGACGCACTCGACGGTCATCGAGTCACCCAGGGCGGGGTACTGGGCGCCGAACGGGTAGAGGAGGGCATCGTCACCGTCGAAGGTGGCAACGTTGCGGCCCAGCGCGCCGCTCTCGGCGATTACCGGCTCGCCATGGGTGGTGGCCGGCAGGCCCTGCACCTTGTCGGCAGCGGTCCCATCGGAGAAATCGACGTCCAGGACGTCGGCAGCGGGGGCGTCCGGTACGGCGTGGAACGCCTGGCTCAGTGCGCCCGCCTGCTGGCCGGTGATCGCCTCGCCGTAGACGCGGGCGGAGCCGATCGCCGTCTTGGCGAAGGACTCGGCCTTGCCCGAGGCACTGTCCGCGCCGATGACCATGTTGTGGGCGTTCACATTCGACGGCACAGTCATCGGGCCGCCGGCTTCGGCCTCGGCCGCCAGTTCACCGTCCAGGTAGAGCCTGATCGTCTGACCGTCGTAAACACCGGCCGCGTGATACCAGCGGTCGGCCTCCACCGTGGTGCGCGCGTACTTGTAGCCGCCGTTGGTGTGGAGCATGAAGCCCAGCGAGTCGTTCTTGAGGATCAGCGCGAAGCCGCCGGCCTGCTTGTTTCCGCAGAGAGTAACCTCGGAGGTCGGAAGCGCCGGATCGTACTTGAACGAGCATTCGACGGTGAACGAATCGGCCAGCTTCGCATAGTCGTCCGCGGTCATGTCGTA
>NZ_JBNHGO010000058.1:0-874 GCF_059091365.1 Arthrobacter sp. MDT2-34-1
GGGGTGTTTGGAACGTGTGTGGTTGGTTTCGCGGGGGATGTCTTTTGGCACACTGTTGGGTCCTGAGGCAACAGGACCTTATTCTTGCAGCGATGTGAGGAGAGGGAAGAAGTTGGTTCCTCTTGTTTCCTGCGCTTGCCGCGCCGGCCGCCCTTTGGGGTGGTTGGGGTGGGGGTGACGGGGTTGTTGTTTGAGAACTACATAGTGGACGCGAGCATCTTAAAGCAATTTTTTTGATGAACCTGGTGGCTAGGCTGTCTTTTGACGGTTTGGTTGTCCTGGTTCTCTCGAATAGCTGATTTTGATCTTTGTGGTCAAGTTTTTAAGAGCACACGGTGGATGCCTTGGCATCAGGAGCCGAAGAAGGACGTGGGAATCTGCGATAAGCCTGGGGGAGTTGATAACCGAACGGTGATCCCAGGATGTCCGAATGGGGAAACCCCGCCCGGCGCGCGAGTGACCGGGTGACCCGTACCTGAACACATAGGGTGCGTGGAGGGAACGCGGGGAAGTGAAACATCTCAGTACCCGCAGGAAGAGAAAACAACAGTGATTCCGTCAGTAGTGGCGAGCGAACGCGGAAGAGGCCAAACCGGTCCATGTGTGATAGCCGGCGGGCGTTGCATGGCCGGGGTTGCGGGACTTTCCGCTGCTGTTCTGCCGGACAGCGAAAGTGAGTGCGTGCGTATAGGTGAACGGTCTTGAAAGGCCGGCCGGAGAAGGTGTAAGCCCTGTAACCGTAATGCGTGACGCCGCTTGGAGAGTATCCCAAGTAGCACGGGGCCCGAGAAATCCCGTGCGAATCTGCCAGGACCACCTGGTAAGCCTGAATACTACCTGATGACCGATAGCGGACAAGTACCGTGAGGGAAAG
>NZ_JBNHGO010000059.1:0-868 GCF_059091365.1 Arthrobacter sp. MDT2-34-1
CTGCCGTCGGGCTTGAGGGCGATCCGACCATCATCTACGGGGAGGCGGGCGGCGCCCTGGTGCGCCGTTCCGTCCTGCCCGGCGGTGTGCGGGTGCTGACCGAGGCCATGCCCGGCCAGCGGTCGGCGAGCATCGGGTTCTGGATCGCTGTTGGCTCCCGGGATGAAGCCGAGGGCCAGCACGGTTCGACCCATTTCCTTGAGCATCTGCTGTTCAAGGGCACCAAGCGCCGTACGGCGCTGGAAATCGCCTCGGCCTTCGACGAGGTGGGCGGGGAGTCCAATGCGGCCACCGCTAAGGAAAACACCTGCTACTACGCGCGTGTCCTGGACAGCGACCTGCCGATGGCTATCGACGTCATCTCGGACATGGTCACCTCCGCTGTCCTGGATCCGAACGACCTGGAGCAGGAACGGGACGTCATCCTCGAAGAGATCGCCATGGACAGTGACGATCCGGCGGACGTCGCCCACGAGAAGTTCGTCGAGGCGGTGCTGGGCGGCCATCCGCTGGCCCGCCCCATCGGCGGCTTCCCGGAGGCGATCCGGGCCGTCTCCCGGGAATCGGTGTGGGACCACTACCGGCGCTACTACCGCCCGGATGAATTGGTGGTCACCGCAGCGGGAGGCCTGGAGCACGACGCCGTCTGCCGGCTGGTGCTCGACGCCCTCCACAGCGCGGGCTGGGAACTGGCGGACGGCGCTGCCCCGGTGTCCCGCCGCGCCACCGACCGTGCCGTCATCGCCGGCACTGCCGGCGTCCACGTGTACAAGCGCGCCGTCGAGCAGGCCAATATCGTGATGGGCTGCCCGGCGCTCACGGCCACGGACGAGCGCCGCTTCGTCATGAGCGTCCTCAACGCCGTGCT
>NZ_JBNHGO010000060.1:0-851 GCF_059091365.1 Arthrobacter sp. MDT2-34-1
GGGCCCGGATCCCGCGGACCAACGACTACCTGCAGGCCGGGCAGCGCTTCCAGCTGATGGAGGACTGGGAGAAGGACGACCTGGTGCTCAACTTCACCACGCTGATCGGCCAGGCCGACCGCCGGGTGCAGGAACGCATGGTCTGGCACTTCTTCATGGCCGATGACGAGCTGGGCAAGCGCGTCGGCGACGGACTGGGCATCTCCGCCGACGACGTCAAGGACCTGGGGCCGCTGGCCACGCAGACGCTCTCCGAGGCGGAACTGGAGCGAGTCAAGAACCTGGGCAACAACGGACCGCGGAATGTCGAAGGCCTGAAGATGACGCACTGCGTGCCGAACGAGCGGGTGGTGGTGCAGCGATAGGCCGCGTCTCCGGTCGGCGCGCCTTGCCGAACAAACCGGCCCTCGCTAGCCTTAACGACGCCATTAGGTTGCTCCTACTACCCCTCCTATGAGGGGAGATCGGCAGTCCACCATGGACTTTCCAGAAACCCACCCCGCCGGCAACAGCCCCGTCCCGGGCGGTGGTGCCGGCGCGGACGATATGGCCCGCGCAGCCGAAGCCAGGCCCGATTTCCACAACCTCTCGGTCGAGGAATCCGTGGCAAAACAGGGAGCATGCGCGCGGATCCACGTGCCGACCGGCCGGGTCTGCACCCTGCCGCACAAGCATTCCGGCTCCTGCCACTTCGTCCCACCGGAGGAAGTTCAGGGAAGCCTGCAGCGGGACCATGCCGGCGGCACCCCCTAGCCGGCCATAGCAACAGGAGGACGACGGCGAAACCTCAGGTGCCGCCGTCGTCCTCCTGTATGCCGGTGCCGGTCAGTAGCGGTCCGGATCGCGCCCGA
>NZ_JBNHGO010000061.1:0-844 GCF_059091365.1 Arthrobacter sp. MDT2-34-1
GGCCGCCGTCCTCTCCGGACAGTCCGACGGCGTACGGACCGTGGGAGTTGATCAGCCCGACCAGCTCCCGCCCGACCTGCCCGGTCAGCACCATGCGGACCACGTCCATGGCGTCCGGTGTCGTGACCCGCAGGCCGCCCTTGAATTCGGATTCGATGCCGAGCCGGTTGAGCATCGCGTTGATCTGCGGGCCTCCCCCGTGCACCACGACCGGACGGATCCCCACGTGGTGCAGGAACACGATGTCCTCGGCGAAGGCGCGGCGCAGGTCATCGTTGACCATGGCGTTGCCGCCGTACTTGACCACCACGGTGGTGCCGGCAAAGCGCTGGATCCATGGCAGGGCCTCGATCAGGGTCGCCGCCTTGTCCTGGGCCTGGCGCATGGATGCAGTCACAGTCATTTTCTCCTAGCTGCTGTACGCGGAATTCTCGTGGACGTAGTCGTGGGTCAGGTCATTGGTCCAGATCGTGGCACGTTCGACGCCGGCACTAAGGTCAATCTCGACGGTCACGTCCCGCGGGCCAAGGTCCACGAGGTCGCGGGAATCGCCGATGCCGCCGTTGCGGCAGACCTGGACGCCGTTGATCGCAACGTTGAGGCGGTCCGGTTCGAAGACGGCGTCGGTGGTTCCGACCGCCGACAGGACACGTCCCCAGTTAGGATCCTTGCCGAAGATCGCCGTCTTGAACAGGTTGGAACGCGCGACGGCGCGGCCCACCACCTCCGCGTCCCGCTCGCTGGCCGCATTGAACGTAGTGATCGCAATATCATGGCTGGCGCCTTCGGCGTCCCGGATCAGCTGCAGGGCCAGATCGGTGCAGACCTCGGTGAGTCCGGCGGC
>NZ_JBNHGO010000062.1:0-843 GCF_059091365.1 Arthrobacter sp. MDT2-34-1
GCGGACATCCAGCAGCACCGTGTGCTGCCCGGAGTCCATCCGCTGCCGCAGTACCTGCACGTCCATCAGAGTCTGCATGCTATTACCCTTCCGCCATATCCGTCCGTCCGCCGGACTGGTTCCTGCAGCTCAGAGCTGGACAGATTCCCCCGGGGCCAGATGCTCGTAGGCAGTGCCGTACAGCCCGCCGATCCGCTTGACGTGACCCTCCACCAGGTTCATGCCGGTCTCGTTGAGCAAGGCGTCATGAATCGGGAACGCCTTGGCGGCGCGGACGGCAATAATGAAGTCGATCACCTCGCCGATTTTGGACCAGGGCGCATGGATCGGCACCAGCAGCGTCTTGGCTTCGAGGCCGTGCGGGACGATGAAGGAGTCCCCTGGGTGGTAGACGTCGTCGTTGATCAGGTACCCAATATTGGCCACCATCGGAATATGCGGATGGATCAGCGCATGCTGGCCGCCGAAGGTGCGGATGTCGAAGCCCGGGACCTCGAAACGGGTCTCCGGCAACGCATCGATGATCCGGGAGCGGACGCTGTCGTCTCCCTGGACCTTGGCGCGCAGGGATTCGGCGACCCCGTGCGGCGCGAACAGCTCCAGCTTCGCGTTGCCGCGCAGGGCCTCCAGCACAGCCGGACCGTCGATGTGGTCCGCATGTTCGTGCGTAATCAGGACGGTGCGGGCCCCGTCCAGTGCTTCGGCCACCTCCGAAAAGGAGCCTGGATCGATCACCAGGGTGTCGTGGCCGCTCTCAAGGCGGACGCAGGCATGCGTGAACTTGGTGAGCTTCATGCGTCCCAGACTACCCCGGGCCGCGCCACATCCGGCCGGGGATAAGGA
>NZ_JBNHGO010000063.1:0-843 GCF_059091365.1 Arthrobacter sp. MDT2-34-1
CTTCGCCAGATCAGAAAGCACAGAAGCTGAAGCCATGGAGATCGAGCATCCCTGCCCTTCCCAGCTAATTCCCGACACAGTACTCCCCAGAACCGCTGCACGCAGCGTAATCTCGTCACCGCAAGTGGGGTTGAGCATGTGCGATTCCCCGGACCTCTCCCCCACAGGCGCTTCGACCAATCCGGACCCATGGCGTTCCTTGGCGTGGTCCAGAATGATCTGCTGGTACAACTGTTCGAGGGCGGAACTCATTTATTTCACTCCGAAGAAAGGGCGGACGCCAGCCACAGCCGCGAGGAAGGCATCGATATCGTCCGTCGTGTTGTACAGGTAGGTGCTCGCACGGGTGGTAGCGATCAATCCCAACCGCCGATGCAGCGGCTGGGCACAGTGGTGACCGACGCGGACGGCGATGCCGCGATCATCCAGGAACTGGCCGACGTCGTGCGCGTGCACGCCGTCCACATCGAACGCCGCCAATCCCATCCTATCTAGCCCGGCTGCAGGGCCAACGACCCGGATACCGTCGATGGATTCTAGACCGGCGACGAGCCGTTGCCCCAGCTCAGCTTCCCAAGCATGGATGCGGTCCATCCCGGTTTCGGCCAGGTAACGGCAGGCAGCGCCCAATGCGACGGCCTGCGAGATACGTTGAGTACCTGCCTCGAAGCGCGTGGGCGAGGGCAGGTATTCGGCCTTCTCCATCGTGACCGTGGTGATCATCGATCCACCGGTCAGGAATGGCGGCATGACGTCCAGCAGTTCGGCACGACCGTACAGGGCACCGATGCCCGTGGGACCCAGCATCTTATGACCAGAGAACGCAGCAAAGTCCACGTCCAG
>NZ_JBNHGO010000064.1:0-839 GCF_059091365.1 Arthrobacter sp. MDT2-34-1
ATGGGACAACGGAGCCGGGACGGACCGGGGCTATGCCCCGGCGTCCGATGTCGGCGGCTGTGGGCCCGACGCTTACACCGGCGCCGGCACCGGCTGACGGGCTTTCAACTGATGGACTGTGCCCGGCGCCGACCGGGACGGGTTTGGGCATGGTCGCGGTGAAGGGTGCGAGCTGCTGTGTGACCACGGCACGAAGGCGCTGGGCCTCCCGTGCGCGGCCGGCTTGGGAGTGCATCTCGTACACCGCCGCAGGTCCGCCAAAACGTCCGCCGTGCCTAGGACCAGGCCGTCGCCGATGCCTCCATCGACATCCTCAACGACGGCCACTACCCGGACATTTCCCTCTACCTCAGCCGCGACATCAGCGGCCCGGACTACATGATCTACTACCAGGCCCTCACCGCCGCCGAATCCCTCGACGTGCTGATGGCGGCCACCCCACCAACGACGCCATCCAGCGCTGCCTGCAGGCACCGGACGTTGACGATCTCATCCTCAAAGCCCAGCAACGCCATGAGTCCAAGGTCCTCGGACTGGACCCCTCCCAAAGCAAACTGAACACCGGCAGGACCGAACAGGAAAGCATCCCATTTGAAGCCCGGCAGGCCGCCGCTCTGGCCGCCCAAGGCTTCCCCACCGCCGTCTTCGCCAACCCGCCCCAGCATGGAGCCCACACCAGCCATCCGGCACCGGCAGCACCCAGCCGGGCGGAGCTCCAACGATAGACAACAGCACCCCACATGAAGGCGGCGAAGGCACCGGAACAGCTTCGGCCGCCCCCGCTCCCGGTGTTCCGGTGGCAGCGCCGGCCCGGGTTGGGAAGCTGGCCGCTTGCAGCC
>NZ_JBNHGO010000065.1:0-827 GCF_059091365.1 Arthrobacter sp. MDT2-34-1
ATAGGACAATGTCGAATAAAAGCCCAGGCGCGGTGGCCGCCGGGATGGCCGGCAAGGGGCTGCTGGCCGCTGCCGTGGTGCTGGCGCTGGCCCCGATCCTCTACTTGGTGTCGCTGTCGCTCAAGCGCGGATCCGATGTCTTCAACGGTTCCTGGATCCCCTCGGAGATCTACTGGGAGAACTGGCCCGAAGCGATCGATTCCCTGTCCCGCAACCTGTTCCACTATGTCGGAAATTCCTGGATTGTGGCGCTGGGGGCCGCCGCGATTTCCATCGCGATTGCCGCGCCGACCGCCTATTACACGGCACGTCACCAGGCGTCGGGGCCGCGTCTGCTCTCGATCCTGCTCGCCTCGTACTGTGTCCCGCCGGTCGTTGCGCTTATTCCGATGTTCCTGCTGTGGAAGCAGGTGGGCCTGATCAATACGGTCGCAGGATTGACCATTATCACCGGCCTGATGAACGTTCCCGTCGCAGCCTGGATGCTGGACGGTTTCGTCCGCAAGGTTCCGTGGGAGATCGAGGAAGCCGCGTGGATGGACGGGGCATCCCGGGTCCGCACATTCTTCACGGTGATCGTTCCGCTTATCCGTTCCGGGCTGGCCGCCGCGTTCCTCATTTCCCTGTTCCTGGCTTTCGCGGAATTCCTCTTCGCGGTCTCGTTTTCGCAGACCGACGCATCGCAGACCCTGTCCGTGGCACTGTCGATTTTCCAGTCCTCCGGCAAGGAGATCAACTACGGAAAGCTGGCCGTCGCCGCGCTCATCGGCGTTATTCCCATGTACGTACTGGCCCTGGCCGCGCAGAAGCAGCTGGTCGAAGGAGCC
>NZ_JBNHGO010000066.1:0-791 GCF_059091365.1 Arthrobacter sp. MDT2-34-1
TTCCTCGTGCGTGGGGGCCAGCAGGTAGTCCGCGTCCTTGCGGTCCTTCAGCCGGAACAGGTTTTCGCCGTATTCAGTCCACCGGTTGGTGGCTTCGTACGGCTCGCGCGGCAGCAGCGCCGGGAAGTGGACTTCCTGGGCGCCGATAGCGGCCATCTCCTCGCGGATGATCTGCTCCACCTTGCCCAGCACCCGCAGGCCCAGGGGCAGCCAGCTGTAGATGCCGGGAGCCGCGCGGCGGATGTACCCGGCGCGGACCAGCAGCCGGTGGCTGGCGACCTCGGCGTCGGCAGGGTCTTCGCGCAGAGTGCGCAGGAACAGGGTGGAAAGGCGAAGGACCACGCTTGAAAATCCGTTTCTTAAGACAGGCGGCAGGGCCGCAGCCGCGACCCGGATAAACACTGTCTACTAATCTAGCGGTTCCGCGCCCCGGTTCGTGAACGGCGCCGGCCCTGCCGCCTGCGTGCCGCCGCTGCGGGCCCGTCAGTCGGTGTTGCGGTTTCCGGAGTCCCCGTCTGTCCGCCGCCGGTTTCGGCCTCATCCTTGGCGAATACCTCATCCACCAGGTCCTCGAGCCCCTGCTGTTCCTGGTCCCCCAGCTCCGCTCCGGTCTTCGTGGCCACGACCAGCAAAGACCCCTGCGCGGCCGAAACCTGCATCAGCATCTGCGTATTGTCGCCGTCGCGGGTGCTGACGGTAGCGAACGTTTCGTCGCCCTCGGTCTGGGCCTGTAGCTCCTCGCCGCTCACGTTGTACCGCTGTCCTGCCACCTCGAGGGTGCAGGAGACCAT
>NZ_JBNHGO010000067.1:0-790 GCF_059091365.1 Arthrobacter sp. MDT2-34-1
CGCGCACCGCGCCTTCGATGCCGGCGATCTCCATGAGGCGCGCGACCTGGTCCCGGCCTGGCCGAAGATCCCCGGCGACCCGCATGCCAGAGCTTGAGCACCCCGTAGACGCTGCGGTTCAGGACCCGCAGATCCCTCAGGGTGTTGGCCGCACAAGCATCCTGAAGCCCGGCCCCGGTGGTCCGACGCCACGGGAACGGTGGGCGTAATAGGCAGACCGGCCCCGAACCCGTCGGCATATTTCCGGATGTATCCGGCTACTGTCCGGGTTTGCGGCCGGGCTCCGCCGCGGCGAAAAAAGCCGCAGCGGTCCGCAGGATCTCATCGGCCCGGCGCAGCTGCGCGTTCTCCTTCCGCCGCCGGGCGACTTCGTCATCAACCGGCCGGCGGGGTCACGCCCTCGCCCAGGTCCCGGCGGATCCGGTTCCGCAACGCGGACCCATTGATCCCCGGCAGGTCACCGACCTCGATCCGGGCATTGGGCTGGGAAATGTCCCCTGATGCGGTCCTGCTACATCCGCACGGCACGGGCCCGGGTCCCTCCGCATCGTACTTCCCGGCTGCAGGCATCATCCGATTCTCCCAATCCTTGTTAGATCATGCCCTCCACCAGTTCCAGTGCGGATCACGTCTGCCTTGTCGCCTCCCTTACCCACTTCTGGTCGATTGAGGCGTAAAAACCTACCAACTATATGGTTTACAAAGGCCAAGGTGGCAGATAGGGTTTCGCAAATAAGAGACGTGGATTACATAGTCGTGAAACACGTCCCCCATCCCACGTCATGCCATC
>NZ_JBNHGO010000068.1:0-786 GCF_059091365.1 Arthrobacter sp. MDT2-34-1
CGCCGGGGCGGGCTGTTTTGCCGCTGCTACCTAATTGCCGGTGCTACTTGGCGAGTTTGCCGTCCAGGCGGAAGAGGAAGGCTGCCATGGCATCCCGGTTGACCGGGGACCAGGGGCGGTAGGACCTGGTGCCGTCGGTTTCGGTCCAGCCGGTGGAGATCTCCTGGCCGGCAAGCCAGGCCATTTCCTTGTAGAACTGCACGCCGTCGGCGATGTCACCGAACGGTGAGCCCGACGGTGCGGTGTACTGGGGTTCTCCGGCGAGCCGGTAGAGGAAGGCTGCCATGGCATCCCGGTCGATGGATTCGTAGGGGCGGAAGGTCTTGGTGCCGTCCGCTTCGGTCCAGCCGGTGGAGATGCCTTCAGCAGCAAGCCAGCTGATTTGCTTGTAGTACATGTTGTCCGTGGCTACGTCCGTGAACGGGCTCTCTGCCGGAGCCGTGAACTCCGGCTCGCCTGCCATCCGGTAGAGGAAGGCCGCCATGGCGTCGCGGTTGATGGCCTCGTAGGGGCGGAAGGTCTTGGTGCCGTCTGCTTCGGTCCAGCCGGTGGAGATGTTCCGTTCGGCGAGCCAGGAGATTTCCCGGTAGTAGACGTTGTCCGTGGCCACGTCGGAGAACAGGCTCTTGGCTGGCGGGACATAGTCGCCAGCTGCCTCAACGACCACCGACCGTGACGCGATGGACTGGTTGCCGTTCGCGTCCTGGACCACGTAGGTGAGGGTGTAGACACCCTCACTTGCGGCATTCACCGACCCCAGGACCTCGAGGTTGGCAGTTACGTCGC
>NZ_JBNHGO010000069.1:0-785 GCF_059091365.1 Arthrobacter sp. MDT2-34-1
ATAGACGGCTGAGCCATCTTTTTCTAGGGTCAGATGGTCTGCCAGACCTTTCGCGGAGATATCCGCATCCAGGTTTCGCCCAAGACTGCGCGCCAACAGAAACTGATTTTTGGGATGGTTTTCCAAGGCTTCAACCTGTTTCCAAACTGCACCGCCCTGGAGAATGTCACCCTTGCCCCGATTTCGGTGCGCGGTATCCGCCCCGATGTGGCAAGGGAAGAGGCCTCCGTATTGCTGGAAAGGGTCGGCCTGGGCAGCAAAAAGAACCATTATCCCAACGAACTTTCGGGCGGGCAGCAACAGCGGGTCGCGATTGCACGGGCTCTGGCAATGAAGCCGGAAATACTGCTCTTCGACGAACCGACCAGCGCACTGGATCCGGAACTGGTGGGCGAGGTGTTGGCCGTCATGAAACTGCTGGCCGAACAAGGCTGCACCATGCTCATCGTTACCCACGAAATGTCTTTCGCGCGCGACGTTGCCGATGAACTCGTGGTCATGGCCGACGGGGAAATCATAGAACGCGGCGCTCCGGAAAAAGTCATGTACCACCCATCGCACCCCCGCGCCAGAGAATTCTTCTCCTCCATCGCGCTCTCGACCAGTACATGAAATGCCTGTGCCGCGAGAAGAAACCGCAGATTCACATCATGCGAACAGCAACTTCACTCCAAGGAAGACATCCATGAAAAAGCAATTGAGCACACTCGGCCTGGCTCTTGTGGCCATCTTGACGATGAACGCCTGCGCAAATCCCGAAGATCAGAGCGCCTCCGCAGCCGGCC
>NZ_JBNHGO010000070.1:0-784 GCF_059091365.1 Arthrobacter sp. MDT2-34-1
ACCGGGTGGTCCCCGTCGATCGGCATCTACATCATGGTCCTGTCCGTCATCTCCTTCGCGGCGGTCAGCATCGTCAAGGAGACAAAGGGCGTCAACCTCCGGGTGGAGGAAGCGCACGAGGAATTCGTCAAGACCCACCCGGGCGCCTGACGTTCGGCGCCTGACGTTCGGCGCCTGACGTTCGGCGCCTGACGTTCGGCTCCGGGGCAAGGCAGCTGCCTGACGGCACCAGTCCGACGGCGGGAAGGCACAGTGCCGACTCCCGCCGTCGTACTGGAAAGCCACGCTTTCCAGGGGCACCGGCGCCAGGGTGTGGGGTAACAATGGAGGGGTGAGCATACCTGCAAACCCCCAGCCGGAGCATGTGCCGGATCCGAGGCGCTGGCGCATCCTGATGGTGTTGCTGGTGACCTTGTTAATGTCCCTGGTCGGCGTGAGCATCGTCAATGTTGCCCTGCCGTCCATCCAGTCGGGCTTGGGTGCCAGCCAATCGGACATCCAGTGGGTGCTCTCCGGGTACGCGCTGACCTTCGGCATCGTGCTGGTCGCGGCTGGGCGGGCGGGGGATATTTTTGGACGCGGACCGCTGTTCCTTGCCGGGGTGGCGGTCTTCACGCTGGCCTCCATCGCCGCAGGCTTCGCCCCTGATCCGGTGAGCCTGAATATCGCCCGGTTCGTGCAGGGGATAGGGTCGGGCCTGCTGAATCCGCAGACGGTCGGGATGATCCAGGAGTACTTCCGCGGCGCCGAACGGGGGAGAGCCTTCGGCCTGTTCGGCAGTACC
>NZ_JBNHGO010000071.1:0-780 GCF_059091365.1 Arthrobacter sp. MDT2-34-1
GTGCTGGCCGGGGAAGGCGTGCGGCACCCCTGACAGCTAGTCTGGATCCATCCAAGACGAAGGAGAAACCATGAGTGCCAACCTGACCCCGATCGTGACTAGTGCCGGCCTGATCGGCGGCTTCCAGACCGCCCGGGCCACCAAGAACCGTCCACTGGGCGGCGCCGTGCTGGCCGCCGCGGGAGCCGCTGCCTTCGCCCTGTGGAAGCGCGATGCCGGAGCCGGCCGGGCGGCCGCACTGACAAGCGGTTACCTCGCCGCGTTCGGGCTCTCCCACCCGCTGGCCAAGAAGATCGGCGCCTGGCCCTCCGTGTACACGGTCACCGCCGCCGTTGCCGTTGCATCGCTGGTGTTCGGCCGCCGCCGCTAAACAGGGCTGCCCTCACCACCGGTGCCGGCACTCCGGATTCTGGCAGGCCCACCGCGCCACGGTGCCGTCCTCCCGCATCTCCATGACGCAGCCGGCGAACTCCACATTGGTGGCGTTCTCCCGGGCGTCCCCGAGGACCATCCCGTAGACGATTTTGAACGCAGTGTGCCCGCACTTGGGACACTTGCGCGTCTTACCCTTGATTCCCTCTTGAGATTCCATGCCCGGACTCTACTGCCCTGCTCCGACACTTTCCGGACCGTGGACAGCAACAGGCGCGAAGGCCCGCAAACCACAGCCACACCGAATTTTCTGTTACGGCCAAAACCGCTTTTCGCGCGTAACAGATCGAGGGTCCGATGCCTGCATCCGAAAAGGTGCTCCGCCGGCCCGGGCGGATCCATCCCTGG
>NZ_JBNHGO010000072.1:0-775 GCF_059091365.1 Arthrobacter sp. MDT2-34-1
TGCTCCTGTTGTTTGAGAACTCAATAGTGTGCCAAGTTTGTTGATACCAATTATTTATTGGTTGAAAGTGCCGTGGCGTGCCGCCCCTGTGGTGTGTCGCGGTTTTATCAGCCTGGTTTGAATTTAGTGCAGTGTCTTCGGTCGTTTTCCCGGCCGTTGGTGCTGTGTCTGTTTGAAACATTAACGGAGAGTTTGATCCTGGCTCAGGACGAACGCTGGCGGCGTGCTTAACACATGCAAGTCGAACGATGATCCGGTGCTTGCACCGGGGATTAGTGGCGAACGGGTGAGTAACACGTGAGTAACCTGCCCTTGACTCTGGGATAAGCCTGGGAAACCGGGTCTAATACCGGATATGACCTGTCACCGCATGGTGGCGGGTGGAAAGATTTTTTGGTCATGGATGGACTCGCGGCCTATCAGCTTGTTGGTGGGGTAATGGCCTACCAAGGCGACGACGGGTAGCCGGCCTGAGAGGGTGACCGGCCACACTGGGACTGAGACACGGCCCAGACTCCTACGGGAGGCAGCAGTGGGGAATATTGCACAATGGGCGAAAGCCTGATGCAGCGACGCCGCGTGAGGGATGAATGCCTTCGGGTTGTAAACCTCTTTCAGCAGGGAAGAAGCGAAAGTGACGGTACCTGCAGAAGAAGCGCCGGCTAACTACGTGCCAGCAGCCGCGGTAATACGTAGGGCGCAAGCGTTGTCCGGAATTATTGGGCGTAAAGAGCTCGTAGGCGGTTTGTCGCGTCTGCTGTGAAAGCCCGGGGCT
>NZ_JBNHGO010000073.1:0-762 GCF_059091365.1 Arthrobacter sp. MDT2-34-1
TGGCCGTTTCGGTCATGGGGAACCCCATCGGCGCTGCAGAGGCTCAAGCCATTGGCCTGGTGCAGAACGTGGTGCCTTCCGTCGAGTTCGAAGACTTCATCACCGGGTTCCTTGAGTCGGCCAACGCTGTTCCGGCTGATGTGTTGCGGTGGGGCAAGATGGCGATCCGCTCAGCGATGACCTCCGATTATCGCGGTGGCCTCGAAACGGGCTCGTCGCTTCGCGCGCTGCTCTTCGCTTCCCCGGCCTTTCATGGAGGAGTCACGAACTTCATCAATCGCAAACAGGGGTGAACAGGTGCGCACGTTCGAGTCAGTAGAAGAGCTTATTCGGAGTGGCCCGCCAGGGCGTGCCGTGGTCGTTGAGCCGTATGCCCGCGAGGCGGTCGAGGCCATCGTTGACGAAGTCCGCGAGTTCGGAAGCTCGGCCTACCTTGTTGGAGATGAATCCCGCATTCGGAGCGAATTGAACGCGCTTCACGCCGCGAGCCTAGATATTGAGGTTATCGCCTCAAGGAATTCAGCGCATGCGGTGGCCACCGCCGTGGGGCTGGTCAAGGAGGGCTGCGCAGACTTCGTCGTCAAGGGTTCCCTCGCGACTGCCACGCTCCTGCAGGGGATGCTCGGGCGCGATCGACTGGGTACCGGGCGGGTCGCCAGTCACCTCTATGTGATTGAAGCGCCCGCCTACCGTGGTCGCATGATCGCGATCACCGACGCCGGCGTCAACATCCATCCTGACCTAGCGACGAAAGCCGACATT
>NZ_JBNHGO010000074.1:0-760 GCF_059091365.1 Arthrobacter sp. MDT2-34-1
GGAACCGGAGATGCAGCGCACCTGCAAGGCCATGCCGGAGGTATATGGCAGCGTCTGGGCCGTCCACCTGCGCAGGCTCAAGCGGTACGCGGAGGCGGGCCTCCCGTAATCCTCCGGCGGTAATCCTCCGGCAGGGGCTATTCCTCCAGAAGCTTCAGGCCCAGCCGCTGGCAGACTTGGGAGCTGCCGGGGAAGACCCCGACCTCGTCCTCGTAGAGGCAGGCGCTCAGTTCCGGCACGGTGAACGTGATGGTCGTATCCTCCGGGTCGAAACCGCTGTCCGGATCCAGGGCCTCCGGATTGATACCGTGCCGTGTCAGTGTGCCGTTCCGCCACTGGTCCGCGCAGTGCTCGATCGCTTCGGCCGGCGGACTGTTGCGCGGGTGCGCCAGGCTGAGGGCGTCATCGGCCTCAAGCTCAGGAGCGGGAAAGCAGCGGATGGTGCTCTGGTCGGCGACCGCCTGGCCGGCGATGTACACGCCTCCGGCCGTGGCCCCGGCAGCAATAAGACCGACGGCGGCGATGGCCGTCGTGCGTTTGATGCTTGGCATCGTTCCCCCTCATGAAGCAAAGCCTGGCTTGGGTGCCGGATGGAACCGGCCCACGCTTACTAGTCTGCACCCCAGGCGGCGGGACGGGGCTGAAGTGTAAGCGTGTCTGGCTAACGTTTCGGTCACGCGCCGGAAAAATGTGTTGGGACTCTCATCGCGAGTGCGTAACGTTCAGACCTTGTGCGCAGGGGGTGACCGGTGTTGGGTTG
>NZ_JBNHGO010000075.1:0-733 GCF_059091365.1 Arthrobacter sp. MDT2-34-1
GCCCTGGGCAACCTGAAGACGGTTCCGCAGGACCGGTACGACGAAGCAGCCATCCTCTTTGGCTGAAAGCCGCGCTGCTCTGGCCAGCCATTTCCGCCGGACTGTAGCGTGTTTGCTATGACGCTGGATCCAGGTACCACCGCGATCGTTCAGCTTGCATGGTCCCGGCGGCTGGGCCTGCCGGACGGCGCCCTGGCTGCGGCCGCCGGTGCCGGGGACCGCCTGCTCCGCACCGATGAAGAGGCCTCCAAACTCAGCTTTGTCCGGCTTTTCGGAACCTCTGTCCTGGCCGGGCCGTCGTGGGCCCTGGACGCCGCCGGGGACCTGACGGATGAGGAACTGGCCGAGCACCGGACGCTGCTGAACCTGTGCCGCGGACACGGGGGGCGCGGACTGGGCGCCGCCGCGCTCTACTTCACCGACGACTTCCTGGACGTGGTTCCGTCCCGGAGCACGGTGGTGTCCTTTGACAGCAAGCACAGCCTCAAGCTCGAGGAGCTGTGTCCGCCCGACGACGTAGCGGAGGTCGGCCTCTCCGGCCTCGACCGGCAGTTCGTGCTGCTGAAGGAGGAGGACCAGCTGCCGCTGGCCGGTGCCGGCTTCGAGATCTGGGAAGGGATACTGGCGCACATGGGCGTCCTGACCGCCCCCGCTGTGCGGCGCAAGGGGCTGGCCAGCTATATCGCGGCCATCGCCCTGGAGGAGGCGCTGAGCGAGGGCCTGGTCCCGCAGT
>NZ_JBNHGO010000076.1:0-732 GCF_059091365.1 Arthrobacter sp. MDT2-34-1
GACAACTACGAGGCCGTCGGCGAGCAGGCATTGCTTAAGCAGGGTCTGCAGAATTCCCTCTTCCTGGGCCTTGGAGTTGCCACGGCGGCTGTGTTCCTCACGGCGATCACCGCGTATTTGATACACCGACGGAACAACAGAACGAACCGTGCCATCGACGCGGTCCTGAAAGTTCCAGCAGCGATCTCGCATATCGTCGTTGGCATTGCGTTCCTGGTCGCCTTCAGCGGAGCACCGTTCAAGCTCAACGGCACCCTGATGATCCTACTGCTGGCCTACGTGGTCATCTTCATCCCGCAGGCTTCGCTCTACGCGAATTCCGCGGTCCAGCAAATAGGCAAGGAAATGGTGGAAGCGGCTGAAGTCTCCGGAGCCCGCCCCGGGCGGATCTACTTCAGGGTCATGCTGCCGCTGATGGCGCCTTCACTGGTTGCCGCATGGGCCCTGCTGTTCGTGCTCGGAGCCAGTGAAGTCAATGCCTCCTCCATGCTCTCAGGTCCAGGAGCACCCGTGGTGGGCATGGCAATCCTGGATCTGTTCACCAACGGAACCTATCCGCGCCTGGCGGCGCTCGGCGTGGTGATCTCACTGATCTCCAGCGTCGTGGTGGTTTCCGTTCTCATCATCGGGCGGCGGAGCAGCCGGCGGTCCTAGCGCCGGGCATTCGTTGATTCCTCAGTTTCACAGCAGCGAACGGAGCGGGACATGGGCAGGGTCGGAATCGATGACATT
>NZ_JBNHGO010000077.1:0-731 GCF_059091365.1 Arthrobacter sp. MDT2-34-1
AGCACGTGCGAAACCCGGACGGTCGGGGCGTCGCCGGGCCCGTACCGCTTTTGGAGGGGGCAGGCCGCGTGGAGCGGGGTGGATGAGAATTTCCTCAGGGGTTTCTCATGGTGTTTTCATCCGCACCGTTCATAGTGACTGAACACCGGCACCTTTGCGAAGGCTGCGGGGGCCGGGGCTGTCCGGCACCAGGGGGCCGGGGCTTGCAGACAGTGACATGCCGGTCACCGAAAGGACGAAAAATGGACCCGCGGATTGTGAGGGTGCGTGTGGCTGCAGCCGATAAGGAATCGGTTCAGTTTCACTTCGACAATACCGAAGCCGACCTACATGATCGGATCCGGGAAGGGCTGGCCCAGGGAATCCCGCCGCGGGAACTGGCCGCAGCCTCCGGCCTGCCGCTGAGCCAGATCAGGAAAATCGGCCGGTCCCGCCCCTGACAGACCCGCCGGGCGCCTCCGGCACCCGGACCGACGTTCCGGGTACAAACCCTCCGGCTGGAACTTCCGGGCGGGGGACGTCTGAGACCGGTACCGGGTCGCCGAACGTGCTCACGGGCGAAACATTCCTGTCATCATCAGGGGATAGAGTCACCTCATGGCACGACCGAAGAACCCGGGTCGCAAGACCGAGCTGATGGAACAGATCATCGACTACCTGCAGGACAAGCCGCTGTCCTCCCTGTCCTTCCGGACCCTGGCCGAGGCCCTGGGCATCAGCCCCTACGTGCT
>NZ_JBNHGO010000078.1:0-725 GCF_059091365.1 Arthrobacter sp. MDT2-34-1
AGGAGGCGTTTGCATGGCGAGAATCGAGGACTATGCCATCGTCGGTGACCTGGAGACGGCGGCACTGATCGGGCGGAACGGGTCCATCGACTGGCTGTGCCTGCCGCGCTTTGATTCCCCGGCCTGTTTCGCGGCGCTGCTGGACTCCCCCGAGGCAGGACGCTGGCTGCTTGCTCCCGCCGGAGCCGGGGAGTGCACCCGCCGCAGGTACCGGTCGGACACGTTGGTTCTGGAAACCGAATGGGACACCGCCGGAGGAAGCGTCCGGATTATCGACTTCATGCCCGGACGCGATGACGCGGTGGATGTAGTGCGTATCGTGGAGGGCCTCAGCGGCACGGTGCCGATGCACGGAGAGCTGTGCCTGCGCTTCGACTACGGCCGGGTCATACCGTGGGTGCGCCGCATCCCGGGCGGCATCAGCGCCGTCGCCGGCCCCGACTCCGCCTACCTCACCACCCCGGCTCCGTTGAAGGGGCTCAAGCTGCACACAGTCAGCGAATTCACCATACGGGCCGGGGACAGGGTCCCCTTCGTCCTGCGCTGGGCCCCGGGCCACCACCCGGAACCGGCCCGGATCGACCCGACCAAAGCGCTGGAGGCAACGGAGGCCTTCTGGCGGCAGTGGATCAGCCGCAGCCGGGTGGAAGGAAAATACAGCGACGCCGTGAAACGTTCCCTGATCACCCTCAAGGCACTCACCTATGCCCCCACCGGCGGCATCG
>NZ_JBNHGO010000079.1:0-723 GCF_059091365.1 Arthrobacter sp. MDT2-34-1
GGTGCGGACACGGAACTGCAGCCGCCGGACGAAGCCACCGTGGGGCCGGCGCTGCGCTAGGCCAGCCAGGTCCGCAGGGCAGCCAGGCAGGCGCGGATGGCCTCCGCGGGCACATGCTCATTGTCCGAATGCGCCAGCAGCGCATCCCCCGGGCCGAAGTTGACCGCCGGGATGCCCAGTGCGCTGAAGCGTGCGACGTCGGTCCAGCCGTACTTGGGCTTCGGTTCCGCGCCGACTGCCGCCACGAAGCTCGCCGCTGCAGGGTGGTTGAGCCCGGGCCGCGCGCCTGCGGCGGCGTCGGTGCGGACCAGGTCGAACCCGTCCAGCAGGGCCCGCACATAGGCCTCCGCCTGCTCCACGGACTTGTCCGGAGCAAAACGATAATTGATTTCCACCACGGTCCGGTCCGGGATGACATTTCCCGCCGTCCCGCCATGGATCTTCACTGCGTTGAGGCTTTCCCGGTAATCCAGGCCATCCACCGTGATCGTGGCAGGCTGATGGTCACGCAGCCGGGCCAGGATTTCGGCCGCGGCGTGGATGGCGTTCTCCCCCATCCAGGCCCGGGCCGAATGCGCCGCCCGGCCGATAGTGGTGGCCTCGAAGCGCATGGTGCCGTTGCAGCCGCCCTCCACGGTGCCGTCCGTGGGCTCCAGCAGGATCGCGAAGTCGCCCTGCAGCCACTGCGGATGGTTCGCCACCAGCCGGCCGAGTCCGCTCAGC
>NZ_JBNHGO010000080.1:0-712 GCF_059091365.1 Arthrobacter sp. MDT2-34-1
AGAGCAGGTAGCGGAACTTGCCGGGACCGCCGGCGTAGCAGGCCTGCGGGCAGAAGGCGCGCAGCCACATGAAGTCACCGGCCTCCACCTCCACCCAGTCGTCGTTGAGCCGGTAGACGGCTTTGCCCTCCAGGACAAAGAGGCCGTGCTCCATCACGTGCGTCTCGGCGAACGGAATGGAGGCGCCCGGTTCGAACGTCACGATGTTCACATGCATGTCGTGCGCCAGGTCATTGGGGTCCACGAAGCGCGTGGTGGCCCACTTGCCGTCGGTGCCCGGCATCGGGGACGGCTCCACGTCCTGGTCGCTGGTGACGAAGGACTTGGCCGTATAGCCCTCCAGCGGCTCGTAGGCCTTGCGGACCCAGTGGAAACTGGCGGCCTCGCCGCCGTCGTTCTTGACCGACCAGTCCGCACCGGCGGCGAGGTAGGCGTACCCGCCCGCTTCCAGCGTGTGCTGCTCGCCTTCCAGGGTCAGCATCAGCTGGCCCTTGGTCAGGAAGATGACGCCTTCGACGCCGGCCTCCGGCTCCGGCTTCTGGCTTCCCCCGCCGGGGGCCACCTCCACGATCAGCTGAGCGAACGTCGTCGCAAATCCGGCGATCGGCCGGGCGATGATCCAGGACCGGGTATTCGTCCAGCCCGGCAGGTTGCTGGTGACGATGTCCCGCAGCACGCCCTTCGGGATGACGGTGTAGGCCTGCTTGACGAC
>NZ_JBNHGO010000081.1:0-705 GCF_059091365.1 Arthrobacter sp. MDT2-34-1
TGAACATTCAGGAATTCCATCTGACTCTCCAATCTGACGTCCGGGCACGGGCAGAAGCGGAAAACGATTTCGCGGCCGGCGCATTCGCCAATCTGATGGCGGACAAACTCTCCGATGTCGAGGAGATCGACAACCTCCAGGTTTTCCACTACGAGGGATTGGGATCCAGACACCAGAACCTGGCCGTCGACGGTTTCGACCTGGACGATAATGACGGACAGATTTCACTGGCAGTTGTCCATTGGAGCGGCACGGAGGACATTGACGTCCTGTCCACGCCGGAGGCCAAAAAGCACCTCAGGGCGCTGGAATACTTCCTTACCGAGTCAGTACAAAACTTCCTCGAAGACGCACTGGAAGAAAGCTCGATCGCCTACCAGCTCGCCCGCGACCTGCGGTCCCGGGGCCGCAACGTCAGCCGATACCGCCTCTACCTTCTGACCGACGCCCGAATCAGCGACCGGATGAAGGACGTCGTCAACTCCGAGCTGGACGGGGTGCCAATCGAGTACCACATTTGGGATCTTCAGCGTCTCCACCAGATTCAGCAATCCAACAGCGGACGGGCGGAGATCGAAATTGAGCTCGATTCGTGGCTGCCGCAGGGCCTGCCGGTCCTGCAGACCGAAGGCAAGAGCAACGACTTTGTCACCTACCTGGCCTCCGTCCCGGGGGACCTCGTTGCTGACCTGTACGGACAATATG
>NZ_JBNHGO010000082.1:0-702 GCF_059091365.1 Arthrobacter sp. MDT2-34-1
TGCCTCACCGCTTAGTTGACGACGCATGGAACGCCTCTGACTGAGCGCGCTTCCAACCCATGGCGACTGCAGCCTTCATGCCTGACTGTTGTATCCCTATTTCCGCAGTTTTCCCGAAAGGTAACCCGTGAATCCTAATAGCAGAATTCCTGTCATTCTTGGCGGGGCACGCACCCCCTTTGGACGCTTCCGTGGCGGGCTTGCTTCATTGTCCGCGACCGACCTCGGTTCCCATGCCATCCGTGCGGCCCTGGAGCGTGCCGGGGCCGCCCCGGAGCAAATCGAGGCCGTGATTGTTGGGCAGGTCTATCAGGCGGGCGCCGGGCAGGGTCCGGCGCGGCAGTCGAGCCTGGGCGCGGGCATCGGCTGGGACGTGCCCACTGTCACCGTGAACAAGCTGTGCCTGTCCGGTCTGACGGCGGTGATCGACGCGGCCCGGGTGATCCGGGCGGGGGAGGCTGACTTTGTGGTCGCGGCCGGCCAGGAATCCATGACGAACGCCCCGCACCTGGTCAACGGGCTGCGCGCGGGGGTCACCATCGGGGACACCCCGCTCGTTGACTCGCTCAACCACGACGGGCTGCAGGATCCGTTCAGCGGCGACCTGATGGGGGCCGCGACCGACGCCGGCAACGCCACTCGGGGGATCACCCGCGAAGAGCAGGACCAGGTGGCCGCCCGCTCGCATCAGCGTGCGGAAGC
>NZ_JBNHGO010000083.1:0-682 GCF_059091365.1 Arthrobacter sp. MDT2-34-1
GATCGTCTACTGGTGTGACTACTTCGACTGGCTCACCCTGCTGGCCGGATCCGGGGTGGGCGGGGTCCGGGCACTTGCGTCGGTGCTCGCCGAGAGGGCCCGTTCCGCCCGCGCCGCGGGGAAGTGACCCAAGGGCCGACGACGGGAAATCAGCCGACGAGCGCGCGGATGCCGATGATCGCCGTCGCCAGGCCCAGCGTCAGGGAGATGCTGACCAGGAACAGGTGCACCGTGAAGAACCTAGTGGCCTTGCCGGACGAATCGCGGGCACGCGGGTCCTTCATGACGCGCCGCAGGAACGCCGGCCACACGATCAGCGACCACACGCCGGACAGGATCAGGATGAAGGCAAGGAAGGGATGCAGCACCCTCAGGCACCTGCCTTGTCCAGCCAGGCCTGCACCTGCTGCGCCTGGATGTTCAGTGCCTTGGCCATCATCGGCTCGGCCGCCTCGGCGATCTTGGGGCCAATGAACGGAATGCTGGACGTGACCTGACCCTCAAGCTCCACGCGGGTGCCGTCACCCTCGGGCACCAGGCGCTGCACCGCGGAAACATCCACGGGCACGCCGGCCACCGTGATCTGGACATCGGCGGTGCGCGAACCGTCCGCGGCGGGCGCGGCCCACTTCTCGGTCTGGGTAACGTTGAGGCTCTCGCCGATAAACTTCTTGGCAAAGTC
>NZ_JBNHGO010000084.1:0-681 GCF_059091365.1 Arthrobacter sp. MDT2-34-1
GGCCCGAACACTTCGTCCTTTCGGATGATCCGGTTGAAGGCCGCGGCTTGATAGCGTTTTCGCATGAGCGATGATGTCCTTGCGCAACCCTCCCCTGAAAGCCAGCCGGTTCCGCCGGCGCTCGTCATCCGCGGCCTCGCCAAGCGGTTCGGTGACAAGATTGCCGTCAATGGCGTGGACCTGGACATTCCACTCGGTTCGTTCTATGGCCTCGTCGGGCCCAACGGAGCCGGCAAGACGACGACTCTCTCCATGGCTACAGGGCTGCTGCGTCCGGATTTCGGGCAGGTCTGGGTGCATGGTGTCGACGTCTGGGAGCGGCCGCTGGAGGCCAAGCGCCTGATGGGCATCCTGCCCGACGGAGTGCGGCTGTTCGACCGGCTGACCGGCGAACAGCTTGTCACCTATGCCGGCCTGCTGCGGGGCATGGACCGCGCCACCGTCGCCGAGCGGGTCGCCGACCTGCTCGGCGCACTGGACCTGGCGAAGGACGCCGGAACCCTGGTGGTCGACTACTCGGCAGGTATGACCAAGAAGATCGCCTTGGCCTCGGCACTGATCCATGCACCTCGGCTCCTGGTCCTGGATGAGCCTTTTGAATCGGTTGATCCGGTTTCGGCCGCCAATATCCGGGACATCCTGCACAGCTACGTGGATTCCGGCGGTACGGTGATCGTCTCG
>NZ_JBNHGO010000085.1:0-676 GCF_059091365.1 Arthrobacter sp. MDT2-34-1
GGCACCGGCGCCGCCGGACCGCCAGCCGTTGAGATAGATCTTCTCGCTCCACAGAGCGGGGTCAAGCAGAGTCATTTTTCAGTCCCTTACTTCTTGGGGAGTGGTGGTGGGTTGCTGGCTAGACGCGGACCGAGTCTGCCGCAGCCGTCGTCAGCTGTTGCTGTGCGGGCTGTTTGAAGGCGATCAGGCTTATGGCAATGGCGCCGATGACGCCCGGGACCGCCACGGCCATGAAGTTCTGTTCGAACGGCAGGGCCAGGGACAGGAGGGTGCCGCCAAGGATGGGGCCGGCCATGGCGCCGATCCGGCCCACGCCGGCGGCCCAGCCGACGCCGGTGGAGCGCATGGTGGACGGGTAGTACTCCACCGCCAAGGCGTGGACGATGGCCAGGGTTCCGATGGTCGTGGCGCCGGCAACCATGAGCAGCAGGTTGAGGACCAGCGGGGCGGGGTTGGACGCCAGGGAGACCAGGGAGAGGGCGGCCAGGACAAAGTACAACTGCAGTGCGCGCTTGAGTGTCCAGCGGTCAGCCAGCCAGCCGCCGGCCATGGCGCCGATGAGGCCGCCGACGTTGAGAATCACGAGGTTGAACAGGCCCGATCCCAGCGGGTAGCCCGCGGTCGTCATCAGGGTGGGCAGCCAGGTGTTGAGCCCGTAGCTGAGCAGCATGGTCAT
>NZ_JBNHGO010000086.1:0-669 GCF_059091365.1 Arthrobacter sp. MDT2-34-1
CTGCGCCCTGGAAATACGGGGCACCGCGTCCATCGCCAAAGCCGTGACCGAACGCGCCGCCAGCGCCTCCAGCAGATCCGGACGAAACGCCGGGCTCAGCAAACTGATCAGAGTCGCTCCGGCCCGCAGCAAACCGATTTCTTCGTCGGCGGGCGGATTCACCTTCAACACCACCGAACTGGCCCACGTTTCTCCCGCAGCGCCGATCGCCGCGCCTGCTCTCACATACGCCTCATCGGTGAACGAGGCGGCCTCTCCCGCACCCATCTCGACCATGACCTCATACCCCAGGCCAATCAGCTGCTTCACCGTGCTCGGCGTTGCCGCCACACGGGTCTCCCGGCCCGACTCGGCCACGATCCCGATGCGTTCCACGTTTCTCTTCCTCTCCGTCCTAATTTATTGCCGTTACAGGCAAAGATCTTTGTCTTGCGGCTTGCCAGTAAGCCCCCGGGGACCTCATGACCACTTCAGTGGAAAGCTCAAATACGCCCGCACGGAAATCGTTACGCTCGACCTCCGGCACACCGGCGCGCAATGCGGTCGAAGCGCTCACGATGGCGGCCCAGGCGTCCAAATCTCAGCAGACGCGAGCACCTGCCCTACGCAGGTATGCACCCCAAGTGCCGGAGGTGAGGTTCATGCCAGCCTCCATCTTCGAAGGTGCGG
>NZ_JBNHGO010000087.1:0-664 GCF_059091365.1 Arthrobacter sp. MDT2-34-1
AGGGACTTGGTGTCGGCGGCCAGGAAGTGGTCCGGCTTGCGCAGGCCCAGGTCTTCGAAAAAGACCTCATTCAGTTCATAGTCATAATTCTGGCCAGTATGCACCAGCACATGGTCCGCATACTTATCCAGCCGCCGCATGGTCGGCGCCAGGCGGATAATCTCCGGACGTGTCCCAACGATGGTCATTACTTTTAGTTTGCGGGCGCTGTTGGTCATACATCCTCCGGGATGGTGTCAGGGGCTGCGGGATCAAAAATTTCGCTGATCCAGAACATCGTGTAAAGCATATCGGATCCGGTATTTGTGATGTTGTGGGACCACATAGTCGGCATATCGATGGCAACGGGCTGGTCACCGGACACCGTGAATCTCAGGACTTCGTCGCTGAACATCCGTCGCATGGCAATTTCACCGGTACCGGCCAGGACCGTAAACCTCTCGATTTTGCGCCGATGGTAATGCTGGCCCCGGGTGATTCCTGGAACCGTCGTGGAAAACGACGACTGCCCCTGGCCGCCCTGGCTTCGAATAACCTCGAAGAATGATCCGCGGGAATCGCTTTTCCGTTCCAGCGAAATGGGAAGTTCAGGTCCAACGAGAAAAGAGCGGTAGGTATTAAACAAATCCCGGTCGAATCCGCTGGAAATTTCCGGAATTGTTCC
>NZ_JBNHGO010000088.1:0-661 GCF_059091365.1 Arthrobacter sp. MDT2-34-1
AGCAGCAGTGTGAGTCCGGCCAGCAGCAGCACCGTGCCGCTGACCCACACCGCAGGATCATTCCATCTCAGGGCGGCCGCCCAGTCCCGCAGGCCGGCCAGGAACGGGGGCCACATGCCCTCGGCCAGGCGAGCGATCGAGAGCCAGGTCAGGGTGATGCCCGCCCCCAGCATCAGCAGTCCGATGATGAGAGCCGGGATGGCGCGGCTGGGCCGGTGGCGCAGGGGCGTGGACCGGGCGTCGGTCCTGCTCATAACAGCCTCCTGGGCCCGCTGCCGTCCTCGGAGGCGGTGAGCCAGGAGACGGTGATGTCGACCTGGCGCACGTCGAGCCCGGTCAGGGCTGTGACGCGGTCCATGATCCGCTGGCGCAGCTCTTCGGTGGCCTGCCGCAGCGGCACCGGATAGCGCAGCCCCACGGTTACCGACAGGGTTGCGATGTTGCCGGAGAGTTCCACCTCCGCGCGGGGGCGGGCCGAAAAATCGGGGCGGGAGCCGATGCCGAGGAATCCTCCCGAGGAGCCTCCGGTGACGCTGGCCTCCCCGGCCGCCTGAGCGGCAATTTTCTTGACGACCTTTTCATGGAGCACCAGTGCGCCGCGGGAGCCGGGGTCATCGGGCGGACCCGGACTCCCGGCGGGTCCGGGGGGACGGGTGAGGGT
>NZ_JBNHGO010000089.1:0-658 GCF_059091365.1 Arthrobacter sp. MDT2-34-1
ATGGCCTTGTATCCGAAGAAGGCAATGATGACCTGCGCGACCATAATGATGGCGGCCACGGCGATCTTCGCCACGTAGTTCGGCTGCGCGGGATCGACCCAGCCGATGCTGCCCAGCAGTGCCATGACCAGGTCCAGGATGATCCAGGTGTTGACGGCGCACCAGCCGATGCCCAGGGTGGCCTGGATGGCGGCTGGACGGTAATTGCCGCGCCGCCCGAACGCCGCGCGCGCCAGCACCATGCCGGTGGCACCGGTGCGCTGGCCGATCAGGACGAAGAAACCGAAGAGGATCATGCCGATCAGGTTGCCTGCAACCAGGACGGTCACCGTATCGGCGAAACCGAGGCCCAGGTGGATGCCCAGGGCGCCCAGCACCCAGTTAATCGGGGCCAGATTGGCGCCGGCCCAGATCCAGAACTGACCGGCAACACTACGCGTGCGCCCTGACTCGGGGATGGGCTGGAGTTGCTGTTCATAATCATCCGTGGACGGCGTCGTTGCCGTATGTCCGGATGCCGCAGGAACTTCTGCGTTCATGGGAAAACCTCCAGTGGTTTAGCGATACTGATAGGCTATGTGGTCTGCGTCACCGCCAACAATAGACGCTGTGTCGAGTTATTTCCCCGCTGATTGGACGGATCGTCATGCCCCTGCCC
>NZ_JBNHGO010000090.1:0-655 GCF_059091365.1 Arthrobacter sp. MDT2-34-1
ACCTTCTTCGGCGCCTACTACGAGTGGATGACGACTCCGCCACCCAGCTGGGAAGACGTAACCTGGATGCGGGAAACCTGGCAGCAGATCTCCGGCACACCGTTCGTCCTCAAGGGCGTCTGCCGCGTCGACGATGCCCTGCGCGCGGTCGACGCCGGCGTGGCGGGCATCTCGGTGTCCAACCACGGCGGTAACAACCTCGACGGCACCCCGGCCGCGATCCGGATGATCCGCCCCATCGCAGAGGCCGTGGGAGACCAGATCGACGTGGTCATGGACGGCGGCGTGCGCCGCGGCTCCGACGTGGTCAAGGCCCTCGCCCTGGGCGCCAAGGCCGTCCTGATCGGGCGCGCCTACTTGTGGGGACTTGCCGCCAATGGACAGGCCGGCGTCGAGAACGTCCTCGACATCCTCTCCGGCGGCATCGACTCCGCCCTGCGCGGACTCGCGTTGTCATCGACCGCCGAGTTGCGTCCCGACCACCTGCTCATCCCTGACGGATTCGACCGGGCCCTGGGCGTCCCCGAGCCGGCCATGACCAACCGTTGACCAGTCCAATGACCGCGCTCTCATCAACTACCTCTTTCGACGTCCCCGCGGCGGTGACCGTCCTGGTGCCCGTCGGCTCGATTGAACAGCACGGGCCGCACCTGCC
>NZ_JBNHGO010000091.1:0-655 GCF_059091365.1 Arthrobacter sp. MDT2-34-1
GCTGAGCACCAGACCTGCACCGGCGAAGCGAGCAGCGATCACGCACGCCAGGCCTCGCTGGCCGGACCCGAGAATCGCGATCCGGTCGCCGGGCTTCAACTCAGGTGTCAGGACAGCCCAGCTCATGGCGTTCGCCAAGGGATTGTAAAGCGTGGCTGTCACGGGGTCGATAGACGAAGGAAGCTTGTAGACAACAGTCTTCGGATCGAGGTAGGCGTGCGTGGAGTATCCGCCCCACAGACCGGGTGATCTGTGCAAGGGGAGGAATCCGTAAAGCGCCGGGGCGGCAGGGTGATTGCGACACAGGTGCGAATCGCCACGGAGACAGACACGGCAGTGCCCGCACGCGATGAGCGGGTTCACTGCGACGCGATCTCCGATCGACAGTCCCGGAGGAGGATTCGGGCCAAGATCCTCAATGATCCCCACGATCTCGTGTCCGAGGATTCGGGGGTATGCGTCGCTTCCGTCCAGCGGGTTCGCGCCGACAACCCCTGCGAACGCTTCGACATCCGTGCCGCAGATGCCGTTTGCTTCCACTCGCAGCAACCCAGCACCCTCGTCGAGACCCGGGAGCGGAATCTCACGGAACTCCTGCTGAAATGGGCCGGTCTGAACCAGAGCCGTCGCCTTACTAACCATATCTGTCCCGATC
>NZ_JBNHGO010000092.1:0-650 GCF_059091365.1 Arthrobacter sp. MDT2-34-1
GGCGGGCGGCAATGGCTTCCAGCGCCGTGGACATGCCCACCAGGTCCGCGCCAATGCGCTTGGCGTACCGTACCTCGGCCGGAGTTTCGTAGTGCGGGCCGGGGAACTGGGCGTAGACGCCCTCCTCCAGCGCCGGATCCACTTCCCGGGCCAGCGCCCGGATCCGGGACGAGTACAGGTCCGTCAGATCCACGAAGGTGGCGCCTTCCAGCGGGGAGGCTGCCGTGAGGTTGATGTGGTCGCTGATCAGCACGGGCGTGCCGGGCTTCCAGTGTTCCTGCAGTCCACCGCAGCCGTTGGTCAGGACCATCACCTTGGCCCCTGCCGCCGCCGCGGTGCGGACGCCGTGGACCACGGCGCGCACGCCCCTGCCTTCGTAGAAGTGCGTGCGGGCGCCCAGCACCAGTGCGTGCTTGCCGGTGTCCGTGCGGATGGAACTGATAGTGCCGACATGGCCGACGACGGCGGGCGCCCGGAAGCCGGGAATGTCCGCTGCGGGGATGGTGGCGGTGGTTTCACCGATGAGGCCGGCGGCATTGCCCCAGCCGGAGCCAAGGACCAGGGCGACGTCGTGCTTTTCGACGCCGGTCTGCTCGGTGATGTAGCCGGCGGCGCTCTGCGCCAGGGCGAAGGGGTCCTGTGCCTGATCC
>NZ_JBNHGO010000093.1:0-646 GCF_059091365.1 Arthrobacter sp. MDT2-34-1
CACTCGGGAGGGTGTGGGAGAGTAGGTCGCCGCCGGACATTCTTTGAACACGGGAAGGCCCCGCCAACGATGGCGGGGCCTTCCCGCGTTTAACCACGATGCCGGTTCGTTAGTGGAGTCACAGTCCTACGGCGGTTGTCTGCAACTGGCAGAACAGTCGGCTGGACTAGAATGGATCGATGGTACGGGCGCGCCACAGATGATTGCGCCCACAACAAGACACGCATTTCATAGAGATTTTGACGGCTGTGGTTGGCTGGTTCGACCTTGGCCCGCACTGAGAGGAGTTCCGGCATGGCTGATTTCCGGGGTCGTGAAGGACGAGACGACAGGGGTGCAGGCAGAGGCAACTTTGGCAACCGGTCGGGAGCCGAGCGCTCCACCGAGGGCGGCGATAGAAAGCGCCCCGACAACCAGGACCGGCGCAGCGGCGGTTCCGGTGGCGCGGGTGGTTTCCGTTCGCGGGATGATCGGCCGCGTCAGGATCGTGGTGAGCGTCGGGACTTTGGTGATCGTCCTCGTCAGGATCGTGGCAGCGCGTCTGGTGGTGCGGGTGGTTTCCGTTCGCGGGATGATCGGCCGCGTCAGGATCGTGGTGAGCGTCGGGACTTTGGTGATCGTCCTCGTCAGGATCGTGGCAGCGCGT
>NZ_JBNHGO010000094.1:0-641 GCF_059091365.1 Arthrobacter sp. MDT2-34-1
GAGGTCGTCCATGGCGCGCAGGGCGCGCATGGACTCGGATGCAGACCACCCCCGGTTGCCATCGATATACAGCTCGACGCCGTCCCCCAGTCCTTCGCGGAGCGCGCGGCATACGTCGACGTCCAGCATGAACGGGCGGCGTCCGACCTTGACCTTGAAGGTGGTGATCCCATATGTATCCCGCATCCGCTCCGCCTCGGCCACCATCTTGGCCGGCTCATCGAAACCGAGCATGTGGGACACGCGCATCCGGTCGGAGTAGCCGCCCAGCAGGCGGGTGACTGGCTGCTGCAGCGACTTGCCGATAACATCCCAGACGGCCATGTCCACGGCGGCCTTGGCCGTGGGATTGCCGACCGTGCGGTTGAGGATGGCGTGGATGGATTCACGGTCCAGGCAGGACAGCCCGACGATTTCAGGGGCGAAGACCTTTTCCACCACCGCGGCGATGGATTCCTGGGTTTCCCCGTAGGTGAAGGGGCGCGGCGGAGCTTCAGCCTGCCCGACAATCCCGTCCTCGCTGTGGACCCTGACCAGGATGTGCGAGGCCACGTGCACCTCGCCGCTGGCGAAGCGCAGCGGCTTCCGGTACGGGATGGCGAAGGGAATCGCCTCTATTCTGGTGATTTTCAAGAGAATCC
>NZ_JBNHGO010000095.1:0-639 GCF_059091365.1 Arthrobacter sp. MDT2-34-1
GTGGACGAACGCTCCCTGACGTCCAAGCTGTTCCGCGGCGAAGCCAAGCTGACGGACCGGGTCAGCCTGCACATGGGGGAGAAGATGCCAGTCATCGGTTCCCTCGAGTCGCTGTCCAGCGCCCGCAAGAAACTGCAGGACGTCGACGCCCTGATGGTCACCTTCGTAGGCGGGCCGATCGGCGTGCTGACGCGCCACGACCTGCTCTTCTACCTGAACAAGTAGCTGCCCGACCAACCTCAGGCACCGGCTTCCCCAACCAGCGAAAGGTCCACCGTGAGCACCTCCGAAAACCAGGGCTTCAACACCCGCGCCGTCCATGCCGGCCAGGACTTCGATCCGACCACCGGCGCCGTCGTCCCGCCGATCTACCAGTCCTCCACCTTTGCCCAGGACGGCATCGGCGGACTGCGCAACGGCTACGAATACGGCCGCGGCGGCAATCCCACCCGCGACGCGCTCCAGGTGCAGCTGGCCGCGTTGGAGGGCGGCCGGCATGCCTTCAGCTTCGCCTCCGGCCTGGCCGCGGAGGATTCGCTGATCCGCGCGCTGCTGCAGCCGGGGGACCACATCGTGTTGGGCAATGACGCCTACGGCGGAACCTACCGGCTGATCAGCCGCGTGCTGGGGCCGTGGAAC
>NZ_JBNHGO010000096.1:0-639 GCF_059091365.1 Arthrobacter sp. MDT2-34-1
GGACGTCACCCGTTTGCCGCCCACGGTGCTGACCCGGGAGGACCCGCCCTTCGCCGGACCGGCGGCCGGAATCGGTGCCGGCGCAGCGGCGCTGCGCGTGCCCGGCCGGGACCTTCCCCCTTATACCCTGCTTCTCGCCTGCGATATGCCGCTGCTCGGCGATCTGCCCGCACGGCTGCTGGACGCTGCACTCCGGCACCCGGAGGCGGAGCTGTGGATGCCGGTGGATGCTGCCGGGAAGGCACAGCCGCTCGCGTCCTGCATCGCCACTGACGCCCTGGCCCGCTGCCTCACTGAAGCCGCCGCCCGTGATCCCGCCGCCGGGGGCAAGGGCCTGGCCGGGATGTCAGTCTTGAAGCTGCTTGCTAGGGTGCAGGTATACGAGTGCCACTTCGCGTCCGGTGCAACCGGCGATGTGGACACATGGGCGGACGCGGAACACTTCGGTATTGCGCGCCCGTAGCCGTGGCCGGAGCAGGCCGGCAGGCGAAGCTACCGAAGGAGGCCCCCCGTGGCGGAGAATCCCGAAGCGCCGGCGAGGACCGGCGATGCCGGAGCGCAGGAACCGGCACAGCAGGAGATCAGCCAGCAGGAGATCCTTGAATCCTGGGTCGCCGAGCTGCTCGCGGCCCTCGAGCT
>NZ_JBNHGO010000097.1:0-636 GCF_059091365.1 Arthrobacter sp. MDT2-34-1
CATGATCGACATCGAAACGTCCGATGCTATCATCACAAAAACCGCGAACCTGCTCGCCACAGATCCGAAAGCCGGATCGGCCATGTCCTCGATCGCGAAGGTACACTGCTCCGAGGCGATTTACCGAGTGATTGACCGCGCAATCCAAATCTGCGGCGGCGACGGCGTCTCCGATGGCCTCCCGCTCGCACAGTATCTCAACGAGGTACGGCCATTCCGGATCTACGATGGCTCCAACGAGACCCACAAGTGGGCAATCTCCCGCCGCGCATCGGCTGCCAGGGCCAAGGCCGTGGCGAACGGCGAGCTTCGCCTCGATCAGGCGGTGATCCGATGAGCACCGTCAGCGACGGCGTTCAGGTCGTCGATTCGCGTGAGGAAGCCACCGCGCTTGCCTTGCCGCCGCTGCTCGTCCTCGACGCCGTCCGCGAGTTCTTCGACACGCACAAGCTCGGCCGAGGGCCGCTGGAGGTCGACCGCATCGGGGATGGCCAGTCAAATGTGACCTACCGGATTGTTCGCGGAGACGAGACATTCGTGCTACGCCGCGGACCCCGCCCGCCACACCCGAAGTCCGCCCACGACATGGTGCGGGAGGCCCGGATACAACGCTTGGTGCGTGCCGCAGGTGTCCCC
>NZ_JBNHGO010000098.1:0-631 GCF_059091365.1 Arthrobacter sp. MDT2-34-1
GGACTCAAGTACAGCGTCGACCATATGGGCGAGCATATTGGTGACGAAGCGGAGTTCCTTGAGATGAACAAGCGGTTCCATGACATCATTGCCCATGGTTCCGGCAACGTAATGTTCGGCTATCTCGTGGAGTCACTGCTCGGCATGCTCGACGGAAGCGCGATCGGCATCGACTACCCGGAGCATCGCAGGATTGCTGTCCACGAGGCTCACGCCAGCATCTATGAGGCAATTGCGGCCCGCGACCCGGAAGCGTCCGCAAAGGCCATGCACGACCACATCACGGCCTATGCCCGCTACGCGGAACGAAAATTCCCCGAACTGCTGGACACACCGATTTCATGGACGGTGCGCTAGCTGCAGTAGGCAGAGGCCGGTCACCGGAAGGAATTCACTATGAAATCCGATACAGACACAAGTCCCGAAAGGTACGGGCAGAAGGCCTCCGGAAGCTTCGAGGAGCTGTGCTCATTACTGCGGCCGCGCCCACAAGGTAACGGCAGATATATCGGCGGCCCCCGGCCTTCCATTGGGGTGTGCCGTACGGAGGATTGTTGGTAGCGCAGGCCCTGGCCGCCGCTTCGGCGGACGGACCGGACGGCATTTGGGTCCGGAGCCTTCACGCTTACTT
>NZ_JBNHGO010000099.1:0-630 GCF_059091365.1 Arthrobacter sp. MDT2-34-1
CGGGTCTGCACGCGCAGCTTCGCGTCCAGGTTGGAGAGCGGTTCGTCCATCAGGAACACCTGCGGGTTGCGCACGATCGCCCGACCCATGGCCACGCGCTGGCGCTGGCCGCCGGAGAGGGCCTTGGGCTTGCGGTCCAGGTACTCCTCCAGGTCCAGCAGTTTGGCCGCCTCGCGGACCCGCTCGGTGCGTTCCTCCTTGGACACCCCGGCGATCTTGAGCGCGAACCCCATGTTGTCCGCCACCGTCATGTGCGGGTAGAGCGCGTAGTTCTGGAAGACCATGGCGATGTCGCGGTCCTTGGGCGGCACGTCGGTCACGTCCCGGTCGCCAATCAGGATCCGGCCGGCATTGACGTCCTCCAGGCCGGCGAGCATCCGCAGGGAGGTGGACTTGCCGCAGCCCGAGGGGCCGACGAGGACCAGGAACTCGCCATCGGCGATGTCCAGATTGAGCCTGTCGACGGCGGGCTTGTCGGTGCCCGGGTACAGGCGGGTGGCCTGGTCAAACGTTACCGTTGCCATGGTTCTGATTTCCCTTCACGGGCAGGTACGTGCCCGACGATCCGTAGTGATGGGTGGATATTCAATTCTGCGGTGTGAAAGACACCACGAAAATCAGTATGGCATT
>NZ_JBNHGO010000100.1:0-626 GCF_059091365.1 Arthrobacter sp. MDT2-34-1
GGGACGGCCGCTGAATCGGCAGGCGCGCCACCGGGCAGGGAAATGTCTGCAGGGCCGGAGGCGTCCGCGGGACCGGGAGCGTCAACGCCGGAAACATCCGGGCCCTCGGTGCCGGCCGGTATCGGCGGAAGCGGGGCGCCAGGCACGGACGGCTGCACAGCAGTTACCGGTGACACGACCGGGGCCGCCATGTCCAGGACAGGTTCGGCCACGTTTAGGACGGGCTCGCCCGCATCCATTACCGGCTCTGTGGCGTCCAGTACCGGTTCTGCGACATCCAGCACGGGCTCGGCCGCCTCAAGGACCGGCTCAACGACCTGGGCAACAGGTGCAATAACGGGTTCAACGATGCCGGATACCGGCGCCACAGCCTGAACGGCATCAGCAGCTGCCGGCACCGCACGTGTGAGGGCCTGAACAGCAGGATCCGCCAAGGCAGGGACAGCACCCGTGACCGCCGGGACGAGATCCGGAACCGGCGCGGCGGCAGGACCAGCGGCCGTGGCCGGCGGTGCGGCGGGCGTTGGAGCGGGTACGGCAGCAGCTGCAGCCCCGGCCACGCCGCGGACAGTTACCGTTGTTTCCGCCACGGGGGCGGCGACTGGGGCCAGGGGTGCACCGGTGAG
>NZ_JBNHGO010000101.1:0-610 GCF_059091365.1 Arthrobacter sp. MDT2-34-1
CCAAACACATGCGCTGTTATCGGTGCTTTTGGTTGCAGGCAGACCATCGAGCCAACTAAACCCGGTGATGGTGCCAGGGTTGAGGCGCGCGGCCCGGGTGGAGGGTTTTAGTCCGCCGGTTGTCGGTCCTGTGGCACGCCGCAGGTAAATCCGCAGCAGTGCCTCGTATATCTCCGGGATGAGGATAGGTGGCCGGCAGGGGCCGGCTATCCACGGTCCAGTTTGGCCTGCTTCGATGTCCAGTTCTGCCCGTGGAGACGCTCGAAGCCGTCCAGGAGCAGGTCGAGGGCGAACTCGAACTCGAACTGGTCGTCGCAGCCGTGCCCGACCACCGAGCCGTCGTCATGTGTTGCCGCCATGGCGACCTGCGTGAGGTTCGGATACTGCTGGGCCATCTGCTGGAGCATGGCGGCCATCGCCTCCGGCGGCACGGCCGGGGTGTCCGCTTTCGGGCCGGCCGGGTTCTGGAACAGTTCCTGGGTGAAGCCCCACATGCGGCTGCCCAGGGCGTGCATGACGTGGTGGGTGAGGTCGAGGGAGAAGCCGCCGGCCAGGAACATGCCGATGAAGCTGTCCGTGTACTCGAGGACTGCCGGAGTCTGGTTGGTGC
>NZ_JBNHGO010000102.1:0-609 GCF_059091365.1 Arthrobacter sp. MDT2-34-1
ATCTCCTCCTTGGAGTACTTGTCCTCCACCGCCAGGGCGAGCTTGGCTTCCCGGAGCTTGTCCGTGATGGACTTCGTGCCGCTGATTGTCAGTTCGTCCGCACTCACACCCTCCGCTGCGCCGGCATCAATCAGGACGTTGTTGACATACTGCATGGTCAGCGTGGACGCCCCTTGCTGGTCCCCGCCCCTGACGTTGTTCAGCATCGCGCGGAAAATACCGTGCGCATCGACGCCGCCATGTTCAAAGAAGCGGGCGTCCTCGATGGCGATGATGGCGTCCTGCATGTGCGGGGACACCCGGTCCAGGATCACCGGAACCCGGTTCTCCGCGTAGAAGGTGGCGATCAGCTCACCGTCGGCCGAGAGGATCTGCGACGGCTGCGACAGCGGTCCGGCCTCCAGTTCGTCCGGCAGTTGGTCGAAGACAGCCAGGGAGGACTGTGCTCCCGCAGCCGCCAGCGCCGCCGGAGGAACCAGGATGCCGGCCGTAAGGATGCCGGACAGCACACTGACGCCCAGCAGCGCGGAAATCCTTCCCCGGATCGTGGCCGTGTCAAAGAAAGGGAACGTACGGGAAGAAGCCATGTGGCCAGAGCATAACGGCCGG
>NZ_JBNHGO010000103.1:0-607 GCF_059091365.1 Arthrobacter sp. MDT2-34-1
GCAGTGTATCGGCCGGCTCCCCTACACTGGTCGCATGACGGCTGAGCGGAGGCACTGCTTGTGCTGGTGACCGCTGCGGGGAAACGGGCCGATGAGCTGACCGACCGGCTGCTGGAGGTCATGACCCCGGCTCAGGCCGCTTTGTGGCTCCGCGGTAGCGATCCGCATCTGGCATGTGCCCGGCCAGCCGATGTCCTGCAGCTCGAAGGCCCGGACCCGCTGTTCGACGCGCTGGACGCGTACGAGCAGGGCGTCTTCGCCTGATTAGACGTCAGGCTGGCCTTCTGCCTGCGCCCGTGCGGCCGCCAGGACGCCGGGCATTCCCTCCCGAATAGCGGTAACAGGTGTGTTCTCAGAGAACCTGGGATTCCCGCCGATGAATCACATCCGCGCCATATGCGCGCCGTCAGCCTCCTCCAGGATCTGCCACACCCGGCAAGCCATCTCCAGCCGCGGATCATCCGGTGCGGCGTCCCGTCCGGCCAAGGCTGCGGTCAGCGTTGATCCCAGCCGGGCCCGCATGAACTCCAGGGCGTTGTCGATCATGCGTCCTCCAGACGCTTCAACAGCTCGGCGTCATGCTCCCTGAGGAAGGCCAACCCCGCCT
>NZ_JBNHGO010000104.1:0-595 GCF_059091365.1 Arthrobacter sp. MDT2-34-1
GTACGGGCCGCCGAGCAGCAAAGAGGTGGTGTTCGATCTGGTGGGAGAGGTTGCCGGTCATCAGGTGCATGAGCCTGGATCCGGAAATGTTGGCCGAGCCGATCATCTGGCGCACGTACCAGTCCCCGCGGGTTTCGCCGTCGGCCATGTCCTCGGTGAAGGTGTCGGCGCCGTCGGGGAAGTGTCCGCAGAAGATGACCGCGTGGGCCCAGACGTTGCGGACCGCGTTGGCTGCCAGGGTCCCGTACAGGGCTTGTTTGCCGGAGCCGGTGAGCAGGGCCAGTGCCGGGGTGGCCGCGTAGTCCTTGGTGAGCTGCTTGGCGGCCTTGCGTCCCATGGCCTTCAGGTCCCTGATAAGCGCGGCTTTGCTCTTTCTGCCTTCCTTGTACTCGGTCAGCTCGAGGTCATAGATGGCGATGCCCCATTCGAAGACGGGGGCCAGCAGCGCGTTGTAGAGCGGGTTGCCCAGGTTGAACGGTTTCCATTCCTGGTCCGGGTCCATGCGCAGCAGGTTGAATCCGACGTCGTGGTCCTTACCCACGACGTTGGTCCAGCGGTGGTGCGAATCGTTGTGGGTGTGCTGCCAGGACCGGGA
>NZ_JBNHGO010000105.1:0-586 GCF_059091365.1 Arthrobacter sp. MDT2-34-1
CGGAAACCACGCGGACCAGGATGTCCGCCGTTCCGGTCAGGCCGTAGGCCTCCAGCACCTCCGGAACCGCTGACAGTTCCTCGGTGATGCCGGCGAGTTTCTGCTGCTGCACATGGACGTGGATGAAGGCGGCCAGCGTATAGCCGAGGGCGGCCGGATTGATGCGGCGGCCAAAGCCGAGGAAGACGTTGCGCTTCTCCAGTTGCGCCATCCGGGCCTGGACCGTGTTGCGGGACAGCCCGAGCTTCTGCGCCAGCGCCACCACAGTGCTTCGCGGATCCGCCGCCAGGGCGAGCAGCAGGCGGGTGTCGGTGCCATCCAGCGGGTGCATAATGCGCAAGGTTAGCACGGACAGCCTTTGGCAAACAGAGCATTTTGCTCGATGATTTTCCGGCTGGTTGTACTCTTTGAATCATGTGAGTATCGTCACTTTAAGGTCTGGGCAAGGGGGCCCGGACATTGTCCGGCATCCGCCGAAACCCGGGGGAACCGCCAGTGAAGGTTGCGTGAACTATGTCGACCAGTGACATGAGGCCCGCCGCGGATGACGATCTCGTCCAGCTCATCACTTCCAGCGGGGCACGCC
>NZ_JBNHGO010000106.1:0-580 GCF_059091365.1 Arthrobacter sp. MDT2-34-1
TCCCAACCGGAACGGCGGGCAGGCATGGACACGAGGACATTGGGGCCGCAGGGACTGGCAGTTTCCGCCCAGGGCCTGGGCTGCATGGGCATGAGTGCCTTCTATGGCGAGACGGACGACATCGAATCCACCGCCACGATCCGGCGCGCAGTCGAGCTCGGCGTTACCTTCTTTGATACGGCGGATATGTACGGTCCATGGCGCAATGAGGACCTGGTGGGCGGTGCACTGCACGCCATCCGCGGCCGTGTGGTCATCGCCACCAAGTTCGGCAACGAGATCGACGACGCCGGCCGGCTCACCGGGAAGGTCAACGGGCGCCCGGAGTACGTGCGGGCCAGCGCGGAAGGTTCGCTGCGGCGGCTGGGAACAGACTACATCGACCTGTACTACATCCACCGCGTGGACCGCACGGTGCCGGTCGAAGAGACGGTCGGCGCCATGGCGGAGCTCGTCGCCGAAGGAAAGGTCCGCCACCTGGGCATCTCCGAGGCCGCGCCGGCCACGATCCGCCGTGCCCATGCCGTGCATCCGCTGACCGCGGTGCAGACCGAATACTCCCTCTTCACGCGGGACGTGG
>NZ_JBNHGO010000107.1:0-574 GCF_059091365.1 Arthrobacter sp. MDT2-34-1
CACCTTGCGCCGTGCGCGGCTGGCCAGCTTGCGTACCGCGGTCTCCGAGCGACCCAGGACGCCGCTGATCTGCGCGAACGGGTAGCCGAAGACCTCATGGAGGACGAACGCTGCCCGCTCGGCCGGAGCAAGGGTGTCGAGAACGATCTGCATCGCTCCGCCCACCTGCTCGACGAGCAGCGCATCTGCCTCCGGATCGACCGGCTTCGGATCGGCAGTCGACTCCGCCTCAGCGACGGAACTGGTCTGCCTCTTGCGCAGCTGGTCCAGGCACAATCGGGTGACAACCGTGGTCAGCCAGGCAGGTGGGTCCTCCACCGTCTCGGCACGGGCCATCCGCAACCAAGCCTCCTGGACCACGTCATCAGCCTCCGCATTGGTACCCAGAATCCGGGCCGCGATCGCGGTCAGCCGCGGACGCTCGGCCTCGAACTCGGTCGCACTCATAGTGGTCATGATTCCTTGACGAACGCCACAGTCGCAATGTGCCTGTCCCCCGTTGTCACAAATGCGGTCCGGCGCACGTCAATGGGGCATGAACACTCTCGAAAACATCGTGTACACCGTTAGCGAC
>NZ_JBNHGO010000108.1:0-574 GCF_059091365.1 Arthrobacter sp. MDT2-34-1
CCTCGGCATTGCGGGCCAGCACAGCGGCCGCCAGCATCACGGAGGGGTTGGACGTGTTGGTGCAGGAGGTGATGGACGCGATGGAGACCGCGCCATGGTCCAGGATGAACTCGCGGCCGTCGGACATCTGGACCGGAACCGGGTTGGACGGCCGGCCCGCGGCGTTGGCGGCGGCGGAGTGGTGGCGGACAGTGGAGGTCATGGCCGGGGCATCGGAAGCCGGGAAGGACTCTTCCAGGGCCTCGTCCAGGGCATCCTCGTCACCGGTGCCCACGTAGTTCGGCAGGTCCTTGCGGAACTGGTCCTTGGAACGGGTCAGTTCGATGCGGTCCTGCGGACGCTTGGGGCCGGCGATGGATGGCACGACGGTGGACAGGTCCAGCTCGATGTACTCGGAGAACTTGATCTCGTGGGACGGATCGTGCCAGAGGCCCTGTTCCTTGGCGTAGGCCTCGACCAGCGCGACACTCTCCTCCGAGCGGCCGGTCAGGCGCAGGTAGTCCAGGGTGACGTCATCGATCGGGAAGATGGCGGCCGTGGAACCGAATTCCGGGCTCATGTTGCCGATGGTGGC
>NZ_JBNHGO010000109.1:0-569 GCF_059091365.1 Arthrobacter sp. MDT2-34-1
TCGAGTACTCCCCCGCCCGGGCCAAGGTCAAGCTCGCGTTCGTCGGAAAGGGCATTACGTTCGATTCCGGCGGACTGTCCCTCAAGCCGGCCACCGGCATGATGACCATGAAGTGCGACATGGCCGGCGCCGCCGTCGTGCTTAATGCCACGCTGGCGATCGCCGAACTGGGCCTGCCGCTGACTGTGACGGCTTGGCTGTGCCTGGCGGAGAACATGCCGTCCGGCACGGCCCAGCGCCCCTCCGACATCATGACAACCTACGGCGGACGGACCGTCGAAGTCCTCAATACCGATGCGGAAGGCCGCTTGGTCATGGCCGACGGTCTCGCCGCAGCGAGCGAGGAGAAGCCTGATGCGCTGATCGACGTCGCCACGCTGACCGGAGCGCAGATGGTGGCCCTGGGCAACCGGGTCTCCGCGGTCATGGGCGACGATGGCGTGCGCGACGCCATCAAGGCGGCAGCGGACCGGGCCGGGGAACTGTTCTGGCCCATGCCGCTGCCGGAGGAGCTGCGCCCGAGCCTGGACTCCCGCGTTGCCGACATCGCCAACATGGGCGAAAAGTAC
>NZ_JBNHGO010000110.1:0-563 GCF_059091365.1 Arthrobacter sp. MDT2-34-1
CTTTTTTTGCCCGGCAGGCCAGCGGTGTGCATACGATGGCAGTATGCCTGCCCGCTTCATGACACTGCCCCAGGTGGCCGAGGATCTGGCCATCTCCCAGGCCCAGGCGTACGCGCTGGTCCGCTCCGGAGAGCTGCCTGCGATACAGATTGGTGGCCGGGGCCAGTGGCGTGTCGAGCGTTCCAAATACAACGAGTACATTGCTGCCGCCTACGAGAAGACAGCGGCCGGCATCCGGGCGGGCCTGCCCGAGGAAACGCCGGCGGAGGACTGAGGCTCCATGGATGACGATCCTGAGGAGCTGCGCCGGCGGGCCCGGCAGCGCGTGGCCCGTTTCGATGAACTGCGAGCAGCCAGGGGCTTCCTTCACCATGGCCTGACACCGCGTGACGTCGCCGACCTGCTCTCCATCAGCGAGGCCCAGGCGGGCAGGCTGCTCAGGGCCGCCGCACGGCGCAGCTCCAGCCGCGAGCCGGAACCTGAGGAGATGATTCTGCGGGCCTTCGTTGACCGCCTCGACTGCCGGAGACTGGTCGAGGCCCTCAAGGCGTTTCCGTACACCT
>NZ_JBNHGO010000111.1:0-562 GCF_059091365.1 Arthrobacter sp. MDT2-34-1
GGGCGCCAGCTGGGATTCCTCCTCGCAGGGGATCAGCATCGGTGTCGCAGCACCTGCCGAGGAGCTGGTCGGAGGCCTGCCGGGCGGACTCTATGCGGACTGGTCCGGCACCTCCGCCGCAGCTCCGCTGGTCTCCGGCGTTGCGGCCCTGATCCGGGCGCGCTATCCGGAGCTGAGCGCAGCACAGGTGGTCAACCGCATCATCAGCACCGCCCGCGACGGCGGGGAACCGGGGAAGGATCCGATTTACGGCTACGGCATCCTGGATGCCAACGCCGCCCTGACCGCCCAGGTGCCGGTGGTCGAGGCGAATCCGCTGGGCAGCATGGCGGACTGGATCAGGGTGCACCGGCGCGGGAGTGCCGCGCCGCCGGAGTCCGCTCCGGCTCCTGCTCCTGCGGAAGAACCGGCCATCCCCGAGCCGACGGTTCCGGTTGCCGCCGAGCCGGCTTCCAGCGGCGACGTCCTTCCTGCGAGCATCATTTTCGGCTTCGCGGGACTGATTCTCTTTGTCATCGCCGGCGGGACCTACCAGACGGTGCGGGCCCGCAAATACGCCCTG
>NZ_JBNHGO010000112.1:0-560 GCF_059091365.1 Arthrobacter sp. MDT2-34-1
CGCAGCGCTGGAATCTGCACCGCCGGGTGGCGCTGCTGATCATCATGGCGGTCGGAACCCGTCCTAGCCAGATCGTCTTCGGCCTCATGCTGGCCAGTGCGTTCATCACGATGTGGGTCAGCAACACCGCCACGGCCGTCATCATGGTGCCCATCGGCGGAGCGATCCTTGCGCTCATCAACTCCCTGGAGGCGTCGCGCGTCACGCCGAAACTGGCTGCTTCCATGCTGCTGGGCATTGCCTATTCGGTCACGATCGGCTCCATGGCCACGCTGATCGGCCAGCCGCCCATGGCGCTGATGAAGGCTTACATGGGGGACAACTTCGACATCGAAATCGGCTTTGGCCAGTGGATGCTGGTTGGCGTCCCGTTCGCCGCTTTCATGATGGCGGCCAGCTGGCTGGTCCTGACCCAGCTCGTCTTCCGCTCCGAAGTGGACGAGATTCCGGGCGGCAAGGAACTGATGCGCGGCGAGCTCCGGAGGCTTGGCCGCCTCACCGTCCAGGAGAAGCGCGTTATCGCCATCTTCGCCGGTGCCGCCTTCTGCTGGATCTTCCTT
>NZ_JBNHGO010000113.1:0-559 GCF_059091365.1 Arthrobacter sp. MDT2-34-1
GTCGAGGCCGACCGAACCCAGGTTCAGTGCCCTGGAGTGGAAGCTCCTGAGATTGAACTCCTGGCCTTCGCGCTCCTTGACCTCGTCCCGGATCTGCTCCCAGAGCCGCTGGCCGATCTTGTAGGCCGGTGCCTGCCCCGGCCAGCCGAGGTAGCGCGTGAACTCGAACTTGAGCTGGCCTTCGCTGATGGCGATGTTCTGCCGCAGGAACTCATAGCCCTTCTCCGGAGTCCAGGTGCCGCTGCCCCAGCGCGCCGGGACCGGCAGGCCAAGATGGACGCCGATGTCGAATACCACCCGCGCAGCCCGCATCCGCTGGGCATCCAGCATGCCCAGCCGGTCCCCGGGATCCTTGAGATAGCCGAGCTGCTCCATCAGCCGTTCTGCGTACAGGGCCCAGCCTTCACCGTGGCCGGAGACCCAGCAGACATTGCGGCGCCAGTTGTTCAGCAGGTGGCGCCGGAAGGTTGCCGTTGCCACCTGCAGGTGGTGGCCGGGCACGCCCTCGTGGTAGACCGTCGTCGTTTCCTTCCAGGTCGTGAAGGTGTCCTCGCCCTCC
>NZ_JBNHGO010000114.1:0-558 GCF_059091365.1 Arthrobacter sp. MDT2-34-1
TCTTCTTCGCCTTCGCCGGCTACGCGCGCATCGCCACCCTCGGCGAAGAAGTCGTCAATCCCCAGTCCAGCATTCCCAAGGCCATCCTGGGTGCGCTGGCCATTGCGTTCCTGATCTACCTGCTGATCGGCAGCGGCCTGCTGCGCACCCTGGGAACAGCGGGACTGGCAGGCTCCACCGCGCCGTTGCTCGAGGCAACCGGCCCCGCGGCCCCCTGGGCGGGACCCGTCGTCGCCGCCGGGGCGGCCTGCGCCAGCCTGGGAGCCCTGCTGGCCCTGGTTGCCGGCGTCGGGCGGACCACCATGGCAATGGCCCGCGAACGCGACCTGCCAACGTTCCTGGCCCGGATTGGCAGCCGCTTCACAGTGCCCTACCGTGCCGACCTGACGGTGGCGGTGGTCATCATCGTCCTGCTGCTGACCACAGACGTGCTAACCGTCGTCGGATTCTCCAGCTTCGGCGTGCTGATCTACTACGCCGTCGCCAACCTGGCCGCCCTGACGCTGCGGGACCGCCCCTGGCATGCGCCGAAGGCGGTCAATGTAATCGGGCTGGCGG
>NZ_JBNHGO010000115.1:0-550 GCF_059091365.1 Arthrobacter sp. MDT2-34-1
AGTTCACGGACCGTGACCGTGACACTGGGGCAAAGACGCTGGAAGCCCTGAATGATATCGGAGGTCAGTTCGGATGCGGACGCAGTTCCGGAAATCAGCCCCACGGTCAGGGTTTTCTGGCCGCGTCCGGCTTGTTGCACGAGGTCGACCGTCCGGTCCAGCGACCGTACGATCTCGTAGGCCTGGCCGAGCAGCACTTCCCCTGCTGTGGTGAGTTCAATGCCTCGGGATGAGCGCTGAACCAGTTGTGTATGCAGTTGCCTTTCGAGACTGCGTAACGCCTTTGACATGGCAGGCTGCGCCACCATCATGCGGCGGGCACCGCCGTGGATACTGCCTTCTTCGGCTACAGCGATAAACATTTGAAGTTGTCGCACGTCCATGGGCGATCTCCTTCCGATGTGACATGTGACTGCAGACACAGTCTGTTCAAGTATATGGCTACCCTTCCAGTCGGCCGCCATCAGGCCGATTCTTACGGGAGAACCGGCGAGCCAGCGGCCCGGCAATATTCCGGAGCTGTATGCCTGCCCCACCGGCACCGGCCAAG
>NZ_JBNHGO010000116.1:0-544 GCF_059091365.1 Arthrobacter sp. MDT2-34-1
GCGAAATCTATACCGACGTCGACGGCATCTACACCGCCGACCCTCGGGTGGTTCCATCCGCCCGTAAAATCGACAAGATCTCCAGCGAGGAAATGCTGGAAATGGCCGCTTCGGGCTCCAAGATCCTGCACCTGCGCTGTGTCGAGTACGCCCGTCGCTTCGGCGTGCCGCTGCACGTCCGCTCATCCTTCAGCCAGCACGAAGGAACCTGGGTCCTGCCCAGTCCCGACGACAAGATCAAGATTCAAGAGGGAGAACCCTTGGAACAGCCCATCATCTCCGGCGTCGCCCACGATCACTCCGAAGCCAAGGTCACGGTGGTCGGCGTGCCCGACATCCCCGGTAAGGCCGCCGAGATCTTCGGCATCGTCGCCGGCGCTCACTCCAACATCGACATGATTGTGCAGAACGTGTCCACCCACGCCTCAGGCCGGACGGATATCTCCTTCACGCTGCCGATCGTCGAGGGCAAGGATGCGCTGGAAGCCCTCAAGGCCGCCCAGGAGAATATCGGGTTCGAATCCCTGCTGTACGACGACCAGAT
>NZ_JBNHGO010000117.1:0-535 GCF_059091365.1 Arthrobacter sp. MDT2-34-1
TCAGGGATACCGGTACGACGCCGGCAGCCGCCACCAATGCCACAGCGGCCAAACCGGCCTGCGCCCGGACCACGCAGGTCAGCACCAGCACGGCAGCGGCGATCACCAGGACGCCAAGCCACCCCTGTCCGAGCGCCGTCGCAGAGACGAAGGCGAGGAACGCTCCCGCGAAACCCCCGTCCCCCGGTGCCGCACAGCGGCCGATCTCGGCACAGCTGAGGGTCAGGGACACGGCAGCGGACAGCACCCACAGTCCCGAACCGGCAACGGCTATGTGCACCACCCGCCGGAATGCCGGGTGCACCGACAGTTCGGGCGGCTCCGGTTCAGGTTTGGGCGCCGCTTTGCCCACGGCCGTCGTCAGGGCTTCGGCCGGCCGGCTGCCAGGCAGGAGCAGTGCTCCGAAGACCAGCGCTCCCAGCACCAGCGCGAACGCCAGATGGCTGGCCATCCGGGTCAGCGGACGGGCCCATTCCATCAGTCCGGCCGCATCCGGCCCGGACGGCCACGCCGCGGCATTTGTGTACAGGAGCGC
>NZ_JBNHGO010000118.1:0-529 GCF_059091365.1 Arthrobacter sp. MDT2-34-1
TGTCCGGTCCGTTGCCGTGCAGGTTCACGGCGATGTCCACCCGGCAGGCCGGCAGGGACAGCGGACCGTCCAGCCCCGGCGTCGGCAGGTGGGCGTCGATCCCGCCGACCAGTCCCACCACCTGACGCAGCCACGGCGGTCCGGCGAAGATCAGCCGGTGCTCCGGAAAAGTGCGCCGCAGCGCGTGCAGGGCCGGCACCGCCACCAGCAGGTCCCCCAGTTTCAGCGCCCGCAGGGCCAGGATCTCCGGACGTCCATCCGGCGGCAGCATCTCCACAGTGCGCCTCAGCCTGCGGTACGCCGGAGGCCGGGACCGGCCAGCTCCGCCACGTCGGCGTAGACGGCCTCGGGCCGTACGGTGGCCACGAAGGAGTCGTCGTGCTCGCAGCGCTCCGCGGTCCAGCCCACCTGGGTCACGTCGACACCGCAGGTGGGGCAGTTCGCCGTCCAGCCGAAGTGCAGCCGGTGCCGTCCGCGGCCCAGCGCCTGGGCATTGATGACATTGCCGAACCAGTACACGCCGGCGGTC
>NZ_JBNHGO010000119.1:0-529 GCF_059091365.1 Arthrobacter sp. MDT2-34-1
TCCAGCGACCCGTCGCTGCTGTTCACCGTGGCCGGCATGGTGCCCTTCATTCCATACCTGACCGCGCGGGAGGAGCCGCCTTACCCGCGGGCGACCAGCGTGCAGAAATGCATCCGTACCGGCGACATCGAAGAAGTGGGCAAGACCGCCCGCCACGGCACCTTCTTCCAGATGTGCGGCAACTTTTCCTTCGGCGACTATTTCAAGGAACGCGCCATCTCCCTGGCCTGGACGCTGCTGACCAAGCCGGTGGCCGACGGCGGCTATGGACTGCCCGCGGACCGGCTCTGGATCACGGTCTACCAGGACGATGACGAGGCGCTGGAAATCTGGCGCGACAAGATCGGCGTGCCGGCCAATCGCATCCAGAAGTTCGGCAAGAAGGACAACTATTGGTCCACCGGCCAGCCGGGTCCGGCAGGGCCCTGCTCCGAGATCTTCTATGACCGCGGACCCGCCTACGGCGCTGAGGGCGGACCGGCCGCGGATGACAACCGCTACGTCGAGATCTGGAACCTGGTGTTCATGC
>NZ_JBNHGO010000120.1:0-527 GCF_059091365.1 Arthrobacter sp. MDT2-34-1
GGTCGGCATCGACGTCGACGAACGCAAGATCGCGGCCCTGCGGGAAGGCAGGGCGCCGTTCTTCGAACCGGGCCTGCCGGAGCTGCTGACGGCCGCCGGCGAGAGCGGGCGCCTGCGGTTCAGCACCGACATCGCCGATGCCGCCGGCGCGCAGGTGCACTTCATCGCGGTCGGCACTCCGCAGAAGAAGGGCGAGAACGCGGCGGACCTGCGCTACGTGGACGCCGCCGTCGACAACCTGCTGCCGCACCTGGGCGATGGGGACGTCGTCGTCGGCAAATCCACCGTTCCGGTGGGCACCGCCCGCCGGCTCGCCGAGAAGATCACCGAAGCCAACCCGAGCGCGCACCTGGTCTGGAACCCGGAATTCCTGCGCGAGGGCTTCGCCGTGCAGGACACCATTGCGCCGGACCGGATCGTGTACGGGCTGCCGGCCGGAGCGGAAGCCAATGAACTCGCCGGAATCCTCGACGCGGTGTACGAGCGCGCGCTGGGCAACAACACCCCGCGGATCGTCACGGACTACG
>NZ_JBNHGO010000121.1:0-525 GCF_059091365.1 Arthrobacter sp. MDT2-34-1
CGTTGCGATCCACGAAAATCAGGCCGCCCTGGACATTGCCGACGCACTTCATGCCGAACTTCAGCGAGGTCCATCCCGTCGCGGGCACCTCCGCCACCAAGCGCGCAATTTCCAGTTCAAGTTCATTCCGGCGGCCGACGATGTCAGCTGCGGTAGCACCTGCATTCACTCGTGATTCACTCCCAACTGTAGAAAGCTACCCGGACCCCGGCGGGCCTGCTACAGCCGCGCGAACCGGTACATAAATGCGGCCATGGCGTCGCGGTTGATCGGCTGCAGCGGGCGGTAGGTCTTGGACCCATCCGCCTCCGTCCAACCGGTCGAAATGCCCTTCTCGGCCAGCCAGGCCATTTCCTTGTAGAACTGCTGGCCGGTCAACACGTCCCGGAACGGGGCAACGGCCGGGGCGGTGTAAGCCGGAGATTCTGCCAAGCGGTACATGAAAGCCGCCATGGCGTCGCGCCCAATGGGTTCGAACGGCCGGTAGGTCTTCGTCCCGTCGGCTTCGGTCCAGCCGGTGGAAAT
>NZ_JBNHGO010000122.1:0-521 GCF_059091365.1 Arthrobacter sp. MDT2-34-1
GGGGCGCGTCGTCCACGACGCCGACGGACCGGACCGCCGTGGCGTGGTACCGCCGAGACGTGCTGGCCCGGCGCGCCCGGGCGCGGCGGGACGGGGGCATGCGGTGAACCTGCTCGACCACCGGCCGGGAACCTCGCCCGTCCACCGGGTCCCGCTGGGGGCGAAGTACGCGATGCTGCTGGTGCTGAGCGTGGTCCTGGTGGCCTGGCGCGAGCCCGTGGTGATCGGCGTGGCGGTGCTCGGGGTGTGGGGTCTGTACCGGCTGGCCGGGCTCGCGGGCGAATTCCTGGCCCCCCTGGCGGCGCGGCTGGCCGCTGCTGCTGTTCGCCGGCGTGGCTCGCTGGGCCTCGGGCGTCTGGGGGCCCGTGCCGCTGTCCCCGTTACCTTTCTTATAGCCCCGGAACGAGCAAGAATCGGGGTTGCTGGCCTGTCGGCCCCGGCATGATCCGTTCCCCCAGTCGTCCATGATCCGAATCTTCTATATCCGTCAAGCGAGCCGCGGAAGCGTGATCGCGTCGGCG
>NZ_JBNHGO010000123.1:0-515 GCF_059091365.1 Arthrobacter sp. MDT2-34-1
TTCTGCGGGGCCGGAGCCGTGCCGCGCCGGTCCGTGTACGTGTCGTACCAGGCACGGTAGGCGGGGGAGTTGATGCCCAGGGCCATCTGGTCGGAACCGTCGTCGCCGGTGGCGGTGAAACGCTCGCGGATCTCCGTGTTCTTGATGTCCAGGGTCAGTACGCCGGGAGGGGTCCCGTCACGCTGCACGGAGGTGGGGAAGCCCTCCTCGAGCACCCGGCCGTTGTACCACTGGCCGGACACTGCCGGGACAGTCAGGTGGGTGAACGGCAGGCCTGCGTCGCCGAGTGTGTCGGTCCAGCCGGCCATCAGGTCGCCCTGGCGGAGGTTCTCGGACATGTGGGTGTGCCCGGCGACGGAGACCACCTCACGGCCCTTGAGGATCTCGTAGATTTCCTCGATCTGGGCGTGGGTGTAGCCGCTGGAGTAGTAGAACTCGTGCAGCGGCGCGTGGGAGGCGATCACGATCGCCCGGTCTTTGGGCACAGACGCGATGTCCTGGCGCAGCCACTCGAG
>NZ_JBNHGO010000124.1:0-511 GCF_059091365.1 Arthrobacter sp. MDT2-34-1
CCTGGAAAAGATGAAGTAGTGGCCGAATTCTTCGCCCATGTCCGTGGCGGTCCAGCCCAGCAGCTGGCCGTAGAAATCGGCGGATTTGGCGGGGTTGGAGGAGTTGAGGTCGATCCAGCAGGGAGTTCCGGGCAGGGAAAAATCGGGCGTGGACATAGCGTCTCCTTGGGTTCTGCAAGAGCGGGAGGGCAGACATCCTCCACTGCGACCCTAGTACCGGCACAGCGGCCGGACAAGGGGTCCGTTACCAACCCTTGACCTGCTTGAGCGTCGGTGGTGGACTCGAGGATAGAGCTGCCTCGGCAACCCTGTGACTGCAATCGACTGCATTGACGCCTGAAAAATCGTCAGAGAAATCCAGGGAAGGAAGCGTCATGAATGAAAATCCGTCCTATGCGGAAGGTGACGACCGTGCCATCCTGACCAACCGTCAGGGGCATCCCGTCTACGACAACCAGAACCAGCGGACGGTGGGACCCCGTGGTCCGGCCACCCTGGAGAACTACCAGTT
>NZ_JBNHGO010000125.1:0-506 GCF_059091365.1 Arthrobacter sp. MDT2-34-1
CTTTGAAACGATCGTGATTCCGGAAACCGGCTACCGGTCCTATGAACTGACGGTGCGGCGGGGACAGGACCTGTACCAGTTCACGCTGAATGAACCCGGCGCTCCGCTGTACTCCACAGAGGAAGCGCAGGCTGCGCTGGCGGCAACGGCAGCGGCCGCCGGGCTCTGACCGTCAGCGTACGCTGCGCCGCAGTCGCTTCCCGATCGCTGCCTGCATGGCTGCGGCCAGCCTGATGGAACCGGCGGCGTCGGCAGCGAGCAGGCGTGCGGCGTCGTCGGAATCCGTCTGACGGAACCACCGGCCAACGGTGACGCCATGGTCTGGGCGATGGACGACGTCGATCCTGTCCCCCGCCCGGACCGTTCCCGGAGCCAGCACGCGCAGGTAGGTTCCCACCATCCCCTTCTCCGTGAACCGCCTGACCCACTGCGGCTCCCCCATGCGCCGTGCGAAGGTGGCGCATGGAATCCTCGGACCGGTGACCTCCAGGAGCACACCGTCGCCG
>NZ_JBNHGO010000126.1:0-504 GCF_059091365.1 Arthrobacter sp. MDT2-34-1
AAGGGCCCGCGCCGCCTGCTCCAAGGCGCAAAACCCATGCATTCCGGCAAGCTGGGCGGCTTCGCCGAGGAACCGCACCGCAGCCGCCGGGCTGCCGGAGGCGCGATGCAGCCGGCCCCGTTCCAAGGCGAGCCGAACGCGGACAATAGCGCCGCCGTCGGGCTTGTCTGCGGTGTCAAACTTATCCGGGTCGATGCCGTCAAGGACGGCGCAGGCTTCCGCGAATCGTCCTTGCAGCCCCAGCACCCGCGCGATCTGCGTGGCCAGCTCCGCCCGGTCCGCCGGAAGCATGAAGCGGTTCGTGTCGGCGCCCCGCAGCCGCTGCTCGGTGGACTTCGGGTCGGCCGCGTCCCACAACTCGTCGAGGAATTCCTGCCTCAGCATCTACGCGTCGCCCCGCGCCAGCCGTGCCCAGCCCAGCGACTCGCGGTCCTTCCGCGGCAGGGACGCCACCACCAAGTCGTAGGAGTCCTCCACCATGTCGCGGATCATCCCGTCGGGAAG
>NZ_JBNHGO010000127.1:0-501 GCF_059091365.1 Arthrobacter sp. MDT2-34-1
ACTTCGCGTCCCGCTGGGTGACCCGGGTTGGTTTGACCTCGCTGCAGACGATGGCTCTGACGATCTGGTAGCCCTCAAGTTCTTCCAGTGTTGTCTCAACGCTGTCGGCCTGGGTCAGGTCGCTTTCCACTGCGGGTTCACTGGTGACGGTTGCGGCAATGGCCGCATCGTCGCTGTGTGGGTAGTTCGGTGCGCCTAGAGCGGTCTTGAGGCGTTCGTTGACCTGGTCGTTGAGGAACTGTTTGGTTGCCTTGGCCACCAGCCCGGTGAACTGCTGACGGACCTTTTGGGTGTAGGCGCCCTCGTAGACGCGGGTCGTGAAGAATTTGACCCACTCGTCCTCGGGTTCCTTGAACTGGGAGGCGAGGATTCTCTTGATCTGGCCGATGTACTTCAGCTCGCCGGCCGCGTTAATGATCGAGTCCAGGTCGAAGACGTCCTTGGACAGCTTCTGCAGTTCCGGGATCAGCGTCTCGTCGATGTCGTTGAGGTCGAGCACCA
>NZ_JBNHGO010000128.1:0-498 GCF_059091365.1 Arthrobacter sp. MDT2-34-1
ACATGGTCAGGACCGGCCCCGGGCCTTGGTAGCGTCATCTGGTGAAGACGCAGACCACCAAGCGGTTCCTCTTGGCGGGCATGATCATGCTGCCCGCCATCCTGTTCGTGTCCGTCAACCTGCGCGGCCCCATCGTGTCGCCGTCGCCGGTGCTGGGCATCATGCAGGACGAACTGGAGATGTCCGGCTTCGTCGCCGGTCTGCTGACCTCCATTCCGGTGCTCTGCTTTGGCCTGGCCACGCCGCTGGCCGCCGCGCTCATCCGCCGGGCCGGGGCCAACCGGGCCGTGGTCCTGACCTTGCTGGGGGTCCTCGCCGGCACCCTGGTCAGATCCGCCGGCACGGCCGAAGCTGCCCTGCTGGGCACCGTCATCATCGGCGTGGCCATCACGATCGGCAACGTCGCCGTCCCGGTGATCATCCGGCGCGACTTCCGCCCGTCACAAATCGGCATGGTCACCGGAAGCTACACCGCGGGCCTGAATGTCGGTTCCCTGC
>NZ_JBNHGO010000129.1:0-489 GCF_059091365.1 Arthrobacter sp. MDT2-34-1
CTCCAGCCACGCGATTTCCTTGTAGAACTGGTTGTCCGTGGCGACGTCTTCGAACGGCGAGACCTCCGGGGCGGTGAACTCGGGCGAGCCGGCCATCCGGTACAGGAAGGCTGCCATCGCGTCGCGGTTGACGGTCTGCAGGTACCGGAACGTGCCGTCGCCGAAGCCGGTGGTGACACCGGTGGTCTGCAGCCAGGAGATTTCCCGGAAGAACTGGTTGTTCGGTGCCACATCCCGGAACGGGGTTGCCGGGGCGGTGAACTCCGGCTGGCCGGCCAGGCGGAACAGGAAGGCTGCCATGGCGTCGCGGTTCACGGGCTGGACCGGGCGGAAGGTGCTGTCCGGGAAGCCGGTGGTGATGCCCAGATCGGCCAGGCGGGCGATCTCCGCAGCGAACTGGGTGTCCGCGGCGACGTCGGTGAACGGGGTGGCGACCGGTACCGGGTCAACCGGCGGGTCGACCGGTGCCGCGGCGGGAGCGGGTGTCGT
>NZ_JBNHGO010000130.1:0-481 GCF_059091365.1 Arthrobacter sp. MDT2-34-1
CCAAGACCTCGGCCGAACGGACCATCAACAAACCGTTCACCGAGACCGCGGTCCCCACGCTTACCGGCGGCAACGATGTCGGGGCGACCCTGACCGCCGCCCCCGGCACAACCACACCGGCAGCCACCGTCACCTGGCAGTGGCTGCGCGACGGCAAGGCCATCGACGGGGCGACCAAGGCGACCTACACCCTGGTCGGCGACGACGCCGGAAAGAACATCACCGTCACCGCCACCTACCAGGCCACCGGTTACACCGAGGCCACCAAGACCTCGGCCGAACGGACCATCAACAAACCGTTCACCGAGACCGCGGTCCCCACGCTTACCGGCGGCAACGATGTCGGGGCGACCCTGACCGCCGCCCCCGGCACAACCACACCGGCAGCCACCGTCACCTGGCAGTGGCTGCGCGACGGCAAGGCCATCGACGGGGCGACCAAGGCGACCTACACCCTGGTCGGCGACGACGCCGGAAAGAA
>NZ_JBNHGO010000131.1:0-481 GCF_059091365.1 Arthrobacter sp. MDT2-34-1
CCTGGGGGCTGGAGTACCTGTTCGGCATGGTTGAGACCGACCCCGACGACGGGCCACAGTTCTCTTCCTTTGTCGCCCACGACCGGGCCCAGGAGCGCACCGCCCTGAGCGGGTTCCTGGAGTACGTGGCCAAGCGCCGCCAGGACTACCCGGACATGCACGTCTACCACTACGCCGCCTACGAGAAGTCCGCGCTGCGCCGGCTGGTCCAGCGCCACGGCGTCATGGAGGACGTGCTCGACTCCATTCTGCGCGACGGGGTGCTGGTGGACCTCTACCAGGCGGTCGGGGACAGCCTGCGCATCTCCGCGCCGTCGTACAGCATCAAGAAGCTCGAACCGCTCTACATGGGTGATGAGCACCGGGACGGGGTCGACAACGCCGCAGACTCCGTCACCGAGTATGACAAGTACGCCCAGCGAACTGTCGAGGGGAGGCACGAGGAGGCTGCCGAAATCCTGCAGGGCATCCTGGACTACAA
>NZ_JBNHGO010000132.1:0-479 GCF_059091365.1 Arthrobacter sp. MDT2-34-1
AGGACCAGGCCGATACCGATCATGATCCATTCATACATTCGGGCGCCCCTCTCCCGTGATGGCCGGAATACCGGTCAGGACATAGAGGGGCAAGGGCATGTGTGAGGGAGGGTCATCCATAGTTCGTGAAATTATATCTGCACGCCCTCGAAGCAACCTGCATGCCGCCTGCACGTAGCATCCGGGCCACGCAGGGGTGTACGAGCCGCATTTCAGATCTCCCCCTTCCCTGCGCTATCTTTCCTGCATGTACCTGCGTCTACTCCGCCCATGAGCTCCTCCGCTGCCCGGGCCGACATCGTCCTGGAAGTGCTCGGCTCCGGGCTCCTGGTTCTGGGACTGGCCTTTCTGTGCGCCGCCCTCGCCGCCCACTGCATCAACGGATTCTGGCTCCAGGCCCGGGCGGTGGTGTACGCGGCCGAGAACCGGACAGGCCTGCGCTGGCACAGCCCGCGGGACGGAACCCGCGAAGCAGTCCT
>NZ_JBNHGO010000133.1:0-478 GCF_059091365.1 Arthrobacter sp. MDT2-34-1
GTCGAGCAGTTTTTGTTCCGTGACGTTCATCGTTTGCGTCCTCGTGCCCTGCGGCTGCCTTTGGGTGCCGGGGCGGGCCGGTTCCGGCGCCGGGTGCCCGCTTCGTCCATTTCCTTGCGCTCTTCCTTGGGCCGGACTGCATTGAAGACCGTCATGGTCACCTTCACGACCGGGGCTTTGGTCGGGTCCAGGTCGGCGTAGCGTTCTCCGGACTGGGAGAGGATCCAGCTGGTCATGTCCCCGCCGTGCAGGTCCCGCACGTCGGCCAGGATGTCGGAGGCCAGGTAACCGGCCTTGGAGCCAATATCCATGACGCGCCCCCGGCCGTCGCCGGTGTCGAAGACGACATTGAGCTTGACCCGTTTGTCCCGGCGGGCCTGGCTCTTGGCGACGTTGCGGATCTTGTTCATCAGTTCGTTGATGCCGGCGGAACGCCCCTTGGCTACCTTCGTTTTTGGCATCTCGATCACATGCTGCC
>NZ_JBNHGO010000134.1:0-476 GCF_059091365.1 Arthrobacter sp. MDT2-34-1
GTAGAGGGATCGACTGTGACGATGGAAGACGTGCGCCGGGGGAGCGCCCCGTTTGAACGCGTTGGCCGCAACGAGTACGGCTACAACACCCGCCAGGTGGACCAGTTCCTCACGACCGCCCGGGAGTACTACGATTTGCGCAACCCGGATGCGGAGCCCATCACCAGCCATCAGGTCCGTGCCATGGCCTTCGACCCGGCCAAGGGCGGCTACGACGCGCAGGCGGTGGATGCGGCCCTGGACCGGCTTGAGGACGTCTTTGCCCAGCGTGAACGGGACAAGCTGATCGCGGACAAGGGCGAAGAGGCCTGGCTTATCCAGATCGGGCGGATCTCCGCGGTGCTTCGCGGCCGCCTGCACCGCCCCGCGGGCGAGCGTTTCCGCCGGCCCTCGAAAAAGAAGGCCCGCAGCTACAACATCGACGAGGTCGACGCATTGTGCGACGAGCTGCTGGAATACTTCGAAAACAACCGGCC
>NZ_JBNHGO010000135.1:0-474 GCF_059091365.1 Arthrobacter sp. MDT2-34-1
GCCCCGCAACCGCAGAACCGCCCCCGGCCTTCCTTGTCCCGGACGGCACGTGGCGGCGGACGGGCAGGAGGAGCACATGCAGAAAACAGCCCTTCCGGCGCTGCTGTCCGCAGCGCTGCTCGCCGGCTGCGGCACCGCCGCGGACCCGGCAGCCCAGACCCCGTCGGCCCAGACCCCGCCGGCCCAGACGCGCGCGGCCCAGACCCCGGTGGCCCAAGCCCCGGTGGTGAACCGTGCTGTCTCCACGGAGGGCACCGGAGCGCAGCAGGCGGTGCTGGCGGAACTGGCGGCGATCGATCCGCTGCTGCTCAGCGGTGATGCCCTTTCGAAGGTGCGGGCAACCTGCTCCGGCATTGCCGGCGGCGCCGAGGACCTGCTGACCGTCACGAAAATCAGATTCACCGGCCCGGGCGCGGATCCGGTCTCCGATGACCAGGCCCGCAGGATCATCGCCGCGATCAGCACTGCCGGATT
>NZ_JBNHGO010000136.1:0-472 GCF_059091365.1 Arthrobacter sp. MDT2-34-1
AGGAGGGGAAGGTCGGCTACTTGATTCGGCTCAACAACTCGACTGCTACGCCCATGGATCAACCCTTCAAGGAAGCGACGGCTGCCCTGGGTTGGGAGGGCCGGGTTTTGGCCACCGACGCAGCGGACCCCCAGGGCACCAGCAACGCTATCGAGCAAGCAATTGCCGGTGGTGCCGACTACATCATGATCAACTCGACCAGTGTCGATGCGATCGAGTCGGGGCTCGAGGCGGCGAAAGCTGCAGACGTTCCGATCTTCCTGAATTCCTCAGTGGGTGATGTCGAAGGCGAGGCGAACGGTATTTACGGCAATGTCGCTAACGTGGATAACATCGCTGCCTCCGGGCTGTCTTTGATGGACTGGGTGATCGCCGACAGCGATGGTGCGGGAAGTGTGCTGTTCGTGACCTACCCCGACGTTCCCGTCCTAGCAGCGTCGGGCACCCAGGTTCAGGAAGGATTAAAAGAGAA
>NZ_JBNHGO010000137.1:0-472 GCF_059091365.1 Arthrobacter sp. MDT2-34-1
CGATGAACTTCTGGCCGGCCGCGCGGCCGCCCTTGACCCCGAAGGCGAAGACGGAACCGACGCCCTTGGGCAGGTAACGGCGCCCGCGCTCGTAGTGCGGATGCGACGGCAGGCCGGCGTAGTTCACATAGGTGACCCGGTCATCGGCCTCGAGCCATTCGGCAACGCGCTGGGCGTTCTCCAGGTGCTCGTCCAGGCGCTGCGGCAGCGTCTCCACGCCCTGCAGCAGCTGGAAAGCGGACTGCGCGGACAGCGACGGCCCGATGTCGCGCAACTGCTCCGAGCGCAGCTTGGTCAGGAAGCCGTACTCGCCGAAGTTGCCCCACCAGGACACATTGCCGTAGGACGGCACCGGATCGGTCATCTGCGGGAACTTGCCGTTGCCCCAGTCGAAGCGGCCGCTTTCGACGACGACGCCGCCCAGGGTGGTGCCGTGCCCGCCGATGAACTTGGTCGCCGAGTGGATTACGAT
>NZ_JBNHGO010000138.1:0-471 GCF_059091365.1 Arthrobacter sp. MDT2-34-1
ACTTCCTCCACCGTCGGCAGCGGGTGGTGTCCGGGGTGCGCCGCGGCACCGGCCATTGACGCCGCCGTCAATGGGGTGCGCTTTGGAGCACTCGGAACTGGATGAGCCATGCACTCCACTCTAACGATCTTTCGAACCGAATATGACCTTGCTTACCCGCGCCGCGAGGCCGCGGCCGCGCCGCGGGTCATGGAGTTTGCCGGAATCTCTGGCACGCTTAAGAGACTATGGTGCACGTTTTTGACAGTTCCACGCTCCCTCCCATCGTCCTCGAACTGGGAGAGCTGTTCGCCGGCGCCGGTCATGAGCTGTCCCTGGTCGGCGGACCTGTCCGTGACCTGTTCCTGGGCCGGGTGTCCCCGGACCTGGATTTCACCACCGACGCGGATCCGGACCAGACCATTTCCGTGATCCGCAGGTGGTGCGACAACTACTGGGAGATCGGCCGTGCGTTCGGTACCATCGGGCTGC
>NZ_JBNHGO010000139.1:0-470 GCF_059091365.1 Arthrobacter sp. MDT2-34-1
CCTGTTCTGCTCATCGTGGTCGTGGTGCTTGGTGGCATCTACGGGGGTGTCTTCACGGCGACTGAAGCAGGGGCGTACGGCGCCCTCATCGTGCTGATACTCGGGCTGGGACAGGTCCTTCGAAGAAGGAAACAGCAGCTCAGAAAGAATGCAAACGCGGTGCCTACTCGCCGTTTGGTCGGGTCGTTCTTCTCAGGCACCCTCATAGAAACGGTTTCCGCGGTTGCTGCCATCTTCCTGTTGCTTCTTGGAGTACAGATTCTCACGCGGGTGATGGCACTGAGCGGGCTGGCGCAATGGGTAGGCGACACTGTCGTAGGCATGGGCTTGACTCCAATCCTATTCCTCTTGATGCTCATCCCCGTCTACCTCATTCTTGGCTTCTTCCTTGACACGTTGGCGATGATGCTCCTCACGATCCCAGTGTTCCTCGGTCCATTGGAGGCGCTGGGGATCGACTTGATCTGGTT
>NZ_JBNHGO010000140.1:0-467 GCF_059091365.1 Arthrobacter sp. MDT2-34-1
TCGGCGAATCCCTGAAGCGCGGCGTTGAGCGTCTGGGAGGAAGTCACATTGATGGCCGGGTAAGCGAAGCCGCCGTCCTTGGCGCGGTCGATCATCTCGGCGTAGATTTCAGGGGTTGCGATGGGCATGCCTGACTCCTTGTACACATTGTGTGGATGGGAAGAGAACCTCTTCTGCCCCCATCCTAGCCAAGTTTCCCGGGGCGGTTCCGCAGACGGCGTTGTGTGAAGCGGTTGCCGGCCGGGGGCGCCTGCGAGGGGCCTCAGCCGCGGGGGCGCATCCGGGTGTTGGGCAGCACGGGGGCCGGCAGCGGGGCGGGCCCGCCGGCCGGGAAGGTGCCGAACCGGGGAAAGGAGGTGCCGTCGTCGTACGGTTCACTCCGGTCCTCGGCGCCGATCTCCGCCTGCCAGTGTGACCGGTACCTGACGACCTCTTCATGGCTGCGGCCCACGAAGTTCCACCACATC
>NZ_JBNHGO010000141.1:0-466 GCF_059091365.1 Arthrobacter sp. MDT2-34-1
GGACCATACTTAAAGAAGGATGAAGCACCACTTAAAGAAGGATGAAGCACCGCGAATGGTTCCGGGCCGGGTGAAGCAGCTTTCCTGCTGAGGATCCCGGACCGGCGCGGCATGTGGGAGGTTCCATTGGCGCTGTCGGACGAAGAGCGCCGGCGGCTTGAGGAGCTCGAGCTCGAGTTGACGGCTGAGGATCCCGGGCTGGCCCGTGAACTTTCCCCCGGTTCAGGCGTGTCTGGGACCCCGGTATTCTTGGCCGCACTTGCTTCGGTGATGGGGCTCGTGCTGCTCATTATCGGTATTGCCTCGCAGCTGGCGGTGATGGGGGTCGCCGGGTTCCTGCTGATGGGTGTGGGGGTTTTCCGGTTTTTCACCATGCAGTTGCCCGGTAACGACTCCCGATAAAAAACGCGGTGCCTACCCTGCGCTGGGACGCCCTCCGCGGCCATGCCAACGGAAAGAAGGCTCC
>NZ_JBNHGO010000142.1:0-464 GCF_059091365.1 Arthrobacter sp. MDT2-34-1
TCCACAGGGGAGCCACCAGCCAGGACATCCTGGACACCGCCATGATGCTGATGGCACACCGTGCCCTCGGGGTGGTCCTCGCGGATACCCACCGGGCTGCGGCGGCGCTGGCCGCCGTAGCCCGCGAGCACAGCGCCACGCTTTGTGTGGCGCGCACGCTGACCCAGCATTCCCTGCCGGCCACCTTCGGGCTCAAGGCCGCGCAGTGGCTGGCCGGGATAGCCCAGGCGGCGACCGGCCTCAAGCGCGTGGCGGCGGAGCTGCCGGTCCAGTGGGGCGGAGCGGCCGGCACGGTGGCGGCGCTGACCATAATGACCGAGGGCCGGGACACCGGACCGCTGGAGTTGACCGCCCGGCTGGCCGAGCGCCTGGGCCTGGCAGCCCCCGCCGCACCCTGGCAGACCAACCGGCTGGCCGTCACCGGCCTGTCCGCGGCACTGCAGGACTTGCTGGCCGCGGCCGGG
>NZ_JBNHGO010000143.1:0-461 GCF_059091365.1 Arthrobacter sp. MDT2-34-1
CTCCCGCAGCGCCGAGAGAAGCTGCTCCTTTACCTCGTGAGGGGTTCCTTCTGCGGCCAGATTGAGCACGGGCACGACGGCAGTTTCAGTGTCCTGCTCCCGGTCCCACTGCACATTGGCCGGCAGGTGCTCGGCCAGAAAGCGCCGCAGTCTTCTGGCGTCAACGACAGCGACGGCAGTATCGCCCTGGCGCAGCTGGACGGCTCCGCCGCGGGCCACCGTTTCGACGGCCGCCGCAGGGATTGTGAAGTCGGGTTCCATGGAGCCAGTCAACCATCCGGCACCCACCTCGAGGGCGGCCGCCTGAAGTTTCTCGTCCTCGCTTCCCTGCTGCCGATGCTGAACCGGCAGGACCCCGGGACATCCGCTAATGCTCCCTCATGGAAGTATTAGCCGCATGAATGCTTTCGGAGCCCTGACCACCGCGGAAGCCGGAACCCGGCTGGGCATCACCCAGGTTT
>NZ_JBNHGO010000144.1:0-459 GCF_059091365.1 Arthrobacter sp. MDT2-34-1
CGGTCAAGGCAGGCGCCGACGCCACGAGAAGGAATCCCCGTGCTCTGGCGGCCCAGGCCACAAGCGCCCCCGGCACCATGAATATCAGGGATGTCAGCACGAACAGCGGGACTACAGACGACCAGGACACAGAACCTTCCTCAAAACCTCACCAGCGAACGCTTCCCGCGCGGCACCGCCTGTGCCACAATCGTACGAAGCCCCTAGTCATCGTACAGAACGACGGCGGATCGTCGGTGGCCGCAACGCCGAGGCAGCGTAGCTGTCAGCCTGCGCGCAGGCGCTTGACCGCGTCCTTCACAGGGCCGTCGAAGACCACGTGGCCGTGGTTGAGCAGGACACCCCGGTCGCAGATCTGCGAGACGAGATCCAGGTCGTGGCTGACGACCACGAGGGTCTTGCCCGCAGCGGCAAGTTCCTTGATCTTGGCAAGGCACTTCTTTTGGAACGGTTCGACGC
>NZ_JBNHGO010000145.1:0-458 GCF_059091365.1 Arthrobacter sp. MDT2-34-1
CTCGCTGAAGGTGGCGCAGGCCTGCAGCACCCTCTCGAAGCGGGCCATGTCGTCCCGCCAGATTTTCTGAGGGTCAGCCGCAGCCGCCGCTTCAAGATCAGCTGCTGTCAACCGGACGTCACCATTCTTTGCCTCTGGATGGCAGATGAGCATGCCGTCCAGCTCATCGGCCCACAGCTCTTCCAGAGAGGAGTAAGCGGTATCGTCCGCTCCGTCGCCGTAGCATTGCAGCTGGAACTGGGAGCGGGAGGATTCTTCTGCAGCAGCCGGACTGGACGGCTGAGTTTCACTGGCTGCCGGAGAAGCACAGGAGGTCAGAGCGACGACAGCGACAACGGCCAGAACGGAGACGCGGCCCAGGGCAGAGTGATTCAAGTGTTTCCCCCAACATTCGATTTACGGATTGATCATATGTGTGCGTTGAACGGTTGCGTGCCATCCACGCTCAAACTTCGGAT
>NZ_JBNHGO010000146.1:0-458 GCF_059091365.1 Arthrobacter sp. MDT2-34-1
CGGCTCAGCTGCCCACCTATGTGGACGTCGACCTGGCCGACTACGGGACCATCTGGGCAGCGGCCGGGCATCCCAGCACCGTTTTTCCCACCGATTACCCGGCCCTGCTGCGGCTGACGGCCGGAATGCCGCTCAAGGTTGCCTGAGATGACGTCCCAGCCCGATGTTCCCGACAGCGACGAACTCAAGGACATCCTGCGCGCGGTCTTCGATGCACAGATCCCGAATTTCGGCTCCTACAACCTGGTCTACGGCGGCCCCGGGAGGCGGAGCCGAATGGATCGGCCGGGAAGCGGCGGCAGGACCGGCTACTACGTGGTGGGATACCGCTGGCAACCGGCGGAACTGGTGATCGCGCCGTTCAATGTCCCTGCGCTCACGGGCGCGGGCACCCCGACGGCGATCAACATGACGAACCTGTCCCATGCCGTCATGCTGCCGGGCGGAGGCTACGAGGC
>NZ_JBNHGO010000147.1:0-455 GCF_059091365.1 Arthrobacter sp. MDT2-34-1
GCCGCTCGGCCGAACAGCGCCTGGCCATCGATATGCTGACGGACCAGGAAGTGGGCATCGTATCGCTGGGCGGCAGGGCGGGTACAGGCAAGTCCGCGCTGGCGCTCTGCGCGGGCCTGGAAGCGGTGCTGGAGCGCAGCGAGCACCGCAAGGTGGTGGTCTTCCGCCCGCTCTACGCCGTCGGCGGGCAGGAACTCGGCTACCTGCCCGGCAGCGAACAGGAAAAGATGAACCCGTGGGCGCAGGCCGTCTTCGACACCCTGGGTGCGCTTGTGTCCCAGGAAGTGGTGGAGGAAGTGATGGACCGGGGCCTGCTGGAAGTCCTGCCGCTGACCCACATCCGCGGCCGGTCCCTGCATGATTCGTTCGTGATCGTGGACGAGGCGCAGTCGCTGGAAAAGAACGTACTGCTGACCGTGCTGTCCCGCATCGGGCAGAACTCTAAGGTGGTGCTG
>NZ_JBNHGO010000148.1:0-450 GCF_059091365.1 Arthrobacter sp. MDT2-34-1
ACAGTGAACCTTCGGACTCACATCAGTCAGCCGCTTCGGGAAAATGTGCCGGCCATGTAAACGTGTACGCCCAGCTGCTGCGGCAGGTCCAGCGGGATGGTCTGCTCAGGCGGTGCTACGGGTTCTACTGGATGATGATCATCGGGATGGTCCTGGCCACCGCCGCGATCGGGGTCGGCATTGTCCGGCTGGGTGACTCGTGGTACCAGCTGGTTCTGGCGGGGCTGCTGGGCGCGGTGCTGGCCCAGTTCGGGTTCCTGGGCCATGAGGCGGCGCACCGGCAGATCTTCCGGTCGCACCGCTGGAACGAGTGGGCGGCCCGGGTGATTTCCGGGCTCCTGACCGGGCTGAGCTACGGCTGGTGGAGCACCAAGCACAACCGCCACCACCAGGCGCCGAACCAGGTGGGCAGGGACCCGGACATTGTCTCGACGGTGATGGCCTTTACCC
>NZ_JBNHGO010000149.1:0-448 GCF_059091365.1 Arthrobacter sp. MDT2-34-1
GCCGACGTGGCAGTAACGACGCAGTCCGTCGGTTTCCTGGCGGACCACCAGGGAGAGCTTACAGTGGGTCTTCAGGCCCACGATGCCGTACACCACGTGCACGCCGGCCTGTTCCAGCTTGCGCGCCCAGGTGATGTTGGCCTGCTCGTCGAAGCGCGCCTTGATCTCCACCAGGGCCAGGACCTGCTTGCCGGCTTCGGCGGCATCGATCAGCGCATCCACGATAGGGGAATCACCCGAGGTGCGGTACAGGGTCTGCTTGATCGCCTGCACCCGCGGATCCGCCGCGGCCTGCTCCAGGAACGCCTGCACGGAGGTGGAGAAGGAATCGTAGGGGTGGTGCAGCAGGATGTCGCGGCGCCGCATGGCGGCAAAGACATTGGCCGGCTTGGAGGTCTCGTTTTCCTTCAGGTACCGGCTGGTGTGCGGCACCTGCTTGGGGTAGTGC
>NZ_JBNHGO010000150.1:0-447 GCF_059091365.1 Arthrobacter sp. MDT2-34-1
GTCATGCACACCTTCGAGGAGATCATCTCCTCCGCGAAGGGCGGCGATCTTGCCGGCCATGCGAAGGCGTGGCTAGAGGACGCGCTGGCCAGCAAGAAGAAGATCATGGGCTTCGGCCACCGTGTCTACAAGCACGGCGATTCCCGGGTGCCGACGATGAAGGCTGCCTTGGACAAGATGATCGCGCACTACAACCGTCCGGACCTTGCCGAACTCTACGCAGCGCTGGAAGCGGCCATGGGCGAGCGCAAGAACATCCAGCCGAACCTGGACTATCCTGCCGGGCCGGCCTACCACCTGATGGGCTTCGACACGCAGACCTTCACGCCGCTGTTCGTCGCCAGCCGCATTGTCGGGTGGACCGCCCACATCATGGAGCAGCTGGAAGCCAACTCGCTGATCCGTCCGCTGAGCGTCTACGACGGCCACGACGAGCGCCACGTGTCC
>NZ_JBNHGO010000151.1:0-446 GCF_059091365.1 Arthrobacter sp. MDT2-34-1
TCGCTGGCCTCGCTGGAGGAAGTCGCCACCCTGGACACCCGCGGTGGGGAAGAGGTGCTGCACGGCATCTCCTTCCGCGTCGAACCGGGCCAGACCGTGGCCCTGGTGGGCTCGTCCGGCGCGGGCAAGTCCACCATCGCCCAGCTGCTCTCCCGGCTCTACGACGTGGACACCGGGTCGGTGAGGCTGGCCGGAACGGACATCCGCGATGTCACCTTCGAATCGCTGCGTGGAACGCTGGGCATGGTCACCCAGGACGGGCACCTGTTCCACGAAACCATTAAGTCGAACCTACTGCTGGCCAACCCGGACGCCACCGACGACCAGTTGTGGGACGCCCTGCGGAGGGCCCGGCTGGAAAGCCTGATCCGCTCGCTGCCGGACGGCCTGGACACCATGGTGGGGGAGCGCGGCTACCGGCTCTCCGGCGGCGAACGCCAGCGCAT
>NZ_JBNHGO010000152.1:0-444 GCF_059091365.1 Arthrobacter sp. MDT2-34-1
AAGGCGACGCAGCGCGCGCAGCCGGGGCGGCCGCCGTCGAACCCGCCTTCGACGAACAGCTCTATACCTGCCACGTCAGCGCCGCCGAGTTCGAGGCGCCGGTGCTGCGCCTGTCCTACACCTCCTTCGTCACTCCGCCGCGGGTCTACGATTACTTCCCGGCGGCCGCCGGGGAACCGGCGGAGCGGGCGGCACTGCACCTGCGGAAGGAGACTCCTGTGCTGGGCGGGTACGACGCCGGCCGGTACGTTGCGGAGCGCGACTGGGCTGTCGCTGCGGACGGGACCAGGATCCCGCTCTCGATCATCCGGCGCGCGGACCTGAAGCGGGACGGCACCAATCCGGTGCTCCAGTATGCCTACGGCTCCTACGAGGTCAGCATGGATCCGGGGTTCTCGATCGCCCGCCTGTCCGTGCTGGACCGCGGGATCATCTTCGTCATCG
>NZ_JBNHGO010000153.1:0-442 GCF_059091365.1 Arthrobacter sp. MDT2-34-1
AGCCTCCACTGGCCAACGTTCGTCAGGCCTACTGGTTCCGGTGGGCCTGACGAAGGCGCTGGTCCCTGACCGCCACCGCCAGCGTCAGCAGCATGACCAGGCCGATCACGGCGAAGCCGGCGGTGATTGCCGCGCTCCAGTCCGAGCCGGAAAGTACCGCGAACGCGAGTGCCGTGATCATGGCGATCCCCATTGAGGTGCCCAGTCGCTGGCCGGTCTGCACGATGCCCCCGGAACTGCCGGCGTAGTCCAGCGGCACCTCGGCCAGGGTCAGCGTCTGGTTGGGGCTGATCACCATGCCCTGGGCCATACCGACCAAGGAGAGCGTGGCCAGCAGCCACCAGACGCTCACCGCACCCGCCGCCTGCAGTTGGATGACCAGGATGGACAGGGCCACACCGCTCATGGCGCACAGGATGCCTGCGATGACGACCTTCCGGCC
>NZ_JBNHGO010000154.1:0-440 GCF_059091365.1 Arthrobacter sp. MDT2-34-1
GTCAGGATCCCGGCCAGCGCCAGCAGGCCGGCGACCGGCACCAGCCAGTCGGGCGCGCGCAGGGAGCGGGCGGCGGACGTCGCCGCCAGCACCGCAGCAATGGTCAGTACGACGTCGGCAAGCCAGTCCCAGCCTTCCAGGACTCCGTTGAGGCTCAGGCTGCTGAAGGCAACGGCCAGGCCCACAGCGGACGCCAGCAGCCAGTGGCCGTGGAACGGGCGGGACAGGGCCGTGCTCATAGGATGGTCTTCGCGGTCGAGGAGCTCATGCTGACCGGCGCGTCGAACAGCGCCCACGCGGCGGCCAGCGGCTCGCGGTGCGTCACGGCCACCGCCCGCCAGCCGCCGGAGCGGAGGAGGTCCAACACCGGGCGGGCCTCGTGCGGGTTCTCCACCACCAGCATCGCGAAGGCATGCGAGCCGAATTCGGCGGCCAGGGCC
>NZ_JBNHGO010000155.1:0-439 GCF_059091365.1 Arthrobacter sp. MDT2-34-1
GGCTGCGGTGAAATCCTGGATTCCGGCGGCATAGCCCTCCACGATCGCTTCCCCGGCATCGCCTTGGTCCGTCCTGGTTCCAACGGTGAACACGGCATCGGGCTTTTCCTGCAGCACATAGTCATGGACCGCCTGGTTGTAGGCATTGCAGTCGTCGGAGCGGGACTCGACGGCGGCACCGTAGCGGCAGCCCATCTTCAGCAGGGCCACCACCTGCCAGCCGCGTTCCTCCGCCACCGGTTCCAGTGCCGTCAGCCACATCATGGAGTGGGAGTCCCCGAGCATCACGACGGTCCGGGCGGCTGTTTCCCGGTCCCCCACCACGCGGCAGGGCACGGGCTGGCCCGTGGCCGGATCCGTCTGGCCGTGGCACTGCTGATCCACTTCCGCCCATTCGCCGGAGAGGCTGCTGAGCGTCGGTTTGACCTGCGCGTCCTGT
>NZ_JBNHGO010000156.1:0-430 GCF_059091365.1 Arthrobacter sp. MDT2-34-1
TTTGGGGTCCTTCTGGCGCAGCGAACCGGCCGCCGCGTTCCGGGGATTGGCGAACGGCGCTTTGCCGGCCTCCACCAGCGACTCGTTCAGGGCCGCGAACGCCTTGGACGGGATGAACACCTCGCCGCGGATTTCCACCTCCGCCGGAACATTGTCCCCGGACAGCCGGCGCGGAATGTCCGCGATAGTGAGGGCGTTGTGCGTGATGTCCTCCCCCGTGTGGCCGTCGCCGCGGGTAGCGGCGCGGACCAGGGCGCCGTCGCGGTAGAGCAGGTTGACGGCCAGGCCGTCGATCTTCAGTTCCGTCAGCCAGCGCAGCGGGGCCTGCGGCGCGACCTGTGCGGCAGACGCCGTCGCCCGCGCCACCCACGCGTCCAGCTCCTCGATGGAGAACACATCCTCCAGGCTGTACATCCGCTGCAGATGCTGC
>NZ_JBNHGO010000157.1:0-423 GCF_059091365.1 Arthrobacter sp. MDT2-34-1
AACGACTCCCTGTCAAGGCAGGAGCCGCAGGTCAAAGGGCGGTCGTGGGCGTTTCAGAAGTCGCGGCAGCAGCGCAGGCTCAGGGCTTGCGGGGCACGATGTAGGTGCTGCCGTCAGCCCTCCTGACGGTTTCCCACTGCTGCTCGGTTTCCTCCTGCTGGCTGTGCAGCAGCTCCTTGTTTTCCTCGGTCATGGCATGATCCAGCGAACTGGACTGCGCCGGCCCGAAAATGAACCGGGCCTTGCCGGTCACGCGCATAAATTTGGAGGCAAAGCTCTCACTGTGGGCCATGGAAGAATCCCTTTCCTTGGTGTTCCGCACATCTAATCGTACGCTAAACATTAGGGCACGAAATGATACGCAGGGACAATGCCCGGAAAGGCGGACGAGACATGACTGTTCAACAAGACGAGGACCTGCTT
>NZ_JBNHGO010000158.1:0-422 GCF_059091365.1 Arthrobacter sp. MDT2-34-1
GGCGGCGAGCACGGCAAAAGTTGCGCGCGGCGGACGGCTTTGGCTCATCGGTCCCCTCAGGCTGCCGCAGAGGCTGCGATATCGAAGTCCGCCCCCAGGCCTGCCAGCTTGTCCTGGAACCTCTCGTAGCCCCGGTTGATGAGTTCGATGCCGGTGACCCGGGACGTGCCCGTGGCAGCCAGGGCGGCGATCAGATGGCTGAATCCCCCGCGCAGGTCCGGCACGTCGATATCGACGCCCTTGAGCTGGACCGGCCCCGAAATGACGGCCGAATGCAGGAAGTTACGCTGGCCGAAGCGGCACGGCACGCTGCCGAGGCATTCACGGTGGACCTGGATATTGGCCCCCATGCGGATCAGCGCCTGGGTGAAGCCGAAGCGGTTCTCATAGACCGTCTCATGCACGATCGAGACACCGTCGGC
>NZ_JBNHGO010000159.1:0-421 GCF_059091365.1 Arthrobacter sp. MDT2-34-1
TCATCCTCGGCATTGTGCTGTCCATGATGATCGGTCTGCTGGGCAATCCGCTGTTCCAGCTCACGGTGGTCTTCGCCGAAGAGGTTTTCCAGGTCGGTCCCACCGGACTCGGCCTGCTCAATGCCGCCCTCGGCGCGGGCGCTGTTATCGCCGCACCGCTGGTCTCGGGCTGGAGCAAGGTCCTTCCGCTGGGACTGGTGGTCAAATCGGGCATGCTCGTCTACGGAATCGGCCTGATTGCGTTCGGGCTCACCAACAACTTTGTGCTGGCCCTGATCAGCCTGGTCCTGGTCGGCGCCTGCTTCCTGTCCGCCATTTCCGGCGTCAACACTGCCATCCAGATGATCGTCGCGGACCATATGCGCGGCCGGGTGATCGCCGTGCGCCACATGTTCTTCACCGCCGCCATGCCCGCGGGAGC
>NZ_JBNHGO010000160.1:0-421 GCF_059091365.1 Arthrobacter sp. MDT2-34-1
CTTCAGCAGGTGGGCGGGTTCGATCTGGGGATTGCCGGCCGTCGATGCGTTCATGGCGGCGGCGGAAAGAGCCTCCTGGCTCTTGGTGGTGAACTTGGCGTCCAAAGCGAGCTCCTTCCGAGCACTCTGTGGTCAGAATCAGGGTGAGCCCCGGGCAGCGACACTGCCTCACGAAGCTCCGCGCAACTAAGTTGAGTCTAACTCACTCAACTTAAGCTGTAAAGTTTTCCACAGCGTCCGACCGCCTGCAGCCGGGGCCGAATTGCCTTTCCTGCGGAACCACGTATGGTCAACCGGTAACGGGGCCCATCGCCGCCCCGTGGAAAGGGAACATGATGTCTGAAAAGTCTCAAAAGCCCGGCGCAAAGAAAGCCGCCAGCCGGTCGCTGAAGGAAAAGCGCGCCGAGAAGAAGGCCAAGGT
>NZ_JBNHGO010000161.1:0-420 GCF_059091365.1 Arthrobacter sp. MDT2-34-1
CGGAGTCCAGGTGGTCGCGGCCGATCACGATCGGCGCGGAGACCTTGCCCTCGGCCACCAGCTTGTTGAAGAGCAGGCCGGCCCGGTGGCGTTCGCCGTAGCCCAGCCAGCAGATGCGGGCGGGCAGGCCCTGGAACTGGACGTGTTCCTGCGCGGCGGTGATCCACTGCTTGAGGTGCTGGTTCTGCGGGAAGAGCTCCAGGATGGCGCGGTCGGTGACCTCGATGTCCTTGGGGTCGCCGGAGAGCGCCACCCAGCGGAACGGGCCCAGGCCCTCGCAGAACAGCGGGCGGATGTAGGCGGGGACGAAGCCGGGGAAGTCGAAGGCGCGCTCACAGCCGCCCTTGCGGGCCTCGTCGCGGATGGAGTTGCCGTAGTCAAACACCTCCGCGCCGCGGTCCTGGAATTCCACCATGGCCT
>NZ_JBNHGO010000162.1:0-413 GCF_059091365.1 Arthrobacter sp. MDT2-34-1
CCAGCACCTGGCCTGGGTCGGATACCTCAAGTGGATCGCCCGCGAAATGCAGTCCAAGAAGCGTGACGGGATGGGCGCCTGGATGGACTACATGCGCACCCTCCACAACCGCACCCGGGAATCCCTGCAGGACCTGTTCCCCGGCATCCCGAAGACCCGCCCCTACAAGGTCGCCGCCGGCGCCCTGGTCGGATACCACCTGTTCCTCCAGTACGCCATGGACATGGGCGCCATCGACAACGCCGGTTACCAGATGCGGCTGCGGGAGATGCGCCAGATCGTCGGCGAGGCAATGATCAAGTGCTGGGAGACTTTCCAGGGCGGCTCCGGCAAACGCACCGCGCTGGAAATGCTGGTCGGATCGGTCTTCTCCCACGAGTACTTCATCCAGGGCCTCTCCGGCTCGCAGGCCG
>NZ_JBNHGO010000163.1:0-411 GCF_059091365.1 Arthrobacter sp. MDT2-34-1
CGGTGACCGAGGAGGTGACCGACGTCGATCTGGTCCAGGCCCAGCTGCGCATCGCCGCAGGCGAGACGCTGGCGGATCTGGGACTGAGCCAGGACACGGTTTTCCTCAGGGGCGCCGCGCTGCAGAGCCGCATCACCACAGAAGACCCGTCCAACGGCTTCCGGCCCGACGTCGGACAGATCACAGCGTATCGTTCGGCTGGCGGCGCCGGCGTGCGCCTGGACGGCGGCACCGTCTATGCCGGGGCTGAGATCAGCCCGCATTTCGACTCGATGCTGGTGAAGCTGACCTGCCGTGGGCGGGACTACAAGCAGGCGGTCAGCCGGGCCCGCCGCGCACTGGCGGAATTCCGCATCCGCGGGGTGTCCACCAATATTTCCGTCCTGCAGGCGGTCCTGGAGGACCCGGACT
>NZ_JBNHGO010000164.1:0-409 GCF_059091365.1 Arthrobacter sp. MDT2-34-1
CCGCCAGGCGCGGGGTCGCCAGGACCAAGCCGTCCACCGAGGCGAGCATGCGCTGCGCGATGAGCACTTCCGTCTCGGCCGACTCCGCCGACTCCGCCAGCAGCAGCGTGTAGTCCCGCTCCGCGGCTGCCCCCTCGGCTCCGCGGACAATGTCGAAGAACACCGGATTGGTGATGTCAGCGACGATCAGCCCGATGGTGCTGGTCCGGCCGGTGGGCAGCGCCCGGGCGAACGGGTTCGCCCGGTAGTTCAGCTGCCTGGCCGCGTCCTGGATCTTCTTTTCCGTCTTGGCGCTGATCCGGCCGGGTTTGCTGAGCGCCCGGGAGACCGTGGACGGATTCACGCCGGCCAGTTTGGCGATGTCATAGATCGTCGCCGAGGATTTCCCGGCCCGCTCCCGTTTGGCGGT
>NZ_JBNHGO010000165.1:0-407 GCF_059091365.1 Arthrobacter sp. MDT2-34-1
GGCCCTGACGCCGAGAATGCCCTCGGCCTCCATCGGGACTGGGACCTCCACCAGCGACATCGGGACATCCTGGCCCAGGAGTGACAGCGTGAAAGCCCGGCACTCGTTCAGTGCGGCCCTGTTGTCGGCCATCCGGCCAGGGTGGCCCCCACCGGCATCAACGACCGCTCCCACCGACGACTGCTGCTGCTCCGAGGCCAGGAACGCCATGCCCATGGTGTAGCCGGGGTAGCTCACGGGAGAAAAATTCAGGTACCGGGCGCAGATGCTCGGAGTCGTCTCCAGCCGCTGCAAGGCCTGGGCTTCGGTGGCCCCCTGGGCTGCCACGTCTTTGTCAGTGATTACCTGCACGGGCCGCGTACCGCCGGAACCGGTCAGGCCTCCGAGCGCCTGCGCGACCTGCTCCG
>NZ_JBNHGO010000166.1:0-396 GCF_059091365.1 Arthrobacter sp. MDT2-34-1
GCTCTGCCTGATCGGACTTATGGGCGTCTTCAACGGGCTCAATATGCCTTCCTGGCAGTCCTTCGTCAATGATCTGGTGCCCCGCGAGGACCTGCTGTCCGCCATCACACTGAACTCGATGCAGTTCAACGCCGCCCGCTCCATTGGCCCGGCCATCGCCGGAGTCCTGCTGGCAAGCCTCGGCCCGTCCTGGGCATTCTTCCTCAATGCGGTGTCCTTCATGTTCGTCATAGCCGCGCTGCTGGTCGTCACTGCCGGACGGCGTCCCGCGGCCGGAAAACCGGACCGCGGGGTCTTCGGCCAGTTCCTGCAGGCCTTCAGATACGCCCTGACCCAGCCCGGCATCATCCTCGGCATTGTGCTGTCCATGATGATCGGTCTGCTGGGCAATCCGCT
>NZ_JBNHGO010000167.1:0-396 GCF_059091365.1 Arthrobacter sp. MDT2-34-1
AAAAACCCGCTCAGCGATGAAGCGATCCGAGCGCTTACGGCCGAACTGCAGTCCGAAGGCGTGCGGTCGGCGGGCCTGGTGGTGCTGAGAGGAGCCGGCGGCGCCTTCAGTGCCGGTGGTGACATTGCGCAGTTCCACGACTCCTTGACCGACGTCGCCTCCGAGCAATTCCACGGCACCACGGAGTTCCGGGACATGCTGGCGGCACTCGAAGCTGTGGAGGCAATTACGATCGCCGCCGTCGAGGGTCTCGCCCTCGGTGGCGGCTGTGGCCTGACCGCCGCCTGCGACTTCGCCTTCGCGGCCGATTCGGCGAAATTTGGGTGTCCGGAGATCAAGCTGGGCGCCTTTCCGATGCTGATCGCGCCAGCATTAGTCCGGGCCATCGGACCACGT
>NZ_JBNHGO010000168.1:0-396 GCF_059091365.1 Arthrobacter sp. MDT2-34-1
CTTGGCCCAGGCTGGTGGCTTCGAAGGATGCCGCTATAGTCAACACCGCATCGATTGCTGGCACTTGGGCGATCCCATCCGACGCTGCCTACTGTGCTTCCAAAGCAGCTGTAGTTATGTTGACGAAGTGCATGGCACTAGACGGGGCAAAGGATGGGATTCGCGTCAACTGTGTATCGCCTGGGTTCATTGAGACACCAATGATTCGCGGGTTCTTCGCTGACCAGGAAGACGAACTCATGGCTCGGAAATCAGCAACCGGAATGCATCCCCTTGGACGGCTCGGTTCTCCTAGAGATATAGCTGATGCATTTGTGTATCTGGCATCCGGTGACGCGCAATGGGTAACGGCCTCGACAATGACAGTTGATGGAGGCCTTACTGCCGGCCTCTGGA
>NZ_JBNHGO010000169.1:0-395 GCF_059091365.1 Arthrobacter sp. MDT2-34-1
GACCAGCGCCGTCAGGGGCGCCAGCATGAAGTTGTCCTTGGCGGCTGGGGCCAGGTTCAGTCCGATCAGGGCCACGATGGAACCGGTGACGATCGGCGGCATGACCACCTGGATCCAGCGCGCGCCGGCCAGCTGCACGATGAGTCCCACAAGGAACAGCACCGCCCCGGCCATCACAATCCCGCCCAGGGCCCCGCCGGGACCGAACTGGTTCATGGCGGCGCCGATCGGGGCGATGAACGCGAAGCTGGAGCCGAGGTAGCTGGGCACCCGTCCGGCCGTGATGACCAGGAAGAGCATGGTGCCGAGGCCGGAAAACAGGAGCGTGGTGGCGGGCGGGAAACCGGTCAGCAGCGGGACCAGGAACGTGGCGCCGAACATCGCGACGACGTGCT
>NZ_JBNHGO010000170.1:0-395 GCF_059091365.1 Arthrobacter sp. MDT2-34-1
AGGAACCAAAACGCACCGGCGAGGAGGGCAGGTCGACCCCGTGTTCGGCCAGCAGGTCGGACAAATCCCCGAGCAGCTCCGGCATCGTGTCCGTGAGGATGTTCTCCAGGTAGTAGATCGCGTTGCGCGCCTCATCGAGCGGCGTGGGACGGACCTGCCGCAGCTCGTCGGTCTGCCAGATCAGGTCGATGATCTCCGCCAGCCGGCGGTCCTGGCGCCGGCGAGCCATGGTGCCTTCCGCCGTCGGCTGGGCCAGGATGTCGGAGAGCGTGCGGATCTTGTCCAGCACGGACCGGCGCGACGCTTCGGTGGGGTGGGCGGTGAAGATCGGCCGCACGTCCAGTTCGCGGACGGCTTCCTGCAGCGCCGCCGGACCGGCTGCGGCGGCGACGCCT
>NZ_JBNHGO010000171.1:0-395 GCF_059091365.1 Arthrobacter sp. MDT2-34-1
GGCAATGGCCACGAGCAGGCACAGTGCCAGCAGGATCCAGCGGGCCGTGGTCAGGAAACTGGCGAGCCCCACCGCGCCGGCATCCAGCGTCCCGGCGGCGAGGACGCCGTCGATCATGACGTTCTCCCACAGGTCGACGATGGCGAACAGAATCGGCACGGCCCACATCGCCCAGCGGATGCCGCGGCTGCGGACATATTCATTGATGAGCAGCATCCAGGTGAACGCGAAGATCAGCGGGAACAGGGTGCCCGCGGTCTTGTGGACGAAGCCGAGCTGCCCGCGGTCCGCCTCGTCCAGGACGCCGCGCAGCTGCTCGATGTACGCGGCGTCGTAGCCGCCGATCAGTGAGTCCGGCATGGCCAGGCCCTCGCTGAGCTGGGTCATCTGGTTCA
>NZ_JBNHGO010000172.1:0-391 GCF_059091365.1 Arthrobacter sp. MDT2-34-1
GCAACGTCCGGAGGCCCAGCGAATGAAGGTCGGTGAACGCCTTCGGGGATCCTGCCGGCTGGCTGGTCCCGTCCAAGACTGTCTGGAACTTGATAGTGCCGTCGTTCACCTCAGCGATTCCGGTCCCGAACAATGCCTGAGACGAAGAGCAGCCAGAACCGGGAGGAGACGAGCGCCTTCTCTCACGGCCAGCATGGGGAGGGCTGGGGCACGTCAACTGCCATGGCCGCATCGTAACCGCCCGGCGGTTGAGCGCGGTACCGCTCCCGTTGCCGCCGGCGCCCCACGCTGGGAATACTGGTGGGGTCAGGGTTTTCGCTCCCGGACGTGCTGAAGGCGGTGGCAGGCGATGAACGGCGGAGCAGCAGAAGAGTACGAACTCCGGCTGGAG
>NZ_JBNHGO010000173.1:0-387 GCF_059091365.1 Arthrobacter sp. MDT2-34-1
CCGAAAGCCAGTCGATCAGCCGCCAGAACCAGTTCTTCCGTGACGGCATGAGGGGGCCCCGCAGCGTTTCCATGCCGTGAAAGTAGTCACCAGCCATCGTCGCCACCTCCCTTCGAAGCTTCGTGAACATCTTCCTGCCAAGGGCCGGAGTGCAATTCCGTTCCCGCTATCTATTGTGGGCAGCGGAGTTGGAAATACGCTGGGACAGTGCCAATTCCCTGCCTGCAGGCAAAATAACGATAAGTTGAAAGGCATGACACTCGTTCAGAGCTACAACGATGACCTCCGGCTGGCCCACGTTATGGCGGATGCCGTCGACGCCCAGACGATGTCACGGTTCAAGGCACTCGACCTCAAGGTGGAGACCAAGCCGGACCTGACTCCCGT
>NZ_JBNHGO010000174.1:0-386 GCF_059091365.1 Arthrobacter sp. MDT2-34-1
TGGATGAGGTCACGCAGGTAGCGGATTTCGGGCCGGGCCCGGGCCTGCAGGCCGGTGGCCGCGTACACCCCGGCGGTGGTGAAGCCATCGCGCAGCTGGCGGGTCTGGTCCAGGGTGGATCCGGAGGGCCACTCGCTGTAGACGGGCTTGCCGGCCGCCAGGATCTTCTGCAGCAGCTCGTAGTGGTGCTCCACGCGCACGGCGACGATGACCAGGTCCACCGCGTCCGAGCCGATGAGCTCGTCCGGGTTGTCGTAGGCCTCGGGGATGCCGAACTCCTCGGCGGTGGCCTTCGCGGAGTTCAGGCGGGTGGTGCTGACCGCGCTCACCTTCAGGCCGGGGATGGTCGCCAGGGCGGGCAGGTGCGCGATGCGTCCCCAGCCGGT
>NZ_JBNHGO010000175.1:0-386 GCF_059091365.1 Arthrobacter sp. MDT2-34-1
CGATGTTCTGCAGTTGAACTTCAGGCGAATCTTGGCCGACCGCCTCCCGGCACTGCTCCTCCACCGCCGGGACACCCGGAACAGTTGCCCACAGCGAAGCCGGCCGGCCTCGGGAACGCCTGCGTCGGGTGTGACTGTCCCGGCTGCGGGACGCGGAGGTCCTGGCTCTGGTGATTGGGTCCGGCACCCGCGGGCTGAGCAGCCTGGAACTGGCCGGCCTGGTGTTGACGGAGTTCGGCGGGCCGGCCGGGCTCCAGTCTGTTTCCGTTGAGCGGCTCCAGGACATCGGCGGGGTGGGGCCGGCACTGGCCATACGGCTCGCCGGAGCGATGGAACTGGCCCGGCGCTCGGCTAATGACCCTGCGGCCGCCAAACCACCAGGGCCT
>NZ_JBNHGO010000176.1:0-366 GCF_059091365.1 Arthrobacter sp. MDT2-34-1
CTCGTCGAGTTCCGGGGCCTCCGATCCCTCGATCCGGCGCTCGGCGCGCAGGGAGGTGTATGGGCCTTCCTTGCCGACGAAGATCCAGGCCGCGGCCCAGACAACGCCGATGACGGCCAGGAAGATGAACGTGGACTTCCAGCCGAACTCCGCGGCGATCCAGGCCAGCACCGGGGCGAAAACCACGATGCCGAGGGTCACCCCGGCCGAAGCCAGCGCGGCCGGGGTTGCCCCCTTTCTGCTGGGGAACCACTTATACACCGCATGCATGGTGATCGGCGCCAGCGGCCCCTCGCCCGCACCCAGCAGGACGCGGCTAAACCAGAGAGCAGGCAAGGAGGCGAAGACGAAGATCGGCACCTGCGC
>NZ_JBNHGO010000177.1:0-364 GCF_059091365.1 Arthrobacter sp. MDT2-34-1
GCACCGCGAAATGTCCGACACCGCCGGCCGCACCGTTGATCAGCACGCGGCTCCCCGTGCCGATCTGGGCGGTCTCCACCAGCGCCTGCCAGGCGGTGAGTCCGGCCAGGGGAATGGCCGCAGCCTGCACATGGTCCAGACTGGCTGGCTTCGGAACGAGCACGCGTGTCGGAGCCACGACGTACTGGGCATAGGCGCCGTGGCCGTGGGGGAAGGGAAGCATCCCGAACACTTCGTCACCGGGCTGGTACAGGGTCACTCCCAGACCGACTGCCTCGATCGTGCCCGAAACGTCCCACCCGAGGATGAACGGCGGTTCGCCGGAGAATGTGCCGTGTTGGCGATTCATCGCATCGGCGGGGTT
>NZ_JBNHGO010000178.1:0-362 GCF_059091365.1 Arthrobacter sp. MDT2-34-1
ACGATCCGGCCGGAAATAATGTGCAGACCGCCGGCAAAGCGGAGCATCGCGGATACTTCCGCCTTGCGGACCGAGGATTTCCTGACTTCGAGGCGGGACAGCTCTTCTTTGACCGCTGCGGTCAGGGCCATGGGACCATTCCTAACTCTCCCCAAATATGTCGTGGTACGCCGTCGCCAGGCGCAGGGGATCGTGCACGGGCTTGCCTGTTGACGACCCTACTCTACCCAAGACCACGCGGGCCCCCATCTGTGATGCGGCAGCTTCGACCTCGCGGAGGTCGTCGACCACGGACGGATCGGCCAGCACGACGTCGACCCGGAATTCCGGGGCATAGCGGCGGATGACGTTCAGATGGTCCG
>NZ_JBNHGO010000179.1:0-352 GCF_059091365.1 Arthrobacter sp. MDT2-34-1
TCCGGGTCGAGGACCGGATCCGGGAAGAACGCATGGATGGCATCCGATTCGGGACGGCCGCGCTCGATCCACTGCCGCCGGCGCATGCGCCAAGTGCGGATCATGTCGGGCTTCACGCCGATGAACCCGGCAAGATCGACTGAGCTGACATAGCCGCCGAGGTTGCGGGGTTCTTTGTCGGATGCCATGCCGCCCAGTCTCCCAGAAAGTACCAAGGGTTGCAACGAAAGCGTTGCATTCTATAGAATGATACGCAAGCGTAACATTTGTTCTTCCCATCGAGCATCGGATCACCACCCCATGCGCACACCTCCAGCACGACACCCGAACAAGGCGCCCCGCCGAGTCGGCC
>NZ_JBNHGO010000180.1:0-352 GCF_059091365.1 Arthrobacter sp. MDT2-34-1
CGAAGCGGCTCCCGGTCCGGCCCGCGATGATGATGCATGCAGCCGCCAGGGTCGGCCACAGCGCCACGTAGCCGGGGAACTGCTGCTGGACCTGCAGCAGCAGCCCGCAGCTGACCATGGCGGCGAGGCCGAACCAACCGAGGATGATCCGTACCCGCGGTCCGAAGGTCAGGTATGGCAGCGCGAGCGCGAGCAGCGATCCCAGGGCGAACTCCCACAGGCGCGTGCGCGTGTCGAAATAGGCGTAGGACTGGTTCGTGGCAGTCTGCCACACGGAGAAGGCCAGCGACGCGGCGAACACGCCGCCGAAGATGACGGCCAGGATGGCACGGTAGCTCACCGCTCTGTAGCT
>NZ_JBNHGO010000181.1:0-348 GCF_059091365.1 Arthrobacter sp. MDT2-34-1
AATCGCAGATCAGCAACGCTGCGGTGAATACGTTCCCGGGCCTTGTACACACCGCCCGTCAAGTCACGAAAGTTGGTAACACCCGAAGCCGGTGGCCTAACCCCTTGTGGGAGGGAGCCGTCGAAGGTGGGACCGGCGATTGGGACTAAGTCGTAACAAGGTAGCCGTACCGGAAGGTGCGGCTGGATCACCTCCTTTCTAAGGAGCTTCCTCGAACCTTTCCTGGCCTGTCATAGTGCGGGTTGGGTGGTTTGCAGGGCAAGCCCGTTGCGGACGCGTCTGTTGTCCGGCGGGTGCTCATGGGTGGAATATCAACGGATTCGGTGTCTTTCGCGGTTGGCCGCATGC
>NZ_JBNHGO010000182.1:0-346 GCF_059091365.1 Arthrobacter sp. MDT2-34-1
GCGATCGCGTCGCCGGTGACCAGGCGGGTGTTCCAGTCGACCTTGTCGATCGTCGAGGAGAACACCACCTTCGGCGTGTCCCGCCAGTTCCGCGCGAACTCGATCTGCGCCGGGGTGGCGTTGGGCTGCTGGTCGCCGGTGGGCCAGTAGGAGCTCATTGTCTCCCAGAGCTTGCGCCCGTACAGCGACAGGCCGCTCGCCCGCTCCTGGTCGAGCCACCACTGGAACAATTCGTCGCTCGGCCCGCTCCAGCCAATGTCGTCGCCGGCCGCGGCGATGTAGCCGTCCAGGGTCAGGTTCATGCCGTAGATCAGTTTCCGCATGGCGCCAGCCTTCCGTCAGTCGG
>NZ_JBNHGO010000183.1:0-342 GCF_059091365.1 Arthrobacter sp. MDT2-34-1
CTGCGACGGTGCCCGATTGTTGTTGTTGTTCGAGCCCCCATTGACCACGCTGGCGGGCGGTTCCTGGAATTCCGCCGCCGGGTAGAGGCCGACGACCTTCTGCATATAGCGCTGCCAGGACGGGCCGGCGATCAGCGAGCCGTCGATCTCATCGTAGGTGCGGCCGCCGATCTGCTTGTCGTCCAGGGGCTCCACACCGGAGACGTGGTTGCCCAGCCAGGAAGCGGTCGCCAGCCCGGTGGTGTAGCCCACGAACCAGGTTTGCGAGCGGAAGTCATTGGTACCGGTCTTGCCGGCAGCCGGTGCACCAATGCCCAGCTGCCAGCCGGAGCCGCGCTCCAT
>NZ_JBNHGO010000184.1:0-345 GCF_059091365.1 Arthrobacter sp. MDT2-34-1
GATTTCGCCACCGCAACCTCCGTTGTGGAGGCTGCAGAGGAAGCCAGGCGCGGCATCGCCCTCCTGGTCGCTTCGAAGACTGCCGCGCGCACCTCCGGGCTTCGCCTCATCACCGCGCTGCGCAGCCTCGCGAACGGCGCCGCCGTTCCGGTGACCGTTCAGCTTGACCACGCCAACGACCTGCACGTCATCAGGGAGGCCGTGACCGCGGGTGCGGACGCGGTGCTGGCCGACGGCTCCTCCCTCGATTTCGAGGACAACATCGCGCTGGTGCGAACCGTGCGGGATCTGGTCGGACCCGACGTCGTACTGGAAGCAGAGCTCGGCGGACCCGCCGGCGACGAG
>NZ_JBNHGO010000185.1:0-336 GCF_059091365.1 Arthrobacter sp. MDT2-34-1
ATTTGGATCAGTCTTCGTTCTCCAGCGCATTTCACGCCGATGTCAGATGGGGGAGGTAGGAAATCGCTCACGATCAACAGCCCATGCGCTCGCACCTGGTTGTACGCAGGAAAGTTGATCGCGGAAGGATGTCGAAAACTCATAGCCCGGATTTAAAGAATGAATCGCCGGCCTTAATGGCCTACCGATTCTCCGTGCCTGGTGGCTCCGCCTTGCCCAGCTCAAAACAGACTACAGGCCAACTTATAAACTCAATTTTACCTTTGCGGCCAATCCGGGTTCCAGACCGGAAGCCGCTCTAATGTGTGCTACTTGCTGCCATTTAACCGCCTACCT
>NZ_JBNHGO010000186.1:0-334 GCF_059091365.1 Arthrobacter sp. MDT2-34-1
CGAGGGCTTCGATATCGTCGTCGACACCACGCCGCACACGACGAAGCCGACGCTAGACGGGCTCAACATGCTCCGGTTCGGGGGCACGCTCGTGTCCGCGGGCGTCAAGGCCCCGACGATGGACGGCTTTCCGATCGGCATGCTTACGACGCGCAGCATCCGGCTCCTCGGTGCCGCCGGGCAGAACAACGAGGCATATCAGATCGCGGCGGACATCGTTGCGTCCGGGGCGATCCCGCTCGACCGGATGCGCACGCACGTCTTCGGATTCGACCAATTCGATCTCGCGCTCGACACGCTGGTGGGTAAGGTCGAGGGCGAACACGCCATCAAC
>NZ_JBNHGO010000187.1:0-333 GCF_059091365.1 Arthrobacter sp. MDT2-34-1
CTGGAGCAGGCCCAGGCCCAGCTGGACGCCGGGCGCGAACAGCTCGACGCCGGCGCCCGCGAAATCGTCGCCAACGAAGAAGCGCTCGCACTGGCGGAGCGCAAGCTGGAGGCGGCCGCGGAGATGCGCTTCGTCTCCGAACCCGCCGGCGACGGCCAGGTGGCCCTGAGCCAGGTGCAGTTCACCGAATCCATCAACGCCATCACGCCCGAGGTCCGGCAGGAGGTCCAGGCTACGGTGAACGAGGCGGCGGAGGCCGGCGTCGAAATCCACTTCAGCAAGGACATCACCGAGGACGTCTCCCAGATCTTTGGCACCGCCGAGCTTATCGGC
>NZ_JBNHGO010000188.1:0-332 GCF_059091365.1 Arthrobacter sp. MDT2-34-1
AGATCCCCGCCGATATCAGCGAAGAAGGCACCATTCTGGTTTCCGGCCGCCTCCTGGCGGACATCTGCCGCAGCCTTCCCTCCGCGCCGGTGGAAGTTGAAACCGAAGGACCAAAAGTCACCCTGACCTGCCGCAGCAGCCGGTTCAATCTGGCTACCATGCCGGTGGCGGACTATCCGGAGCTGCCGGCGCTGCCGGAGGTCAGCGGAGTTATCGACGGCGATGCCTTCGCCCAGGCGGTATCCCAGGTCATCATTGCCGCGAGCAAGGACGACACACTGCCCATCCTCACCGGCGTTCGAATGGAAATCGAGGATGACCTGATCACCTTC
>NZ_JBNHGO010000189.1:0-329 GCF_059091365.1 Arthrobacter sp. MDT2-34-1
TTCTGCCAGCCATCCGGCGGACCCCTACCGTGAGCGGGACGCCGCCTGCGCCATAAACTCTCCTCCGCTTCTCCCCCGACAGCCCGGGACCGGGCGCGCTCCTGACCGTGGTACTGGTCCTGCTCATCCTGGGGGCAGCCTCGGAGCCGATACTGGTTGCGGCTGCCGGATTCGCGCTGACGTATATCCTGCGCTGTTTCCTGCTCAAGGGCCCCGATGACCCTTCCTCATAACCCGGCCACATAACCCGGCCACGGATACAGGCGCACAGCCATTGCAGACGATTCAGCCCGTGGGTGTGGCGGGTGCGGGCGGGTTCTGACTGCGTC
>NZ_JBNHGO010000190.1:0-325 GCF_059091365.1 Arthrobacter sp. MDT2-34-1
ACAATCCCAAGGCCGTGCGGTCCACCGTGGGTTCGATCTTCCACCTTCCCGTGGTCATGGGCCTGGACTTCGACGCTCTGATGGCCGGGCTGCGCGCGGCCGGCATCGCGGCGCTGGCCGCCGACGGCTACGGCAAGCTGGACCTCGACGAACTCCAGGACCAAAGCGCCGGCCGGCGGCTGGGCATCGGAGCGGAGCGCGCCCGGGGCGTGAAGGAGACCGAGGCCGGTGCCGCCGTCGTTCCCCTTCTGGAGGAGCCCACCGCCTGGCTGTTTGGCAACGAGGCCCAGGGCCTGTCCGACACCGAGCTGGCCGCGGCGGACCA
>NZ_JBNHGO010000191.1:0-317 GCF_059091365.1 Arthrobacter sp. MDT2-34-1
ATACCAGCACGGCGGTCAGCCCAGCTCGGACGCCCGAATCACCCAGATTTGGGGCGGCACGAAAGTCGGCCACGAGCGGCGTGGGTACACGGCGGCGGCTTCGCTTCGCTCGCAGCCATAGCTCAGTCGCGACGCAGGTGGCGGGAGATATGACCGACCAGGTTAACGAGGTTCCGTCGCTCCACCCAGCGCAACACGTCGTCGTCATCATAGGCGAACTGATCGACGTAGCCACCCGTTACGATGGGTTGGAGCTCCTGATCCGGTGCAGCCTGGAAAACTACCGCGCTGGAACGCGCCTCTGCGCTGCGACCGTC
>NZ_JBNHGO010000192.1:0-315 GCF_059091365.1 Arthrobacter sp. MDT2-34-1
CTCCGCGTTCGTCGGCACCACTATCGAGTGGTACGACTTCTACCTCTACGGCACAGCCGCCGCGCTGATCTTCAACCAGCAGTTCTTCCCGTCCTCCACGCCGATCGGTGGCATCCTGGCCTCCTTCGCCACCTTCGCGGTGGGCTTCTTCGCCCGCCCCGTTGGCGGCATCGTGGCCGGCCAGCTGGGCGACCGGATCGGCCGCAAGTCGCTGCTGGTGATCTCGCTGCTGACCATGGGCATCGCCTCCACGGCGATCGGCCTGCTGCCGACCTTCGCGCAGGCGGGCTGGTTCGCCGTCGTCGGCCTGGTGCT
>NZ_JBNHGO010000193.1:0-312 GCF_059091365.1 Arthrobacter sp. MDT2-34-1
TGGGTCCTGAGGCAACAGGACCTTATTCTTGCAGCGATGTGAGGAGAGGGAAGAAGTTGGTTCCTCTTGTTTCCTGCGCTTGCCGCGCCGGCCGCCCCTTGTGGGGTGGCGGGGGTGGGGGTGACGGGGTTGTTGTTTGAGAACTACATAGTGGACGCGAGCATCTTAAAGCAATTTTTTTGATGAACCTGGTGGCTGACTGTCCTTTGTGACGGTTGGTTGTCCTGGTTCTCTCGAATAGCTGATTTTGATCTTTGTGGTCAAGTTTTTAAGAGCACACGGTGGATGCCTTGGCATCAGGAGCCGAAGAAG
>NZ_JBNHGO010000194.1:0-312 GCF_059091365.1 Arthrobacter sp. MDT2-34-1
GAGACCTTTATGGACCTGAGCCTGTTTTCGAACATGACCTTCTCCGGCGCCACGCTGTCCAACTTCCTGCTCAATGGAGCCGCCGGTACCCTGATTGTCTCCCTGGGCTTGGTTCAGTTCGCCGCGGGGTTCACGTCCCTGCAGTCGGGCCTGCTCACCCTGGGCTACCTGGCTGCCATCCTGGCCACCATCCGCGTGGGCGAGAAGCTGCTGCAGCGGTTCGGGCCCCGCCGGCCGATGCTGTGGGGCAGTATGATCACCGCCGCGGGCATCCTGCTGACCTCCTGCACCTTCGTGCTGATTGGGCAGTAT
>NZ_JBNHGO010000195.1:0-307 GCF_059091365.1 Arthrobacter sp. MDT2-34-1
GTTTACCTCGCTGGGCCTGTGTCTGGCCGGCGGGATCGTTACCGGCATCTGGGCCACCCGCACTCCGGAAGCTCCCGGGAAGCGGCCCGGCGCCCTGGCGCTGACCCTGGGTATCGCCGGCATCCCGGCCGCCGTGATCCTATTCATCATCGGGCAGATTGTCCAGCGGGTCATCAACCTGCAGGCCGCCGGCTTCTTCGTGGCTGCAGGCTTCGCCGCCGTGGCCCTGGGCGTGGTGGCCCTGATCGGCGGGCTGGTCAAGCGCGTCAACAGCTGACGCTCAGCCGCTCCTCGACCTGCTGCTGAC
>NZ_JBNHGO010000196.1:0-306 GCF_059091365.1 Arthrobacter sp. MDT2-34-1
TATCTGCATTTTCGCAGATCGACTCTGCGGTATTTGTCATTGAAGCCCGCGCTCTGTGCAGGAATACTCAGTGAAAGCCAATGTGTGGTTTGCATCACCAATGTCAGCGTCGACAACAGCAGAAGGAGACATCCATGAGCGTGAACCAGCGCTCCGCCGCAGGGCAGGCCGGGGCCCAGTCCGCCGGGGAGAGCACTTCGGGATTGAAGAAGATCGTGTCCGCCTCCATGGTGGGGACGGTCGTCGAATGGTACGAGTTCTTCCTCTATGCCACGGCGGCCAGCCTGGTCTTCGGCACCTACTTCT
>NZ_JBNHGO010000197.1:0-304 GCF_059091365.1 Arthrobacter sp. MDT2-34-1
GGAGGATCGGCGGCAACCGCCCCCGAGGGCAACTGCCGTCACGGCCGGGGCTTCCGCCGGAAGCCTGCCGTGAATCACCGACCGGAACCCGGCAGCACTTGCTTCCCAGTGGGAAGAGGCCAACGCGGGTGGGAGAGGTCTCCGCTTGCGAACCGGATGCCGCCCCGTCCGGTGACCGCCCCTGGGGGCAGTTTCACGGGCCGGTTGAATAACGACATCCAGTCGGTCTGTGACAAGCTTACCAGTATGAGTACCGCAGACAATAATCCGTCCACCGAGAGCACCCGCCACTCCTTCCCAGGCG
>NZ_JBNHGO010000198.1:0-303 GCF_059091365.1 Arthrobacter sp. MDT2-34-1
CACTGAACCGGTCTCCGGACTGCGGCCCTGCCTAGGCGGGCGGCCGCATGGGCAGTACCCGCCCGGCCGGTCAGCGGGGACTGCGGTGCAGGTCGTATTCGTCACTGGGCAGCAGCTTGGGGCGGCCGCCCACCCCCTCGATGATCAGCACGGTGCCCTCTTCGGGGAAAGCCTGTTCGACTTGGCCGAAATAGTGGATGGCACCGTTGCGCCGGGCTTCGATCCGGTCGCCGGGACGCAGGGCGGACAGGTCGGGGATCCGCGGGTTGAGGCTGAAGACGTTGGTCACTGTATTCCTTCCGT
>NZ_JBNHGO010000199.1:0-303 GCF_059091365.1 Arthrobacter sp. MDT2-34-1
GCCTGCAATCCGCTTCGCTGTGCATGTCCCGGATGACTCGAACTATGTCCCCGTAGTCTGATTTACCTTCATTCCAAAGGTCGTGGCCGGACAGCGTGGCCTGGATTTCCGGCAGGCGCTCGGCTGCAAGTTCGGTGAGCCTGCGGATTCGCTCATTGCGGTGCCGGATGGTGAAAATCTCATCCAAAATGGGTTCGTTGCGCGGGATGCCGGAGAGCGCCGCCAGGACGGTGCCGAGCCAGTTTGGTTTGCCGGCGGCCCGCCGTGCGGTTGCGTTCCGTGCCGGTTCACCTGCCGGGGGTG
>NZ_JBNHGO010000200.1:0-301 GCF_059091365.1 Arthrobacter sp. MDT2-34-1
CGGTTCGTTGGCCACCACCACGAAATTGAGCACCAGGACGCCCACCGCGGTGATGGTCCAGACGATGGCCGCCGTCCCGGCGAGCCGGATGGTGCGGTCATAGGCGGGCCGCTGCGGGGAAAATCCGACGGCGGCCAGCACCAGAGCGCCGAGGGTGCAGGCCGCGGCGAGGTTGAAAACCATCTTGGTGCCGGGCAGTCCCCACAGCACAAAGGCACCGATCCGGTCCAGCAACCCGACTTCCGCGCTGCCTCCGATCGAAAAAGCCCAGATCAATGCGAGCACGCTCGCGGCCCCCAGG
>NZ_JBNHGO010000201.1:0-301 GCF_059091365.1 Arthrobacter sp. MDT2-34-1
GCGGCTGCCCCTGCGCTCGATCTGCCGGATCCGGCTCTCGTGCAGCGACACCAGGGCCATTTCCGTTCCGGCGAACAGACCTCCGATGAGCACGAAGAGCACCGCAATAGGGAAGTTCAGCAGCGTTTCGCCGTCCATGGCATGAATCTGCTGAATGCGGCAACGAGCCGTGCCGCCACGGTCCTGAGCTACAGATTAAGGAAAGCGATGCCCGCCGCGGCTGCGGCCCACAGGACGCTGGCGAAAGTGCCGAGGATAAAGCGTTCCGCTGCCCCTGACTTGCCCAGTTCCGAATAACGGC
>NZ_JBNHGO010000202.1:0-293 GCF_059091365.1 Arthrobacter sp. MDT2-34-1
GGCACGGCCGGATACGTGCTCTCATTGAGCATGGCCTGGACAAAATGCTTGCGCGATTGCGCCATCGGAATCCACCACGTTCCCGCCGGGAGCGTCGCCGGCCGCGGTCCGCGCCCGTACGGGCGGAAGTCCGGCACCTGCAGCGGTTCCCGCAGCCGGTACACCTCCACATCCGCCCGCACCAGGCGGCGCACCAGCTGGTGCAGTTCATGGCTGCGATCGGGACTGTCGAGCAGGAAGTAGTGCCGCACGGTCCGGTCCGGAACGTGCACGGCCACACTGTTGCCGGCTAC
>NZ_JBNHGO010000203.1:0-292 GCF_059091365.1 Arthrobacter sp. MDT2-34-1
CTTGGTGCCCTGTTTACCTTGATTTTCCGGCCGCTTGCCCACCCACGGCGCTTTGACGATGCAGCCGTCGACCGTGACATCTTCAAGGTCGAGGCTCACGATTTTTGGTCATAGGCCTCCAAGTAGATCTGCTCCAGTTCGTCGAAGACTCCGGCGTTGATCCACTCATCGCGGCGGTTACGGATGCTGGTCGCCGAACACGCACTGTCCGCAACCCATTCAAAGGCTGCGCCCAAAATCCGGGTCTGAACGATCTTGTCGAAGATCACCCGATCGGGAATCCGAGGACGGT
>NZ_JBNHGO010000204.1:0-291 GCF_059091365.1 Arthrobacter sp. MDT2-34-1
CGGAATGGATGCTGGGCTCGTGGGCTTCCTGGTCGCGGTGGACGGCAACATCGCTGCCGGCGAGCTCGATGGCGGCTCGCAGGAGCTCGAGAAGCTGCTGGGCCGTCCGGCCACTCCGCTGGCCGAGGCCGTCGCCGCCGCGCGGTCGGCCGCATAAGTACAACCACCGCCGCCGAGCAGTTCGCGATCCGTGCGCTCCAACCGCACCTGGCTGCAGCCCTCCCGCCGTCGTGCTTTTAGCTGCTGCGGGAACTAGCCCAGTTCCGCCTCGATGGCGTCGATGACTTCGGG
>NZ_JBNHGO010000205.1:0-290 GCF_059091365.1 Arthrobacter sp. MDT2-34-1
GAAAGGCACCTTTGATGCCATGGTTCCAGGCCTGGAGTCGAAAAAGTTTGACGTCATAGGTTCCATCAGCGACTTCGAGGAACGCCGGTCACAGATCGACTTCATCGACTACATGTATGCAGGAACAGGGATCCTGACTTCGGCCAGCTTCGAGATAGATGAGGCCAATCCGGAAGATTTGTGCGGTTACGGAATCGGTTTCATCGTGGGCACGCAACAGCAGGGTCTGCTCGAAGCCGCTTCGGAGAAGTGCGTGGCCGCGGGCGAGAAACCGATTACCGGAACCGGCT
>NZ_JBNHGO010000206.1:0-287 GCF_059091365.1 Arthrobacter sp. MDT2-34-1
AGCAGGTAATAGAGCACGCTGATCACCAGGGCCAGGGCGGCGAATACGCCGACAGTGCCGATATAGAACGTCCGGCGGCTGACACTCATGGCCTGGGAGAACGGGAAGGTCAGCGCCAGGGACTGGATGCCCAGCGCCAGGAAGTACCACATGACCGCCTGGACGCTTCCGGCGAAGCGCGGCCCGTCCCCAGCCGGCAGTATTGCCCACAGCGCGATTGTGATGAGGAACGCGGATGCCATGATGATCGCCGGGATCCCCAGGACGGTCCATTTGTTGATCAGTTG
>NZ_JBNHGO010000207.1:0-287 GCF_059091365.1 Arthrobacter sp. MDT2-34-1
TGGAACAGGCCGGCCACTACGCCGAGGGCCTGCAGGCCTACGAGAAGTGCCGCCGCAGCCTGCACCGTGAGCTCGGCTGCGCGCCGGGTCCGTTCCTGCGGGCCGCCTACGCGCGGCTGCTGAGCGCCACTGCGGATGCCGAGGGCGATCTGGCCGACGCGCTGTCCGCGCTGCTGTTCCTGCACCAGCAGCTCAGCCAGGGCGGGAAGGCCGCGGTGCCGCGTGAACGCCGCGATGCCACCTCGATGTGGGCGGCCGGAAAGGTGCTCAACAACTTCATGCGCAAG
>NZ_JBNHGO010000208.1:0-285 GCF_059091365.1 Arthrobacter sp. MDT2-34-1
TACGAAATGCTGGCGGGCCGGCCTCCCTTCGTCGGCGACAGCCCGGTTTCCGTGGCGTACCAGCATGTCCGCGAGGTGCCGGAGCCTGCGAGCACGCACAATCCGGAGCTCAGCGCGGCCATGGATTCGGTTCTGGCCCGGGCCCTGCAGAAGGACCGGGAGGACCGGTTCGCGGATGCCGCCGGGTTCCGCGCGGCGCTGCTGGCGGCACACGGCCGGACCCCCGAGCCCACCGGGCATTCCGCGGCACCGTCCCACGCACCGGGGATGGCCGCAGGGACGGCG
>NZ_JBNHGO010000209.1:0-283 GCF_059091365.1 Arthrobacter sp. MDT2-34-1
GGTGGCAGTTTCGGCCGGAGGTCAGGACTGCAGCGGTTTCAGGCCCAGCCGCTGGCAGACCCGGGGATCGCCGGGGAAGACAGCCACCGCGTCCTCATACAGGCAGGCGCTCAGTTCCGGCACGGTGAACGTGATGGTCGTGTCCTCCGGGTCGAAACCGCTGTCCGGATCCAGTGCGGCCGGGTTGATGCCGTCGCGGGTCAGCGTGCCGTTGCGCCACTTCTCGGCGCAGCGGTCAATGGCTTCCGCGGCCGGCCTGTTCCGGGCGTGCGCCAGGCTGAGT
>NZ_JBNHGO010000210.1:0-280 GCF_059091365.1 Arthrobacter sp. MDT2-34-1
CAGCCAGCTACCGCTGACCGTTTCCATGGTACTGGTGATCATCCTTGCCCTGGCATTCCATCCGACGGCCCTGGCAAACCCGTTGTTCCAGGCGGGCCTGGCCATGCATGCGCTGCTGTTCCTACTGTGCTTCATTATTCCCTGGGACCGGCTCTGGTATCCAAGTTTCTTGTCCATCCCGCTGTTGGACTTCGTGGCAATCGGACTGACCCGCGAAGGGTCACTGGCCGAGCTTTCCGGCGTCGGCCTGCTAGCGGTTTTCCCTGTTTTCTGGCTGACC
>NZ_JBNHGO010000211.1:0-277 GCF_059091365.1 Arthrobacter sp. MDT2-34-1
GGGCGGCTGATCCTGCTTCAATCCTTGGGCATTGACCCGTCCCGGCCGTCCGGCACGCCCAGCCGGCCGGGACGGGGCTGCGGCAATCCAGCCGGCGCTAGCTAGCGCCTGCCGCCCTCCCACCACTCACTGCGCTTGCGGCGGGCCCCTCGGGCGCTAGGCTGTGACGAGGGTACCGATGTTCTCCCCAAGGATCGCGCGGGTGACGTTTCCCTCGCCTTCCATGCCGAAGACCACCATGGCCAGCTTGTTATCACGGCAGAGGCTGAATGCCGTC
>NZ_JBNHGO010000212.1:0-277 GCF_059091365.1 Arthrobacter sp. MDT2-34-1
GCCGAAAAGAACGCCGCTGCGGCCCTCCAGGATCAGAACAACCTCGAACGGTAACGTCGCCGCTCGCCCGCATGGGCACGGCAAAAGCTAACAAGGCGCGATGCCCGGCGACCAGGCGGCCGCAACCGCTCAGGCCATTTTTGCCACCGCCACCACCCTGCATCTCTGGCGGCTCCCCTAACCATCTCCGTGCTGCAACATCAGGCCCTGTGTTGCTTGACACACCTCTTGCCGCATGGTGTGCTATCGACCATAGCATGCACATAGTGTGCATGTC
>NZ_JBNHGO010000213.1:0-274 GCF_059091365.1 Arthrobacter sp. MDT2-34-1
ATGATCATGAAGACCAGCAGGGAAATCTGCTCGCCCAGTTCCAGCGGCGTCCCCATCGCCGTGGCGACGAACAGCGCCGCCATGGTCAGGTAGATGGCGGTGCCGTCCAGGTTGAAGGAGTAGCCGGTGGGCACGGTCACACCGACGACCGGCTTGGACACGCCCAGGTGCTCCATCTTGGCGATCAGCCGCGGCAGTGCTGCTTCCGAGGAGGAGGTGGAGAAGATGAGCAAGTATTCGCGGCCCAGGTACTTCATCAGCTTGAAGATGTTCA
>NZ_JBNHGO010000214.1:0-272 GCF_059091365.1 Arthrobacter sp. MDT2-34-1
GGGAAGAATGGTTAACAGGTTCTCTGGGGGGAAGAAATCATGGGAAACACGACAGCTGTTGTTACTGAGGTCATCACCGCCGACGGGATGACCGCAGTTAAGGAACTGCCTCCTGCAGCCCGGATTCTGGGCCGCCGGTGGACCACGGATCAGCTGTATGCCCTGGCCGCCAGGGACCGCAGGGTCCAGCAGCACGTCGAGCATGGTGCGGCCCGGATCGCCTTGGCCGCACATTTCCCGACCGTCGACACAACCGCCCTCCGGGCGATGGT
>NZ_JBNHGO010000215.1:0-271 GCF_059091365.1 Arthrobacter sp. MDT2-34-1
TCCAGGCGCTCTGGCGGCTCAGCCGGCCGCCCCGCGCATTGAGAAAGAGCGCCGGTGTCCCCTTGCCCTTGGCGGCAAGGCCGGGCCGGGCGCGGACCAGGTAGTCGTCAATCGCCTTGGCCGCATAGGAGCCCAGCGGCACCAGCCGCTCCTTGGAGCCCTTGCCGAAAAGACGTACGACGGCGGGACCGCCGTCGGTGCCGGCGTCACCGGCCGCTGCGGTCTGCTCCGCCCCGGCTGCAAGGTCGTCGATGTCGAGTCCGACGGCCTC
>NZ_JBNHGO010000216.1:0-271 GCF_059091365.1 Arthrobacter sp. MDT2-34-1
GCGTGTTCTCGGTGATGCTGGCAGTCGCCTGCGTGTTCCAGGTGGTGCTGATCGGGGCCAGCGGTGCGGCCGCGGTGTGGGGACCGCAGCCCGAATAAGCACCAGGCCAAGGGCCTGAACTTCAATTACCTGCTGCAGTCAGTTGGCTGACCGTCCCAGTTTCTTGATCTGGTGCGGCGGCAGGTCCGACGACTCCGCCAGGTCAGCGACGGGCGCGCCTTCGGCAAGAGCTTCGCGGATGGCGTCGCGCAGATCCGCGTCGGCATTATCG
>NZ_JBNHGO010000217.1:0-269 GCF_059091365.1 Arthrobacter sp. MDT2-34-1
GTTCCATTGCTCCGGCGCGTTCAGACTGTTCGAAGGCGTAGGCCTCGGCGCTGACCGCGGAGAGCTCCTCGATGTAGGCCAGGATGGATTCGCCCAGATTCACGACAACGTTCGGGCCCAGCCCCTGCTCCATGGAGGCCCGGGACATCTCGCGCAGCGTCACCCGCGCTCCGATCCGGTATGCGCTCAGCAGGGCATCCATGCTGCGGCCCTGCCGGAACTCACCGCTGCCCAGACCGGCTACCACCTGCCGGCTCTCATCGGACAGG
>NZ_JBNHGO010000218.1:0-269 GCF_059091365.1 Arthrobacter sp. MDT2-34-1
TCCGCAACGGGTGCTGATGTCGTGGTGCTGACCAGGGGCTGGAACGCGGGCAGGGATGCGAGGCCGGAAACGGCTTCGACCGGAGAGGCAACCGGCGCCGCCAGCAGCCGCTGGGCGTTCGGTGCGTTCGGAACGAGCCAGGCAACGGCTCCGGTGGGGGCTGTCTCGGCGGAAACCCGAACGGTCCCCTCGCCCAGGCCCGTCCGCGTCAGGGGAAGCCCGTGGGGTTGGTCGCCGCTGGTCCAGGACAATGCGGCCGGATCGTCGGC
>NZ_JBNHGO010000219.1:0-269 GCF_059091365.1 Arthrobacter sp. MDT2-34-1
CGTCACCGTCGAATAACCGGCGGTGAAAGGACTGCGATGATCGTCGGAATTGGCGTGGACGTCGTCGATGTGCCGCGGTTCCGGCGCCAGCTCGAGCGCACGCCCGGCCTTCGCGACCGCTTGTTCACCCCGGCCGAGCGCGGGCTGGGCACGCGGTCGCTGGCCGCGCGCTTTGCCGCCAAAGAGGCCATCGCCAAGGCCCTCGGGGCGCCGGTCGGCATGACTGAATCCGTCGATGCCCGGCAACTCCCGGACGACGATCGCCGCGA
>NZ_JBNHGO010000220.1:0-268 GCF_059091365.1 Arthrobacter sp. MDT2-34-1
GAACGACGGCGTCACGCGCCTGCGCGTGGCTTCCTCGGCTACCGCTTTGGCCCCGTTTTCGCAGAACTCCGCCCGGTGCCGGTGGTCCCCCTCGGGCCAGGCGCAGCCCGGACAGTCAAAGCCGTCCTTCTGGTTGACCCGCAGCAGCGTCCTGGCGCTGCGGACGGCGCCCATCTGCTTGACCGCAATTTCCATCGCATGGGCGATGCCGGGCACTCCCACGGACTTGGTCTTGGGCTTGCCCACGGTGAGTTCAGCCTCGTTGATG
>NZ_JBNHGO010000221.1:0-268 GCF_059091365.1 Arthrobacter sp. MDT2-34-1
TCACGACTAGCTCCCGCATCTTATCACCCGACTCAAGGACCGTTACAAAATAGGTCTGCTTGCTAAAACCGCCGGGCACATTCTCCACCGATACGAGCTGCAAATCCGTCCCGTCACTATGAACGGTTCTGAGAAAACTCTCGAAAGGCCGGCTTGGGAGGGCTTCGATCTCCTCGCTGCCACATCATTCGTTGAATCCTGTGGCAGCGCAATTCCTGGAGCGCTTCTGCTGTGCTGGTTGGTGCGTGAATTGCAGTGTGGACTCACT
>NZ_JBNHGO010000222.1:0-267 GCF_059091365.1 Arthrobacter sp. MDT2-34-1
GGGTGCCCTTGACCGCGCACGCCCTCAGCGGCCGCCACAGCCATGCGCCTCTACGGCGGAAGCCATTGCACCGGCAACGGTTACGCGGTTTCGTGCTTCCCGCCGATGATGCCGCGCAGATATTGCTCTACGGCAGCTTCAGGCACACGGTAGGAGCGGCCGAACTGGACTGCCGGCAGTTCGCCGGCATGGATCATTCTGTAGACAGTCATCCGGGAAACCCGCATAACCTCTGCGACTTCTGACACCGTCAGAAAATGTACGTCC
>NZ_JBNHGO010000223.1:0-264 GCF_059091365.1 Arthrobacter sp. MDT2-34-1
GGTTTGCGTCGGCGGCGACCTGCCAGCCGGAAAGGTAGATGGCGCGCAGGCCGGCCTTGACCTGCTGGACCGCCTGGTTGCCGGTGAGGGCGCCGAGGGCGTTGGTGTACTGGCCGGTCTTGGCCTCCTCTGTCAGCTGCTTCCACAGCTTCTCGGAACCGCGCTTGGCCAGCGTGTGCTCTTCCTGGACGCGGCCGCGGAGGCGGACGACATCAGCTGCGCTGTAGTCACGAGTGATGCCCTCCCAGCGGGGGTTGGCAGCCC
>NZ_JBNHGO010000224.1:0-261 GCF_059091365.1 Arthrobacter sp. MDT2-34-1
GCGCGGCCCGCAGCCGGTTGGCCAGCGGCACCACCGTCACGCTTTCGAGCTCGTCCGGCGGCAGGAAGCGGTAGCTGAGCAATTCCGCGTCCGGCAAGGTGATGACCGCATCCTCAGCCAGGGTGCCGCCATCGTACACAAAGAGCATGGAGTCACCGTACGGTTCCGGATGGAACTGGTGCTCGATCACCAGCAGCGCGCCCAGGGTAAGGTCTAGCCCCAGCTCCTCGGTGCATTCCCGCTCGCAGCCGTAGCGCGGAT
>NZ_JBNHGO010000225.1:0-255 GCF_059091365.1 Arthrobacter sp. MDT2-34-1
GGCCGGGCCGCGAAGGACAGGTTCTCGATCAGCGGCTTGTCCGGGCTGTAGCTGAAGCTCACATGCTCGAACGCGACGTGGCCGTCAGCCCGCGCCGGCAGCGCCGTCTCGGCGGTGTCCGGTTCCTGCTCATCCGCATCCAGCAGTTCGAAGACCCGCTCGGCGGATGCCACGCCGGACTGCAGCATGTTGGCCATGCCGGCCATCTGCCCCAGCGGCTGCGTGAATTCGCGCGAATACTGGATGAACGCCGTC
>NZ_JBNHGO010000226.1:0-252 GCF_059091365.1 Arthrobacter sp. MDT2-34-1
GTCGAGTCCATCAAGGCTGCCCGCGCAGCTCGCGAGCACGCTTCCCTGGAAGACGCTCAGGCTCAGGCTGCCGCACTGGCTTCCAAGTCGGTCAAGCTGGTCGTGAAGGCCGGCGAAGCCGGCCGTCTGTTCGGTACCGTCAAGCCGGCCGACGTTGCCGCTGCCGTTGAGGCCGCCGGCCTCGGCGCCATCGACAAGCGCAAGGTCGAACTGCCGACGCACATCAAGTCGGTTGGTTCCTACCAGGCCAAC
>NZ_JBNHGO010000227.1:0-252 GCF_059091365.1 Arthrobacter sp. MDT2-34-1
GATCATCGGGTGCAGGTTGCCGTCGGCGGCGTGGGCAATCGTGTAGATCCTGACCCCGGTGTCCCGGGAAATCTCCTGGATGCCGGTGACGATCTCGGCCAGCCGGTTCCGCGGCACGCCGACGTCGCCGATGGAGGTGCGCCCCAGTTGTTGGAGCGACGGGATCGCATCCCGGCGTGCCTGCACCAGCGCTTCCGCCTGGACCGGGTCCTGGGGGACGAAGACGGATTCGGCGAACGGTTCGATGGCCTT
>NZ_JBNHGO010000228.1:0-251 GCF_059091365.1 Arthrobacter sp. MDT2-34-1
CCCGAGCGTGGCTTTGGCCTGTTCAACGGCGTCCTGCACTGCCGCATTGATCCCGGCGCTGGCCTTGTCCACGTCCCTGACGTTGATGAGGACCTGCGGAAGCTTGGTCATGACGGCAGCCAGTTCAGCCAGCGGGCGGCCCGCCTTCGCTACCTGCGCAGCCAGCTGCAGGCCGGTCAGCACTCCGTCGCCGGTCGTGGCGTAGTCGGAGAAAATCACGTGGCCGGATTGCTCGCCGCCCAGGCTGTAGT
>NZ_JBNHGO010000229.1:0-251 GCF_059091365.1 Arthrobacter sp. MDT2-34-1
CGTGACCCTGCTGCTGCGGCTCAGGGGCAACACGGAGATTGAACGGGACGCCCTGGCCCGGCGGCGTGCCTTCAATAACGCCGTTTCCGAGCTCGTGCGGACCGCCAGCACCGAGGGCTCGCTGCGCAGCGACATCGACCCCAGGACGACCGCGCGGCTCCTCTTCGGCACGATCAATTCGATTGTCGAGTGGTACAAACCGGGCGGCTCCCTTTCCAAGGAGAAGCTGGCGGACGACGTCATCACCATGG
>NZ_JBNHGO010000230.1:0-249 GCF_059091365.1 Arthrobacter sp. MDT2-34-1
TACCCAGAAAACGGGAAGTGAAAAGAATAGGAACGCCATGAAGGTGCCCGGGTAAGGGCATCGGCGGCAGCATCGGAGGATCCCTTGCTGAGGGCGTCCTCGTGGTCCAGCAGCATCTCAGCTGCCAGCCGGGCCGCGGAGTCCCGCTCAATGGTCGCCATCTCCAGGTCCTTGCGCGTGTCCGTCATGGCGGTTCCTTACTCTCGTGGTGGGTCTGTTGTGGCTATGGTCCTCAGGCGGCCGTCTCAG
>NZ_JBNHGO010000231.1:0-249 GCF_059091365.1 Arthrobacter sp. MDT2-34-1
CCTGTTGCCGACGATGGGGATGACGAACGTGCGATATCAGGGGCTCAGCAGTCCGGTCGGCGCCGGTATCCTCTTGGCCGTCGCTCAAGCACATGAGGTCGTCCGGTCAGGTCTGGCCAACCATGTCCTGACCTACTTCGGCGTGGACTGGGGATCCTTCGGTTCAGGCCCCACCGGAATCCACGGCGCGATGGACGCCAAACGGGAGGTGGAATACCCCGTCGGCTTCGGCGGCCCACAGCTCTACTT
>NZ_JBNHGO010000232.1:0-212 GCF_059091365.1 Arthrobacter sp. MDT2-34-1
TTGCAGGGCAAGCCCGTTGCGGACGCGTCTGTTGTCCGGCGGGTGCTCATGGGTGGAATATCAACGGATTCGGTGTCTTTCGCGGTTGGCCGCATGCCAGTACGGTGCCCTTTCGGGGGTGTTTGGAACGTGTGTGGTTGGTTTCGCGGGGGATGTCTTTTGGCACACTGTTGGGTCCTGAGGCAACAGGACCTTATTCTTGCAGCGATGTG
>NZ_JBNHGO010000233.1:0-211 GCF_059091365.1 Arthrobacter sp. MDT2-34-1
TTGCAGGGCAAGCCCGTTGCGGACGCGTCTGTTGTCCGGCGGGTGCTCATGGGTGGAATATCAACGGATTCGGTGTCTTTCGCGGTTGGCCGCATGCTAAGTACGGTGCCCTTTGGGGTGTTTGGAACGTGTGTGGTTGGTTTCGCGGGGGATGTCTTTTGGCACACTGTTGGGTCCTGAGGCAACAGGACCTTATTCTTGCAGCGATGTG
>NZ_JBNHGO010000234.1:0-205 GCF_059091365.1 Arthrobacter sp. MDT2-34-1
TGTGGTTCCCAGACAACAACCGTTGTCGAAAAAGGGAACAAACAATTGAATACAGTTCCAAGCACAAGCTTGTAACCAACAGGTTTGCCGCCAACCCTTCACCGGGGCGGGCGCGCACGAAGGGTTACGGCGGTCATAGCGTGGGGGAAACGCCCGGTCCCATTCCGAACCCGGAAGCTAAGGCCCACAGCGCCGATGGTACTGC